>NZ_KB899846.1 GCF_000378425.1 Cohnella laeviribosi DSM 21336 | reverse complement strand
AACATGGAGCCATACCCAGCATGTCCCGCTTGGGAGATCCGTACGACAATGCCGTAATAGAAAGCTTCTACAAAACGTTAAAACGTGAACTGATGCCGGAAACAAGGAGGTTTTCCAGTGAAAAGGAAGCACGAAATGCAATCTTTGAGTACATTGAAATGTTTTATAATACGAAAAGAATGCATTCAACACTAGGCTATATGAGCCCAGTGGAATATGAAAAAATCCATTCATAATGAATTGGTCTTAACTTCGTGTCAAGCAAACTGTGGAAAGTCCAAAAAATCGTGTCTTGACAATGGGGAGCATTACACTTACAACCCTAACACCCCCGTAAAGAACTTCAGGGTCCCCAGGAAGGAACTTTTGCCGAAAATGGATATTGTGGCGCTTTGCAATCACTGGTTCTAAGTAAGAGAATAAATGCGCGTTGTAATATACGGTTCTGTAGCCTGTACATCCATCGCTGCTACTCTGCTTGGCACTCCTAAAATCTCTTGAGCCAGATAAATAAAGCGCAATTGATTGGGCTTCAGGAAGTCTCTGCCCTTCTTAGCGTCAACAAAATACGCTTCGTCCTTGTTGAAAATGAACATGTCCAGGTTAGTGGTTACCCGAAACCCGGCACGATTCCATTTTTGGGCTGCTGCAGAAAATTCCTTTACTCGATCTTCCCCAAGTCTGAATTGAATAACTGCATTATGTTCCTTAAATATCGACTTTTTAGACACCAAGTCATAGCCTTCGATCACTTCGTATTCCTTGCTCCGGAAATACCGCGCCGCCCAAAATTCACCCGAACCATAACTGAACTGCCTGCCATTCCCTTTCCATGCCAACACTTCGGGCGGCACAACCTCGGGATCTCCCTCTCTCCATCTCCGCAGGAACTCCAGGTCAAACGGGATATGAATATGATCAATTTCAAGTTGAAGAGTCGAGTTGGATTGTTCCACCATCAGTTCCCCTAATAATGCTTATTGTGTCCCAAACCGCCAGCGATTCCACGCCGGCTTCTCCCGGGCCGGATCGACGCAGCAATCGTCCGCCTCCAGGCTACGAATCGCCTCCCCGACCTGCTTCCAGGTCGCCTCGACCTCCAGCGCGTCCGACGAAAGTTTCGTACGATGCGCCGCGAACTGTGCAGCGTTCAACGTGCCGCTCACCTTAAACTCAAACAGGAGCGTTATGTTCTCGCCCACGATCCACGCGTCAGGGATCGAGCATGGGTTCGGGGCGACCTCCCCTCCGTCTCTTCGTTATTACCCCATTACCTTCCAGGGGACCAACTCCATTAACGTATCAATCCCTGAAGTACCTTTGGGGAACACGTTCTTATCCCGAATTCGTCGCAAGTTCACGCAGCCTGTCGGTGCATCTGCAGCAGGCCAATTCCCTGCCACATCTTTTTTGTATAGCAACAGCCGGGTTCCGTCGGTTGAAACGATTTGTTTGCAGTTGACCAGGTTGTTTTTTTGAACGTATTTAAGCGCTTGCTCATACGCATCGTCAAGTGACTGGTCCTGCCTTTTGGCTTCACAAATCATCACACAATGCTCCGGCCGGCTTGGCGTAGCGTTAAAGAACGCCATGTCAATATTGTTCCACTCAATCGCGAGTAATTGCTCTGACCATCCCATGCCGAGCATGAGGGGCGAGATCATGTGTGCCACGATCTCGTGTTCTGAAGGGCGTTTCTGCTCTTTATCCGTTCCATACCACGACGACAAACGATTGATGCGGGCGATCGTTTGCAGCACTTTTTCAACTGCGTCATTGGACAACCCTTTCGCGAAAAGGGCCATGCCAAGTGCTTCCGGTTCCAGCACCTCACCGACATCTTTCGGCAAGGGCCTTAACGGTCTAATTTTGATTGCCTGCAATAGATCTGCTTCGTACTTCTTGATTCTTTGATCTTCGACCCTTGTGATCGTCGGCATCATCGGCATATGGCCAAATACCGGTTGAATGGGGTCGAGAATAGAGAGTGCTTTTTGATCCCAAACGACCCTTCGCGTGTGCTGCATATCCCAGCCCAATACATCATCAAATACTTTTTGCCATGAGTATTCGGGGTCTTCATCAGGGATAATGCCGACAGCCACAACTCTTTTACCGTAACGCAAAAGGACAAGATCGCCGGCTTTTGGATTATTGCAAAAACTCGCGATCTGGTTTTTCATGTGCTCGCCGTCGTAACCGGAAGGATTGTCTTTGAAATTGCCGGGATCCCCCGGTCCAATCAAGATAACATCGTGCTCGATGCAGAGTTGCGTGTAATTTCTCCCACCGGAATCACCGGCTGCAACTTGCCATATCGTCAAATCCCTCAACCCCTATTTATTATGTAAGCCGCGCCCCCGGGATCGTCGCCAGAATCCGGTCCCGCAATCGCTCACCAAGTTCCTCGACCGTTCTCCAGACTATATGGTTCATCTGACGGGTGTCAAAATGGCAGTTTCCAATGTCGTCTTCCCGAACTGTCCAGATTACTTCCAAACCCAGTCCTTTAGCGAAGCCTGCCTCGTAATAGACACCATGCTTCTGGTGGGTAAAATCCGCAATGACAAAACGGGAGTTTTTAATCTCGTAAATGATTCGATCCACGATGTTGTCATTATGATGAACGATATCGACCGTAATTGGCTCAAAACCCGTCTCACGTATTCGCGGGAAAATATGATCTTTGAAAGTCTGCAGCAGACCGGGGTCAAAGGACATCGCTATAAAGCACTGGTTAGATTTTTTCTGACGGTTCAACAATTCATGTCCCTGCTCCAAGCCTGCTGGTGTCATGATGATTTCCATATCAGTGGACCCTAATTCACTGTGAACTTCCTCTTCGATAAATCCTTGATCCCTCAAGTAATAAATCAATGTTATCAGTTCGGTTGCTTTCGGTGAATAGGTCAGATTAAAATCTGACTCCTTCAAAATGACCGGTTCACCAATTACTTCGGTATTGCGGTATAGATAAACAAGCAATTTTTCTATTTTGTCGCGAACATGATTTGGAATTAGTGGGGAACGAAGAATCTGTTCAATGTTCTCTGAGTCGATATGCACCTGGTGGCCGTTCTCGTACATCTCTCGGATATAGCCAGAGATAAGATGCCCCGGGTATCGGCGTGCATCATAGTCGTCGTAACAGTCCCTGTCGATCGTATACCAGCCCTTTCCACCTGTACAGAGACATGAGAAGTGTAACGTTTCTTCAACCTCTCGCATCTGGCTAATGGTATTGCAAAACAGACATGGACGATTCTCTGTGTTAGTCATGCGACCGGCTCCTTTCTTACACATTTTACCATCTTAGCGAAAGTCACTCTACTCTCAATCCACGTCCTGAGTGATTTGATTGTGATCCTCGTTAACCTCAACTTTCAGTTGGCCCATAAAATACGATACCTGCTTCTCCTTGATTATCATACCAAATCGTGGTATAATAAAAATCCAGTATGTTTGCCGCAGGAGTAGGTTCGAGTCCTACACTCTCCTAATTAAGTACTCATCTCAAAGAGAACTGGTTCGCAGATAACCTGTTATCAGGTCTTCTCGGCGCCGCAATTTCTGCGCTTTATCCTCTCCTAGTTACGAAAGGAATGGTGCTGATGAGTACTTTAGTTATCCTGTTGCCCCTGGCGGCTTGCGGAGAGTTGGTGTAACTGGTAGCACGGTTACAAAGCAACCCGGGGGCAACACCATAAATAACACCGTCCATTAGGGACGGTTTATTTTTTTATACAATCAACAGTGTCATGATGCTAGACTGAATAGTGGACACCGAGAATCGAGAATGCGACAATAAATTCAGCAAAATCGAGGTGTCCGAAGATGAGTCAAAAGTATGACAAAGACTTCAAAATCCAAACCGTGAGGATGATCCAGGAACAGGGAAAACCGGTGGCGCAAGTCGCTCGGGAACTGGGTGTATCCGACAATACCTTGTACCGTTGGATCAGCGAATTCAAACAGGATCCGGGTAAGCGTCAAATCCAGCACACCTGATCAAAACTTCTCGATCCTGTGAGAATAGAAACGAAGCGTGTGCGCGAGAGCACCGAACCAGACGGAACGCCAAAGAGCCCTGATTTCGCAGTCAGAGCGGTTCGGGGCATAACGTCAGAACAGGCGACACGTGCTCGGCAATGCGGGCGACCACGGGGCCAGCTTCTCCAGAGCGGCGGCGTCCTGCAAGTTCGGCAGCTGCGGCAGTTGCTCGAACAGGTACTGCAAATATGCCTCCGGTTTCAGCCGGTTTGCTTTTGCCGTTTCGACGATGCTGTATAACACCGCACTGGCCCTTGCTCCGCGCGGCGTGTTGCTAAACAAGAAATTTTTTCGGCCGATCACCGTCGGCTTGATCGCCCGTTCGCTGCGGTTGTTGTCGATCTCCAGCCGTCCGTCCTGCAAAAAGGCGGTGAGCTTCGGCCACTGGTTCGTGCAGTAGGTGATCGCCGTTCCGAGCAACCCTTTGGGCAACACGCGCGCGCGTTGGCTTTCGAGCCAGGCGGCCATCCGGTCCAGAATCGGCCGACTTTCCTCCAGGCGGGCGTCATGGCGCTCCTCCGCCGTCGCCTCCTTAAGGCGGCGTTCGACCTCAAACAGCGCATTGCACAAGGCCAGCCCTTCCGCCGCGGCGGTTTGAGCGCGTTGCGCCGGCGGCACCGCCTGCACGGCTTCGTGAAATTTGCGCCGTGCATGCGCCCAGCAGCCCAACTGCGTAACCCCCTTGAGCCTGGCATATCCGCTGTAGCCGTCCGTCTGCAAGTACCCCGTGAATCCGGCCAGAAAGGCCTCCGGATGTTCACTGCCGCGTCCGGTCCGGTAGTCGTACAGCATCACGTCGAGCGCGGCTCCGCGCCCGGTGCGATACAGCCACAGGTACGATTTCGCTTGCGCGGATGGTCTTGCGCCAGAAGCCTGGCATGGAAGAGATCGTACAAGGGAACGAGCCATCGCTCACTGGCGGCGATCAGCCAATTGGCCATCGTCTGCCGCGACAGGTCGATGCCCCATTGCCGGAACTGTTCTTCCTGCCGGTAGAGCGGCAAGCTGTTCACGTATTTCTGATGGATCACGTGCGCCAGACGCCAGGCTGCCCGGCAACGCCGGGGCCGGCATGGGTGCGGTGACGACCGGCGTCCGCACGCCCGTCTGCCCGCACCAGCGGCAACTGTACACGTGGCGCACATGCTCGACGACGCTCACCTGCGCCGGAATGATCTTCAGTTCCCGCCGCACTTCCGTGCTCATCGCATGCAGCGGCCCGGCGCAATCCGGGCAGACGCCTTCCGTTTCGTCCAGCGTGTAGTGGATCGTTTCGACCGGCAGGTTCGCCAGTTTCGCTTCCCGTTCGCCTTTGGCTTTCTTCCGCCACTGAACGGTCACCGTTTCGACCGTCGGCTCGGGTGCCAACGGATCGGCCTCCGCTTCGGCTTCGTTGAACAGCGTCAGTTGATCCGGATGTGTTTGTTCGCTGGAGGCGCCGAAGCGCTTCTGCTGCGCCCGCCGAAATTGTTCTTCGTACCAGGCGACCTGCAGCTTGAGCGCCGCCACTTGTTCGGTTAATTGTCGAATGATCTCTTCGGAGGTCAGGGGGGAGATGTCCGCTCGGTTTTCCATGATGATGGATTTCGCGACATCGGGCTCCTTTCCTGCCGATGAGCATGGCGATTTGGTGAACACGCCGATGGGAAAGCCGTTACAGGACGACCTGGGCGGGCACCGGCCGATGGGCCTGCCGCTGATCCGGCGCGAGTCCGTCCAGCAACCAGCGCAATTGACGGTGCTGCAGGGCGATCGTCGGACTTCCGTCCGACGGCTCCGGCCATCGGAACGTGCCGCGCTCCAACCGACGGTAGAACAGCCAGAAGCCGTTGTGTTCCCAGTAAAGCATTTTCAGCTTGTCCCGCTGCCGGTTGCAGAACACGAACAGGGTGGGCGCAAACGGGCTGCAGCCAAAGCTTTCCTGGACGAGGGCGGCCAGACTGTCGATCGATTTGCGCAGATCCGTCGCGCCGCTCGCCAGGAAGATCCGTTCGGGAAGGGGGAGCATCAGCGGTCCGCCTCCAGCACCCGCACCACTTGCGTGAGCAGGGACCCATCGAAACCGGGACGGATGTCGATGGATGCGCTGCCGATCCGGACGACGAGGGGGGAGGCTTCCGCCGATGAAGGCGGCGTTGGGGTGACCGTCACCCAAGTTGTCGTTGGTGATTTCCGTTTGTCCGGCGACAGTTTGCGTAACCAGTATTTCAGTTGGTTGAACGGGATTTCTTGGGCGGCACACCATGCTCGCATGGTCTGTCCGCTTTTCCGATAGGCACGGATCCGCTCCCGCCATTGCTCGTTGCGTTCGTTTTCGTTCATACGTGCGTACCTCCTATCTTTCAGATACACTCAGTTTCTCATGCATCTTCGAGTCCGTGTAGGTGTGAAGTATTTGACGCTTACGATTGTATCGGACCATGCAAAATGAAAAGTCCATAAACGAGGGTGGTGTCGAAAAGTCGTGAGGGATTATTCATGGTGAATGTTTGTGTACCTTACAGGGTTATTAATGTGAATGAACAAAAGGCAAAATATGGAGTGAATATTCGTGAGGGGAAATACAGTTGTCAAGGCTGAAATCAATATCGCGTCCTTGACAACTGTATCTGGGGATGACAACAACGGAATCCTGACAAAACTTCTGCAGTTGATCAAATCTGAAATGATATTAACATGACGTGTCATCCAATTTCCAATGTTTAACGTGAACTTTTTGAAAAAAAATTTTTTTGGACGGGAATAGACGCTTATATTTTCAAGAACTCAACCGGGCTATGCTGCTGATACTTCCGCCCCACTTCGTCATCTGTGAAGTCCAAATACGCTTTTTGTGTGACGTCAACAGATGAATGACCGAGAATTCTGGATAAGGTGAACCAGTCGCCGCCGTTCATGATATAGTACTTAGCAAAAATATTTCGAAGTTGGTGTGGATGGATCTGAACTCCAATTTTTCTACCCGCATCACGCATCGCTTTCTCGTAATTCCGGACTTCCAACTGGGTGCCCCTTGTCGTAGGGAACATTAGATCGCTGTTCGAATAACGATCTTTGTACTTCATCCATTGCTTAAGATCCCGTGATAGCCGATGTGAAAAAATACATACCGCTGCTGTTTGTTTTTCGGATTCACAATCAGGATGCTCTTGTGATGAAAATCAAACTGATTTGGTTTCAGCGATAAACATTCCCCAATTCGCATTCCTGTGTCCAACAACAGTTTGGTGATGATGAGGTTTCTATATCCATGGAAGGTGGTTGTATCGAACTGTTTTAAGACACGCTTAATCTCTTCGACTGTCAGCATTTTTTTGGCTTTTCGTTCCGGCTTGATGTTTTCGATTTTTTCACACGGATTTTTCTGGATGGCTGTCTCCACTTCGAATAGATAATTGAAGAAAACCTTGATGTTCCTCACATAATTGTCAATTGTCGTTGCGGAGATTGGCTGTTATAGTCCGACCGATGGTCAGGATGGTTATACTCTTTCCGCTCCTCATTAACAACCACCGTGTATTTGCCGCGTTCCTTGAGATATTTGATGTACTGACGAATATGCCCTGATTGTACGCGGCCCGGATCAACGATTTTGAAGTGCTCCTTCAAATACGCGGCGAACAATTTCAGCGATTGCTCATAACTGGCCAATGTCTTTCGGGAAAGGTTTTTGGATGTGCAGTACAGCATAAAGTTTTCGATTTGAAATTCGAAATCCGTCATGAAAAACACCCCTATTCATTGGTTTGACTGCAAACCAATAAATAGGGGCAGTTTATCGGCATTTCTTCTCATGATTTATCGGTCTCAAAAAAATTGGTCGGTTTCGGATCAGGCGCAATCAAACCCGAAATCCCTTGCTAGCCCGAGCTACGACACCTTATGCTCGATCCGCAGCTTGTCTGCGACCATCGCGATGAACTCCGAGTTGGTCGGTTTCGACTTGCTGATGTTGATCGTGTAGCCGAACAGGTGGCTGATGCTGTCGATGTTGCCGCGCGTCCAGGCGACCTCGATCGCGTGGCGGATGGCGCGTTCGACGCGGGACGGCGTCGTCTTGAATTTCTCGGCGATCGCCGGGTACAGCGTTTTCGTGATCGCCCCGAGAATTTCGATGTTGTTGTACACCATCGTGATCGCTTCGCGCAAATACTGATAGCCCTTAATATGCGCCGGAACCCCGATCTCATGGATAATGCTCGTAATATTGGCGTCGAGATTACGCGGCTTGCCGATCGGCACGATGTTGGAACGGCTGATGCCGGCCGAGCCGGAAGAAACCACCGGAGTCGAAACAACGGAATATCCGGCCAATTGCCGAATCCGGTTGGCGAGCACATCCATATCGAACGGTTTGAGTATGTAGTAGGAAGCCCCGAGTTGAACCGCACGCTGCGTAATGTTTTCTTGCCCGAACGCCGTAAGCATGATGATCTTGGGCATAGGGGACAAATTCATATCCCTCAGCTTTTCCAATACGCCAAGGCCATCCAGATGAGGCATGATGATATCGAGAATCATCACGTCGGGCACAAGCCGATTTTCCTCCAACTGGCGGATGACTTCTTCTCCGTTGTACGCCACGCCGATGACCGTCATGTCATCCTGCTCTTCAATATAATCGGATAACAAATTCGTGAATTCTCGGTTGTCGTCTGCAAGAAATACTTCGATCCGCTGCAAGGCTCTGGTCCTCCCTTTTAAACGATTGAGTGATGGTGCTGCTCTGTATATCCCAATTCGACACGGCGATAATGATTCCTTCTTGATGAGAATTTTTTTCTTTATTTTTTATTCGTTATCAACTATAATAAATATTTTATTACAAATCACATCTAATTTCGAACTTTTTCGACAAAATCCTGGCTTTCCGTGTCGCCCCAAAAACGCAACATCCAAGGCGTTAAACCGCCTTAGATGTCGGTTGGTTCGGATTCAGAACAATTCCGGCATCCTGCAGCATCCATTCGATAAAACATCCGTAACCGGAAGTCGGATCGTTGACGAACACGTGGGTTACGGCGCCGACCAGTTTGCCCTTCTGCAGGATGGGGCTGCCGCTCATGCCCTGGACGATGCCGCCCGTGCGCTCCAGCAGCTTCGGATCGGTTATGCGGATGACCATCCCCTTGGTCGCGGGAGTCGTCTGCTTGGCGACGTGAACGATTTGAATATTGAAACGTTCGACCTTTTGTCCGTTGACGACGGTCAAAATTTCGGCAGGCCCTTCTTCCACTTCCT
Source organism: Cohnella laeviribosi DSM 21336 (assembly GCF_000378425.1). Taxonomy (GTDB): domain Bacteria; phylum Bacillota; class Bacilli; order Paenibacillales; family Paenibacillaceae; genus Cohnella; species Cohnella laeviribosi. The sequence continues at coordinate 23,553 of NZ_KB899846.1, read as the reverse complement.
CGGCGAAGGCGATGGGAACCGGCTCTTGATGCAAACCGTGCTTCGGAAGTTCCTTCATCTTGCCAAAGATGCCGAAGGGCGTGTTGCGTTCGACGTTGCCCAGCGTTTTGCTTTCTTTGATAAAGCTTGCTCTCTTCTCCCCGGGCTCGCCGCTTTGGCTCTTGGAAATCGACAGCACATTGGATTGCAAAATTTGGCCGTCGCCGACGACGATCGGCGTCTGGGTATCCATATCCGTGATGATGTGGCCCAGCGCCCCGTAGACGCCGTGATCGGGCGCGTAGAAGGTCAACGTTCCGACCCCGGCCGCGGAATCCCTGATGTACAGCCCCAGTCTCCACACTTTGTCTTCCTTATCGAACGCCGGCTTCAACTGGGTGCGGAACCGGTTTTTTCCCCGCTGTACGACCAGATCGAGGGGAATGTTGTTTTTCCCCGCATGCTCCGCCAATGCCGCCACTTTGGTCACGTCGTTGAGCGGACGGCCGTTAATTTCGACGATCAGGTCGCCCAGCTTCAACTTCGCTTCCTCGCCGGGCGAAATGCGGGTTTGCGGACCGGTTCGGACCAGATGATGGCCTACGACCATAATGCCGGCCGACTTGACCTTAACCCCGATGGTCTGACCCCCCGGCACGACCCGCAAATCCGGAACAACCTGCAGCTTGATCGTTTTGAACGGAATTTTGCCAAAAAGCCTCAGCTTTAACTTCGTCTCTCCGCTGTTTTGGGGTTCGATCGATAATGGCTGATTTAAATCGACTTGGAAATTCGCATGGCGGGTTCCGTTGACGACCGCGACTTCCGGGTTCAAGCTCCCTTGCGCATGGACCGGCATGGCGTAGTGAAGACGTTTCGCCTGCCCTTCGAACAAACGAAGCTCGTCGGGCAGCGCGGCATAATGCCGGATCGGGGCGGAAGAAGCCGCAAGGCAGAGAAATAAGACGAGAAGAATGCCGATTTTGCGACGGACGGAGGCTGTTCGGTTCACTTTCTCACGCTCCCTTACAGTCTTTGCGGCGCGTTTGACCCGCCGACAACGTAACTATAAGGTAACCGTGCCCCTCCGCTTTTATGTTCTCAAAAAGCTTCCTTCACCCGCAATTTTTCGCGTCGTGAAGCGTTTTTTTGGCGAATCGCCAGCGCCAGCATTTCCTGCGCGTGATGGCGGGTTTTTTCCGTTACTTCCACGCCGCCGAGCATTCTGGCCAGCTCCTCTACCCGTTCGCCGCCTTCGAGTTCTCTCACCGAAGTGGACGTTCTGCCGTTCTCGTTCACTTGTTTGGCGATTTCGAACTGGTAATCGGCCATGCAAGCCACCTGCGGCAGGTGCGTAATCGCAAATACCTGGCAATCTCCGGCCAGCCGGGACAGCTTATCCGCAACCGCCTGCGCCGCCCGCCCGCTAACTCCGGTATCGACTTCATCGAAGACAAGCACGGGTATGCGGTCGATGCGCGCAAATATCGCTTTCAGCGCAAGCATGACGCGCGACATTTCGCCGCCGGAAGCGATTTTGGACAGCGGCTTCGGCGGTTCTCCCGGGTTGGTGGAAAGCAGAAATTCGGCGTTGTCCGCGCCCGCTGCGGAAAGCGGCGCCTGTTCCAGCCGAACCTCAAAGACCGCCCGCTCCATCTGCAATTCGCGAAGCTCCTGTACGATCACTTCGGACAACCGGCGCGCGGCGTTTTTCCGGATGGCGGTCAGCCGTTCGGCCAAAACGGCGAGTTCCCGATATAGGCGCTTTTCTTCATCGATCAGCTGCTGCAGACGCTCGTCGCGGTTTTCCAGCTTGTCCGCTTCGGCTTGAATCCGTTCCCTGTAGGCCAAAATATCTTCGATGGTTTCACCGTACTTGCGCTTAAGGCCGTACAGCAAATCCAACCGGTCTTCGACGAGCGCCAACCGCTCGGGATTAAACTCGACGTTGTCGCGATAGCTGCGCAGCTGATACGCCGCATCCTCCGCCGCGTAATATGCCGACTGCAATTGCTCCAGCAGCGGTTTAAGAACGGACGGATCGACGTTAACGATATCCTCAAGCCGCGAAATAGCGCGGGAAATCGCGGAAAGCCCCTTCGCGCCGGAAAGCAGGTCGTACGCCTCCGACACCGATTCCGCAAGCTTCTCCGCATGGCTTAGTTTGCGTCTTTCCTCCGCGAGCGATTCGTCTTCTCCCGGCTTCAGGCGCGCTTCCGCGATCTCTTCGAGCTGGTAACGGTACAAATCGAGCATCTGCATCTGGTGGCGGCTGGTTTCCTCCAGTTCCTTGCGCTCCCGCTCCACTTGGCGAAACTGTTCGTATTTGGCCGCATAGGCCGATTTGTCGGCAGCGATCTCTTCTCCGGCATACTGGTCCAGCCATTCCAGATGGCGTTCGGTCCGCAGCAGCGACTGGTGCTCGTGCTGTCCGTGAATGTTGATCAAATGTTCGCCCACTTCGCGCAGCATCGTCAGCGTCGCGCTTTGCCCGTTGATGCGCGCCGACGATTTGCCCTGGAGCATGATTTCCCGCCGAATCACCAGCATTTCGCGGGGATCCGCTTCGATACCGAATTTGTCCAGCACGCTCCATACCGGATGATTGTCCGGCAGGTCGAACACCGCTTCGACATCCGCCCGTTCGCATCCGTGCCGGATCATCTCCGCGGAGCCCCGGCCGCCGGCGATCAGTCCGAGCGCATCGATAATCATGGACTTGCCCGCGCCGGTCTCTCCGGTGAGGACATGAAAACCGGAATGAAAAAGGACCGTTACCTGTTCGATAACCGCCAAATTCCGGATCGACAGTTCCCGCAGCATCCTTTGCGCAGCCTCCTCTTATGGTGAACGCAGAACGTTTAATGCATCATTTCTTGAATTCGCTTGACGATTTGCGGACCTTGCTCTTTCGTTTTGCAAATCAGCAGGATCGTGTCGTCGCCTCCGATGGAGCCCATAACCTCCGGCCATTCCATGCCGTCGAGCAATGAAGCGATCGTGTTGGCGGTTCCGGGCAAGCAGCGGACGACAACCAGATTGTCGGCCGAATCGGCGCTCACGAAATGGTCGAGCAGCGCCCGCTTAAGCTTCAAGGCCGGGTTAAACTTCTGATCCTGCGGCATGGCGTATTTGTACCGTCCGTCTTCCAGCGGCACTTTGATCAGTTGCATTTCCTTGATGTCGCGCGAAATCGTCGCCTGGGTCACATGAACGCCTTCGCTTCGCAGCGCCTCGACAAGCTCTTCCTGCGTTTCGATTTCCCGCTTGCCGATCATTTCCCGAATTTGCCGTTGCCTTTGCGCTTTCATTCCTTTTCATCCTCCACTTTGAATCGCACCGTTCGTACAATGCGTTCCTTGAGATCGACGACGACAATCCCGTCGGACTCCGGAAACAACAGGGCGTACGGCAGCAGGCGCTCCCTCAGGCCGCTTGCCGTCCACTCCATCGGATTTCTCCATCTCTCCATTTTGACCAAATAGTATTTATGATCTTTTTGGGCCAGATAATCGAAATAAAGCCGCGTCGGCTGGGAAGGCTGATCGTCGACCGCGACGCGAAGCGGAATTCGGTGCTTGCCGGACAGCACTTCGAAGCCTTGCTCCTCCAGAAGCGCCACCGCTTCGCTGGGCTCGACCTCGCCGGCGTTCGCAAGCCTGCGAAGCCTGGCGTTCGGCGGCTCCAAAAGCCAAAGGTTGAATCTTCGCCACAGCCATAAAAGCAAGAGGCCTGCCGCCGTAAGAAACAGCAGCCAATCGCCGAACCGCTCCACTATAGCCACCCTCCACCTTCAACGTCGGCGAATATTCGTGCCTGTCGTCCAAAGAAGGTGCCGCCGCTTCTAACCTAGTTCGCGGCCGGCGCGCGCGATTCCTTTTTTCCGGCCCTGCAAACGCAAAAAACGGAGCATGCCCGGAGAACCGGTCATCGTCTTCCGGCCGTTCTTCGGCAGCTCCGGGACATGATTTCCCCCGTATTGGCGTTTCCTAAAAAAATGAATTCAGCAAAGGGATGTGTTCAAAAGATCAGCCTTTTCGGTGAAATGCGGTCGATGCTTCTTCAACGACTTTCTTGATCAGCGATTGGACTTCGTCGCGCCCCATTCCGCTTTCGGCGGATTCGTCCGGTGCGAACCTCCAGTGCGCCAAAAACTCGATGTTGCCCTCCCCGCCCGTAATCGGGGAAAAGGTGAGGCCTTGCAGCCGGAAGCCGAGCGTTGCCGCGTGTTCCAGCACCTCGCACAGCACTGCCTCGTGCACGGCGGGGTCGCGGACGACACCGGACTTGCCGACCTGCTCGCGCCCCGCCTCGAACTGCGGCTTGATGAGGGCGACGGTTTCTCCTCCCGGTTTCAGCAGTTTGGCGAGCGTAGGGAGGATCAGCTTCAGGGAAATGAACGACACGTCGATCGTGGCAAAACCGGGCTGCGGTCCGTCCAGTTGGTCGGAAGTCATATAACGGAAATTGGTCCGTTCCATCACCCGAACCCGCTCGTCCCGGCGCAGCGACCAATCGAGCTGGTTGTAGCCGACGTCCACAGCGTAAACGAGCGAAGCGCCGTGCCGGAGGGCGCAGTCGGTAAAGCCGCCGGTGGAAGCGCCGATGTCCAGCATGACCGCACCTTCCAGCCGAAGGCCGAAATAGCGGATCGCCTTCTCGAGCTTCAGTCCGCCCCGGCTGACATAGGGATGCGCCGCGCCCTTTACGGTAATGACGGCATCCCGGGGCACCTTCGTGCCCGCCTTGTCGATCCGTTCCGCGCCGACCTGCACCAGTCCCGCCATGATCGCGGCCTTCGCCTTTTCCCGGCTTTCGAAATACCCCTGTTCTACAAGCAGGACATCCAAGCGTTCTTTCGCGATAACCGTCATGCTCAGGTCGCCCTCTGCTTCTTGCGAACCACGCGCTTGCGGAGCTCCTGCGCCGCATTCTCGGCCGTCAAGCCGACTTCGGCGCGCTGTTCCTTGATCGTGGCATGTTCGATAAACCGGTCCGGAACGCCGAGCAGACCGACCGAAACATGCGACAGACCCGCCTGCGCGTAAAACTCGAGAATCGCCCCGCCCAGGCCGCCGTGAACGGAGCCTTCCTCCATCACCAGCAAAGGGATGTTCTCCTTCGCAAGCGAGAGCAGCATCTCCTCGTCAAGCGGCTTGACGAACCGGGCGTTGACGACCCGCGCCTGAATGCCTTCGCGTTTCAGCAGATCGGCGGCTTCCTCGGCGACCTGCACCATCGGGCCGATGGCAATTATGACGGCGTAATCGCCTTCGCGCACGATCTCCCAGCTGCCGATCGGAATCGGCTGCGGGTCGGGGTCCATCGGCACGCCGAGCCCGTTGATCCGGGGATAGCGAACCGCAATCGGGCCGCCGTCGTATTCGATCGCGGTCTTCAGCATGCGGCGAAGCTCGTTCTCGTCCTTGGGCATCATCAGCACCATGTTCGGTATATGGCGCAAAAAAGCGATATCGTAAACGCCCTGATGCGTCTCTCCGTCGGCGCCGACAAAGCCGGCCCGGTCGATGGCGAACACGACGTTCAGATTTTGCCGGCAAATATCGTGCACGACCTGGTCGTAGGCCCGTTGAAGGAAGGTGGAATAGACGGCAAACACCGGCTTCATCCCCTCCATCGCCAAAGCCGCGGACATCGTGGCCGCATGCTGCTCCGCGATGCCGACGTCGAACATGCGGTCCGGGAAGCGCTCCGCGAAGCCGAGCAGTCCGGAACCGCCCGGCATGGCGGGCGTAATGGCGACGATCCGCTCGTCCTTCTCCGCGAGCTCGATCAGCATTTTGCCGAACACGTCCGTATAGACCGGCGGGCCGACCGGCTTGACGACTTGGCCGGATTCGATTTTGTAAGGGGTGATGCCGTGCCACTTGAAGGAGTCCGCTTCCGCGGGGGAATACCCCTTGCCTTTGACCGTCAGCACGTGAATGAGGACCGGACCGTCCACCTTCTCGGCTTGCCGGAACGTTTCCAGCAGCTTCTCGATATCGTGCCCATCCACCGGGCCGAAATATTTAAGGCCGAATTCCTCGAACAGCATTCCGGGTACGACCAAATATTTCAGGCTGTCCTTCAACCGCTCGGCCGTCTTGGCCAGCTTGCCGCCGATGGCCGGGATTTTGCGCAGCAGCCATTCAAGCTCGTCTTTGGCTTTGCGGTACGTCTTGTCGGAGCGGACCTTGCCCAAATAATTGTGCAGCGCGCCCACGTTCGGCGCGATCGACATCTCGTTGTCGTTGAGCACGACGGTCAGATTGCGCTTCTCGTGGCCGATGTGGTTGAGCGCTTCCAGCGCCATGCCGCCGGTCAGGGCGCCGTCCCCGATGATCGCGATGATCCGATGGTTTTCGCCTTTTAGATCGCGCGCGAGCGCCATGCCGATGGCCGCGGACAGCGAAGTGCTGCTGTGCCCGGCTTCCCAGACGTCGTGCTCGCTTTCGGAACGCTTCACGAATCCGCACAAGCCGTTCTTCTGCCGCAACGTGCCGAACCGGTCTTTTCGGCCGGTCAAGATTTTATGCACATAGGCCTGGTGGCCGACGTCGAAAATGAACTTGTCCCGAGGGCTGTCATACAAATAATGAAGAGCCAGCGTCAGTTCGACTACACCCAAATTGGGAGCGAGATGTCCGCCGGTCGCCGATAGTTTTTCAATTAGAAACTGGCGGATTTCTTGAGCCAACTGAGGAAGCTCGGCAACAGCCAGCCGCTTCAGATCAGTCGGGCTGTCGATACGGTCGAGCAGCAAATGAAGTTCCCCGCTTTCCCGAATATGTCGGTTGCTTTGCAAAATTTTCTCCATTATAACACAAGCGGCGTGCAAATGCCCAATCGGATCGCCGGGCATATAGCCAAGCTTGGAAAAATATGCTGAAATCTGGAAATCAGGAGACAAAAAAACTGCCCATGCGGTCCGGACGCAACCGCGATAGACAGTTATTGTTGCCCGCAAACGGGATGTTGCACCGAGTCTGCAATGCCTTAATGGTCCCGGTTCATGATCGTTCGCGCGATATCGGCCAGCAAATCCGGTTTCGCCAAGCCGGCGGACTTGACCGCCTCGATCGCTTCCTCGGTCAGTCTGGCGACGCGAAGCCGGCTTTCCTCGAGCCCGAGCAAAAACGGATAGGTCACTTTGCCCTGCCGCTCGTCGCTGTTCAGCGGCTTGCCGAGCTTGCTTTCGTCGCCGATCACATCCAGAATGTCGTCCTGAATCTGGAATGCAAGGCCGATGTTGCGGCCGAACAATTCAAGCGCGCGCAGCCGCGCTTCGTCGGCTTCCGCCGCGTGTCCGCCTGCGCGCAGGGAAAAGGCGATCAGGTCGCTCGTTTTATGTAAATGGATATTTTCAAGCTCCTCCAGGGAAGTCGATCCTTGTTCCCCGAGCATGTCGTCCGCCTGTCCGCCCACCATGCCGGGCAGTCCGGCGAAGCGGGACAGCTCCGATACGACGGCGAGCGTCCGCTGGGCCGGCACCCCCGCTTCCGCCGCCTGAGAGGCGACGTAAAAGGCGTGCGTCAGCAGGCCGTCTCCGGCGAGAATCGCCATTGCCTCTCCGAACACCTTGTGGTTGGTCGGACGTCCGCGGCGAAAATCGTCGTTGTCCATTGCCGGCAGATCGTCGTGGATCAGCGAATAGGTATGAACCATCTCCACCGCGACGGCAAACGGCATCGCCTTTTCGTAAACGCGCTCGTCCCCGGCGACGCTTTCCGCCGAGGCCAGCACGAGAATCGGGCGAAGCCGTTTGCCGCCCGCTTCCAGCGAGTACATGGCCGCCTCCCGAAGCCGCGCCGGAATGCGCCAATGCGCCGGTATGGCTTGACGCAGCTCCCGTTCCACGCGCACGCGCAGCTTTTGCATATACTCGCCGATGTCGCTTGTTAACGTCACTCGTCGTTACTCTCCTTTGTCCGCGTCAACGTCTCCCTGAAGCGGTGCGAACGGCTTGCGCTGCAAACCGCTTTCGTCCTCTACGATCATCTCGATGCGTTTCTCCACTTGCTCCAGCTTTTGCCCGCACAATCTGGAAAGCGCCATCCCCTGCTGGTAAAGCTCGATGGCCGTCTCCAGCGGAACCTCGGAGTGTTCCAGCCGGGAGACGATTTCTTCCAGCTTCTCCATCGCTTCCTCGAAGGAGAGGGCCTGCAAGGCGTCCGCGCTTCCTTTTGCCGCCGGCTCTCCGGCGCCTGCCGCTTCCGGTTTATTGCTCATCGGTTATCTCCTCCCCCTGCATGCCCCATACTTGGCAATCCAGCATGCCGTCCGTCAGACGCACTTTCACCCGGTCGCCGGGCTGAACCTCGTTGATCGACCGGATGATGTTCGCTTCCTCTTCGTCGTAGACAAGGCTGTATCCCCGCGCCATAATCTTGAGCGGACTGAGCGCGTCCAGCTGCCGGACAAGCGCGCCGAAGGCGTCCTGCCGCTGCCTGAGCACCCCGCGCATGGCGTGCCCGAGCCGGCGCGCGGCCGCATCGGCCCGCTGGCGCGAGTACGCCGCCTGCAGCCGGGGGCTTGCGGCGGACAGCCTCCCCGCCAGCCTGGCGTGCATCTCCTGCGCGCGGGCAAAGCGCCCTTCGGCGCGGTACTGCAGCCGGTCCCGCAGCCGGTCGAGCCGCTCGGCCTGCGCAAGCAGCGCGCGCCTCGGCTGCGTGAAGAAGGGCGACCGCGCCGCACGCTGCCAGCGCTCGCGGGACTGGACAAGCCGGAGCCGAAGCGACCGCTCCATGCGCTTGCGCAGCGATTCGATCGTCTGCTTCAGCTCCGCCGCATGCGGCACCGCCAGCTCCGCGGCGGCCGTCGGCGTCGGGGCCCGCAAGTCGGCGGCGAAATCGGCGATCGTAAAATCCGTTTCGTGGCCGACCGCCGAAATGACCGGGATGGCCGACGCGCGGATGGCCCGGGCGACGATCTCCTCGTTAAACGCCCACAGCTCTTCCAGCGATCCGCCGCCGCGTCCGACGATCAGCACGTCGACCTCGGCGAGCCGGTTCATGGCTTCGATCGCCCGCACAATCGACCCCGCAGCGGCCTTGCCCTGAACCGACGCGGGATAAAGCAGCACCGGAACCGACGGAAACCGGCGACGAATCGTCGTCAGAATGTCCCGCACCGCCGCCCCCGTCGGCGACGTGATGACGCCGACCGCCTTCGGGTAGCGGGGGATCGGGCGTTTGGCCGACTCGGCGAACAGCCCTTCTTCCCCCAGCTTCCGCTTCAGCTGTTCAAACGCAAGATACAGGCTCCCGACGCCGTCCGGCTGCATCGCCGTAACGTAAAACTGATACTGCCCGTCCCGCTCGAAGACGGAGACGCCTCCTCTGGCGAGAACCTTCATGCCGTCCTTCGGCCTGAAGGGCAGACGCTGGTTATAAGAGGCGAACATGATGCTTTTCAGTCTGCCGCTCTCGTCCTTGAGCGTAAAATACATATGCCCGCTGGAATGATGCGTGAAATTGGAGATTTCTCCCCGTATCCAGATATCCTGCAGCTTCGCGTCGCTTTCCAGCTTCAGCTTGATGTACCGGTTGACATCGCGGATACTGAGAACACGCGCCGGTTCCACCGCGCCGCCCCCTTCCGTTCTTAGTCCGGGTTAACCGTCTCCGCATCCGGCCTGCGCATGCCGTCTGCGCCTCCGCCCGGATTACGCTTGATCCGCTTTGGCAAGCGCAGCTTTCAGCGTATTTTTCATCAGCATCGTAATCGTCATCGGGCCGACGCCGCCCGGAACCGGCGTAATCCAGCCGGCAACCTTCGCCACCTCGTCAAAATCGACGTCGCCGCACAGCTTGCCGTCCGGCAGCCGGTTCACGCCGACATCGATGACGACCGCTCCGGGCTTCACCCAATCCGCCTTGACCAGCTTCGGCACGCCGACCGCCGCGACGATAATGTCCGCCTGACGGGCCAGCTCCGGCAAATTCGGCGTGCGGGAGTGGCACATCGTCACCGTCGCATGCTCCCGCTGCAGCAGCAGCGACACCGGCTTGCCGACAATGTTGCTCCGGCCGATGACGACCGCATGCTTGCCGGCCGCGGAAAGGCCGCTTCGCTTCAACAGTTCGATGACGCCGGCCGGCGTGCAGGGCAGCAGCGCGTCATCCCCGATCACCATGTTGCCCACGCTGACGGGATGGAAGCCGTCGACATCCTTTTCGACCGCAATCGCGTCGATGACCGCTTTTTCTTCAATATGCTTCGGAAGCGGAAGCTGCACCAAAATCCCGTGCACGTTATCCTGGCCGTTCAGACGCGCAACCAGCTCCAGCAGTTCGGCCTGGGACGTTTCCGCCGGCAAGCGGTGGACTTCCGAATAAAAGCCGAGCTCCTCGCACGTTCTCGCCTTGTTGCGGACATACACCTGCGACGCCGGGTCGTCCCCGACGAGAACCACGGCCAGTCCCGGGCGGATTCCCCGCTCCTTAAGCCGGGCGACTTCCTGCTTGATCTCTTCGCGAATTTCGCCGGAAATTTTTTTGCCATCGATCCATTGTGCGCTCATTGCTGCTCCCCCTCCGAAATCGAATCGGCCGCGTTTTCCGCGCCCGGCGCGGCCGCCTGCTTGCCGCCTTCCCGCTCGCGAAGCATCCGCCCAAGGACGCCGTTGACGAATTTGCCGGATTCGTCCGTGCCGAAGCGTTTGGCAAGCTCGATCGCCTCGTTGATGACCACTTTCGGAGGCGTTTCCCTCCGGTGTTCAAGCTCGTAAGCGGCCAGACGCAAAATCTGGCGGTCTACCCGCGACAGACGTTCCACCTGCCAGCCCGTCAAATACCGGGCCAGCAAACGGTCGATTTCCTCGCGGCGGGAAGCGACGCCCGCCACGAGCTCGCGCGTAAAGTTGTCGATCGCCGCCAGCTCGCTTAGGTTGACGCCGATCTCGTTCTCCTCGCGCGCTTCCGCCATGACGGTATCGACCGCCACCGGCGCTTCCACGCCGTTCATTTCCATTTGGTACAAGCTTTGTACCGCAATTTCCCTAGCCAATCTGCGCTTCATGAATCCTCCCGAAAAAAAACGAGGAGCCGTCCCGCCCGAACCCTGTGCGGGTCACGCGACGCCGGGCGCCGCTCGGGCAAGAAGGCTTCATCGTCAAGTGAATTAACGCGGCCACGGCCATCGGTCCGACATCCAGGAGAGCAGCCGGTCCCATGGCAACAGAGGGCCCCGCTTCTTGTCTTTGTTATAGCCGATCCCATATCCCAAGCCGACTAGCAGTATACAAAACAGCATATCCCAAAAGCCGCTGATCAAGTAAATGAACGCGCAAAAAAGCCCCGCCGCAACGCCAAGCGCCCGTCCTCCATAGGCTTCCAGCCAATCTTTCCACATGGACGGCCGTCCCTCCTATTCCACACGGCTTTTGAACGTGGTCGGCGACTGCGTCACATTGGCGATAAAAACGGAAACTTCGGCTACGGGAATGCCGGTCGCTTGCTCCAGTTGCTCGGATACGTTTTTTTGCATTTCCTCGGACAGCGCCGGAATCGCGCTCTCCCCGTCGACGAACGCGCGGATCATGATTTGGAGCCCGGCGTCGGACGCGCGCACGCGCGCGCGCAAATCCTTGACTCCGCGGGAACGCGACGCCGCCTTGAGCGCCAGGTTTTCGATCGTATCGACGGAAATGCGGATGTCGCCGTGCTCGGTCCGCTGGACGATCGATTCGCCTCCTCCGCCGCTCCGGCGGAACGAGACGGCAAAAAGACGAAGGCTGACGGCAAACAGCGCGACGCCGACGGCAACGACCGTCCCCTGAACCGAACGGGATTGTCCTGCCGCCTCCTCGACCAACCGTTTGAGCCATTCCGTCTCAAACCCGCCCAAGGCGATGACGACGGCGATGACCGAAGCCGCTCCAACCGCGAGCGTATATAAAAACAACAGCAGCCTGTCCAACATTCTGATCAACGGCAGTCTCCTCCAGTTCTGACACGCGAATGAGCTTGCTTTGCGAAAAGGCGCCGGAGTCCGGCCCACCCTCAAGGATCGGCCGCCACGGCGCCGCCATCCGCGCTTTCGGAAATCGCTTACCGCGGACTAAAGCCCGGGAGCGCTATCGGACACGCGCATGCGATTCTTCTTCTTCCGTCTTTTCCGGAGCCTTGAAGTGGACGTCGTGAATATGTACATTTACTTCGACCACGTTCAGCCCGGTCATCGTTTCGATCGAGCGCTTGACATTGCGCTGAATTTCCGCCGCAATCTCGGGTATGCGCCTGCCGTATTCGACCACGATATTGACGTCGACGGCCGCTTCGCGCTGACCCACTTCGACTTTAACGCCTTTGGACAAGTTCTTGCGTCCCAACAGTTCAGCAATTCCGGAGGAGATGCCGCCGCTCATTCCCGCTACGCCGTCCACTTCGACCGTCGCAAGCCCGGCAATAACTTCAATGACTTCCGGAGCGATTTGAATGGTTCCCATCTCGGTACGTTCGTAATCCGTCACCAACGTCTCCATTCGTCAATCCACCTCCTTATCAATGTGTGCAACCCTGCCGAAAATCTGGATCTTCGGAAGAGAATGCCGCAAGCCGTTCCCTCGGCCAGGCATTCTCTTTATTATCCATACTATAGCATTGCGCGGTGATTATGACAAACCCGGATGATGAATATCGTGTTCTTCGAGGAACTTGATATCGAAAGTGCCTTTTTGGAAAATCGGATGGTCAAGCAGCTTCAAATGGAACGGAATGGTCGTCTTGACGCCTTCCACGAAAAACTCGGCCAGCGCCCGCCGTCCGCGCGCGATCGCTTCGCTGCGGGTCGGCGCCCAGACGATCAGCTTGGCGACCATCGAATCGTAATGAGGCGTAATCATGTACTGCGGATAGACGGCGCTGTCCACCCGCACACCGGGTCCTCCCGGCGGCAAATAAAAGCCGATGCGTCCCGGAGACGGCATGAAATTGCGGTCCGGGTCCTCGGCATTGATGCGGAACTCGATCGCCCAGCCGTCCCACTTGACGTCTTCCTGCGTGAACGAGAGAGGCTCGCCTTCCGCGATCAAAATCATTTCCTTGATCAGGTCGATGCCCGTGACCATCTCCGTAACGGGGTGTTCGACCTGAATCCGGGTGTTCATTTCCATGAAATAAAATTGCCCGTCGGGCCCGAGCAAAAATTCGACCGTCCCCGCGCCGCAGTAATTGACGGCTTTGGCCGCGCGAATGGCCGCCTGGCCCATCCGTTCCCGCAAGGCGGGCGTCATCACCGGGCAGGGAGCTTCTTCGACCAGCTTCTGCCGGCGGCGCTGCACCGAGCAGTCGCGCTCGCCAAGATGCACGACGTTGCCGTGCTTGTCGGCGATCACCTGAATTTCGACGTGCTTCATGCCGGTCAAATATTTCTCGAGGTATACGCCGGAATTGCCGAACGCTTTCTCCGCTTCCTGCTGGGCGGTCGTAATTTCCCGGATGAGCATTTCCTCGTTTTCCGCAAGCCGGATGCCCCTTCCGCCGCCCCCGGCCGTAGCCTTGATGATGACCGGGTAACCGATCTCCCGCGCCACCCGAACCGCTTCGTCCAGGTCCTCGACCAACCCGTCCGAGCCGGGAACGACCGGAACGTCGGCCTCCTTCATCGTTTGCTTCGCAACGGACTTGTCGCCCATCTTGCTGATCGCTTCGGAAGACGGACCGATAAACGTGATGTTGCAGCTTTCGCAAATATCCGCAAAATCGGCGTTCTCGGCCAGAAATCCATATCCCGGATGGATGGCGTCGCATTCCGTCAACGTCGCCACGCTCATGATGTTGGTGAAATTCAAATAGCTGTCTTTGGAGGCCGTCGGTCCGATGCAGTAAGCCTCATCCGCCAGCCGGACATGCAGCGAGTCGCGGTCGGCTTCGGAGTACACCGCCACGGTCGAAATGCCGAGCTCCCGGCACGCCCTGATGATGCGAACGGCAATCTCGCCGCGGTTGGACACCAAAATTTTTTGGATTTTCAAAACAGGAGATCCCCTTTCGTTGTAACCGGCTGACAACGGTTAAAGCCGGATGTCTTTTATTCCGGTTTGACGAGGAAGAGCGGTTGTCCGAATTCGACCAGTTGGCCGTTCTCGACCAGAATATCGACGATCTCGCCTCTGACTTCCGCTTCCAAAGGATTCATCAGCTTCATCGCTTCCAAAATGCAGACGACGGTCTTCTCCGTCACTTTGTCGCCCTTGTTGACGAAACTTGGCGCATCGGGCGACGGCGCGCGGTAAAAGGTTCCGACCATCGGGGAGACGATCGTATGAAGCCCTTCGCGGTCGTCCGCTTCCTTCTTGGGCGCTTCGGCCGGAGCCGGAGCGGCTGCGGCCGCGGGCGCGGGAGCCGCCGCCGGCGCGGCGGCAGGCACATATGTAGCCGGCGCAGGCGCCGTCTGCACGTTGACCACTTCCGTCCGGCCCGGCTTGCGGATGGCAAGACGCGCGCCTTCGTTTTCGATTTCCAATTCTTGAACGGAGGTTTGATCCACCAATTTAATCAATTCTTTGATTTCGCTAAGTTTAAACATTGCGGACACTCCTTGGCTCGGGGTTCCCTTGCAGGCCATATTCGTTTTGAAGCTTGTACGTTCCCATAACGAAGCTATTATATCACATTCGAGTGAAATGGAAAGAGCCCGGCAGAACCGGACTCTTCGGGCTCCAGGCTTTCCGGCCGCGGAATTCGGGTTCCCGATCCGGGGCGGGGCTGTCAGGGAATATATTGCACGGTCAGCCGGTCGGGGGAGACGTTCAGCTCCTTCATGGCCAGCTCGACGATTTTGACGGCTTGGCTTTTCTCCAGCTTGTCGGCTTCGACGACGACCTTGAAGTTGTTGTCCTCCTCTTCGACGACCGCATTGCCGTAGTCGGCGAGCAGCTTTTCTTCCAGGGAAGTGATGCGCTCTTCGGTGGCGTCGAGAAGGCTCAGCTTTTCCATCGCTTCCTGGGCTTCTTCCGGCGTATGGTTTTTCGTATCGGCGATAATGGCGTTCAGTTCTTCCTGCTGCTTCGAGTAATTTTCCATCCGCTCCAGGGCGATCCGGTCGATGTATTCCCTTCCGGACAAATTGTTCAGCCCCTGCAGCACCGCTTCGTCATCCTGCTTGCCGGAATCGCTTTCCGGCGCGGACTCCGCGTTGGCCCCGTCCGCTTCCGCCGATGGTTGGCCGGAAGCCGGATCTTCCGATTGGGCCGGCTCCTCCGACGCTTGCGGCGAATCGGCGGAAGCGCCGGTGCCGGTATCCGTCTTTTGCGCGTTGTCGCCGTCGACTTCCGTAATTTCCACCCCGGTTCCCTCGTCGCCGGGCAGCGTGTACCCTTCCGCCTGCTTGGCCGTCTGGCCGGCCGGAGTCACGTCCTCCGTAAACAGGTAATAAGCCGACAAAATGACCATCAAACTCAGCATCGATACCAGCCAAATCGTTTGCCGTTTGTTGTTCATGCTCTTCAGTTCCTCCTCGTAATTTGGTGAAGCCGGGCGTTGGCCCGCATGCGCTTGCCGCGCCTTGGCTATTGCTTGCGGGGGACGACGGAAATCCGGTGAATCGGCACGTCAAGCCCCTTGGATACCGCTTCGGCGATCAGCTTGTGAACCGTGGCGTTCTCCCCGCCTTTGGCCACAATGAGCACCCCTCTTATCTTGGGTTTGATCTTTTTGACGACGATCGGCGTTTGATTGCCGGATACTTCATAGAGGACGACCTGGCCGTCCCGCGATATATCGGTAATATGCCGCTTCGCTCCGTTGCGGTCGGTTTCGTCCGTAATCGCCGAGGTTTCCCGCTCGTTCTGCTGCACGACCGTTTCCTCCGTCGAGTCGACCGTCACCATGACGTCCACGGTTCCGACGCCGACCATGTTCTCGAGCAGCTCCTTCAGCCGGTTCTCCAGCGTCGATTCGATCTCGGCGAACGGATCGTCGCTGCGCGCGCCGCCGGCCGGCAGCGCCTGCTGCTCCTGCATATCGCTGTCGCCAAGCGGCCTGTAGTCCTGGTCGCGCGCCGGGTCGACGGGCTTGATGTTAAGAAAGGAAGCGATAAGAATCAGGGCGGCTCCGATCAGCCCAATCAGCACAAGCCACCGGAACGCCTTGATGCGGCGCGGCCCTCCCGGCCCTCCTCCAATGAACGATTCCAGCTGCTGCAGCCATTTTGCCATGGAACACCCCCTTATCCCGAATTGCCGTCTTTCGGATCCGTTTCCCGAACGACCGATACATGATCCGCTGTAAGGCCGAACCGGCTGGCCACCAGCGCGGCGATCCTCAGCTGCGTCTGCCGGTCCGCCGCCGGTTGTTCGCCGGCTTCGGCGCCGATCCCGCCGCTTTCGGAACTGCCGGACGGCGCCGGAACCCCGATGTCGACGTTGACGGGCGCAACCGGCTCGACGTCCGCGATCGCGCGGCTGCGTCTGCCGCCGGCGGAAGCCTGCTCGGACGCGGCGGACAGCACGACCGTCACGCTTTCAACCTGCCGCTCTCCTTGCGCAGACTTCCCGACGTTTACCTCCACCCGGCGAACGTTCACCCCCTCGGCCTGCTCCACTTCGTTTCGGATTTCCGCGGCAAGCCGCTCGGCCGCAAGGTTCTCCGCCCGTCCCGTCCATACCGCCTGCAGACGCTCGCCGTCTTCCCGGATGCGGTTCAATTCGTCCTCGTCCGATTGCGGCGAACGCAGCGCCGATTCGATTCCGGCAGCCAGCTTGGTGTCGAAATCCCCTCTCGTCCATTGCAGAAGCGGCGTAATCAGCGTCAACAGGATGAACAGTCCCGCCACGAGCCGGACGTACCGCTGCATCACCCGGTTCGGCAAAAGCAGGTCGGCTAGCGAAGCCAACAGCACCACGGCGATAATTTGCTGAAGCCACCTGGCCAGCGCGTCGATCATGTTCCACCTCCTTGCCCGCGGTCAGCGAAGCATAACCGAAGCGTTGCCGGCCGTCAGAATGATCGTAACGGCCAGGAAGAACATCAAGCCGACCGAAGCGAGCGTCGCAAATACGTAGATGAGCGTTTTCCCGATCGTTTGCAGGCAGCCGACGATCGGCGTGTCGCCGAGCGGCTGCATGACCGCCGCAGACAAATTGTAGATGAGCGCAAGCGTCAAAATTTTGACCGCGGGAAACGCGCACAGGAAGAGGAGGATGATGACGCCCGCAAGCCCGACCGCGTTTTTGACAAGCAGGCTTGCCGACAGCACCGTGTCCGCCGCATCCGAGAACACCCGGCCGACGACCGGCACGAAATTGCTCGTTACGAACTTGGTCGTTTTGAGCACGATGCCGTCCGCCACCGCCCCGGTCGCTCCCTGGACCGAAAGCACGCCCAGGAACAGCGTCAGCAGGACGCCGAGCATCCCGACGCTGATGCTGCGCAGCAAATTGGCGAGCTGCGTCACCTTGTACCGGTCCGATACGGCGCTGGCCAAATGCAGCACGGCCGAAAAGAACAGCAGCGGGAACACGACCAAGTGAATAAGCGTGCCGATCGAATGGATCATGAAGACGATGAGCGGGTGCATGACCGCCACCGTCGTCACCCCGCCCGTGCTGGCCAGAAGCGTAAGCAGCAGCGGAATCATCGCAAGCATGAACTGAACCATGTTGCCGATCGCTTCTTCGGCGTAGGACGTGGCGTTGCGGAAGCTGTTGACGGCGATGATGAGCAGTACCATGTATGCGATCGAGTACGCGACCCGGCTGACGGTATTGCGTTCGAAGGCGTTCTGCATCGTCTCGAGGATCATGGCGAAAACCGACAGCAGGACGATCGTCACCACCAGCTTGCCGCTGTACAGCAGCTCGTGCAGGAAATACCGGACCAGACCGCCAAGCGCCTGTCCGACGCTCCATCCTTTTCCTTCGGGAAACATCAGCTGCTTAAGCTCCGGGACCTGTCCGTCCGGAAAGTACCCTCCGTATTCCCCTTTGAGCTTGTTCCAAAATAACTCGATCTGCCCCAGGTCGATGTCTCCGGCCTGCTGTTCCGCCAGTTCCCCGGCCAGCCCTCCGGCATCCGGTCTGCCGTCCGCCGGCGTCCGGCCGGTTTCCGCCTGCGCGTCGGCGCGAGCGTTGGCCGCATCGGCCGGTCCGCCCTCGGCGGCGGAAGGCCCGTCATCGGGAGCGGCATAAGCGGGCGCGGAATCGGGGAGCAAGGACAGCGCGAATGCCATGAACAGCAGCAGCAGCGGCGCCCAGGCGGATTTTTTGTCGTGAAGCGCCCCGTATCGCATCGTTCCCTCCCGTCCCCGCTTCGCCTCAAGCCGGCAGCAGATTCAAAACCGTCTCGATCAGCACGCTGATAATCGGCACCGCCATCACCAGAATCAGAATCTTGCCCGCGAACTCGATTTTGGAGGCGACGCTCTCAAGCCCGGCATCGCGCACGATCTGCGCGCCGAATTCCGCAATGTAGGCGATGCCGATGATTTTGAGCATCGTCTTGAGGTACACCGACGAAATGCCCGACCGTTCCGCAAGGTCTTCGAGCACCGTGACGACGCCCTCGATTTTTCCGATCATGACGAGAAAGATCGCCACGCCGACGAATGCCGCGAGCAAGAAGGCAAACATCGGCTTTTGCTCCCGGATGACCAGGATGAGAACGGTCACCAGCAGCCCGATGCCTACGATTTGAAGGATGTCCACCGTCCTCACCCGCTTGCTCCCGCCTCTTGGTCACTGAAACAGGAATATCGTCTTGATCTCCTGGAACAAGTCGTTCAACAACCTGACCACCATAAACAGCACGACGACAAATCCGATAACCGTTACCCAATGCGCCATGTCTTCCTTTCCCATCTGCTTCAGCACGGTGTGGATCATGGCGACGATAATGCCGATGCCGGCAATCTGAAATATGGTGCTGACGTCGATGTTCATGAATACGGCCTCCCTGCTACACCATCAGGATGACGACCAGAGCCGCCCCCAGCACTCCCAGATTGCGGCACAGCTTTTCGTAGCGCTCCTGATCTTCCCTTGCGGCCGCTTCTTCCGCTTGCAGCTGCAGCGCGGCAAGCCGCATATGCTTCAACTGGTCTTCCCTGCCGCTTCCGCCCAGGGACGCGCCCAGCCGCATCAGCGCATCCTTTTCCCCGGCGCGCATCGCGGTCGCCGGCCACCCTTCCTGCAGCGAGCTTTCCCAGCATTCCCGCACCGTAAGTCCCGAACCGCTGCGCAGCCGGGCCGCCGTACCCGCGAACAATCCGGCCAGAGGCGGAGGCATGAGGGCCGAGATGCGTTCAAGCGCGTCCGGCAGCGGCGTTTGCCCGTAGCCGATCTCGGTCTCCATCCGCTGAAGCGCGTGAAGCAGATGACGGATTTGGCGGGGGCGTTCCGCGAACCGGGCCGCCTGAAGAAAGCCAAGCATCGTGCCGGCGAAAAGCACAAGCGCCGCTCCGACCAGCTTAAGCATAGCCTCCCTCCCGCCCCGCCGCTTCCGCTCCCGCCGGGGATCGGATCGACGGACGCGGCCGTGCCGGCCCGGCGGCCCTAATCCATCCTCCGGACGCGCCGGCGTGCCCGGCATCCGCCCGTTCCGCCTCCGGCGGCGCGTCCCGCGGCGACGCGCCGGAGCGCGATCCGCTCCGGCGCAGCTCCTCTTCGGCTTCGCGTCCCGAATAGACGCGATGCGCGACCTTGTCGCCGCTGCGGGCGAGCAGCACGTAAGCGCCGAATACGCCCTCCCTCGCCAGCTCCGAAAGGACCGGACGCATGAAGACGTCGCGAAGGTCGGACGCATGGGCCGTCGCGAGCACCCGAACGCCCGCATGCAGCGCTTCTCTTAACGCATAGGCGTCCTCGCTCCGGCCGATCTCGTCGACGACGACGACTTCCGGAGACATCGACCGGATCAGCATCATGATCCCTTCGGCTTTCGGGCAGGCGTCGAGCACATCGGTCCGGGGCCCGAGGTCGAACGTCGGAACTCCCCTTTCGCAAGCGGCGATTTCCGACCGCTCGTCCACAATGCCGACTTTGCGGCCGCCCCAGCCCGCCGCCTGCGGATGCTGCCACTCCCCGGAACTGATGGCCCGCGCCATGTCGCGCAGCAGCGTCGTTTTCCCGTGCTGCGGAGGGGAGACGATCAGCGTATGCTTGATCGTGCGCGCAGCCGGATCCAGCAGCCGGGGCAGAACGGCGGCCGCGCATCCGACCCTGGCGCGCGCGATGCGGATGTTAAATCCCGCAACATCCCTTATATGGCGAACGGCTCCGGCTTCCACCGCGGTTCTGCCGGCCAGGCCGATCCGGTGCCCGCCGGCGACCGTCACGTAACCTCTCCGCAGTTCTTCCTCCACCGCGTATAGCGAATGATTCGTCACCCTTTCCAGCAGCGCCCTGCATTGCTCCCGATCCGGCTTGTAGGCCGAGCGGTGGTCGCCGGTGACTTCGCCGCCGGGACCGACGAATCCGTAGCGCCCTCCATAACCGATCTCAAGCGGACGATTTTCCCGAATCCGGATTTCCTCCAATGTCCCGGCTACCGATTCCGGCAAGCTTGCCAAAATAGCGCGAACGGCGGACGGCATCAACTCCAGCCAATTGGGCGGCATCGGGAATCCCCCTTTTTTTCGAGACGTTGTCCATTTCTGATTCATATCTATGCTTGTACGAAGCGATTATGTCATCTTGTCCCCAATTCACCGCGGTTCCGCGCATCACTTTTTTAAAACGCCGATCAAAAGACAAGCCACGCCCGCCGCCACCCAAACGAACCGGGCCGGGGACAGCTTATCCGCGATTCCGACAAGACCGATGGTCGTCGTGGCGACCAGCACGAACGGCCCGACAAACGCAAGCATCGAGTTTACGGCAAGCGCCTTCTGGATATCGTTAAATTTCAGCATCACAAGGGCGGCCGTAAGTTCGATGCTTCCCGAAAGCAGCCGCAGCAAAGCCATGCCGAAGACGGATTTGTCCATCCGAAAGCCTCCTTCCGGCAAAGAGTTGTCCATGTTGCAGTGTATGCGCCCTGCCGGACAAACAGGACCGATTCCGCGGCAAAAATCGCTGCCGGACGAAGCTGCAAGGAGGCACCTGCCCAATCGCAGCGTCATATATTGCCATTGCACACCGATCACAACCTTTCAAAAGGAGAATGGCAAATGAAATCGATAATCGGCTCGCCATGGCATCCGATCCTAACGGATCCAAGCGACAGCCGCGGAGCAAAGCCCCGCGTTTCCGGCTTGACGATGGTCATCGACAAGGGGCTCGGCCCGAACGCTTTTTACGATCTGCTGGCCACTTCCGCCGATTACGTCGACTTGATCAAGTTCGGCTTCGGCACTTCCTCGCTTTATCCGGCTCCCCTGCTCAGGGAAAAAATCGCGCAAGCCAAAAAAGCCGGCATTGCCGCGTTCCCCGGCGGAACGTTGCTGGAGGCGGCTTTCCGGCATGATGTGGTATCCGACTTTTTCGGTTCGGTGATAGGTCTCGGTTTTGACGGCGTCGAGCTTTCGGACGGGACGATTCCGCTAACCCGGGCCCAGCGGGACGAATTGATCCGCGAGGCGCGTTCGCTGGGGCTTAGGGTGTTTACGGAATACGGAAAAAAAACGCGCGGTTCCCGCCTCGACATCGACGATCTTTGCCGGACGGCGGAACGCGATCTGCGGTTGGGGGCGGAGCTTGTCACGGTTGAGGCGAGGGAATCCGGAAACGGCGTGGGACTGTTCGACGATCGCGGCGAATGCCGCGAGGAAGAACTTCGGCTGCTGCTGAAACGGTTGCCGGATCCAACCAAGATATTGTGGGAGGCTCCCCAAAAGGACCAGCAGGCTGCGCTGCTTCGCATCGTCGGGCCCGGCGCCAACCTGGGCAATATTCATCCGCAGGATGCGTTCGCGCTCGAGACGATGAGGCGGGGACTCCGGTCCGATACGTTCTGCCTGCACCGGACGATTGCGGATTATGTCATTTAGCGTGTAAACCGCGAACGAACCTGCCCCCCTCGAGAAGAACGCAAAGCCCCGAGGCCGCACAATGGCGGCTCCGGGGCCGGTTCCTGTTGCGGGGTTTTCTTCAGGTTTGCGAGGCTTGTTCTAGCTCAAGCGCCCGTTCAGTAAACTAATGCAGGGACCCTTTTTAATATGGAATGATGTGGGAGCGTGGCGGTCATTGAACGGGGATATCGTGCTGGTAGGGTTAATCATCATCGGGTTGATCGGCCGCTCGCCGATCATCACGACAGCGGCATGCGTTCTGCTGATTGTCAAGCTTATTCATCTGGAACGCTATCTGCCGGCCATCGAGCGGCGCGGTTTGGAATTGGGACTGCTGTTCCTCACGATGGCGGTGCTCGTTCCGTTTGCGACCGGGCGCGTGCAGCTGAAAGACGTGCTTAACGCGTTCACGAGCTGGACAGGCTGGGTTGCGCTGCTGGGCGGAGCCCTCGCGACCTATATGAACGGCAAGGGGCTGGATTTGCTCAAAATCGATCCGCAGCTCATTGTCGGGCTTGTGATCGGCTCGATTTTCGGCATTATCTTTTTGCGCGGCATCCCCGTGGGACCGCTCATGGCCGCCGGGATTACGGCCTTGTTCCTGAAGATCTTCCAGTTCTTCGCGGAGAAGTAGACTGCCGAAAATCGCCCTTTTGCTTCGGTATCCCCTCCGTTCAGGGCGTTCCTCTTTGACTACACTTAGCTTCGGTATCCCTTTCGCTCAGGTCCGTTGCCTTTCATCGCCCCCGTCCGTGCTGCTCAGCCGCCATGTAGTCCGCCCAGTACGCTACATCGGTTCAGCCCCTTAAATCTGGAATCTGCACCGTCAAAAATGGAGATATCCGAGAATTCCTTGCTTTTTCGCGGATATCGGACGAGGCTATAGGGACAGGGTCGGCAAGCCGGCTTTCCTGGGTGCGGATATTTACCGGGCACCGTCCCCGAAAGGATGGGAACGCGTTCCGTCCGATGCGCGTCCGGGCTTGCCGGCTGTCCGCTGGTTTGCATCTTGCGGCATCTGGCCAACGGCGGATCGCGGCTCCGGAGGGATACGGCTCTTGCCGATCCCTTGACGCTCCCAGGTGAGCGGGTATCGGCAGGGGCCGTTTTGCGATTGGGGTCCGGCCTTCCGCAACCCCCTCCGCAAACCCGTTCGTAAACCCGTTTGTCCGGGAACATCGGACCACCGTTCCGTTATACGGCCCAAAAACCGCTGGAATCGAGAAACTCCGGACACAGGTTCCGCTATTCACGCAAAACTTGCGCCTTTTTACGGTTTTCCGGGGGATTAACGGATCTCCTGTCCGCAACCATTCGTTTTTCTTGCCAAATTGGATCACTGTCAAGAAAGTGGACACAACTTTTATCCTGCCTGGAGTTGCTCATAGTACCTTTTTTCGTACAAATACGGAGTCAGATAACCGATCGACGAATGGATACGGATGCGGTTATACTCCAATTCAATGTACTCGTAAATCGCATCATACGCCTGTTTACGAGTGTTAAATTTCGTTTGGTAAATGAGCTCTTTCTTGAGAACGCTGTGGAAAGATTCGATGCAGGCATTGTCGTAACAGTTGCCCTTGCGACTCATGCTGCCAATCATTTGGTTCGACTCCAGTC
>NZ_KB899845.1 GCF_000378425.1 Cohnella laeviribosi DSM 21336 | reverse complement strand
AACGGCTGAACAATTCAAGTTTTTGCTAGCCAAGTTAAACATAACGGATCGTAGAGTAACAATTGATCTGGATAACGAAACCATCGAGTTGGAAGACGATTATTCGATTGATGATATTCTTGAATCGGCAGGGGTTCTGACCCCTGAACGGGCCAAAGAACTACAAGAAGAAGTAAGTCGTATGCGTGAGGAATGGGACTCGTAAAATGGGCGAGAATGGTTATTTATTGGACACCAATATTGCGATTGCATGATTGGCGAACGAAGAAGCAGCATTGGCTTTTGTGCGGAAAGCGAACGAGGAAAAGAAGAGGATTTATTTTTCTGTTATCTCGGAGTGTGAAGTCTTCAGCGGGTTAAGTTCCGAATATGAGCTGCAAGGTGTAAAGCTTTTTAATCCACGCAGATGCCTACACGTTCATTCCGAAATTGCACGATTAGCAGGGAAAATCCGTCGAGATCAAAAGGCCAAAGGACGGAGGCTCAAAACTCCGGATGCATTGATCATCGCCGCAGCTTTGGAGCATCGGTTAACTTTGGTTTCACGTGATTCGGACATGGTATTTGTTCAAAGTGAATATGGTCTTCCGATGCTAAAAATATAATTTGAATATCAAGTTGCCTCAGCAACGTCTTCCCGACCGAACATTTGTTTGGTATACTGAATACAAACGAATGTTCGGGAGTGGTTGTCATGGCCCAACAAGAAGCGATGACGTTAAAGAGATTTCAAGAGAAGTTTCATTCGGATGACGCATGCCGCGAGCATCTGTTCCAGAACCGCTGGCCGAACGGCTTTCGTTGCCCCAAATGCGAGCACGATGCATTTTATTATCTGGAACGCCGCAAGCTGTATCAATGCACGCGCTGCAAGCATCAGACTTCGGTAACCGCCGGCACGATTCTGCATAAATCCCATACGCCGCTGCTAACCTGGTTTTGGGCGATTTTCCTTGTGGCGCATGATAAACGCGGCGTTTCCGCAGTATTCCTTTCGCGCGAACTGGAAATCTCCTACCCTACGGCATGGTTAATGCTTCACAAGATTCGCAAAGCCATGGGAGATCGCGATGCCCATTACCAGCTGGCCGGTTTGGTCGAACTGGATGACGCGTTCTTCGGAGCGCCGACCGAAGGCGGCAAACGCGGTCGCGGCACGGAACAAACACCCGTACTGGCAGCCGTATCGCTAGACGGGAAAGGAGCGCCACAATATGTGAAGATGAAGGTCATCCCGAATGTCAAAGGCAAGACGCTGGTCGATTTTGCACGGCACATATCAAGCCCGGCGCCACCATCAGCAGCGATGCGTACCGCTCGTATCGCAAGCTCGCAGAGGAAGGTTACGATCACCAGCCGCTCGAGTTTAACGTCAAGGAAAACCCCGATCATCTGAAATGGCTGCACACGATGATTTCCAATGCCAAAGCGTTTATCGGCGGCACCTATCATGGTCTGGCTCCCAAGCACCTGCAAGCGTATCTGGATGAATTTTGTTTCCGTACCAACCGCAGACGGTTTGAAGGCCAGTTGTTCAATCGCCTGCTGACAGCCTGTGTTTCCACCGACACGATCACCTATCGGATGCTCACATCATGACCTTGGCGGAGTTAACTTGATATTCAGAAAATATAATTTAAGGCAAGCATGAATAAAAGCTCAAGCCATTCAACGATCTATGTTGGTGGCTTTATTTACTTATTTGATACAATATGACTATAACGGTACCCGTACAGGGCGATGTTCTCCGTCGCCTCCAGCGCATATCCGTACGGACGAGCATATAAGAAAGGAGCCTGAGCATGGCTGCACTGAGCTACAAGGAGTTTATCGAAGAGGTACGGACGCGTATAAGCCGGTTTACGGCAGATGATTTCCGGAGTCTGATCTTGTACTGGGCCAGTGAGGAGCCTTCGTCCACAAGACAAGAGTTTCTGAACAAATTGATCCCTCGTGAGCGGGGGAAGCAAGAAGCTCTTCCGGATGCGACCGGACTGATTGAGGAGATAGATGCTTTTGCCCAAAGGGTGGAAGATGGCGATTATTGTGATGGATGGGGGTGGGATGAAGATATCCATGAAGAGCGGGACTGGGGCGATGAAAGCTGGGCGCGGGAAATGGACGTTTTTTTCCTGCAAACGAGAAGCTTGCTGTTGCAAGGGGATTACGAGTCCGCTGAAGAAGCTTATCTGAAGCTGTTCGGCATACTGGAGATGGGCGAGGAGCCGGGACATCTTCCCGGCGCGGACTACGCGAACATGCTGGAGGTCGATCTGGACGAGCAGGTTGCCCTTTTTCTACGCTGTGTATATATGAATTCAGCTCCGGAACAACGGCCGGCTTCGATTTTCGATGCGATGAACAAATATGGGTATTTGGGTTCAGGTATTAAGCTAAAAAGCATTACTGGTGCATTAGACGTTTCGCTGCCGGATTTTGACGTTTTTTTGACAGATTGGATTGAATTTTTGAAAAATCAAGATCACTGGCAGGTCAGCGAGTGGCTCAGGGAAGCGATCATCTTGAAAGGCGGCGTGCCGGCGATTTCCGAGTTTGCAAGGGAACATGCGGCAACGTATCCCCTGGCCTATATGGATTGGATTAGAGCCTTGGAGACGCAAGGCGACACGGATGCCATCATCCGGGTGGCCAGAGAAGGGCTGAGCAGGATTCCACGCGATTACACCGTGAGAGCGGAGATCGCGGATGTCATTGTGAAACTCGGTGAGAGCCAGGATGACCCGCAGTTAAAGCTGGAGGGGCACAAAGAGAGCTTTTACTCGTCCCCTTCCATGGAACGTTTGGTCGATCTGTATACGACGGCCATTGAATGCGGTTGCTTTGAAGAGATTCGTGAGGAAGCGGAGCAGAGGATGACGGAACTTCGAAGCAGGAGCGGGACACTCTCGAACAATGGCTACAATCGCGAGCGGCATATGGCTTACGTGCGAGACGGAGTCTTTTTTAATGCGTTACTTTTGGCGGGAAAATATGAGGAGGTATTTGAATATTGTCGCAAGGCGGGTCCGCTCGGATGGAGCAACAGCGACAACCCTAAGCCTGTAATTGTCGCTTATCTGATGATCGTGTTGTCCAAAGGGGGAGAAGGCGCGAAGGTTCTGCTCAAGCAATGGGAGGATGCGATCGGACAAACAAGCGGTCATGGCGGCGCGGAGTATATCGGGAAGTACCGGAGCGTTATTGAACATACGATAACAACGATTGCGCTGACCGGAGAGCAGGAGCAGTTTTTTTTGAGATGGTGCATGGATGAGGTCGGAAAAAGAGTGGACGCGATCGTGGGAAACCAGCATCGGGGGAGCTATCATAAAGCGGCGGGGCTGTTGGTCGCTATGGCCGAGACTTTGGCGAACAGGGGAGAGAGGCAAGAAGGCGTGAATTTGATTGAAAAATACAGAAGCAGGTATCCGCGGCATAGCGCTTTCAGAAACGAGGTTTCCGCGGCCATGCAAAGGTCGAAGATTTTCGAGTCGGGCGCATCGGCAAAAGGAACAAGATGATGAAGCAAGTTATCGTCAAAAATACATAGTCAATGAGGTGTTCATTCAATCTATGGTTCCTGTATCTATCGAAAAGTTCGTAGCGTTGTATATGAAGAACAATCCAAAAGAGAACAAAAAGAATCTCATCGAGAGCCTGAAAGCATCCGTTTCCGCGAAAGAAAAAGGAACGTCCTGCGGCCAATGCGGTCAACCGATTCGGGCGATTGGAACCGCTGTTGCAGGATGGCATTCATGCTTTACTTGTTTGACGGGCGAAGCTGACGATTCCGTTGATTATGAAATCGATAAAGTTTGTTGAAACGAGCCTTGCCATTTGGAATTTTCGTAAAGGGAATGAAGCTTGTATGAATGACTATATTCGGTTTACTCAAGCGGCACAGGAGTTTGCCAATAAAGTGAAAAAGCTGGCCTCGGTCCAGGAAGTGGTCCTGTGCGGGTCGATGGCAGCCGGCGATCCCTATCCCGGCGACATTGATCTGGCGGTCGTTTTGTCTAATCTGGACGAGCTTCCCCAACTTGCGCGGTTTTGCCGGCAAATCTCATCCATCACGCATGCCTGGGAAGTATTCATATTTAACAAGGACAGAAAGTACCTTGGCCGAATTTGTCACAAACGCGAGTGCCCCGCTCGCTATCCTTGCGATGCGCTAGACTGCGGCAAGACTCCTCACCTGCGAAACATTCGCGGGTTCCGTTTCAACAAGAATCTGTTTCTCGCTCCCGAATTGAAAGTGCTGTGGAATCGTCGTGAAGAAAGTGTATTGCTTGCCTGGCGTAAAGAATTGAATCTGACAGCGCCAAGTCTTGAAACATACGAACCGGTACGGCTCAAATGCTGGGAATGCGGAAATCGGTTTGTTTTTGAAGCATCGGAGCAAAAATATTTTGCTAAACGCGGATGGGACGATCCGAAGCGTTGTCCGGAATGTCGGGAGAAGCGATGGTTAGGCCGCATGGGGATCGGCTTTGAGGAAGATGTCGACAATGATTTCTAATCAGGAAGAGCGGGAGGAGACAGGATGTTACGATACCATCCGGAACGGTACAGGCATTCGAGACCCTATATCAAACAGCTTGTAAACTACTTCAGAAGTCACGTTTCCGATGGAATGCCTTCTTTGGAGCAGCTTAATGAGGTAGCCAGGTTGATCATGAAAAAGTATAACGAAGATGTAAGCGAACTGCCCTTTGAAAAGAGACCTGCCGACACACGCCTCATTTCCAAAGAAATTAATTATGCCATTCACTACGCTGTATTTGCTGTGCATGGACGGAATATCTTTCATTTTGAACCGGAGATGATCGAACAATTCAGACAAACCGATATTGACGAGGTGCCGGTGTCTGCGCTCTCTTTCCCTTACATATCCTTTTATATGAGCTTTGGGAAACAAACAGATTTGGATTTGTGGGGAGAAGGGAACTTTGTGGATGGGGCGTACATATCCGTTCTGCCCGATATGCCGTTGCAAATCATCCTCTCGACGATCCGTCATGATGTGGATTACCGGGATCGGACCAACTGAATCACCAATCCGGACCGATACTATTACTTGCCGCTTACGTTGGATCGGCCGGATGTGTCGGTGGCAACCGTTGTTGCGGAGGCGCTGGAGGAAGAAATCCAATCCCGTGATAGGAGCGATTTGCCCGATCAATCGGGCGTATACGAAATCGATGGCCGTTCCATCGAAGTGCGCGACAACAAGCATCATTCGTCAAAGCTGGAAGCGGCTGAAATCCGGGACGGATTTGACGTCTTCAAGGAAGCGCTTCGGCTTGTGATCAACGGCCTCTGCTATATCACCTCTTATATGGACAATACCGAAGAGCGGTGGCCTGACGACACGCCAAAGGAACTGCTTGAGAGGTTGAACAAAGCGACCAACAAAAGCAGCCGCCAAAAAGCGCTTGCCGAATTGCTTCATACATGCATCCGTTTTTTTTACCCAGGCCGTGCAAAGCAACAGTCCGGGAACGATCACGAACATCGCCAATGTTGCAAAAATAACGGATGTGGATATCGCGTGCGTCAATTTCTGATAATTGGGCGCAACCCATATGCTGAACAACGTTAACAGAAGGCCGAGCGGGAACACGATCGGCCGGTAGTCGGACAGGTTCATCCATTGGGCGGCGCCAAGAACGGTTACGTAATAAAATACGCAGATTTTCACAAACGCGCCCAACACCCAGATGGCCATGAACAGCGCTTCCAGATGGGTGAAAAACTCGGCCAGATTGATATACCTCGCCAAAATCAGAAAGGGATACGTATAACTGCCTGTCAAATCTCCCAAAAGCAGCAGCGTCGCCAAATTGGAAACAACCAGCGTCAGGATGACCGCTAATAAGGTATACGAAATGCTCTTTGCCGCTTTCTTTTGATCGGATACAAAGGGGAGCAAAAACGATGCGGTGAGCAATTCGCTGAACCAGATTTGCAGGACAAGAGAACCCGCGATCGAAGGCATGATCCCTTCTCCCATGACCGGAAGCATATGCGCCACGCGCAGATCGGGAATGATCGGAACAATAATGAGCAAAAACAGAATGAAAAAAGCGGGGAGGAAAAGATCGGAAAACCTCCCCACAATTTCCACTCCTCCCCGTACGGCTATGGCGTATACCAGCACCATGCTGCCCGACACCACGATGAGCGGGGTGTTGGAAAACAAGGCGCCGACTACAAATTCGCCGTATTCCCGTACGATGATCCCATTTGTCAAGACCGATTGAAAAATCCTCAAAATAATCGGCTGAAAATTCCCCAGTTGGGTCGATTTCATGCGCCCCATCAGGGGACGGGTTCGCGCCGAATTTTTCCACCTACTCTTGTTTGTCCTCGGCTCCTTCCGGACGGAAGAACCCGGCTTTCTTTTTTTCCTTGATGCGATAGCTTTCGCCCTTGATATTGATCGTGGTCGAATGGTGCAACAGTCGATCCAGAATCGCCGTCGCCAAGACCGAATCGCCAAAGATCTCGCCCCATGCGCCATACGTTTTGTTGGACGTTAAGATGATCGATCCGGTCTCGTATCGTTCGGATACGATCTGGAAGAAGAAGTGGGCGGCCGTGTCCTCCATCCTTCGATACCCAATTTCGTCAATGATGAGCAAATTCGGCTTGGTGAACATTTTGATCTTCTGCCGGATGGTGTTGTTCTGATGAGCTTGCTGGAGTGTCTCCACCAGATCGTGAGCGGTCGTAAAATAGACCGTGTACCGCTGCTTGATGGCTTCGAGCGCGATCGCCACGGCCAGATGGGTCTTGCCCTTATGGAAAGCTTTCCATAATGGGAATTATCGAAAGAATTTGGTTATGGAAAGAAATCAGCGTACATCCCGATAGCATCAATGAATGTACATTGATTTCTTTCCATAACACCTCACAATGGACAATGAAATCATGTTCATTGGAGGGGTAGCCATGGAAACAAGAAAACCGATCGAGGTGCTCGCGGCGGAGGTCATCGAAGCCCTCAAGCGACTGAATTACGCATACAACACCGTATGCGGCATCCGAGCTTCATTCAACCGGATTTGTGCATTT
This sequence comes from Cohnella laeviribosi DSM 21336, assembly GCF_000378425.1. GTDB lineage: Bacteria > Bacillota > Bacilli > Paenibacillales > Paenibacillaceae > Cohnella > Cohnella laeviribosi. Next base: position 28,646 of record NZ_KB899845.1, on the reverse strand, counting down.
GCGCGAGACCGGGATGAACAATATTTCTCGGAAGAGCTCGGACAGGCGTATTTGAGAGACAAATACGGCTGTACAACGAATTACTATCTTGAACCGTTTCCTCGAAACGCCAAGCAAGCCATTCGTTCCGTTCGGCTTTTAGGCGATTACCAGTTGCACGGGGTTGTCATTCGCAGAATCGTAAAGAAAAAGGGCTATGTGAAACCACCACAGTTCGAAGAAATGTTAACCGCATACGAAAAGGAGTGCGAAGCCAATGAATATTCCTTGCGCGGCATGCGTACCCGCCTGCAGCGCTTATTCTTTTTTGTAGATTATCTGGCACTGCGTAACGTCATGAATGTTGGCGACATCACGCCGGACATCATTTCGGATTACGTGATCAGCATTTGCCCCAGGCACGAAAAAAGCATTGCTGCTATTCTGACTACGCTTAGAGTATTCTTGAGGTTTCTCTATCTGCACGGATATACCGAACAGGATTTATCTCTCGCGGTGCCGAAGCCAACCCGGTACCGTTACCCAGCCGTTCCTTCTACATGGGAGCCGGCCGAGGTGAAACGTATACTGGATGCCGTTGATCGGGGAAGCCCCAGAGGGAAAAGAGATTATGCCATCCTTCTTCTTGTTGCGAAGCTGGGCATGCGGGTCGGCGACATCAAGGCCTTGAAACTCTCGCATTTGAACTGGGAAACCAAAACGATAACCATTGTGCAAGAAAAAACAAAGGTCGAAGTGACCTATCCCATTCTGCACGATGTCGGCTGGGCGCTCATCGATTATCTTCAGCGTGCCCGACCGGTATGTGAATCGCCTTATGTGTTTGTACGTCTGAACGCCCCTTTTGAGGCTTTCGGTGAGAATGCCAATCTTCATACCATCATTACTCACTATATTCGCCTTGCCGGCATTACCGTTCCCCGTGGAAAACGACACGGGCTACATTCGCTACGGCACTCGCTGGCAAGTGTCCTATTGGAACAGGGAGCATCTCTTGCGGTCATTTCCGAAATCTTGGGCCATGTGGATTCCAAGTCGACTTCGGTCTATCTGCATACGGATCTGAACGGATTAAAGTCCTGTGCACTCGACCCGGAGGAGGTGTTCCTGAATGCCTGATCTCCATCCATTTCGGAGTACTTTAGCCGTCCCAATTGCGGGCTATATCGCAGAAAAACGAGCGACGGGCCATAAATTCGAAAAAGGAGCCAGTTTACTGAAAGGTTTCGACTCCTTTGTGTACAGTCGAGGCTTACAGGAGACCGCTTTAACGAAGCCGCTGGTCATGGAATGGACGGCTCGCAAGCCCAATGAGACCGCATCGACTCAAGGGGGCAGAATCTCATTGTTGCGGGGGTTGGCAATGTATATGAATCGCATCGGATACGCGGCATATGTGGTTCCCAAAGCCATGGTCACCGTCGATCGCTATGCATACATCCCTTACATTTTTTCAAGTGATGAGATGAAAGCCATATTTGAGGTGTGTGATCATTATCCCTCTCATGATGTTACGCCCAACCGGCATCTCGTATTGCCCCTACTACTGCGCATCCTTTATGGATGCGGCCTCAGAATTTCCGAGGCGTTGCATCTAACGATCCCGGATGTTGATCTGGACAAAGGCACATTGTTTATTCGGCATACCAAATTCAATAAAGAACGGATCCTCCCCATGTCGGATAACCTCATCGAACGATGCCGGAAATACGTTAAAACAGTCCGAGTCGGAAAAATGGGAAATCCGTTTTTCTTTCCGTCCCCATTTGGCGGAAGCTATTCCGAGTCGACCGTATACAAGCTCTTTAGAGATGTTCTCCGGCAAGCGGGCATTTCACATTTAGGGAGGGGGAAAGGCCCTCGAATTCATGATTTGCGTCATACTTTCGCCGTAAACTGCTTGAAAAAGTGGGTGTTGGACGGCAGGAATTTGAACAATGCTCTGCCCTATCTTTCGGCTTACCTCGGCCACGAAGACATGCGTGGCAGTCAAAGATACCTGCGGTTAACGGCGGATTTGTATCCGGACTTAACGAGCAAGATCGAACATACCTGCGCATACGTCATCCCGGAGGTGGAGTGGGATGAAGCAGACTGATTTTGCGAAGACGCTGACACGATATCTGGCTGATTTCCTTCCCGGACAGCGAAACGTCAGTCCCCATACGATTGCATCCTACCGCGATACCTTCAAGCAATTTCTCCTGTTCATGCAAGAGAAACAGCAGATAAGGCCGGAGAAGATTTCATTTGCAACGGTGACCGCGCCGAGTATTAAGGATTTTTTACAATGGCTCGAAACTTCCAGACAAGTGTGTATTAGCACCCGGAACCAGCGGTTAGCCGCGATTCACAGCTTCTTCCGATTTGCTCAAACGGAGAATCCGGAAATCTTGTTCGAAAGCCAAAAGATATTGTGTATCCCCTTTAAGAAGAAGCAACAACCGACGATACCGCATCTCACACTGGATCAGTTGGCCTATTTATTTGAACAGCCCGATACATCTACGAAGAGAGGACGTCGTGACTTGGCCTTGATGGTCGTCCTCTACGATGCCGGCGCAAGAGTCCAGGAACTCATCGATTTAAAGGTTTGTGATGTGAGACTGGCCCAGCCCGCAACGATTACCTTGACCGGCAAAGGCAATAAGAAAAGGAACGTCCCGATGATGTCCAAAACCCAAAGCCTTTTGGAAGGTTACATGGCCGAAAACCACCTGCTCGATAAGGGGCGTCAGCAAAGCCCTCTATTTTACAACAGCCGCTACCAACCGTTTACAAGGCCCGGCATTACCTACATCCTCGGTAAATACTTGAAACACGCAAAACGCAACCACAAGGACGAGATGTTTCCGGATCAACTGCATCCGCATATGCTCAGGCATTCCAAGGCTCTTCATCTGTTGGAATCGGGTGTTAACCTGATTTACATTCGTGATTTGTTGGGGCATGTGAGTGTAACGACAACGGAGATCTATTTGAAATTCGATACGGAGCTCAAAAGAAAGGCTTTGGAAGCTGCATACCCTCAAATGACAAGTGGGGACGCTCCCGCGTGGGAAGATAATACCGATATTCTGCAGTGGTTGCAGAACCTTTGCCGTCCCTGATTATTATGGAAAGATTCTCGACAACGACCTCAGAGCTTTCACGGGTTCTTTCGAGAATCTTTCCATAACCAAATTCTTTCGATAATTACCGACGCCGGGAGGTCCCAGAAAGATCAGGTTCTCCCGGTGCGCAAGAAACCGAAGCGTGGCCAACTCCCGGATCCGCCGTTCGTCGATGGACGGTTGAAAGCTGAAATCGAATTGATCCAACGTTTTGTGAAACGGCAAGCGGGCCATCCGCGTCTTCATGCGGATAAACCGTTCCCGTTTGGCCAGAAGCTCTTCCTGCAGCAGCTTGTCCAGAAACTCCAAATACGATATATTGTGCTTGGCGGCTTCCTCGGCATGATGATCCACTACCTCGGGAATCCGCGTCCATCCGAACGCTTGAAAGGCGTCTTGCAGGCGCTCATACAATAGCGTCGTCATACGTTCACCGCCTCATCGGTAAACTGCTCGTAGACGGATAAGTCGCGTTCCAACACTTCGGGGATCGCTTGCGGAACCAGCCTGGGCATCGGTTGGGGAATCTTATGCCGGCTGGTGGTTTGCAGTCCCTCGAAGTGTTTTTCATTGACGATGCGTTGATGTTTTCCCGTCGCCTTGGGGTGCTCGGCCACAAGCTGTTCCCCATGATAAATCCGAATCCGTCCGTTCTTGAGATCTTGAATGTGGACGATTTGGCCGACCCATTCGAACGGTACCGAATACCGGTTGTTTTCATACGAGACGCATGCGTCGGGCGACACTTTCCGCGCATGCCGATCCACTTCCTCGAAAGGCATCGGGTTGAACGGTTTGAGCCCTTCCCGAATCAAGCGTTCACGAGGCGTCTCGTGCGTCGTCCCGTGCACCCGAACATTGGCGACCGTGTCCAGCCAATCGCGAACTTGCCGGTTCAGATCGTCCAGACCGGTGAAGGTTCGGACACGTGGCCAGAAGTTTTTGCGGACATAGCCGATGCCGTTTTCCACTTTGCCTTTCGTTCTGGCCCGGTAGGGACGGCAGCTCTGCAACAGAAACCCGTGATGTGCCGCGAAACGGGCAAACCGTTCATTCCAGACGGCGTGTCCGCGTTCGTCAAAGTCCGCGACCACGGTTTTCATATTGTCGTACAGAACGACTTCCGGACGACCGCCGAAGTATTCGAACGCCCGCAGATGACAGCCCATGAGCGTTTCGAGTTTTTCGTCCTCCGTGAATTCGACGTACATCATGCGGGAGTAGCCTAACACCATGACGAACGCATACAGCCGCTTCGGCTCCCCGTTCCAATCCACCCGGAACCGGCCCCAGTCGACTTGGGCTTGATAGCCGGGAGAGGTTTCGAAACGCACGGTCGCTTTCGATAGGACGGATGGACGGAGAGGCTGCATGAAGGAGCGCAGAATGGTTTTGCGGCCGGTATATCCTTGAGCCTTGATCTCATCGAAGATGACGTTGGCGTTTAGGCAGCCTTCTTCCATGCGTCGCCGGATGTAATCTTTGAAAGGATCCAGCTTGCTTGGTCGCTTGACGTGACGTTGGTAAGAGATCGGTTCGGATTGTTGAAGCCATTTGCGGATCGTTTTTCGGTCTCTGCCCAACTCGTTGGCGATCTGAGAGATGCTCATTCCCCGTTTTTTCATCTCGTGGATCATGTAAAACTCCCCATTTCGGATCATGATGTCTCTCTCCCTCCAGGGAGAGAGTTTTCATCAAGGGTGGGGAATTTTCAACCGTTTCTTTTGGGGATTTTATCACCGTTTTTCACACATTGAGATATAAATAAAAAAGCCAGTAAGCGCCCCCGATGATTTTTCCGGGGAACCGGCCGACAATGCGCTCGCCAATAACATCGGCGACGGTTTTCACAGGTTTGATGGACGTGACGGCGATTTTTTGACGAATGTTCGGAAGCGTATGTTCCCGAGGGAAGTCGTGCTGGAGCGGCGCGAGCACATGTTGGTCGATCTCTTCCATATGGGAAAGACCGTCGATATAAATTAGTACGGCTCGGGTCCGATCGCCAATGAAAAAGTCGTGAAAAATGACGTCGGAACAATCCGCATAGATCTTCTGAAGCCATTCGAGGTTTTCACCCAAATGATCTGAAAGTTCTTTTTCGGTTTGCGGATCATGGACTCGTGCCCCGGTATTTGCAGACTTCCGCCGAACGGAACGCAACAGACGGTTGAAAAATTTGACATTGTCCATAGCAATACCCCTTTACCACTCTATTGATTCCATTATTTGTATGAATCGTGTATTTTATCCGTTTGATAAGCGGGCGTATTCACTCTCATGCGGACGGATTGCTGTACCAACTTGAATATTTTCGGATAAGATTGGAAACTAATCAAAATGGGGTGATAACATCGGAAGGGTGAATGACATTGGCAAGAAAACTAAATTCGTTCGATTTTGAGACATTTGGTCTGAATGTAATTGGCGTCGTAACCAAAATGAATTTATTGCTGACATGGTTATTGGTAATTATGACGCTTTTACGGTTATTCGTAACGGGACAAATATTCATTACGATAAAGGACACCCAGGTAAATGGTATCTGGATATTATTAAGCTCGTTGGCAAATATTCTTTTTTTCAACCTAACCCTCAAGTACATCGAATACCTAAAGACGGATCGTTCAAAATGATGTCGGGTTTCAGACCTGTTAAACCTAAAGTGTTACCTATCCTTCGCAATCCCGCTCCTTTTAAGTGAGCTCTACCGCCTCTTGCACGTGAAACTTCTCCGGGACAATACCCCTACTCATCCCGTTTTTTCGTTTATATCATGGTGGAAAAAAGCTTCATTATGCTATAAAGGTCTCAATCATTCTCTCAATTAAAATCGTAATGATAAAAGGACGATGATTCACGATACAAACCCATAATCCGTACCCCATCATCGACACAGCCCCAAAAACTGCGGCATCCCGGTACAGTTTCTTGCGAAGCAATCCCAACACCGGGAAACCGATCAGAGGCACCAGCAAGATGTGAAGTATCAACATGTTTAACTCATCCTCCTTTTGATTCGCTTCCCGAACGTGCGTTTGATCCAGGTTGTCACCAGCAGCAAAAAGGGGATCAACAGAACGAAGAAACTGTCATAGATAAATGTATATTTTTCATCCCATTCCCCGTTTTGGATCGGATTCTCGTAGATAGACAGGGCCATGGCCGACAACAAAATCGTCAAAGCCAGAAAGTGCGGCCACCGGGTTTTGGGACGGAAAACTTGACGCAGCGTTTCGGAAGCCCCGTAAACCAGTACCAGCAGCTTGATAAAAATCAGAATCAGCAAAATGACAGAAATGATGGCATGGATGTTGACGATCACCTCGCCGATGGAAACCTCCTGCACGACCGTATACACCGGAAAGGTCAGCCGGGACGCCCTTTCCACACCCAATAAACCGATAACCATAAACAAGGTCATGCTGAGCGAAACGGAAGCGGTTAACACTCCAAGCAAAAAGGGGCGGCCTGCCCCCTGTTTGACCAGCGGAAATAGCATGGTGAGCGCAATGGTTTCCATATAGGGAAAGCCGAGAAAGGAATGGTATTGAAGGATGGCTCCCAGGTCGGAATGGAAAACGGGTTGAAGTCTTTCCCAATCCCAGTTCACCGTCGCCAGCAACAAAACAAGCCAGAACGGGAAGAACAAAAACGGAGTGATAACCTGATTCAATCGTCCGACGGTTTCCACCCCCTGAGCGACCGTGTAACAGGCGACAAGCAAAAACATCACATGAAAAACGCTTTTCGGCGTCTCCGGCATAATCGTGCCATTCATAAAATCGCTTAAATTTCGCAGGATCCATCCGGCCAAAATACAGAAGAATAGAAAGTACAGGACGGAAACGAACGTTCCCAGAGGTCGTCCCCACGCATCCAGCGGGATTTGCACAAGACTTCTGCCCGGGTAATACCGCAAAAGTAAAATCCAGAACAGACCGACGAGTACGCCAAAACTTCCGGCCCACAAGGGCATGAGCCAGGCATCCTGTCCTCCCTGTTTGACCAGACGCTGGATCAGCACGAAAAGGGTGGTTCCGAGGATATAGTTGATCGTCAGCAGATAAAACTGGAAACGGGAAATCATTGGCCTCATCCTGTTCCTTCATAAGGTTGATTCATGCTGCCCGTTCTCAACAGCCGGGTGGCCACCTCAATCGTGACTTTCGCGTTTTTCGCCGCCTGGTCGATATACGGATGATTGGGCGTTTGTTTGCGCAACAAGTCCCGGATTCTTAGCAGATCCCAGCCCCGCTCCCGTGTCATTTGATAAAAGGCGAGCGACTCGTCTTCGATGATGCGGTTTAGGTTGCTTTCAAGCCGCTCCACTTCTGCCCGGGAACGCGGGACGAACTCGTTTGCCCACGTGGTGGACAATTCAAGATCCAGGCGGATTCGGACGACAGGCTGGTCGGATTGCCGGTAGACGTCGCGTTTCATGCGAACCAGTCTCAATTCCACCGATACCTGTTTTCCCTCCACCTGAAACCGTCGCACGTGGCGCCCCCGATCGCCGTTCAGCAAATGGTACCAGACCAGTTGCGCGTCATTCAGCTTGCCAACCATGCGGTAATCCCGGAAGACCGCCCCTCCCCCGATGATAAAGTTGTTTTGATTGGCATCGATATCCGCCGCCGTTTCCCCGCTGTTGGAAGAAGGTTTCTCTGTCGTTCCGGCGATCATCGGCAATACGATGGTATCCGACTTTTCCATCCGTTCAATGACATCATTGACCTTAATGTGTTTTCCCGTAAGGAGCGAATTCCGGATCAACAGTTTGAGCCTGGAATCGATCGCGTCGGACGGTACCCGCTCCAGCGGAGTAAATGTTTTCATGACCTGGGATATCGGTCCGTCGATGATCAGCATCGGGACCGACGAGCGGCCGTTGGGTTGCATTTCGATAAAGTTGACGATATCGCGGACACCTTGTCTGGCGGCTCGCCGGGAAACGAGCAATATCTTGGAGTGAGCGATAAATAACTTGCGCGGCAGCATTTTGTAAATCGTCGATTTGATTTCCCCAAACGACGATCCGCTGATTTCGTAGGTGTAGACGGGGGCTTGTTCGCCTCCCGGCGTTCCTCTGGCGGAAGTGCCGCTGAGCGGGTTGATGATTTGGTAATACACCGTTTTTTTGCCGCTGTCCGGATCGATGTCCACCCCCACCATGCTGACCAGCGCCAGTTCGTTCATCTCCGTCTTGTCCCAGCAAGCCGTAAGCAGAGCGGTAAACATCATCAGGATGAACATACCCGCTGCATACCGGTAGGCCATGTGTGCTCCTCCAAATTATCTTTTTCTTTTCAGGTTCCGGATATATCCGGGGAGACGGTTCGGATCCAGCCAGGGACGGGGCAACCGCACCAGCACATCTTTCCAGTCGGCTCCTTTGGACGGCGACGCGGGCGTCATGTACGGAACGCCGAATGACTTGAGCGACACCAGATGGGCAACCAGAAACAGGGCGCCGCATAAAATGCCAAAAAGGCCCATAAAACCGGCCAACAGCACGAACGAAAAGCGAAGCAGGCGTTGGGACATGCCGAAGCTGTAGACCGGAACGACGAAATTGGTGATGCCGGTAATGGCAACGACAATGACAATCGCGGCGGAAATAAGACCGGCTTCCACCGCCGCCTGGCCCAGTACAATCGCCCCCACGATCGAAAGCGCCTGCCCGACCGCCCGGGGCATACGCAGCCCCGCTTCCCGAATAATTTCAAACACGACTTCCATTAACAACACTTCGAAGAAAGCGGGAAAGGGAACCCCTTCCCGCTGGGCGGACAAACTGATCAAGAGCTGGGTCGGGATCAGTTCCTGATGGAACGTCGTGGCCGCGACATACAAGGAAGGGACGAACACGGCCGTAAATAAAGAGATCAGCCGAATCCAGCGAATAAACGTGGCGATATCCGCCCGTTGATAATAATCTTCAGGGGAACTGAAAAACTCGAAAAACGTCATGGGGGCAAGCAGGACGCTGGGCGTCCCGTCCACCATTACGGCCACCTTGCCGTCCAATAGCTGCGCCGCCATCACATCGGGGCGCTCGGTGTTGGTCAACGTCGGAAAGGGAGACCAAATCCGGTCCTGGATGAATTCCTCCACATACGCGCTTTCCAGCACGCTGTCGGTCCGGATGGTCGACAGCCGGCCCCGCACTTCCCGGACCAGCGAATCCGGGGCGAGGTTTTCCATGTACACCATGAGCAAGGTCGTTCCGGTTTGACTGCCGACGCTCATCTTTTCAAACCGGAGAAACGGATTGCGGATTCGTTTGCGGACGAGCCCCACGTTGGTCAGAATGCTTTCCGTAAACCCTTCGTGCGGCCCGCGAATGGTCGTCTCCGATTTCGGTTCGTCAATGGAACGTTGTTTGGGTTCGGTCACATTGATGAGACAAACGCGTTCCCTGGCAAAATCGGTCAACACGCAATGACCCGCAAGGAGAGCTTTTACAGCATGTTCCCGCAACTCTTCATACGGATCGGAGAAGGAAACTTCGCGCAAAAAACCGCTCCCGGCCGAACGGGGCGCTTCCCCTTCGGCAAACGTATGTTCCGTGAACGATTTCAAAATGTAGTCATCAATCGTTTTTTTATCGACCATCGATTCCAGATATACGCAATGCACCGCTTGTTCCTCTTGGACTAACAAGGACCGGCAGACCAAATCCGGGGGATGTCCAAGGGCGGATTGAATATCTTCGAAAAAATCGTTTCGGATCGATTGGTTTTGTCTTCTTCCTGTCATCGACGAACCTCCGGATGAATCACATCCCATCATTATCTTTTTTTCCTGTCAGATGGATTTTTATTCCATTTCCAGTCGTCACCTATTCGATTGCGGGACTTGTATCCGGAAGTATCACGCGAAAGGAGGTACTCAATGCAATGCAAAAGCGGATCAAGGAGCGGAAAAGCTGCCCTGATTGGGGAGATTACAGACAATGGCCGGCCTGCAGCAGATGGCATATCAAAACATTGGAGAGGCGAAATCCGAAACTGGCCGATCAGTCGAAAAAAGCGGCAGAAGAAATCAATCAAAGGTTACCCAGTGACGGAAAGCGTAGCTTCTCTGGTGCGTCTAGTGAAAGAAAACGCGGAGCGCATCTTCGAAGGAATCGGTTCGTTGCAAAAGACAGGAGATCCGTTCCAGAACATTGACGATCGGGTCAATGAGAAGATACGGCATCGGCGATGCAGGAAGTGGCCGCAATGACCGAGCAGCAAACCGCCTCCATGAAAGAAATCGCCGGCGTTTCCGAGCGGGTAAACCGGATGGCGCAATCGCTGGAAGAAATGGTGCAAAAGTTTAAATTATGATGAAAGCCCTGATACATCGCTTTAAACCGGAGGCCTTTCGTCTCCTGATTTTACAGGGTTCACTCTTGGACAATCAGATGATCTTGATTGTCCAGAAGCGCAACTTTCACCTTGACTGGACGGGGCAACAGCGGATGGTTTTGCAGCAAATGGGCGGTTTTCCAAGCCCCCGAGCTTTCATCTGATGGAACATGGAACCACCGGTCTTCGGACAGCCCGGACAGATGAGAAATCAAATAGGTTGCGGTGGAAGCCGTTCGTTTATCGGCGTTTTCCGACAAAATGGAGAAAGTGGAATCTTGCTCGCTCTTATATCCAAGAATCCAAATTTCCTGAATGACCGAATAGCGCATGAGCGCGCTGAGGATGCTGCGGGCAAGAGAACCGTAAGGATCCCAGACAAGCACTTCTTCACAACGGAAAATCAGCGGTTTTTTCTGTTTATGGCCATCCAAGAATCGTTCCAACGCAAGGTCCGCTTTTGGACCAATACCGACGAGGATGAGCATGTCATAATCCACAGTAGTTTTTCGGAATGTCATGTGTTTTCACATCCTTTTTTTGTAATAAAAAACCGGGAAAAATCGGCACGTTCCGAACCAATGGGCATGGAACAAAACGTGCGATATTTCCCGGTTTATCTTTAACCGACCTTGCCCGGCCGTTTAAAGGATCCACCGAAACTATGAATATTGTTCTTCCAGATTGTCCGAGAGGATAAATACCATGACCCGTTCCCCGGTTCGGGTGCTGACGTCGGTGTAGAAACTGGTCACATTTGAGCCCGTCAGGTTTGCGATAAGTTCCTTCAATTGGTCGCTGCCCGATTCCACGAGATCCGCCCGGATTTTTTTAATGGAGAGCATTCCTTCGGTCGTTTGGGCCAAATTGCGTTCGGCAGGGGTTAAAACCCCCTTCAGTAAGACGATGACCATATTCCGCACAATATCCGTTTTGACCGAAACGGAACCGCGGCCCAAATATTCCTTTTCCCACTGGGTAAGAGCCTTGCTGATTTTGTCCTCCAGTTCTCCTTTTGACCATTGCATATCGAAACCCCGTAAAGATAAAATGAGGATCAGGGAGAAGAACCAATCCTGATGCCCTTATATTATATACTTTGGTGTGCAATTGTCAAGAAAGTGGAACCGTTTTGACAGGAAATCAAGTGGTGACCGGTAAGGTATATGTATCGAGAAAATGAAGGTGATGTCGTTGAGAGCGTACCTCGACTTGCTGAAAGACGTGTTGGACCATGGAGTCCCCAAGCCAGACCGGACGGGAACCGGAACGATATCGGTGTTCGGTCGCCAGCTTCGTTTCGACTTGTCACAAGGTTTTCCGTTGCTGACCACGAAGCGGATTCATATTCGGTCGGTCGTCCATGAACTGCTCTGGTTCCTGAAAGGAGATACCAATATTCGTTATTTGAACGAAAACGGAGTGACGATCTGGGACGAATGGGCCGACGAAAACGGTGACCTGGGACCGGTGTACGGCAAGCAGTGGCGGGCATGGGAAGCGCCGGACGGCCGCATTATCGACCAGATCGCCCGGGTGATGGAGGCGATCCGGACCAATCCGGATTCCCGCCGCCATATCATAAGCGCATGGAACGTGGCGGATATCGATCAGATGAAGTTGCCGCCGTGCCATGTGATGTTTCAGTTTTACGTGGCGGAGGGCAAACTGTCGTGCATGCTGACGATGCGTTCGGTGGATGTGTTTCTGGGGTTGCCGTTTAACATTGCCGAGTACGCGCTGCTTACGCATATGATGGCGCAACAGTGCGATCTGGAACCGGGCGAACTCATCTGGTCCGGCGGGGATGTGCATCTGTACAGTAACCATCTGGAGCAGGCGAAACTGCAGTTGAGCCGGGAACCGTTTCCGTTGCCGAGGCTCGTCATCAAGCGGAAGCCGCCCAGCATATTCGATTATGTGTACGAAGATTTCGAGTTTGTCGATTACCGCCATCATCCGGCGATCAAGGCGCCGGTCGCCATTTAATTTCAAGGGGGAAACCATGGCAAAGGCGATTGTTTTGTTTTTGGCGGCAGGACTGGCGGAAATTGGCGGCGGATATCTGGTCTGGCTGTGGCTGAGGGAATCAAAACCGCTCTGGGTCGGCGTGCTGGGAGGGATGATCCTGGTGCTGTACGGGATCATTCCCACCCTGCAAAGCTTCCCCAACTTTGGTCGCGTGTACGCCGCTTACGGCGGAGCGTTTATTCTATTGGCGGTGATCTGGGGATGGTTGGTGGACCGAAAAACGCCCGATCTCTACGACTGGATCGGAGCGTTGATTTGCATGATCGGCGTTTCCGTCATGTTGTGGGCACCGCGATCGTAATCCGATGGAAACAAACCATTTGCATATCCATACAAGTTTCTTTTGCATAACCATATAGTTATATGATAAATTTATTAAGAGGAAAGGTGAAGGGATGTGGACATCGAAAAGTTGGCGGACATGCTGAAAGCGTTGGCCGATCCCACCCGCCTAAAAATGGTGGCCATGCTTCATCATCGGGATTGTTGCGTATGCGAATTTGTTCCTGTGTTTAAGATCTCCCAACCTGCGGTTTCCAAACATTTAAGCCGATTGAAAACGGCAGGGTTCGTCAAGGAGAGCCGCAAAGGGCAGTGGGTGTTTTACTCTCTGAGACGAGAAACCTTAGAGCAGGTTGGACTGGGGCTGATGCAGTTGCCCGACATGTCGGAGGAATTAAACAAGTTGGAACAACAGGGGCTGTTGGTCAACGTTTGCTGTGAATAAGAGGAGTGGATGGCATGGGTAGTCAAAACATCAAAAGGCTTTCGTTTCTGGATCGTTATTTGACGGTGTGGATTTTTCTGGCCATGGCCGTTGGCGTCGGTTGCGGTTACTGGTTTCCCGACATGGTGGACAACTTGAATGCGTTGCAGGTCGGCACCACCTCCATTCCCATCGCCGTTGGGCTGATCCTCATGATGTACCCGCCGCTGGCGAAAGTGAAATACGAGGAACTGGGTCAGGTGTTCCGCAACGTGAAAGTGCTGGGCTTGTCTCTCGTGCAAAACTGGGTGATCGGGCCGATCCTCATGTTCGTGCTGGCGATCCTTTTCCTGCGGGGCAATCCCGAGTACATGGTCGGCCTGATTCTGATCGGTCTTGCCCGCTGCATCGCCATGGTCGTCGTCTGGAACGATCTTTCCAAAGGGGACACGGAGTACGCGGCGGGCTTGGTGGCGTTCAATTCCATCTTTCAGGTGTTGTTTTATTCGTTCTACGCGTTCGTGTTCGTCACAATTGTGCCGCAGTGGCTCGGATTGGAAAGCATGGTCATCGAGATCACGATGGCCGAGGTCGCCAAAAGCGTGTTTATCTACCTGGGCATTCCCTTCCTTGCGGGGATGATCACCCGGTATGTGTTGGTGAAAGCAAAGGGGAAAGTGTGGTACGATCGGGTGTTCATTCCGAAGATCAGCCCGCTGACCTTGGTCGCCCTGCTGTTCACCATCGTGGTCATGTTCTCCCTCAAGGGGGAGGTCATCCTTGAACTGCCTATGGATGTGCTCAGGGTCGCGATCCCGCTTCTCATCTACTTTGTCGTCATGTTTGTGGTGTCGTTTTGGCTCAGCAAAAAAGCGGGAGCTGGCTACCCCGTCTGTACGACGCTTTCCTTTACCGCCGCGAGCAACAATTTTGAACTGGCGATTGCGGTGGCGGTCGGCGTGTTCGGCATTCATTCGGGAGCGGCGTTCGTGGCGGTCATCGGCCCGCTGGTGGAAGTGCCCGTAATGCTGGCTCTGGTGAAGCTGTCGCTCTATTTCCATCGCAAATTTTTTTCCACCCAAGGAGGCTGACAAAGTGACGGAGAAACCGATCCTCTATTTTCTTTGCACAGGCAATTCCTGCCGCAGTCAAATGGCGGAAGGATTCGGGAAAAAATATCTAGGCGACCGATTTGACGTGTACAGTGCGGGAATCGAGGCTCACGGTCTCAATCCGTATGCCGTAAAGGTCATGCGGGAGGTGGGAATTGACATCTCCAATCAGACGTCCGATGTGATCGATCCCGAGCTTTTAAACAAAGCGGATTATGTGATTACGCTTTGTGGCGATGCCAACGACCGATGCCCGATGACACCCCCGCACGTGACCCGCTGGCATTGGGGATTTGACGATCCCGCCAAGGCAACGGGGACGGAAGAAGAAAGACTGGTAGTGTTCCGCCGCGTGCGGGATGAGATTGAAGAGCGAATCAAGCGGTTTCGCGACATGGGAGCATAAATGTGGAAAACTGGATGTGAGGATTGCAAATGGATTTCTCATTTTTCTTGACTGTAAACGGAAGGTAACCTATAATCTTCTCGTGTATTGAAATATTCATACCGTTTCATGTGGAGGAGCCTGTCATAGACGGGCTTCTCTTATTTTTTTCTTCATTTCGGCCAAAATGGGGGACTGCGAAAATGTGACGAATCGTTCAGAACAGGTATCAGATTCACGAAGGCCGTTACTTTGCATAGTCTCACCGGGCTGAGACAAGATATTGGGCAGAAATACAAAAGGAGCGATAACATGAATCATGTCGTGGAATTCTTGTTGCAGTTAACCATTATTCTTATAGCCACCAAACTTGCAGGAGATCTTGCCGCACGGTTGGGGCAACCTTCAGTATTGGGGCAACTTTTGGCAGGCGTGTTGATTGGTCCTGCCGTGGCGAGCTGGGTAGAGCCTTCCGTTATTTTGGAGGTTTTTGCCCAGATCGGCGTTCTTCTCTTGATGTTTTTGGCTGGTCTGGAAACTGACCTGAGAGCATTGAACGAAAACCGCAATACTTCCATTGCTGTAGCGGTGGGAGGTATGCTGTTTCCGCTTGCGGGGGGATATACCGTCGGGTTATGGCTCGGGATGGAACAGGGACATGCGCTGTTTCTCGGATTGCTGCTTTCGGCAACGTCCGTGAGCATTTCAGTGCAAACGTTCCGGGAACTGGGGAAATTGAACAGCCGGGAAAGCACGACCGTATTGGGGGCGGCGATTGTTGACGATATTCTGGTTGTGTTCGGTCTTACAATTGTTCTCGGGTTGCTTACGGCCAGTGAAATCAGCCTGGCGTGGGTGATCGGCAAGAAGGTGATCTTTATATTTCTCGCGGTAATCATGGTCTGGAAAGGCATTCCCTTTGCCTTGCGGAAGTTCGCCCATTTAAAGCGAACCGAACCGGTCCTGGGCATTAGCATTTTTTTGTGTCTGATATTCTCATTGGCTGAGGAATACTTTGGAGTTGCCGGCATTATCGGCGCTTTTGCTGCCGGACTGGCGATTTCCAGAACCGAATTCAAACATCAGATTGAGAAAAAATTGGAAGCCGTCGCCTATTCGTTCTTTGTTCCGGTCTTTCTTGCCAGCATCGGTCTGACCGTTTCGTTCGACGGATTGTCTGAACAACTGCTACCCCTTTTCATATTGTCCGTTTTGGCTATTGCATCCAAACTGATCGGCTCGGGATTGGGAGCCAGAATAACTGGGTTTGATACAAGATCCTCCTTCATCATCGGCTCGGGAATGGTTTCGCGCGGTGAAGTCGCTCTGATTATTGCGGCGCTGGGCCTGAATTCCAGCTTGCTTCCGTCAGAGTTGTACACGATGATCATTTTGGTCATTGTCATTACAACCGTCGTAGTGCCTCCCCTGCTCAAGTGGTTCTTGAAGGATACAGGCGGTAAAACAAAAATGAACCAGGATGTATGAATAAAAGCCTGTAAAAAAGCGAAAAAACTTGAAAATTGATCATGCAAAACCCGTGTTCACCGCCAGCCATTGCATGCTATAATAATTCCATTTGAACAAGCGCATCTCCTTCTGTCAAAATGCATTCGGAAGGACGCACTTGCATCACGGACAACTAGAGCAACCGAATGGCGACCTTATTGCGGCAGGATCTGGGGGCGCCTATCGGCATGGCGGTGGTGCTGTCGTTTACGGTCACGATCGGCACGATCGTGTCCGCCCTTGCCACGAGCCGCATCGTCTGGCGCATCGGCACGGCGCGCACCACGCTGATCAGCGTTGCCATGACGGCCGGCGCGCTGCTCGGCTTTTCGATCGCGCCTTCCATCGCGTGCCTCATGGTCTTCGCCATACTGCTCGGACTCGGCGGCGGCGCCGTCGAGTCCGAGCTAAACCACTACATTGCGGGGAATTACGAAGCCCGCCACATGAGCTGGCTGCACTGTTTCTGGGGCGTCAGCGTAACGATCAGCCCGATGATTCTGTCCGTTTACCTGTCCGAAGGCGACTGGAGAGACGGATACACGGTGATCGGCCTCATCCAGTCGGCGCTTGTAGCGGTGCTTTTTGCATCGCTGCCCCTGTGGAAACATATGGAGAAGAAGCGGGCCGGTGGCGGACAAGCCCCGCAGGCGGATGCGCCCGCGCGCGGGCCGGACGAAGGACGCAAGCCGAAAAATTCGGCCGGCGTCAAGTACGCGCTGGGGACGTTCCTGTTCTACTGCGGCGTGGAGTCGACGGCCGGCTTGTGGGACAGCAGTTATCTGGTCAATGTCAAAGGGATCCCGGCCGACGATGCGGCGTTGTGGATCTCGATCTACTTTGCGGGCATTACGATCGGCAGGTTCATCAACGGATTCGTCTCGCTCAATTTCAGTAGTCCGACGCTGATCCGGGCGGGGCAGATCACGACCCTGGCCGGCGCGCTGCTTCTGCTGCCGCCGCTTCCCGCCGGCTTTTCACTGGCCGGGTTTCTGATTACCGGATTGGGACTGGCGCCGATCTTTCCAAGCATGCTGCACGAAACGCCCGCCCGGTTCGGCGAAGCCCACGCCGGGAGGATTATGGGGTATCAGATTGCGACAGCCTATACGGGGGCGGCCATCCTGCCTCCTCTGCTCGGGATGCCAGCCGGATACTGGACGATCGGCATTTTCCCGCTGTACATCGTCCTGATGGAAGCCGCGATGCTGCTCGCCACGGAGCGGCTGAACCTGCTGTTGCGGCGGCGGCATGATGCCGTGTAAAATGCAAGAAACGCATGCGGCAGGAAATCGTATTAAAGAATGTCAGTTTTACCGTAGACCGGCGGCAGGAATTCCGCATGCCGGCCGCCGCGCGGGGAAACCTTACGGAGCCGACAATCAAAGGAGGAAAGTTAGTTGGACATTTGGTTGGAGTACGCGTGGGCGCTCTTGATTCTGATCGGACTGGAAGGACTGCTGTCGGCTGACAACGCGCTCGTGCTTGCCGTCATCGCGAAGCATTTGCCGGAGAACCAGAGATCCAAGGCGATCAATTATGGCATCATCATGGCCTTCGCTTTCCGGTTCGCCGCCCTGTTCGCAATCTCGTTCATCGCCAATGTATGGCAGGTGCAGGCGATCGGCGCCGCATATCTGCTGTATCTGGGACTCAAGCATGTCATCCAGGCCCGCTTCGGGAAGAAGGATGCGCATAAGGAAGAGAAACAGTCCGGTTCGGCGAGGGGCTTCTGGGGCACGGTCGGTAAGATCGCGCTGGCCGACCTGGCATTCGCCATCGATTCCATCCTCGCTGCGGTGGCGCTCGCGCTCGGCTTGCCGGATTCGCCGCTTGGCGACTTCGGCGGAATGGACGGCGGCAAGTTCGCCGTCGTGGTGCTGGGCGGCATCGCCGGTCTGGTGCTGCTCAAATACGCCGCAGGCTGGTTCATCAAACTGCTGGCCAAACGTCCGGCGCTGGAGACGACAGCGTATGCCATCGTGGCATGGGTCGGTGTCAAGCTAGCGGTCATCACCCTGGCCCATCACGACATCGGCGTGCTGGACCACGATTTCCCCCACAGCACGGCCTGGACTATCGTCTTCTACGGCGTGCTGGTCGCGATCGCGCTGCTGGGCTGGTTCTCGCCCGCGAACAAGCCGGCCGCCAAAAACGAGGAACAGCACTGACAATTCTGCAAGGGACTCTCATGAATGCCGTTCATCTTCGGATGAGCGGCATTTGCTTTGACAAAAAACTTGAAAATTGTTTGCAATGAAAAGCGGACTTCGCTATAATTTAGAAATCGAATACAACAGTTTCAACTGACCGGGCCGGCCTGCCGAACATCCCACGGAAACAGGATGGTTCAAGGTAAGCCCGTATCGTATGTAAAACAAGGTGGATTTTCAAAAAGTCCGCATCGGATTTGTTGGAAATAGACCGACCATACCATCTGGATCAAACTCCGATTTCAATCGGGGTGTTCCGCCAGGATGGTATGGTCGGTCTTTTGTTAGGAGGAAAAGGTCTTGAATGTAGCGATGTTTATTGCCTTCATTGCCGGATGGATGATCGCATGGATCAGCGCATGTTGCCTGTATATATCCCGCGTCTCCGACCGATACGTTCGCCTGCACGTCTTTTTGCTGGCCATACCGGTCGTGGTGTCCTTTGCGGGACTGATCGGCGCCGATCAGGTTCGGGAGACGGGACTATGGCACCTGGATCGGACAGCATGGCTGATGGCGTCTTACGTAGGATTGCTTGGCTGGACGATCCAACGGTTTTGTATCCGGTTCATGCACGGTGACCGTTCTTATCGCGCTTACTTTTCCCTGTTGACGTTCACGACCGGATCGGCATCCCTCATCTGGTTCAGCGGCGATTTGCGCTTGCTCGCGCTGTTGTGGGGACTACCTTTGTCAGGTCTGGTCGGGTTGGTTTTATTGAACAAGGAATGGACGCCTGCCCGCCATGTTGCCCGGCTTATGACCCGAATGTTTGCCGCCAACTGGCTTTCCCTGTCGCTTGCCGCCGTGTGGCTGTGGCAGGTGACCGGACATTGGCGGATCACGCTGGCGCTGTCAGAGGAATCGATATTGCGGCTGGGATGGGAAAACGCAGCAGGAATCGGCATGTTGGTTGTGTTTGCCGCGATTATTCCGGCGGGTCAATGGCCGTTCCAGCGGTGGTTGCTGGAATCGGCGGTCATCCCGACGCCGGTTTCGGCCGCGATGCATGCGGGGCTCGTCAATGCGGGCGGAATGCTGCTGGCCCGATTTTCACCGCTGCTGGATGGCGGTTTGCCCCAATGGCTGCTTGTGGTCCCGGCTGTGGTGTCGATATTTGTCGGAACCGGCATTCTTCTGGTGCAACCGGACTATAAACGGCAATTGGTGGCTTCCACGTTGGCGCAAATGGGGATGATGTTTCTCCAATGTGCCCTGGGTGCCTATGTGCTGGCGGTTTTGCATTTGATTTTTCACGGATGGTTCAAGGCGGCCTTGTTTTTGCGTTCCGGATCCGTTGTGCCGAGGCCGAGACCCGCGCTTTTGGCGCCCGATCCGCCTTCGAAAAGATGGCTGCTTTACAGCGTGCTGGGCGGAATCGTGCTGGGAACCGGATTTTGGTTGGCAGAACCCCACGAGCCGCTTCGACTGTTGCGGGCGCTGTTGTTGGGTTGGTCGATTTCTCTGGCCTGGTGGCAGACAGCCGTGTTACAGAAAGGACGCTGGATTTCCATGATCGTCCTGTCCAGTCTCGGGTTGTCCGCGATGGCGTTCCACGACGCACTGGCTTCCATGCTGGGCGATGCGCTGCCTGCAGCCATTTCAACCGGAAGAACTGAGACCGCCGTCGTCCTCCTGATCGCCTGCGGAGGGCTGGCGGGATTGGGATTGACCGCACGCCGCACAACGGAAATACGGGCGAAGTTGTATCTATGGCTGGTTCATCTTGGCGAAGCGCGCGATGAGGCGGTGGAAAGCCATCCACGCTATCTCAGGGCGTACATGCGTAGGGGAGGGGAGTTAAAATGAATCGCTCCGCGATGTTGTCCGAACGGGCTGTGGATCATGTGGAAAACCGTGTGGAAAATAATGAAAAAAACGATCAAGATGTTTCCGGCAACCTGCCGGTGGATGAGATGGTGGGAAGGGCGAGCCGGGTCATCGCTCCGCTGTGGCCGCTTCGCACGTTTGTCGCTGTTCATCCCTGGGCGGGACTGGAGCATCTGACGTTTGAGGAAGTGGCGGAACGATTTCGGGATTCCCGGGGTTTGGACCTGTTTCCCCCGATGGCGATGTTTCATGAAGCGCTGCGAAAAGGGGAGTTAAGTCCACGTAAGCTCGAGGAACGTTTCGGGAAGTGGCTGAATGAGGAGGCGCATTCCATTCCCCGCAAAGAAGCGGAACGGCTGTGCCGCGGACTGCTGTGGCACGAAAACGTTCCCCGCGAGGTCATGAATTCGTTGGAGATGAAACGTCTGGCCGTCCGGATGAAACACGCCAAAACGCTGCCGGATCGCCTTCCCGTCCGTTGTGTCCGAACCAAAAGCGCGATATTGGAAGCGCAAGGAGAACCCCGCTTTGCGCGGGCGCTGGACCGCCATATGATCAAATGGTGCAAGCTGTTTCTGGACGAAGGGCAAGCCGCGTGGGGGATGCCGTTTCGGGAATCGGGATTCTACTGCGCCTGGCGGAAACTGGCGTGCCACGATCCGTCCCTGAGCCGGGCGGAGCGCGGGCGGATCAAACAAACGCCGGCAAACGCGGAAGACGCGTTGAAGCAGGCGCTGTTTAACCTGAATGTTCCGCGGCCGGACATGGAGCGTTATCTGGAAGAACACCTGATCGCGCTGCCGGGCTGGGCGGGGATGTTGCTGTGGCGCTCGCAAAAATCCGGACAGGAATACCGCTTGCTGACGGAATATTTGGCGATTCGTCTGTCGACGGAATGGGCGCTGGTCGCCCCCCGTCTTCCCCTTCAGGAGACCTGTGATGCCGACCATGACGCGGAACTCTTACCCTGGATTGGTGCATGGTTGCATTGGGGAGGATGGACGTGCGAACAATGGTTCGGGATGTCGCCTGAAGAGCGGTTTATCCGGCTGGATTTCGCCCGCCGTTTCGCCTGGATGGTTCGTCCCAGACTGTGGCTGGAAGCCTGGGAGGATACACAAGAGGAGAAGTTGCGGGAAACGATATCGGCAACGCAAACAAACGGCCACGCCCGACGGGCGGCCGCGCAGCTGCTCTTCTGCATCGACGTCCGTTCCGAACCTTTCCGCCGGCATCTCGAACGGGAAGGGCCGTTTGAAACATTCGGCTGTGCGGGATTTTTCGGCCTTCCCATCCGGACGCGCCTGCCGGACGGGCACGTCCATGCGGCCTGTCCGGCCATTGTCGAACCCCGCCATGAGGTACGGGAACAGCTTCCATCCGCCGGCAGCCAAACGTATCTTTGGGCGGAATCCGCGAAACTTTCCGTCGCCCGCGTATTTAAAAAGATGAAACAGGGGCTTGTCACCAGCCTGTTGTTGCCGGAAATGAGCGGACCGTGGCTGGGATTGTACATGCTTGCGCGGAATGCGGCTCCTGAACGCGTCATCGGTTCCATCCATCGTTGGCGGAAACGGTCTGCCGGTAAAATGAAGACGCATCTGACCCTGGATCTCGAGAGTACTTGCGGGGACTCCGGTTTGCCGACAGGATTTTCCCTGGAAGAGAAAGTGAACTATGTGGGCAGCTTGTTGAGAAGCATCGGCCTGACGTCCGCATTTTCGCCTCTTGTGGTCGTTTGCGGCCACAAAAGCGAGACGGCGAACAACCCTTACGCATCGGCTCTGGATTGCGGCGCTTGCGGCGGAGCCGCCGGAGGGTTGAACGCCCGGGTATTCGCGGAACTCTGCAACCGGGAAGAGGTGCGGAGGGCTCTGGCCGGGCAAGGCATCGTCATCCCGGAAGAGACGGTTTTTATCGCCGCGGAACATAGCACCACTGTCCATGAGTTGCGCTGGCTGCATGTGCCGGAACTTTCCCCGGCGGCTCGGGACGCTTTTGCCCTGCTTCAGGACAGGCTCCGGGCGGTAACCCGCAAGGTCAATCTGGAGCAACTGGCCAAATTGCCGGGTGCGGGCGCCGCTGGACGCGATCCGGTTGCCGAGGCGCACCGGCGTGCGGCAGACTGGAGTGAAGTTCGTCCGGAATGGGGGCTGGCGGGGAATTACGCGTTTGTCATCGGCAGGCGACACTTGACCGAATCGTGCAATCAGGAAGGAAGGATATTTTTGCACAGTTACGACTGGCGGGAAGATCCGGACGGAAATTTGCTGATGAATATTGCAGCCGGTCCGGTGACCGTCGCCCAGTGGATTAACCTGCAATATTACGCTTCGACGGTCGCCCCCCATATCTATGGGAGCGGCAACAAGGCCACCCAGACCGTCACGGCGGGGATCGGCGTGATGCAGGGCAACGGAAGCGATTTGTTTGCGGGGTTGCCGTGGCAGTCGGTCATGGCAAGCGACAGGGAATGGTTTCATTCCCCGCTTCGCTTGCTCGTGGTCATCGAAGCCCCGCGGCCGTATATGGTGAAGCTGCTCGAAGGGAATCCCGAATTCCGCAGAAAAGTGAGCAACGGATGGTTGCGCCTTGTGTCCGTCGACCCGGTGAGCGGAATTTGGGAAAGATGGACGCCACGAAGCCTTGGCCCGGCACTGACGTTGGACGACGAGGCAGCAGGTTGTGCAGGTTGTGCATGTGATTGACAGGGGACTTCGGCTGGTTTAGAATACAGGTGATGAAATAGGCGATGGAGTTCGCCATAACTGCCGGAAGGCTGATGACTCCTACCCGTGTTGCGATGGGGGGAGTCTATTCTTTTTTATGCTGAAATATCAGGGTGAGGGTATGAAAGGATTGGCTCTGGCTGTCGGCGCTTTTCTGGGTGCCCTGTTTCGATTTGCGCTGGGGGAATGGATCCCTGTATTGTCGGATAGATTCCCTTTGGGAACGATGATCATTAACTTGACCGGTTGCTTGTTTCTCGGGTGGTTTTTTACCATTACGTTATTTCGTTGGAAATGGCCGTTGGAAATTCGTCTTGGCATCGGAATGGGATTGACGGGCTCATTTACCACTTTTTCGACTTTTTCATTGGAAACTGCTCAAATGTTAGAAAATCATCATTTTATTGCGGCTTTCGTTTATGTAGTGTCAAGCGTTTTGGGAGGTATCGTATTGGTTGGGGTTGGACAATCGATAGCCGAATTCCAAATCAGAGGGTCAAGAAGCAAGGGGGCATAATACTTGATGGTGCTTTTCACAGGTCTCGGTGGAATTGCAGGGGTGATTGTCCGGTTTTATATGGGAAAGCGAATTGTGGCCCGCGGTACCAAATGGTATCCCTTGGGAACAGGCTTCATCAATATTTCAGGCTCGCTTTTGCTGGGGATATTATTTTCTCTGTACACCCAGGGCTTGGTTGCGCCATGGCTTTGGTTATTGCTGGGACCCGGATTTTGCGGTGCGTACACAACCTTTTCCACGTTCGGATATGAAATTGTCCAATTGATCGACCAAAAACGGCTTGGAGACGCAGTCGTGTACATGTTGTTTTCGGTAATATTTGGTGTAATGTTCGCGTGGTTGGGAATGAAAATCATGGCCTACATGACAAATTAGGCGGAATACGAGGCTATCTTGGCGGTTTTCGGAATGACATTATCTAGCTTTTTTAGGAGATGCGAAGCAAGGGCCCGTCGTTGGCTTACCGCTTTCAA
Source organism: Cohnella laeviribosi DSM 21336 (assembly GCF_000378425.1). Classification (GTDB taxonomy): domain Bacteria; phylum Bacillota; class Bacilli; order Paenibacillales; family Paenibacillaceae; genus Cohnella; species Cohnella laeviribosi. Next base: position 4,670 of record NZ_KB899845.1, on the reverse strand, counting down.
ATGGAAAAAGACGGCTTTCCGTCATCCGTGCGGAAAGCCGCGCTTTTCCTCCAAAGACGAATGAGTAAGCTGTTTTCGTCAAAAGTTCAGGTGGCAAGGATTTGATTCCGTCCCATCCCCTCCCGTTAGGCAAGGTATTCCACAGATAGCTAAAACACCACACAATGATGCTTTTCAAGGGCAACCCAATTTACTGATGAATATTTATCCAATCGATGATGTCGCTCCAAGAAATCACTTTTACGCCACGATATCTTCCGGGTTCTTTTTGGTTGCTGTATTTATAGGCCTTAATTGCTGGAATTGTTTTGCCCGCTCCATATGGTACGCCTTCTTTTGTTCATGATACTGAGCCATTTTTGTGTGCCATTCGTACATTTGCCTGCAATAGGTTGCATGGTCATGGGAATACATTGGCATTTCCGGATAATGGAAACTGTTCATTCGGGATTTTCCTCCTCCTTGATTTTGCTGGGTGTTTACTATCCGTTGATAGTCTATGGTGGGCAATGCCTCCGGAATCACGGCAAGCGCCCATGATTCAATAAAATTCCGCCAATGCCTGGTTAATCTTTAAGCCGGGTTGTATTACCCGGATGAACCTTTATCAATACTTTGGATGAATTTCGTAACATTGCCCAGGCAGCAGGAACCTTGCGGGTTATTGACTTCGCATCCGCATCGATTTGCCTGAACATGCTCCCGAATGAATTCAACGGGGTTCTGACTGCTACGAATTGCTATTAGCCGTTTTCTTGTCCAACCAACAAACAGCTCTTAAGATGCAAAATGTCCGGATCTTAAGAGCTTTTGTTGCACGTAGCTGAAATGGAGGGATGGGTCCGTGTTAAAAGAACAACCGCACTTTACCGTTTCCTTACCGGATACGCTCAAGCCCTTTGTTGAAAAACTCGGAAGCGGAAATTCTCTGGATGAAAAAATCAAATTATCCGTGGTTATTGGATTATTCACCGGGAAAATGGTTACCCTTGAAAGAGCAGCGGAATTGGCCAATCAATCGTTGAGCGATTTTATCGACCTTTTACACTCCCGGGGAATCCCTTGGATGGAATATGGGGAAGAGGAAGAGGAAGAGCGGCAGGATAGCAGGGCTGTTCAAAGGCTATTGCAGGATTTGAATTGAACCATGGAAAAGTAAGCGTCAAACCTTCCCCACCTTCAACCCTCAAAATATCTATGAGAAAATGAAGGCAATCTACTCAAGCAGGAGGTTGCCTCATGACTCCCCGAGAACAACGACGTCAAATCTGGGCCGCACGGATTGCAGACTATCGTGCCAGCGGCCTAACCATGTCTGCCTGGTGCGCAGCCAATCAATGCACGAAAGACCAACTGAAGTACTGGCTTTACAAAGCGAAAAATATGACACCTTCCCCTTCAACGGATTCCTCAACCCGCTGGGTGCCGCTTACGGTTGCCGACAGCCAGCCCAAAGCTCCCGTTTCGTCCGCTCTGGTTGTTTGCGTTGGACAATCCCGTATCGAACTTCATCCGGGTTTCGACCCGCGCCTGCTTCGCGAAGTCGTACATGCGCTGGGTGAAGCGTCATGCTGACGTCAGCCGGCATCCAGCGCGTCTATCTCGCCTGCGGGCCGACGGATTTGCGCAAGTCCATCGACAGTCTGGCCGCTCTCGTTCAAATAGGCGGCGTATGCAACATGTACGAGAATCAAATGGAGGCTGTTCCCCCTCATGAGGCGATGGAAATGGTTATGGCGTCAAGCGGAATCGCCTATTCTGCCGATGTGGTGCAGGCATTTGTGAGAGCGGATCCCTCCTATCCTCCGGGAACGAAGATTCGCTTGCTTAACGGGAAAGAGGCGATCGTTACCAAGATCACCAGCCATATGCAAAGACCGGTTGTCCGTGTTCTTTCCACAGGGGAAGAAATCTCTCTTGCGGATCATCCGACAGTCATGATCGCCGGTTGCTTGTAACGAAATGAGCAGGAAATGGATACATATGACAAGGGACTTGTTGAATAAATCATTTGGCTGATTGAACGAAAAACCTTCACCATTTCTTGTATGATGTAAGTGCGATCACAATCTGGACATAGTTTGTTTTTAGCACTGAACAATTACTGAAGAAAATCCTTTATTGCATTGTTTTCTCGAATTGTTGCTTGTTTTTTAAACTAAGCATGCTGCCGAACGACCGCTTTCATAATACGTTTCATTTATGGGAAGACCATAGCGGAATACTGTTGATCGACTGGCCTAGTTTCCACAAGTAGGAAGAAGAATGCAACTATCTGCACGGAGAGGAATTGATACGTAAATGGATAAAGGGTAAGCGAAGCTATTGTGTAATACTAATAATGTGGAGCGTATACCACCTTTTCTACATTCGGATATGAAATTGTTCAACTGATCGAAAAAAAACTGATTGGACATGCATTAACTTATGTACTATCCACGGTGGTATTTGGCGTGTTGTTCGCGTGGTTGGGTATTGAGATCATCGCGAACATTACACAATGAATTTGCAGTATAATCAAATTATGCAGAATAAACTAGCCGGATCGGAGAAGGAGCTAAACTGATTGGATGGTTCAAAAGACGAAAGCACTGGACAAAGTAAAAAACCGTTCCAGAAAACTTAAACAGGAAATTTACGTGCTCTATTTGGCTTACAGGGACCCGAGAGTTCCATGGTACGCTAAGCTATTTACCGTTTGCGTTGTAGCTTATGCCTTTAGCCCAATAGATTTGATTCCGGATTTCATTCCGATATTAGGTTATTTGGACGATCTAATCATCGTTCCTTTCGGCATTGCACTCGCTTTGAAGATGATTCCTCGCTCTGTCATCGATGACTGCAGAATAAGAGCCGAGGAAATCAGGCAGAGAGGCAAACCAAAGAATTGGATTGCCGGAGCGCTGTTTATTGTGATTTGGATTCTTTGTGCCTTTTGGATCGGAAGCATTTGCTATCGATGGGTTCGGTAATTGCCGGGAATGGATTATTGAGGATTTCATACGAAAGTGTCGGAGGATTCAATTTGAAGAATCGTGTGATGTGGATTCGTTTATTATCGTTAGCCTGGCCCGTGATTATGGAAAACTTTTTGCAAAGTACGGCTGGCTTCGTCGACAGTCTGTTTATCTCCAAACTAGGTCTTACCGAAGTAGCTGCCGTAGGTGTAACTAACGCGATCTTGCAAATTTACTTTGCTCTGTTTATGTCAATTTCTACAGCAACGACAGTGTTTGTATCGAGAGCCATCGGTGAGAATGATGAGGAAAAAGTAAGAAATATAGTTTCTCAATCTGTTTTGTTATCCGTTCTCATGGGGCTTTTGCTCGGTGCGGTCTCTTTATTTTTCGCGAGGCCGATCCTGTCATTAATGGGCGCCAATCAGGAAGTTCTTCAAGTCGGGGTACGATATTTTCAAATCGTTGCGGTTCCGTCTGTTGTAATTTCTTTGTTGTTTACGATTGGAGCGATATTACGAGGTTCAGGAGATACGAAAACCCCTTTGCGAATTGGCCTTTGGATGAATATCGTGCATATCATTTTGGATTATATCCTGATTATTGGCGTTTTCTTTCATGGCTTTGGAATTGAAGGGGCTGCTGCGGCGACGGTGCTGGCGAGACTGATCGGGGTGTCTTTGCTGTCCCGGCATTTACATAAAAGTGGCCTGCTGTTTCGTTCAATTCGCAAGTGGTCGACGATTCATGGCGAGTTATTCCAAAAGTTGGTCCTGTTAGGTGTCCCTGCTGCATTGGAACGTTTGTTCATGAGGACAGGACAACTGATTTATTTCGGAATGATTATCCGGATGGGTACAAAAGAGTATGCAGCTCACACCCTAACCGGTAATTTTACGATGTTTTCAACCATTGTAGGGACCGGTTTAGCGGTGGCAACGACAACGTTAATCGGGCAAAGCTTAGGTGCTGGGCGCACCGATGAAGTGAAATCGTATAGTAAATGGGCTATGATCATTAGTTCTGCAGTCATGAGTATTACACTTCTTTTCGTTTGGGGTACATCATTTTGGGCGACTCACTTCTTCACCACAGATCAGTTCGTCATTCATCTGATGATAACGGTGTTGTTGATCGATGTGATTGCGCAACCGGCTACGGGAATGGTGACCGCTCTGACTGCGATTTTACAGGCGGGAGGGGATACGAAATTTCCGATGTATGTCACTTGGCTTGGTATTTGGGGAGTCCGTACTGTAGGAGTTTATGTCCTTGGAATATCACTGGGGTGGGGATTAATCGGAGCGTGGATCGCGATCGCGCTAGATAACTATATCCGGGCCGCAATCTTATTTAGCCGGTACCGATCATTTAAGTGGTTGAAGAAAATATAAGATAAGGCGGAGAGTTCGACCGCTCCACGAGGATTAGTTAGTTGCTCCTGAAAAAGTCGATTTTCAAAAATAGTTTCGGGTTGCTGGCTGGGTTGTGAGGGGGAACTTTCCCTAATGATCGGTTTCCATGTTAGTTTTGGAGCATTTTTGCCGCTCTTTGCAGGTTGTGGGTCAGAATCCCGAAGCCGACCCAGCATTTTGAGCCGACAAAGCCCCGATACCTGCTGCGGTTCAAACCGTACTTCCGCTTGAGAAGACTAATCTTCGCTTCTCCAGCTGCACGGTAACGCTGCAAGTCTTTGAACCATAATTCGTTTTC
>NZ_KB899844.1 GCF_000378425.1 Cohnella laeviribosi DSM 21336 | reverse complement strand
CGAATTATGGTTCAAAGACTTGCAGCGTTACCGTGCAGCTGGAGAAGCGAAGATTAGTCTTCTCAAGCGGAAGTACGGTTTGAACCGCAGCAGGTATCGGGGCTTTGTCGGCTCAAAATGCTGGGTCGGCTTCGGGATTCTGACCCACAACCTGCAAAGAGCGGCAAAAATGCTCCAAAACTAACATGGAAACCGATCATTAGGGAAAGTTCCCCCTCACAACCCAGCCAGCAACCCGAAACTATTTTTGAAAATCGACTTTTTCAGGAGCAACTAGATAGAGATGTTGAGCATCAAAATCATGGCGATCAATATCGAAATAAAGAGGGCGAGCTTTGACCTGATTGTCATGGAAAGCGCCTCCCGAAACATGATGTCGTCAATTCATTAGACAACGCGGCGTCAGGGTCTGTCAATTGATGCGGAAGTCTGTCGCGAAGAAACGCAGGAAGCGGGGGAAAAGGAGCCGGGAGGAGGCGGGCGTGGAGTTCGCGCAAGCGCCGCAACCGCTTGTTTACTCGAAGGCGTAAGCGCCGTAGCCGTCTCGTTCCCCGGAGGCGTAAGTCCATAGCCGCTCTCCTCCTTGCGGTGCAAGGGACGGATTGACGGAGGACTAGCATGTCCCTATAATGGCTGCAATACGTACAACCCGTTTTCGGAAGGATGGCATTCATGAATCCCTCGTCCAATTCGCTTGCGCAGAACGGCTCCAAACGCATTTCGATCGCGCTGATTCTCGGTCTGTTGTCCGCTTTCGGCCCGTTTTCGCTGGATATGTATCTCCCGGCCCTCCCTATGGTGGCGGAAGATTTGCATACGAGCGCGCCGATGGCGCAGTTGAGCTTGACGGCATGCTTGCTGGGCCTGTCGCTGGGCCAACTGTTCATCGGTCCGATCAGCGATGTGCGGGGGCGAAAATTACCGCTTGCGATCGGCTTGGCGCTGTATGCGATCGTATCCGTGTTCTGTGTGTACAGTCCGTCCGCCGGTGCGTTTATCGCGCTGCGGTTCGTCCAGGGGCTCGCCGGCGCGGCCGGGATCGTCATATCCCGGGCGGTGGCGCGGGACTTGGCGTCGGGCAGCGAGTTGACCCGATTTTTCTCGTTGCTGATGCTTGTCAACGGCGCGGCGCCGGTGCTGGCGCCGGTTGCGGGCGGGCAACTGCTGCGCTTTACGGATTGGCGGGGCGTCTTTGTGGCGCTCGGACTCCTCGGGGTCGTATCGCTGCTCGCCGCCTTGTTCGGCTTGCCGGAGTCGCTTCCCGCGGAACGCCGGGCTCGCGGCGGAATCGGGCAGACGCTGCGCACCTTCCGCCGGATTGCGGGCGATCGCGAATTTATGGGGTACGCGCTGCCGCAAGGCTTCGTGACGGCGGCCATGTTTGCCTATATATCCGGTTCGCCTTTTGTTCTGCAGGGGATTTTCGGCGTTTCGCCGCAAACGTACAGCCTGATCTTTGCCTGCAACGGCCTGGGGATCATTCTGTTCAGCCAGGCTGCCGGACGGCTTGCCGGACGCGTCGACGAACGCAGGCTGCTGGCAGCGGGACTGGGTCTTGCGTCTGCCGGCGGACTCGGCTTGCTGGCCGTCCTGCTTCTGGGCGGCGGCCTGTGGGCCGTGCTTCCGCTGCTGTTTGTGGTCGTCTCTTGCGTCGGGCTGGTCGGAACGGCTTCGTTTCCGCTGGCGATGCGCAAGCAAAGCGAATCGGCGGGAAGCGCGTCGGCGCTGCTGGGGGTGCTTTCGTTCGTGTTCGGCGGGATCGTGTCCCCCCTGGTCGGCATCGGCGGCGAGCAAACGGCCGTTCCGATGGGGGTGGTCATGGCGGCTGCCAACGTGCTTGCAATCGCGCTGTACTATACGATGGTCGGGCGGAAAAAACGCGATCGCGGCATCGCCTGAGCGGCGGACGGCGGTATGCGGTCGGCGGTTTGGCCGCCGGGGCCGTGTGAAAAATATCGCACCGTTTCGGCACGCCGGCTGGTATACTGGTAATATTGGAAGTAATTGAAAAAAAGGGGGCGTTTCCGTGATTCCGGAAGGAAATGTGAAAAGCAACATCGAGCGGTTCTCCGGCTTCGAGGGATTGTACGACTCGTACCGTCCGCAGGCGCCGGTGCTGGTCGTGGATTTGTTGACGGGTTACCTGGGCGGAAGGCCTTCGCTTGTCGTCGATGTGGGCTGCGGAACCGGATTGTCGTCCTTTATTTGGCGGAAGGCGGCCGACCGGGTCGTCGGGATCGAACCGAACGGCGACATGATCGGCAAAGCAAGGGAGAAGCTCGCGCTTCTGCCGCCGGACGACGCGGGCCGCTTCGCCTTCGTGCAGGGCTATTCCAACGAATTGGACCTGGAATCCGGATCGGCGGACATCGTGACTTGCTCCCAGTCGTTTCACTGGATGGATCCGGTCAGCACGCTGCAGGAAGTCGGCCGTGTGCTTCGTACGAACGGGATTTTCGCGGCCTACGATTGCGATTGGCCTCCCCAGGCGAGCTGGACCGTCGAAAGCGGCTACGAAAGACTGCTCCGCTTAGCGGACGAAGCGATTGCCCGGCGGGTGCCGGCTGCGGACCGGGCGGTGAAGCGGGACAAGGGCAAGCATCTGGAAAACCTTCGGGCGAGCGGCGTGTTTCGTTACGTGAAAGAAATGGTGTTCCATAACATCGAGCGCTGCGATGCCGATCGCTATATCGGCCTTGCGCTTAGCCAGGGGGGCGTGCAGACGGCGCTCAAGCACGGCGCGGAGGAGCTTCGGGATGAAATCGACGCGTTCCGGAAGGAAGTCGAGGCGTATTTTCGGGGCCGGACGCTGGATGTCATGTTCGGGTACCGGATGCGGCTCGGCATCAAATAAAAATGAAACAAGGATCGCAACCGCTCCGCCTGCAGCACGGGGGTGCGATCCTTCTTTTATGCGAGTTTGCGGCGAAAATAGCCGGATATCAGGTCGATCAGCGTCACGGTGACGATAATGCCGAGCAGAATGATGCCGACCCGGTCCCAATGGCGGGTGGTAAGCGCGAAGATGAGCGGCGTGCCGATGCCGCCGGCGCCGATGATGCCGAGAATGGTGGCGGAGCGGACGTTGATCTCGAAGCGGTACAGGGTATAGGACAAAAAGCCGGGCAGCACCTGCGGGATGACGGCGAACCAAAGGACTTGCAGCCGGCTCGCTCCGGTGGCGATAAGCGCCTCGGTCGGCCCGGCGTCCATGTTCTCCACTTCCTCCGAAAACAGCTTGCCGAGCATCCCGATGGAATGCAGGCCGAGCGCCAGCGCGCCGGCGAACGAGCCGGGCCCGACCGCCTTGATGAACAAAAGCGCCATGACGATCTCCGGGAACGTCCGGATAAAGCTGAGCACGAACTTGCCCGCGCCGGACAGCGCCATCGATTTGTTGCGGCTGGCGGCGGCCCAGAAGGCGAACGGAATGCACAGAACCGCGGAAATGAAGGTGCCGAGCGCCGCGATGGCGAGCGTGTCGAGCAGGCCGCGCAGCAAGTCCTCGCCGTCGGGCAAATAGACGTAGTCCCAATCCGGGGAGAAGATTCCCTGGATAATCGAGCGCGTGATTTTTCCCGCAGTCTCCTTGATTCCGGAAAATCGAATGTCCCAGAATGTCCAAACATAAATCAGCACAAGGGCAATAGCGATAAGCCAATGCAGCCACCGGTTGCGATTCATAGCAATTTCTCCCGCAGCTTCGTACTGAAATAATCGATCGCCAAGACGACCGCCAGCGTGAGCAGAATGATCGAATTGGTCTTGTCGTATTCGAGAAAGCCGAGCGTCTTCTCGTAGTAGAGGCCGATGCCCCCGGCGCCGACGAGCCCCAGCACGGCGGCCGCCCGCACGTTGATCTCGAACGTGTACAGCACGTAGGAGATGAAGTGAGGGAGGATCTGCGGCACAACGCCGAACGCAATCCACTGCAGCTTGCTCGCGCCGACCGACGTCATCGCCTCCAGCGGCCCGCGGTCGATCGTTTCCAGCGATTCGTACGTCAGCTTGGCGATCAGGCCGACCGAGAAGACGGCCAGCGCCAGGATGCCGGGAATGAGCCCGAGGCCGAAAATGGCGACGAAAATCGCGGCGAGCAGCAGATCCGGTATGGTGCGCAGCAGGTTCAGGATGAAGCGAGCGATCTGATAGACCCACGGGGAACGCACCATGTTGTTGGCGGCGAGAATGGAGAGCGGGATCGCGAAAATCGCGCCGATGGTGGTGCCGGCAATCGCCATGCGGATCGTATCCAGCATCGGGTTTACGATGTTGTCGAAGTAAGCCCAATTGGGCGGAAACATCTCTTTAAGCAAATCCCACATATTCGGAATGCCGGAAATCAGCCTTCCGAACGAAGCTTCCGTCTGAACGGCACTGCCCCACAGCAAGAAAAGAACGATAACGAACGTGAGCGCATGCTTCAGCTTGCCGGGCGGCTTCGGCAGTTGTTTCGTCTGGGCGTTCATAGGGACTTCTCTCCGAGCAGCTCGTCTTCTTGGATCGGACGGCCGTAGATTTCCGCGAACCGTTCGTCCGTCGCTTCGGACACCGGCCCGTCGAAGACCACTTCGCCGGCGCGAAGGCCCACGATGCGCGTCGCGTATTCCCTCGCCAGATCGATATAGTGCAGATTGACGATGGTCGTAATGCCTAGCTCTTGATTGATTCGCTTCAGGTCGTCCATCACTTGCTTGGTCGTAAGCGGGTCCAGCGAAGCGACGGGTTCGTCGGCAAGGATAATTTTGGCTTCCTGCGCCAGCACACGGGCGATGGCGACGCGCTGCTGCTGGCCGCCGGACAGCTGGTCGGCCCTTATGTACGCTTTTTCCGCTATGTTGACCCGATCCAGCGCTTGGAGGGCCAGGTGGATGTCCGCTTTGGGGAAGCCGAACAGGGTGCGCAGGCCGGAATGGTAGCCGACTCGTCCGGCCAGTACGTTGCGGAGAACCGAAGAGCGCTTCACCAGGTTGAAGCTCTGGAACACCATGCCGATATCGCGGCGAATGCGGCGGAGCTCTGCGCCCTTTGCCGCCGTAATCGACTTGCCGTCAATCCGGATTTCGCCTTCCGTAATTTCGTGCAGCCGGTTGATCGAGCGCAGGAGCGTGGATTTGCCGGCGCCGGACAAGCCGACGATGACGACAAACTCGCCTTTTTCAAAGGTCAGATTAATGTTGCTTAGCCCCTTTGTTCCGTTGGGATAGGTTTTGGATACGTTGCGGAGTTCGATCACGGATCGATCAGTCCTTTGGCCGGTGGTTGAAAATAGAAGATCAGCCAGCGAATAACGCGTATTCGGCTGGCTGTGTATGAAGCGGTACGGAGAGCCGGAGTGTCCGGTGGGAAGGAAGCCTTTTGCCTGTTACTCGGTTTTGACTTTCTTATTGTATTCGCGAACGATATCGAAGATGCTATCGTTGGACTCGACATAGCCGCGATGGGAATAGATATCGTAAATGATTTTGCCGCCCTCTTCATCCTTGCCGATATCGATAAAGGCCGCTTTCAGCTTTTCGATAAATCCGGGGTCCATATCGGAACGCACCGAAATCGTGTCGTTCGGGATCGGCTCCGTAAACGTCAGCACCCGGGTATCCTCAAAGACGGTCGGGTAGTCTTTCTTGACCGTATTGCGCGCATCCTGGAAAATCGCGGCGGCATCCACGTCACCGTTCAGAACGGCGATAACGCCCTGGTCATGTCCCTTGACCGTAATCGGCTCCACGTCCTTAAGCGGGTCGAGTCCGGCTTCCATCAGCTTGGCGGCGGGCCATACGTATCCGGCGGAAGAGGTAACGTTCTGGTAGGCGATCTTTTTGCCTTTGAGGTCTTCCACTTTTTGAATCGGCGAGTCCTTTTTGACGATGATCATCGACTTGTAAGAATCCACAAGCTCTGTCGTTTCCGCTCCGGTCGCGTCATCGACGCCGTAACGCTGCGCTTGCAGGATGACTTCGGCCGCCTCTTTTTCCTTCGCCAACACGTATGCGGTCGGAGGCAGGAAGCCGACGTCGACCTGTTTGGACGCCATCGCTTCGATGATCGTGTTGTAGTCGGTGGAGACGCTGACCTTGACGTCGATGCCCAGACGGTCGCTCAGCAGCTTTTCGAGCGGCTTTGCCTTGGCTTCGAGCGTATCCGCGCTTTGCGAAGGGACGAACTGAACGGTGAGCGTCTTCGGAACATAACCGGCGGGCGATTCGGAAGGGGACGGGCTTGAGGATTCGGCGGCCGCCGGACTCTCGCTGGGGCTTGCGGAAGGGCTGCCGTTTGAGCTACTGTTAGAGTTATTACCGCACCCCGCGACAAACACCAGCGCAATCGCCAACAAAAACGCGATTTTTGTAAAATTTCTTGACATACTATCCCTCCACTTTTCTATCATTTGGTATATCCTGCAATAATAGCTATCATAGCACAGGGGGTTTGACCCTGTCATGACAGAATTGTAAAAATGGAGTAAATTTTCTGTTAATTGCGAATGGAAAACAAATTGAACGCGAATTGTACAGGAGGTTATAAGATTGAACTCACAAAAAACGGCTTTCGTCACGCTGCTGTTCACCAGCGACATTCACGGGCATGTGTACCCGACGGATTATCGGGGACCGGGGGAACGAAATCTCGGCCTTGCCAAGCTTTCCACTCTCATCCGGAAAGAGCGGCTGTCGGACCCGTCTCTGCTGCTGCTGGACAACGGAGACCTGATTCAGGGGACGCCGTTTATGTATCACTATGCAAAATACGGCGGGAAGGGCACGCATCCCGCCGCGCGTGCGCTGAATCATTTGCGGTATGACGCGGCCGTTGTCGGCAATCACGAGTTCGACTACGGGCTGGATTTGCTTCGCCGGACCGTCCGGGACTCCGCGTTTCCGTGGCTTTCCGCGAATATCGTGAACGGGGAGGACGGGAAGCCGGCGTTCGGGAAGCCTTATTTGATCCGAGAGACGGACGAAGGAATCCGGATCGCCGTGCTTGGCCTGACGACGCACTATATTCCGAATTGGGAGCATCCGGACAACATCCGGGGGCTTGCCTTCGAGGACGCGTTGGAGTCCGCCCGGCGCTGGATCGCGCATATTCGCGAAGCCGAACGGCCGGACGCCGTCGTCGTCTGCTATCACGGCGGCTTCGAACGGGATCTGGCGACCGGCGAGCCTGCCGAACCGCTGACCGGCGAGAACCAGGGCTATGCGATGTGCCTTCAGCTCGAGGGAATCGATGTCCTGCTGACCGGGCACCAGCACCGCCTTCTGGCCGGGGAGCTGAACGGCGTGACGATCGCGCAGCCGGGGAGCGCCGGGCAGGCTATCGCCAAAGTTCGGCTGGAGTTCGGGCGGAACGCCGGCGCAGGCTGGTCCCTTCGCGGCAAAAGCGCCGAGCTGCTGGCGGTAGACGGGACGGTTGAAGCCGATCCGGAAATGCTGGCCCTATTTGCGGACGACGAGCGGAACACGCAGCAATGGCTCGACCAGCCGATCGGAGCGGCGGAAGGCGACATGTCGATTCCCGATTCGTTCAAGGCGCGGCTTGCCGATCATGCGTTCACCGAATTCGTGAACCGGGTGCAGATGGAGGCGACGGGGGCGGACATTTCCTGCACGGCGATATTTACCGACGAGGCGAGAGGGTTCGGGGAACGGATCACGATGCGCGATATCGTCTCGAACTATATTTATCCGAATACGCTCAAGGTGCTGCGTTTGACCGGACGCGACATCAAGGCGGCGCTGGAGAAGAGCGCCTGTTACTTCATGCTGCAGGGGGAAGGGCGGCACATCCGGATTTGCCCCGCTTATCTGGCTCCGAAACCGCAGCATTACAACTACGACATGTGGGAGGGCATCGAATACGAGCTGGACATTTCGAAGCCGGAGGGCGAGCGGGTCGTCAAGCTGCTCCGCGGCGGCGTTCCGCTAGAACCCGATCAGCCGTACGAGGTCGTCATGAACAGCTACCGTGCAGGGGGCGGAGGCAATTTCGACATGTTCCGCGGCAAGCCGGTCGTCCGCGAAATTCCGACCGACATGACGGAAATCATGGCGGATTACATCCTGGCGCGCAAGACGATCCGGGCGACGTGCGACCATAACTGGAAAGTCGTGTATTGACGGCGACACGGCTTGAACGGCGCGCAAGCGGCGGCCTTGCACCGATCCGGCAGGGACCGCCGCATGCGGCTCGTGCAACCGCGTTGGCCGGCTGTTCGCCAGTAAGTTGGCCTGGGGGCAGGGCGTTTTGCCCGGCCAGTGGGGGGCAGCGCGAGCCCGAATTGCCTTTTCCGCATTTGGATTGCGGGGATTCACCCCAATGGGCTGAGCAGTTGCCTTTACAGCAACTGCGTGGCGTTTTGCCCGGCCAGTGGGGGTCAGCGCGATCCCGAATTGCCTTTTCCGCACTTGGATAGCGGGAAATCGCCCCAATGGGCCGTGCAGTTGCCTTTACAGCAACTGCACACCTTCTCTCTCGCAGGTACGATCATAAAGCGAGGCCCTCGCCGTGCAATCGTTCGGTATCGGACAGAAGACACTCGCCGTCCGCGATTTCGGACGCTGCAAGGTCGAAGGAGCGAGCCGGACGGCATGGACGGCATAAACGGAGGGGCCGCCTTCGGCTGTGGCTAGCCGCTCGGCTCGCGCCGCTCCGTCGGTCCGATTTACGTTTTGGATAGCTTCAAATACGCGCGAAAAAACACGATTTCCCGGGCAATTTCGTCGAAACGGCCACTTAGGCACGACGTCTTGCAGTAGACGCCCAGCTTGAAGTTACGATAAGATGCGGACAAGCGCCGCTATCCTTTTTTATGCGCGGGTTTGCCCGACGTATCGGGCGGTTTTCCGGCATTTGCAGACGGGAGAAGGCGTTTTTGAGACGAGAAACGGATGGTTAAAGATAAAGAGGAGCCGACCGATGAAATTTGCGATTCAGTATTTGTCTTTCTTTGTGATACAGAACGACGGATCGTCCGATCAGGAGCATGCGAGGCGGTACAAACACTACCAGACGCTGGATCATGCCGGCTACGAGGGCAGCGAGATCAAATCGTTTTTGGACGCGGAATTTACGCGCATCGCCAAGCGCAAGGCCGACGTTCATGCGGAGTCGGAGAACGCGCCGACCAAGATCGGAAGATTTGTCGTCGAGCCGGGGCACGATCCCGACAGCAACCCGAACTACAATTTGTTCCAGAGGCTGCGCACCGCGGCGGACAAGCAGCAGTTCCAGTACGCCGCCGACGACATGGTCAGGATCTACATGAATACGAGCGCGGTCCGGGGCGGGGCGTTTATCGTGGCGCTGGGCAAGCTGAACGAGCTGTTCGACGATCCGTTCGTGTTTGTGCTCAAGTGCGATTTCGAGTCGAAAATTGCCCGCGTATCCGATGAGCGGAGCCTGATCTCGCGCGTGGAAATGGCGATCAGCGCCCGCAACATCAAGTCTATCCAGTACCCGCACATGCCGGAGGAGGGAATGCTGGAGCCGTTCGAGCTGAAGATTCACCAGGCTTCCCATGCCCGTTACTTCGAGGATTTCCTGAAATACGTCTCCTACGAAAAGTCGAAGCCCGAAATCGTGACCGACCAGGTGCTGAGCCTGGTTCAACAGTATATCGAAACGAAGTGGCAGGGCGGCAAAGAGGGCGAAAACAACGATCCGGCCTTTCTGGCCGCAGCCGCGGCTTACGAATCCGCGAACCCGGAAACGAGCGGCGAGTCCCTTGAAGAGGCCGGCGCGCATGCGGAGGCGGAAGCGGGGGAAGCGGAAGGAGAGGCGGAGCGGGACGACGAAGGGCTGCGGAAGCTGACCGGGGAGCCTGCAAGCGGCGCGGAGCCGTACGGCCATCCGGGCCGGATTCTCGAGGAGAGCCAGTACGAGGCTTGGGCGGCCAGCGACAAACGGAAATTGCAGGAAAAATGGACCCACGAGGACGTGATGGAAGCGACGTCGCGGATCGTCGAGCTCCAGCCGGAACTGGAGCTGAGGTTCAAGCTGGACGGCATTTCGGTCAAGGCGCGAATGGCCGATTACGGCAACAGCCTCCACATCGCCCGGTTCAACGGGCGTTACGTCGTGCTGCTCGAAGGCGACGCGTTCCAGTTCGAAAAAGGGCTGTCGCCGGTCGAACTGCTGTACCCCGACGAATTAAAAGACGTTCTGGAGAGGATCGGGAAGACGGATCGCGGCGCATCTTACGAAGTTTGAAGCTGGGTTCATCGGGCGCCATACGCGTCTCTCTCAACGCGCGTTGCGGCGCAGGATGGCGCACGGGTTGCCCAAAACGGCGCTGCCGCCTAACTCGTAACGGCGGCGCGCTTAGACCAGTAAAATGAGGCGTTGATCATGAGGTCGACTATCCCGTACGAATCGGCAAACACAGCCCCGCTCGGCAAGCGGATCGCAGCCCGGCTGCGCCCGGAGCGCGGGCGGCTGTACCGGTACGACACCGCGCTGTGGCGGGCGGCGTCGGCCGGCGTATGGACCGCCGGGAGCGCAATGGCGGCGGTCAGCATCCTGGGCGCGCCTACAGGACATGGGGCGGGGCTCGACATCGCGGCGGCCGTCGCCATGAATACGGCCGGGCTGATGCTTGCGGGGCGGCTTGCCGCCTGGCTGTTTGCCGCGCTGCGCCTGGCCGCGCCGGGGTTTGCGGCGGGAGCGGCGCTCTATACGGTTGCCGAAATTGCGCTCTTGCTGTATGTCAACGATCTCGGCTGGGCGTTCTCTCTTGTCTTTGCCCTGGTTTCGACTGCCGTGGCCGCGCTGGCCGGCACGCTGCTCCGGCTGACGCTCAGCCGCCGCTTCGCCTGGCGCGTCAAGCTGGGGGCCTGGCTTGCCGTGGCGTTGCTTGCCGCGTCGGCTGCCTATGCGGCGGACCGAGCCGGGGAACCGGCGGGTCTTCCGGCATCGGCGCAAGCCGGCAGGGCCGGCGCCTCCGCCGGGCCTTGGCTGGCGGACGATCCCAGCCAACCGGGCGGCTACGCATACTTCGCTTTTACATACGGCAGCGGCCAAGACCGGTGGCGGCCGGAATACGGAAGCGATGCCGATATCGTGTCCTCTTCCGTGGACGCCTCCGCTTACATTGACGATTGGCCAAGGCTTCGGAAATGGTTCTGGGGATTCGACGAGCGCTCTCTGCCGCTGAACGGCAGCGTGTGGATGCCGGAAGGAGAAGGGCCGTTTCCGCTTGTTCTGATCGTTCACGGCAATCACCTGATGGAGGATTTTTCCGACGGCGGCTACGCGTATTTGGGCGAACTGCTGGCCAGCCGCGGTTTTATCGCGGTTTCGATCGACGAAAATTTCCTGAACTACTCGGCCTGGTCCGGCATTCCCGATGAGGATATGAAGCCGCGGGCGTGGCTGCTGCTGAAGCATATCCAGCAAATCCAGGCTTTTGCCGCGGATGCGTCGACGCCCTTTTTCGGCCGCGTCGATTTTGGCCGGATCGCTCTCATCGGCCACTCCAGAGGGGGGCAGGCGGTGGCGATGGCGGCCGCTGCGGACCAATGGTTTGCACAGGACGGTTCTTTGCCGGACAGGGGCAGCTATACCATTCAAAGCGTGGCGGCGCTTGCGCCGACGGACACGGCGGTCGACGGCAAGAGGACGGCGCTCCGGGACATATCTTATTTGACCCTGCAAGGGGCGGCCGACGCGGATATCACCAATTTTTACGGGGATCGGCAATATCGGCGCGTCAGCTTTTCTCCTTCATCGCATCGGTTTAAGGCATCGCTGTATATCGCAGGCGCCAATCACGGGCAGTTCAATACATCCTGGGGAAGGTTGGACGATTCGCTCCCGGCCGGCTTGTTTCTTCGCGCTCCGGCTCTTTCGGGCGAGCAGCAGCGGCAAATTGCGAAGGTCTACCTGGCCGCTTTTGCGGAAGCGACATTGCATGGGAAGGACGAGTACAGGCGGCTGTTTCGCGATTACCGTGCCGGGGCTCCGTTTTTGCCCGATACGGGCTACTGGAGCCGATACGAGGATGGAGGGTTCGTGCCTGTCGTCCGGTATGAGGAGGCCGGCGATATCCGGTCGCTGCCGCACGGCGTCAAGGCGGAGGCGGCGGGCGTGTCCTTCTGGTCGCACGAAGAAGCGAAGGACCGGGACGGGAACGGAACCGGCAACAAAGCGGTGAAGCTGAAATGGAACGAGGCGGCGAAGTATACCCTCTTTTCCAAAGGGGCGCTGGCGCTGCCCGGCGTTTGGGAGAACGGAGCGGACGGCGCCAGCCTTACCTTTGCGATGGCCGATCCGGGCGAAGAGCCGGGCGACGAAACGGAAGACCCCGATTCCGCCGAAGAGCCGGATGAAGCCCGCCCGAATCAAGAAGAGGACATGCGGCAAAAGGAGGACGGAACGCCCGACCCGCTGTCGGCGGTAGAAGTGGAGCTTGCGGACGAGTTCGGCGCCGCCGTTCGCATTAAGCTTAGCGATATCATGCCGGTGTCGCCTTCGCCCGCTACGACGTTCACGCGTTTGCCCTGGCTGGAAAAAACGATGGACGGCGGCAAGTACGATGAGTCGGTTCAATCCGTGTTCCAGACGTATGAGATTCCGCTCGAGCGGTTTGAAGAGCAGAATCCCGATTTCGATGCGGAGGACATCACCCGAATTACGTTTGTGTTTCCGGAAGGACCGGGCCAGGCGATGTTGGACGATATCGGATTTTCATGATCGGTCGGGTTGACAGCCGAAAAGTTGAGAATTATACTGTGCGTAAAAAAGCACAGATAACTTCCGAGCGATTACGATGCTTATAGGTGTAACACGATCCTAAAACAGAGGAGTGGGAGAAATGTCCCTGGAAACAGAAGCGAAACAACAGGTGAGCTTCGATTCGGTCATCCGCGAGCGGCGTTCGGTTCGCCATTACGATCCTTCCGTCTCGATTTCCGAGCAGGAACTGAAGGACATGATCAAGGAAGCGACGCTTGCGCCTTCGAGCAACAACATCCAGCCGTGGCGCTTTCTGATCATTCAAGATCCGGAGCAAAAGCAGCGCCTGCTGCCCATCGCCTTCAACCAGCAGCAGGTCGTCGAAGCGGCCGCCGTCATTGCCGTGCTTGGCGACAAGGAAGGCTACAAGCAGCTGGGCAAGATCTGCCGTCTTGCGGTTGAAGCGGGCTATATGACCGAAGAGTTCGCTTCCCAGTATACCGAGAGAACCGTCAAAACATACGGCTCTTTGCCCGAAGAAAGACTGGAACGAATTCTCCTCATCGATGGCGGACTGGTCAGCATGCAGTTTATGCTTGTGGCGAAAGCCCGCGGCTACGACACCGTTCCGATGGGCGGCTACGATGCGCAAAAGCTGATCGCCGAATTCCGCATTCCGAGCCGGTACGTTCCGATTATGCTCATTGCGGTCGGCAAAGCGGCTTCTCCGGGACGGCCCACTTCCCGGCTGCCGGTCGAAGATATCACGTTCTGGAATACGTTTTGACCTTGTAAAAGGTCCTTTCTGCCTCTTCCGGAATGGCAGAGAAGCCCGTTTTCGGTCCGAGCGGCCCGAAAGCGGGTTTTTTGTTTGCTCAAGCGTTTAATGAATCAGCCTGCTTTCGCGGGCTCTTGCGACCATGGCGGCGGAGGCGCGGTTGATGATTCGTTTCAGCGAAAGTCCGACGACAAGCGAGGCGGCCGCGTACGCGGACAGCCGGAGCAAATCGGCGCGGACGAGCTTCCCCACGATGCCGCCGGTTGCTTCGCGCATCAGGCCGATCGCGGTGAAGGAAACGGGGCCGTCATGCCTTGTTTTCCGCCATGCGCGGTTCGCGTATGAACCTCCGTCCGGACTGAAAAACTAAAGGAACGACGCTTCGAAACGGAAAGGAGAACCTTCATGCCGGTATGGTCGATCGCGCTTATCGCCGTTTGCGGCGTCGCCGCGCTGCTGATCTTTTTCTGTCTGTACTTGTACCGTTTCGCTTTTGTACGTAACCGAAAAATGTTTATGAACCTCCATTCGGACATGCCTCATGTGGACGCAAGCGTGATCCGGGAAGCGCAGGAATGGTTCCGGTCGCAGCCGTTCGAGCAAGTGAAGATCCGGGCGGAAGACGGCATCCCGCTGCACGGCCACTATTTGGAAACGCCGTCCGCCGGCAACAAGGCCGTCATTCTCGCTCACGGCTACTCTGGTCAAGGCGAGGATATGGCCATTCTGGCGAGGATTTACAAGGAGATGGGGTATGCGGTGCTGATGCCCGACAACCGCGGCCACGGCGGCAGCGGAGGGCGCTATATCGGGTTCGGATGGAAGGATCGCAAGGACTATGTCCGCTGGATCGATTATCTGATCAAGCGAAAGGGCGATGACGTCCAAATCGTGCTGCACGGCGTCTCCATGGGAGGCGGCACGGTGCTGATGACCGGCGGCGAACCGCTTCCGCCCCAGGTGAAGTGCATCATTTCCGACTGCGCCTACAGCTCGCTGAAAGGCATTTTGTCGTATCAGCTCAAGAAATTGTTCAGATTGCCGTCGTTCCCGTTCATTCCGCTGACGAGCCTGATCTGCAAATTAAGTTCCGGATATTTCTTCGGGGAAGCCTCCGTCGTCCGGCAGCTTGGCCACAATTCGAAACCTGTGCTGCTGATTCACGGCGGGGAGGATACCTTTGTGCCGACCTCGATGGTCAACGAATTGTATGACGCGATCCGGTCCGCCAAGGAGCGGTTGATCGTCCCCAAAGCGCAGCACGGCAATTCGCTGCTCATCGACCCCGAAGGCTATCGGAACGCGATCGCGCGCTTCACCGGGCGCTATGTAACCGACGGCTGAAAAACCTTGGATGGGGATCGTCCGATCCGCCGGCCGCTTATCGGCGTAAGCGGCCTTTTTTTCTTCCGGATAACGAATAAAGATATTTAGGGAAACCAAAGGCAGGTCTGGAACATTTCCCGTTTCAACGTGATTATGCTGCTTCTGGTTGTGTTCGGAGGCCTTTTGATTTTCGGGTTTTCCGAAAACATTAAAGGTCCGGCCATTCCCGCCATGCAAACGAGGCGCAGCTCGGTCTGCTGCTCTCCCTCAATTCGCTCGGCTATTTGCTCGCCTGCTCATTTACTTCCTCCCTTTCCAATCGAATCGGGATCCGATTGACCGGCATTCTCTCCTTCGCTTCAATGGCGGCCTCCGGCGTACGGGTGTCTCCGCAAAAGAGGTGCTGTAAGGCGCCGGGCGCGGGCGTTTGACAGGGAAATGGGAATTTGATATGGTTTTATCGTTGAATTATTCGAATATAGAACTATTCGAGGATGAAACTATTGTGGACAATCGGTTATGCAAGCAGGCTATCGAACGGTACAAGAAGGCGATGTTCACCGTTCAGCGAAGGGTCAATGCGCTTATCCGGGAGCTGATGCCCGCGGATTTGACGGTCGACCAATATTACGTCATCGATTACATCCGGTCGCACGGCAAATGCACTTCGTCGGAGCTCGCGGAGGTGTTCTGCGTCGGCAAAAGCTCGATTACGGCGATTATGACCCGCCTGTTCGACAAGCAGCTTGTGCTGCGGGTGCCGGACGAGAAGGACCGCCGCGTCATTACGCTGCTGCTGACGGAGGAGGGGGAGAAGCTGGCCAACGAATTGGGAGCGAAAGTCGAGGAAATGTTGTCTGGATATATGAACCTGTTCGGCGAAGAGGAGACGGAGCGCTTTTTGGCCACCTTCGAGAAACTGGCGCAAGTTATCGTTCAACCGCAGGAGAGGGGTTAACAGACGCATGAAGACGATCGTCAAGCTCAGATGGCTGGTGCTGGCGCTTTGGGTATTGGGGGTTGCGGCGCTTGTGCTGTCGGCCCCCAATATGCAGGAGCTTGTTCGGGAGAAGGGGCAGATCAAGGTGCCGGACGGCTATTCGTCCACCAACGCCGCCGCCATGCTAAGCGCAATGGAAGGCGAGGGTTCCGGCGAAAGCGGGCAATCGACCGTGATCGTGTTCCACAACGAAAAAGGGCTGACCGAAGCCGATATGGAGGCCGTGCGCAACGGAATCGAGGCGCTAAAGAGCAAGCGGGAGGAGCTCGGCATCGTCTCGCTCGTCAATTCCTTCGATACGCCGGAGCTAAAAACGCAGACGGTGTCCGAAGACAAGACGACGGTGCTTGCGCTGGCAAACGTAACGATGAACGGGCGCACAAGCGCGGAAGCCTCCGAGGCGTTGTACGACGCATTGGCGGATGTGTCTGTAGAGCACTATTTGACCGGGAACTGGATCATCCAGGAGGACGTCATTCAGAGCTCGGAGGAAGGACTGAAGAGGACGGAATGGATTACGGTCGTCTTCATTCTGGCGATTCTGCTGATCGTCTTTCGGTCGCTGATCGCGCCGCTCATTCCGCTGCTGACGATCGGGATCAGCTACGCGGCTTCGCAGTCGATCGTGGCTTTTCTGGTGAAATACGCGGATTTTCCGCTCTCGAACTTTACGCAGATCTTCCTGGTGGCCGTCATGTTCGGCATCGGGACGGATTATTGCATTTTGCTGATCAGCCGGTTCAAGGAGGAGCTCGCCCGCGGGGCGGACCGGCTGGAGGCGATCGCGACGACGTACCGGACGTCCGGCAGGACGGTGCTCGTTTCGGGACTTGCGGTGCTGGTCGGCTTCTCCGCCATCGGCTTTTCGACGTTCGGGCTGTACCGCTCCGCGGTGGCGGTGGCGGTCGGCGTGGCGGTTCTGCTCATCGCGCTGACGACGCTGGTGCCGTTCTTTATGGCCGTGCTCGGGCAGGCGATTTTCTGGCCGTCGCGCGGCGCGCTCGAGCACAAGCCGAGCCGGATATGGGGAGCGGTCGGCCGTTTCTCGCTGCGGCGCCCGATCGGGTCGCTCGCGATTTTGGCCGTTATTGTGGTCCCGTTCCTCGTCTCTTACAAAGGGGATGTCTCGTACAACTCGCTGGATGAGATCGGGGACCGGTACGATTCGGTCAAAGCGTTCAATATCATCTCGGACAGCTTCGGGCCGGGCGATTCGCTGCCGGCGACCGTGGTCCTGAAGGCCGGCAAGCCGCTGGACGATACGGACGGGCTCGCGATGATCGAGCGGGTGACGCGGGAGATCGCCGAAGTCGACGGCGTGAAGGCGGTTCGCAGCGCAACCCGCCCGACCGGCGAGGCGCTGAAGGATTTTCAGGTCGCCAGCCAGGCGAGCACGCTGGACAGCGGGCTTGAGGAAGGCGCGGAAGGTCTCGGACAGGTCGCTTCCGGGCTGAAGAGCGCGGGGGACAGCCTGAGCGGGAAAGCGCCGGAGCTGCAAAGCGCGGCTGAGGGCGCCGAGAAGCTGGCCGACGGAACGAAATCGCTGAAAAACGGAATCGTGCAGCTTGGCGACGGGCTGAAGCGGATCGAGCAAGGGCTGAAGGACGGATCGATCGGCGCCGGGGAACTGAGCGCGGGACTGAAAGAGGCGCAGGCGAGCGCCGAGCAGCTCGCGTCCGCCAGCGCACGGCTGTCGGGCAGCTATCGGCAGCTTGAAACGGGACTGGAGCAGCTTACGCAAGGCTACAATCAGGCCGCGGCGGCGCAGCAGGCGCTGGCGGCGGGGCTGTCGGATTTGGGCCAGGGCCTCGGAGGCCTTGCCGACAAGTATCCGGAGCTGAAGCAGGATGCCGATTTCCTCAAAGCGCAAGGGGCGGTCGCCGAGCTTCAGACAAGCGCCGAGCAGCTTGGCGCTCAATATCGGCAGATGAACGCGCAGCTTGCGGGCATCGCCCAAGGGCTCGGCCGGGCCAATGCCGGCCTTGCGCAGGCTTCGGCCGGGCAGGCGCGGCTGACCGAGGGACTCCGTTCGCTGGCCGCAGGCATCGTCAGCCTGCAGAAGGGCCTCGAGCAGGCGGCGTCCGGCCAGGGGCAAATCATCGCCAAGCTGCCGGAGATGACAGCCGGCGCGGACGAACTGGCTGCAGGCCAGGAGAAGCTGGCCGAAGGCTTCTCGCAGCTGACCGGCCAACTGGGAGAACTGACCGACGGGCTGAACGACAGCGTCGACGGGCTCGAGCAAATCGAGGACGGCCTGAAATCCGCCCGCGGCTATCTGGGCGAGCTGTCGTCTTCCTCCGACAAGGAGCTGACCGGCTGGTTCGCCCCGGAAGAAGCGCTGGACAACGAGGATTTCCGTGAGGCTCTCGACACGTACTTGTCCGACGACCGGCTGACGGCGCGGTTCGACGTCGTCTTCGACGGCAACCCATACGAAATCGAGACGCTCGAGAAAACGGACGACGTGCAGGCCGCGGTGGCCCGGGCGCTTAAAGGGACCGATTACGCGAACGCGTCGTACGCGGTCGGCGGCGTATCCAGCATCAATAACGACCTGCGCAACATTTCGTCGGCAGACTATACGCGCACGGTTGTCCTGATGCTGGCCGGGATTGCGGTCATTCTGGTTGTCATGTTCCGCTCGCTTGTCATTCCGATTTATCTGATTCTGTCGCTGCTTGCGACGTATTACACGTCGATGGCGGTGAACGAACTGATCTTCGTGCGTCTGCTCGGCTATTCGGGAACAAGCTGGGTCGTGCCGTTCTTCGGCTTCGTCATGCTGATGGCGCTCGGCGTGGACTACAGCATTTTCCTGATGGACCGCTTCAAGGAGAACCGGCATATGGGACCGCAGGAGGCCATCCTCAGCGCGATGAAAAGCATGGGCACGGTCATCATGTCCGCCGCGGTGATTCTCGGCGGCACGTTCGCGGCCATGCTGCCTTCGGGCGTGCTGTCCCTGCTGCAAATCGCCACCATCGTGCTGAGCGGGCTGTTCCTTTACGCTTTGGTCATGCTTCCGCTGTTCATTCCGGTCATGATCCGCATGTTCGGCGAAGCGAACTGGTGGCCGTTTATGGGCGGCCGGGAGAAGACGGATAAAAGAGCGTCCGTCGGAGCCGCCTCGTCCTGGGAGGCTTGAGGCCAGCTGCCGAAGCGGGCCGGGAGCCCGGAGTCCAATAAATACGAAAAGCATGCCCTAACGGTTTAGGCCGTTTCGGCATGCTTTTTTCGCTTAGACCATGATAATCCTGACGCCCCAAGGCTCGATTTCGAGGCGCTCTCCTTTTGCGACCGGCCGGTCCGACAGCAATTCCCGGCCGGAAGTATGCGGATAAGGGAAAGACACGGGTCCGTCGGAGTAATTGAAATAATAGCGGATCGCCCGGCCGGCGGCGTTGACCCCCGATTTGACGACGACCGGGAACGACAGCTCCTGGTCGACACCCCATAAGCCGGCTTCCTGCACGGCGTTCTTTAATACTCGGTTGATGACGGCGGCGCTTGTCATGCATCCGACATAGGTGGCGCAGCCTTCCCCGTAACGGTTGCGCGTAATCGCCGCGTACTTGCCCCAATGGGGATGGTCGTACCAGGCCAGCACTTCCGCCGTGGTCGGCGTGATGAGCTCCATGAAGGCTCGGACCGTATTGTGTTCCTTCCCGACCCCGAAAGGATCGTCTTTCAGCCGGACGTTTTTCGGCTCGACGAACAGGTTGTAGGAAATGCCGCATGCTTCATGGATGATGCCGGGCTGACGGGCCGCGCGCACCTTCACGATCTCGTTTGCGAAGCCGCTTTTGAAGGAGAAGACGACATGGCCGCCGTCCTTCACGAAGCGGTTCAAGCGTTCCAAAGCTTCGTCGGATACGGCGTACAACGCCGGAACGACAATCAGCCGGTACGCATTCAGCCGTTCACAAGACGGCTGGATAAAATCGCATTCCACGTTCAGCTTGTAAAGCTCGTCGTACATCCACCTGACGACATCGTTGTAGGTTTGGCCGTCCGGCAGTTTGAACCATTCCATGGCCGTCAACGCTTCGTTGCTGACCATGACGGCAACCCGGTTTTGCTTGCGCAAATCGATGAGGTGAGGGCTCAGCCGATCGAAATCCTTGCCGATCGTCTTGGCTTCCTCGTATACGGGATTCGGCTCGAAATCGTGGCTGAGCAGGCCTTTCCAATACGTTTCGAACGAATTGTGAATGGAATGCCAATGCCAGTAGGCGACCATATTGGCTCCCGACGCGAGATGGCTGAACGCCTGAAGGCGCAGTTGCCCCGGATACGGCACCCACTTTGGAAACCCCTGCGCTTGCGTCTCGATGACGAAATAGTTTTTGCCCTTCAAAGAGCGGGCCATGTCGCCGCAGAACGAGATTTCGATGCCTGTCAGTTCGTCCTGGGACGGATGGTAGATATCCACGCCCACAATGTCAAACGGCTCCGATGCGGCAAAATGATCCACCGCGGGCTGAACGCCGTACGAATGACCGCGCCATTCAAAATCGAAGTTTTGCGTGACGAACTGCTCCGGACGCTTGTATTCGTTGACGATCGCGACTTGCCAGGCCAGAAAATCGGCCACGAGCTTCCGCTGGAACTTGGCGAATTCCGCGCCCAGGCTGCCGTTGATCGTGCCGACGACGGAGGGGAAATCTTCCCAGCTGTCGATTCGGTTGCTCCAGTAATCGAGCCCGAACAACCGATTGATGTTGTCCAGCGTCCCGTATGTTTCCCGCATATATTTCACGAACAAATGCTGCACGTTGGGCCCCGCCGTGTCGTAATGCTTCGTCTCGTTGTCCGTTTGATAACCGATGACGGCCGGGTGGTCCCGCACATGCGCGATCAGCTTGCGGATGATCCGCTCGGCGTAAAACAGGTAGGCCGGATTGGTGATATCCATGATCTGGCGAGGTCCATACTGTCCGGGCCCGCGGGGCGTAACCGCGAGAACGTGGGGATGCTCCTTCACCATCCACGCGGGAACAGCATATGTCGGCGTGCCGACAATGACGCGGATCCCCGCTCGGTGCATGGCGTCCAGCACCCGGTCGACGGAAGTGAAATCGAACACGCCGTTCTGCGGCTCATGGGTGCTCCAAGTCGACTCGGCGATCCGGACCACATTGATGCCGGCTTCTTTCATCATCCGTATATCTTGTTCCAGCCTGTCGCAGGGCATATATTCGTCGTAATAGGCGACACCGTACAACAGTTTCTTCACTTCGGTCACTCCTCTTTTGGCCGGCTGTCTCCCCGCGCGCTTTCAGCCTTTTACCGCTCCCTCGGTGATGCCTTCCATGATGAACTTTTGGAAAAACGCGTAGATGACGACAACCGGGATCGCTGTGAGCACAAGCGCGGCAAGAATCAGCGACCACTCTTTGTTGTATTCGCCAAAGAGCATGTTCGTGGACAGAATCAGGGTGTACCGGTCCACATCCGTGAGCATCAGAAGCGGCAGCAAAAAGTCGTTCCAGATCCAAAGGAAATCGAGAATCGCAATCGTAACGGTAATCGGCAGAAGCAACGGAAAAATAATGCGGAAAAAGCTTTGAAATTCGTTGCAGCCGTCAATTTGCGCCGATTCCTCCAGCTCCCGCGGAATTGATTTCACGAAACCGTGATACAGGAAGATGGCCATGTTGACGCCAAGTCCGATATAGATGAGGGCAAGCCCGTATGTGCTGCCTTGAACCGACAAATTTTTGGCCATTCGGGACAACGGGATCATGATGGAATGAAAGGGCACCAGCATGGAAGCGACGAACAGGAAGAAGATCGCGTTGCTCAATTTTCCGCCCGTCCGGGACAGTTTATAACCGGCCAGAGAGGCGGTGAATAAAATGCCGCCAATGCCGATCGCCGAGATCGTTACCGTATTGACCGTGCTGTTCAGCATGTGGATTTTATGAAACGCTTGGCTGTAGTTCTCCCAATGAAGGCGGGATGGCAGCGCGAGCACGGAGCGGAACATTTCCTCCTGCGTTTTGAATGAGTTCAGGACCGCCATGTAGATCGGAAAAACGGCGATGATCGCAGCGGCGAGCAAAAAAAGCAAAACGAAGAACGAGGTTGTTTTTCTTATGGTCATGCTTCCACCTCCCTCTTTTTCATGACGCTGATCTGAATAAACGTAATGATCAGGATCATCACGAACAAGATGACGGATTTGGCGCTGGCATAGCCGTAACGGAAGTTGTTGGAGAACGCTTCTTCGTAAATGTTCAGCGTAATGACCTGGGTGCTTCGTCCCGGTCCGCCTCCCGTCAAACCGTACACGACTTCGAACACTTTGAACGCGCCGTTCAGCGTAAGGAAGAAACAGATCGTGATGGCGTGCGTGATCATCGGGACGGTCACATGCAGAAATCGTTGGAACGGGCTGGCCCCGTCAATGACGGCCGCCTCCTTCAGATGCTGAGGCACGCCTTGCAGCGCCGCCAAATAGATGATCAGCATATAGCCGACTCCGTTCCAGAGCGATACGATGAGGATGGAGTAGAAGGAAACGGACGGATTGCCGATCCACGATTGGTCCAGAAACGCCAGCGCCGTTTTTTCGGCGATTTGCGGCAGCACCTGGGTGAAGACGAACGTCCACATGAAGGAGCTAATGATGATGCTGATCATGTTGGGCATAAAAAACACCGTGCGGAAAAACCCTTTGCTTCGGGTCCTGGTTTCGATCAGAACGGCCAGCAGCAGGGCGATCGCATTCTGCAGAACGACCATGAACACCACATATTTGAGGGTGAACCACAGGGAATGCACGAAATCGGAATCTTCGCCGAGCGCTTCGGCAAAATTGGCGAACCCGACAAAATGGTAGCTCTTGTTCAGGCCGTTCCAGTCGGTGAAGCTGTAAAACATGCCTCCCAGCGTCGGGATCAGCAGAAAGACGGCATACAATAGAAACGCCGGGGCAGTGAACATCAACAGAGAAACGTATTTTTTGTAACGTTTGAGCGGCACGCCGATCTCCCCTCTCCGAAAATCTGCGGATGAATAAAGGAGGATGGAGGAAAGAAAGCGGCGCCCTCTTTCCTCCATCCCGTTGCTGTTGCCTTACTTGTTCACCTTGTTGAACGCTTTCCACGCTTTGTCCAGCGCGCTCAGCACGTCATCTTGGCCAATCTGGCCGGCAAAATACGCTTGCAGCCCTTTGCCGACTTCGTCCTTGACGGATTGGGGCATGGAAGGATCCTGGTAGGCTTTGCCTTCTTTCACGTACGCCATCGCATCATTCACCCACGGATAGGTTTCAAATGTATGCACCTTTGCGACCGGATTGAATTTCAACGCCTGGTAGAACGCATTCGACGCCTTGTCGTCCAGCACATAGTTGATGAAATCGAGCGCCACTTCCTTGTTCTTGCTGGCCGGCGATACCGCCAGGGATGTCGAGGTGCTGAGGTTGATCATGGTCGCGTCCGGGTTGTCGTTGATCGGCAGCGGGGCGACGCCGAATTCAAAGTCGGGATTGGCGCTCAGAATCGTCTCGGCATACCAGGGCCCCTGCACCCACATCGCCGCTTTGCCGTTCGCGAATGCTGCCGCGCCGTCATCGCCGCCGACTTCGAGCGCCTTGTCCGTGCCGTTGGCGTTCACCAGATCGATAATGTCGAACATCGCTTTCATTTCGCTGAAGGAACCTTCGTTCTTGTTCATCCGTTCGATGAAATCGGGGTTTTCCGTATTGACGATCGCGCCGACCGCCAGCGGCAGGAACAGTTGCGGAATCCATGCCTCCTTATAGGAAAGCAGGAACGGCGTAATATTATTCGCTTTCAGCTTTTCCACGACCGCCTTCATTTCCGTCAACGTTTGCGGCGGAGTCAGTACGAGGTCGGCGAATATTTTTTTGTTGTACAGATAGCCCCAAGACAGCGTTTCCAAAGGCACGGCAACGACTTTGCCGTCAATCGTCACGGATGGCTTCACGCTGTCCAGCAGTTTGCCGACAAACGGCTGGTCGGACAAGTCTTCCAAATACCCCGCTTTGTAGAACGAGGGGATTTCATTGACCGCGTGCAGCGCGAAAATATCGGGCGCATCGTTGGACGCCAGCCGCGTTTTCAATATTTGCGAGGCGTTGTCGGGATTGGGCATTTCGAGTTGAACCGACACGTTGATATTTTTTTCGGCTTTTTCCTTCGCCGCGAAATCGGCAATGAATTTGTCAAAGTGCTCTTTGAAGCGCGGCGCCCCAATAAACACTTTCAACGTGACGTTTTTCGCTTCGCCGCTTCCTCCGCTGCCGCTTGCGGCTGCTTCCGAATCGGCTCCTCCGGAGTTTCCGCCGTTTGCTCCGCATCCCGCAAGCAAAGCGGCGGCCAATACGGTTGCCAGTACACTTTTCCACGATTTCTTCATCTGGATGGCGACCTCCCTTATCGTTTGTCGTTGGTGTAACGCTTTCATTATAGTCCGACAATGAAAGCGTTTAATTGGACAGAATTAAAGTCTTGGATTGGATCTTTTTAAACCTGCTTTTTTCTCATTTCGCCGGGGGAGATGCCGAAATGCTTTTTGAACACCCGATAAAAATACGTGACATCCTCGTATCCCGCCATTTCCGCCACCGCTTTGATCGGAATGCTCTCGTCCGACAACCATTTCCGGGCTTTTTCCATCCGCAAATGCAGGATATGGTCCGTTACGGTGCAGCCGTACTCCTGTTTAAAGACTTTGCTTAAATACTCCTTGCTGACGAAAAACGCCTTCGCCACTTGCTCCAACGAAATCGGTTCCGCGAAATGCCGCTCGATATAATGCCTGACTTCTTCCAAATTCGAGCGCCGGAGGCTTGTCCAGTTGATTGCGCTTCCATTCTTCGCCCAGTTGCCGGAACGCTGCGCGGACGCCATCGGCGTTCAATTCATTGAAACGCCAGCGCAGCAATTGCTTATGAGGCGTCAAAGCGAACGCAGCTCCGATATCCAGCGGCCATGGATGGCGCTCCCGCGCGGCCGTTTCCCATTCGGTTTTGCACTTCTGCAAGGCCTCGTTCAATTCGTTCGGATCAACGGGCTTCAGCAAGTATTCGGCAGCCTTGTAGCGGATCGCGTGTTTCGTATACACGAAGTCGTCATACCCGCTGACCACGATCGCCTTGATTTCGGGGAATCGTTCGTTCAAAATGCCCAGCAGTTCGACGCCGTCGGCGCCAGGCATGCGCATGTCCGTAACCACGATTTGCGGGGACAGCCGCTCGATAATCCGCACGGCTTCCGAACCGTCGTTTGCTTCCCCGACGATTTCCATGCCGAGCCGCTCCCACTCGCCGAAAGTTTTCACAATTTCCCGGTTCCAGTCTTCGTCATCGACAATCACGACTTTAATCATTTCGACGAATCCTCCTTTGGGACGAAAGGAATGCGGATCATAACCGATGTTCCCTTGTTCGGGACGCTTTCGAGCATAACGCCGTACGCGGGTCCAAAGTGCATGACGATGCGGGAAGCGACGTTCTTGAGTCCGATCCGTTCACCGTCGGTCCAGACTTGACCCGCCAGATTTTCGAGTTGTTTGCGAAGTTCCGCCATGCGGTCGGCGCCGATTCCGACGCCGTTGTCCTGGACCTTGATGAGAACGTCCGGGCGTTGCAGGGATACCGACACGTTGAGCTCCCAGTCACCTGTCTTTCGGTCCAATCCGTGAATAAAAGCGTTTTCGACGATCGGTTGCAGCGTCAGCTTGGGGATCAGGCCGCTTGCAGCGTCCGGATCGACCTCGATCGCAAATCTCAATCTGGACGCAAACCGGCGCTTTTGAATGCGCATGTAATTGTGCAAATGCTCGATCTCCGAGCGGATCGACGCCAGTTCACCCGGTTCGCGAATCACATACCGGAACATATCGCTTAGCGCCTTGATAATCTCGTAACTGTCCCTGGGATTTGTCGAGAACAGCATGCTTCCAATCAATTGGAGCGTATTTTGCAAAAAATGCGGGTTGATCTGCGCTTGGAGGGCTTTGAGCTCCGCCGTCCTTTTTTCCAGATTCATGCTGTATTCCGTTTTGATATGTTCCCGAATCCGGTGCGACATGTGGTGCAGTTTGGTCTCGAGCAGGCCGATCTCGTCGACCCGGTTGCTGAGCGGCACTTCCGTTTCCTTGATCAGACTGAGCCCTTGCATGGACCGGGCCAGCCTTACGATCGGGTTCGCCGTCCGCCAAGCGAGGAATACCGCGATCAAAATCGAGATCAGAACGGACACCGATCCCACGATAAAGCCGTCTTGCATCGTTTTCTTCGCGCTTTGATTGATGAAGCTCTTTGGAATGATCTTGATCAGCTTCAATCCCCAAGGATCGATGATGTTGTAAAACAGGTAGTCGTCTTTCGTCCGCAGATAGCCCGTTCCGCTTGCCAATTGGTTGATTTTCTCCATCGCCTCGCGAGACGGAACCCAGGTGCCGATCGGATACAAAATGCGGCCGTCCGGACCTGCGATCAGCACCGCATGCTCCTCGGAAGGCCTCAGCAACGTCAGCGTCTGATCCAACAACGCCCAACGGACTTCCAGGGAAACGCCGCCAAGTTTTTCCCGGTCTTCAAAGCGGTTAATGCTGCGGATCAATTGAAATTTGCTTGGATCGCCGGGGGTGGTCCGAATCAGAAAGTCCTTCTTCTCTTTGAACAGTTCTTCATAGGGAGGAGGCGTGCGTTCCGGCGAAGCGATGCCGATTTGCATTCCGTTGACCGCGAACAGCTTGTTTCGTTCCTTCACGAACAACTCCACGCCGACGACGTGGTGGTTTCCCGAGTAGAAAACGGATGTCAGCGTGTCGACGATGTTTTTCTGGGCGGCAAATTGACTGGAAAGATCGGTTCCTTCGAACTTGAACAAGTAATCGTTCAATTGGGGGCTGATCAGAATCGTGTAGATGAGATTGTTCAACTGGGTCAATTGCTCGCCGAGATAAATCCCCGTCCATTTCATGTTGGACAAGTTGGTCTGGATCACCTCGGTCTCCAACGATTTTCTGCTGTTCTCCGCCGCCAAACCGGTTACGGCGATGATGGGCGCCACCGAAAGCACAATCATCGTCAAAATCAGTTTGTTGCGGATGCTGCGGCGGAACGGGTTCGTCAAAAAGTTGTATATCTTCATCAGTCCCCTCATGGCATGCCTCCAAGAAAAGGATTCGTTCGCCGATATCAAAGAAACGCCCCGCAGGAGCGAAGGCGTTAACGTTCCAAAACAATCGTATTGAACGATTCCGGTTCAAGTTCAAATGAATGTGTGACGGTTCCGTCCGACAAACGGAGCGTTCGCGCGTCGGAGAACGGATTGGCGATGACCACGACCTTGGTTCCGTCCGGTTTTTCGAAGGCAACCGCATTGCCGGTCCACGGCCCCATTAATCCGATCCGTCTGGAGCCGAGGGAAACAAAATGCGAAAAATGCTTCATCACGTAAAATTCCGGATTGAGGATCGCCTTCTTGGCCATGGGATCGACCGTGATCATGGAGTTTTGCTCCCATCCCCACGTGCTGCGGCCCTTCGGTTCCAGCACCATGTTCCAATAGATATAGCTGTTGACGCCATTGACAAAATAGTGCCGGAACAAGTTAAACACATATTTCGCGTAATCCCAGGTGTTGTTGCCGTCGCCGCATTCGTTTTCCGTTTGCATGTAACGGAGTTCCGGATAGCTTTGGACTGTCCGTTGGATCGCGTACTTCCCTGCCCACTGGTAGCCGACGCCTTTGATGTATTTGTAAGCTTCGGGGTCGCTAAGCACCGTATTCGCGTACGCATCGTAATCCGACGTCGTTTTTTTGATCATCTCTTGCCACGGTTCGGGGCCGTTGATGGTGCCGAGCCAGATTTCCGTATCCAGCCCATGCTTTTCGAAGGCCGGTCCCAGGTAATCGCGGATAAATTCCCGAAGCTGCTCGCCCGTCCACACGCAGGAGGGAAACTTCTGATCCGCGACCACTTCGTTTTGGACATGGATTTGATGAATCGTGATGCCTTCCTCGCGGTAAGCTTGCACAAACTTGACGAAATAAAGCGCATAAGCCTCCAGAATCTCTTTCTCCCAGCGCAGCGTGCCATAGTTATAGGCTTTCGGGTACTTCATCCAGGTGGGAGGGCTCCAAGGGGACGCGAAAAACTGCAGCTTCGGATTGTACTTCAACGCTTCTTTGATATAAGGGATCAAATAGCGGCGGTCCCGGTCGATGGAGAAATGCTCCATGTTCAAATCGCCGTCCGTCTCATTGTGGCTGTACCACTCGAGCGCGTAATCGCTGGCGCCGATCGGAAGACGGCAGATGCTGAATTTTAACTCCCCGTCGGGATGGAAAAGGGAGTAGAACACCTTCCGCATGTCCTCTTCCGGCAAATGGCGTAAGGCGGCGTATCCCAATTCGTTGAAACAACCGCCGAAGCCCTCCACGGTTTGGAATTTTTCGGGTGTAAGGGCAAGATTCGCAACGCCGGTACCCGATCCGGCGGCTTGTTTTTCCGTCCAACAGGACGTTTTGGTGCTTGAAAACCATCGAACGGCAGGCTTGTTCATGCTGATAATCCTCCGGTTGGGTAAAGCGTTTTCTCGTTTTTTCTCCGTCGCTTCTCTATTATAATAAAGATTCGATGAAGATCAGCTTGTCCGACCCGCTTTAAATTTACCCAAATCGAAGGTGGCGGCATGGCATGAGCAAACCAATCCCTTACTCCGACTCGCACCCCGATGTCCGGTGGCTTCCGGTTATGGACTGGAATGTGAAATTTTTCGGCGCCCACCAGCAACGGGTGAGCAAGAATTGGAGCATGCCCGAAGAATCCCATGTCGGATTTGAAATCAATCTTGTCCTGGATGGTCGCCAAGAAACGATGATGGGCAAAAACCGGTATGTGCTTAAAGCAGGAGACATCATCCTCATTCCGCCGGGATTCAAACATGTCAACCGCTGCGTTTCGGATGAAGGAATGGCTTATTTTTGCGCTCATTTCAACGTGGATGACGCCGGATTCCGTCAAGAGATGATTCGCAACAACCGGATTCTGTTTCCGTCCGGAACCGATGAGAACGCCAAGCTGCGGAACGTATTGGATAACTGGATCGCCTTGACCCGGCGGCATGGTCCCTATACGCCGGCGGACCGTTTTCGCATTCAAGCCCAATTGTTCGAGTTGTTCGGGATTTTGGCCCAGTTGGCCGGTACGCAACAGGAGGAGCAAGAAGCGTTAACGCCAACTGCGCTTCATTACGCCAAAGCGATGGCGGAAGCCATCAAAGCGAATTTCGATCCGCACAGACCGAATCGGGAAGGCGTTCCGCGGAAAGCGATGCGGATCGAGGACATTGCGTCATCGCTGGGGATCAGTCCCGGTTATGGCTTGCAAGTCTTCCGCAAAGTTTACGGCATTTCGCCGCGGCGGTATTTATCGGAACTGAAACTGCACGAAGCCCGGTTGTTGATCCAACAACCGGACCTATCTTTGGAAGAAATTGCTTCCCGGTTAGGTTACTCGCATGTGTCCCATTTCAGCAGACAGTTCAAGCGTTGGACCGGCATGAGTCCGTTGCAGTACCGTCATCAAGCCGGAAAAAGATAAAAACGATCGAAGCCAGCCTGTTGAAAAGCCTCAACAGGCTATTTTTATGCCCGGACGGGCCGCGATTGCCGGAGCGGCGGGAGGCCGAGGCCGCGGAACGGACCGGGAGGGATGATGATGGGTAATAAGTCATGGTTATGAAGAATTATTTATTTCTTCATTAACAGGTAATTGGGATTAATTTATGGCTGATTATGGCGTTTTATCTACATCTAATGGAATATATTGTCGATAAAATCAAGGAAAGGATCGTTGGATCTATAGGTCCCTGGCGGGACCCTAACCGGAAAAACCGAGCAAGAACAAAGGCAAACCCGTACGAAAGTCGGGGACGCAAAGCCACGGGTCTACGGCGCCGGATTCTGTCCGGAACCCGCCATGATAGCCGGGCCGCTCTACCGCAAGGTTTTTTTGTTTTGCGCGGTTTTGCATATCGAGAGGAGAGACAGGAATGAAACGGGTTCCAAACCTGCGCGGCTTCGGCAGGGCGTGGCTGCTGGCCGCC
Organism: Cohnella laeviribosi DSM 21336; assembly: GCF_000378425.1. Classification (GTDB taxonomy): domain Bacteria; phylum Bacillota; class Bacilli; order Paenibacillales; family Paenibacillaceae; genus Cohnella; species Cohnella laeviribosi. The sequence continues at coordinate 10,139 of NZ_KB899844.1, read as the reverse complement.
GCGCTTGCGCTGCTGGCCGCAGCGATGGTGCCGCCTTATTCCGCCATGGCGGAAGGCGCGGCGCCGGAAGGACTGAAGACGGATTACAGCGTTTCCGGCGATCATCTGATTTGGTTTCAGGCCGACGGAAACGGAGTCAAGCAAATTCATTACCGCCATCTGACGACAGGGGAAGAGCGCACGCTGACGGACTCCCCTTCGGCCAAGGATGCGCCGTTTATAAGCGGGAACACGGTGGTCTGGGCGGACAAAGCGCTTCAAGCGCCGGAGTCGGTCTACTGGGACATTTACAGCTACAATCTGGATACCGGCAAGACGGAGAAGCTGAACAAGCGGGACGGGGAAATGTCCAATCCGGTCACGGACGGCGTCGGCGTCGTCTGGTTCGACCGGAAGCCGTATGGCGACATGTACTACCTGCATCTGGCGACGGGAGAAGAGTACAACCTCGGGGAAGGCTTGTTCCCCGTGCTCGCGGACGGCAGAGTGGTATACAAAAACGCGCGCGACGGCGGAATCAGCATGTTGGACCTGCGGAGCGGCAACCGGTGGCCGCTCGTTCGGCTGGGCGGCTCCAACTACGTGGACTGGTTCGTGTTTAACGGGAGCTATGTGCTGTGGAAGCAAAAGAACTTTGCGGGGGAAAGCCAGTATGCGCTGATGTCCGTCGACCAGCCTTCCGCGCAGCCGGTGGAACTGACGCCGATGAGCGCGAAAACGGCGGAATACGCCTTTATGGCGCTGGGCGATTCGCAGGCCGCCTTCATCGTGAACGAAGGCGGGGCTGCCGTGCTGAAGGGCATTGACTTGGCGACGGGCCGCGTTTATGCGGTGGAAGCGGCGGTCGGCGCAGGCAGCATCGCCGGTTTCAGCGGAGATAAGCTGGTGCTTGGCGCGGCCGACGGTTCCGTCTCCTTCATCGATCTATCCGGAAAGCAGGGCGGCGGGGGCGTACCTGGCGGCACCTCACCAGGATCGGCCGGCGGCGAAGCGGCCGGGGCCAAGGCGCTGATCGGCCCGGCGGGCGGCGAGCTGACGTACGGGGACGGACAAGCCCGGCTGTGTTTTGCCGCGGGCACGTTCGCTGCGGATACCGAAGTGAGGCTCGACAAGGTAGAGCTGGAGCCGTTTGCGCTGGCGGATGAAAAAGGCCGGAAGCTGCAAGCCTACGAGGCTTGGCGGGTTAGCGCGGCCGCTCCGTTCGGCCGGAACGCGGAATTGACGCTCGGCTATAGCCAAGACGCAGGCTGGGGCGATGTGCGCGAGAAGCTGGGGATCTACGCCTACGACGATGAAAAGGGCTATTGGACATATGTCGGCGGCGTGACCGGCGAAGCGGAGGGTTACGTTCGCGCGGAGATCGGCCGTCCGGGCGTGTATGCGGTCATGCTGCGGGACGTCTCGTTCCCGGATGCGCAGGGGCATTGGGCGCAGCACGCCATCGAAGTGCTTGCGTCAAGAGGCATTGTCGACGGCACGGACAAGGGAACGTTCGACCCGGCCGGGACGTTGACCCGGGCGCAATTCGCGAAGCTGCTCGCTGCGGCGCTCAGGCTGGAAGCGGGGCCATCCGGCCAGGCGCCGTTCGCCGATGTGCCTTCCGGAGCGTGGTACTCCGAGGCGGTGAAAGCGGCCGCCGCCGCCGGTCTCGTCGAGGGCGACAGAGGGAGCTTTTATCCGAACGGGTCTTTGACCCGAGAACAAATGACGGTCATGCTTGTCCGGGCATTCGAGCGGCAGTCCGGCGCTTCGGCGGAAGCGGCCGATCTGTCCGGGTTCAAGGACGCAGCAGCCATTAGCGGTTGGGCCCATGCGGCCATGTCCAAAGCGGTCGGCATGAAGCTGATCGAAGGAGACGGAGATTCGTTAAGCCCGCAAGGGACGACAACCCGGGCTCAGGCGGCGGTAGTTATATACCGGTTGCTGGGCCGGCTTCATCAATTATAAGCATCGGGGGAGAGAGAAAAGCATGTTTTTTCCGCGATTCAGGCGCAGGTCCGGCGGCATCCGGGCAAAAGCCGTTTTATCGACATTCATCGCATTGATCGTATTCGTGACAAGCGTTCCGTTTGTTCCGGGAGCGGATTTCCTCGCCGGCAAGGCGCACGCCTCCATGAATATGCGGATCGTGCCCAGCGAGATCAGCACGGACAACGGGGAGACGGCCGACATTATTTTCAGCTTCAACGCCTCCGAATTCGGCCAGAACGAACGCGAGATCAAGATCAGCCTTTGTACGGTGAAGCCCGGCGGAAGCACTCCGCAGCTCGGCGAAACGATCAAGACCGGCGTGTACAAGGCGACGGAAAACGGCGTTTATATCGAACATACGGAGAAATGGGACGGCAAAATAGGCGGCGTGCCGCTGCCGGAGGGACGCTACAACATCTGCGTGACACCGGCGGAATATACGGGCACGGGCGTCTATTACGGCCAAATGGCCAGCTTTGAAATTATCAATTCGAAACAGCCCAAGGCGCCAAGCGCATTGACGGTCGAACCGGGTTCCTCCGGCACCGTGGTGGTGTCCGGGCAGGCCGAGCCGAATACGAAAGTGTTGCTGGAAGTGCGAGAGGGTGTAGCAGGCACTCCGAAGACCTATCCGGACATTCCGGTGAGCAGCAAGGGTGTATGGTCCAAGACGGTTGACGTAACGGCGGGGCAAATCGCGCAAATTGCCGCCAAGGCGGTCAAGGACGACCGGGTGTCCAGTTATTCCGAACAGCTTCGGGTCATGCGGGTGGCCGTGCCTTCCTTTACCGTTAGCTGGGGAGCGCTCGCCGCTTATTATTACAAGACGGATTCCGTCGCCGCCATGGCGTCCAAAGCGCAGGAGCTCGCCCGGATCAACGGCGTTTCCGGCGATGTTTGCACGCCCGAAGGAGATTGCTCCAAGGCGGTAAGCGGCCTGACGTCCGTGCTGCTGCCGAATCCGCAAACGTCCGGCGCGCTGGCGCAGGCCGATCTGGCCCAATTCACACGCGAAGCCGTGTCCAAGCGTCTGCGCATTGTGAATCCGACCGGTCAGGGACCGGTCGATCCGGCGCGGGGCGACTTTACGTTCAGCACCGATACGCTGGAGCTGCAGGCGCTCATGCCGATCTCTTTCGGCTTGACGTATATGAGCCGCGAACCGCTGGAGGGGGCGGCCGGTCTCGGCTGGCGCCACAGCTACGAGTGGCGGCTTGCGCCGGTGGAAGACGGCGGCGGCAAGCTGGAGCTGATCGAGCCGACCGGAGCCCGCTTTGAGTTTGTCCCGCTGTCGGGCGGCCGCTATTTGACGCCCCGGGGCACCGACTGGATATTGACGAAGGCTGCCGGCGGCTACTTGCTGTCCACGCCGCAGGGGATGGAATATCGGTTTGACGACCAAGGGTTGCTGAAGTCGATTACCGATCCGAACGGCAATGCGATTCAGCTTGAGTATAACGGAGAGCAGCTTAAGTCCGTCACGACAAGCGGCGCTTCCCTGTCTTTTGAATACGGAGCGGGGGGCAGGCTGACTTCCGTCAAGGATCACACCGGCCGAACCGTCGGGTACGCCTACGACGCGGCCGGCGATCTCGTCGCCATTACCGACACGGACGGCTCGACGACGAAGCTGACCTATGACGGGGAGCATCGCGTGACGAGCGTGACGGATCCGATGCAGTCCGCCGTTATGAGCGTGTCTTACGACAAGTATGGCCGGGTGACCGAATGGACGGATTTCTACGGTAACGGTTCGCAGATCGGCTATTCGGGCAAAGTCGCGCCGGTCGTCCGCGGAGAAGAGGGAGAAGAAGATCCGGGAACGGACGGTCCGGTGCGCATCGATCCGGAGCACGGACGCGACATTGCGGAGTCGGACAAGGTGCTGCTGTCCGGGACGATGCATAATCTAACCCATGCCCCGGCTTACCAGAAGGTCGAAGGCATGCAGCCGGTCATCGGCAATTACCTGAATAAGCTGATCGCCGGTATCGAAAGCGAAACCGACGGCTATGCCGAATCCGCGATTTCGTGCAAGTCTTGCGATATGGCCGAAATTCAGCAGAAAATCGCGGGAAGCCAAGCCAAACCGACCGTCATTCAGACGGGGCATCTGAACCTGGATAGCGACGCAACGTTTGGCAGTCCGACGCATCCCGTTGTCTTGATGGTTCAAGGCATGAACACCAATAAAGACATTTCGGTGACGATCTACGGCACGCTCATTGTGGATCAAGCACTGAATGCCAATCAGGGACTGAAGCTTACGGCCGTGTCGGTAGGCGGCGCTTACGGCAGCGTCTGGGCAGGCGGACCCGTTCATTTGAACAACGACTCCTCCGTAACGGTCTCCGACACGCTGTATGCGGGCAACTTGACGTACAACAACGGAACGCTGCAAGTGGATGCGCGGCGCGTGATCGTTAAAGGCGAAATGCACATCAACACCAAGGTGGAAATGAATATCGCCGGCGAAATGGTCGTTGGCGGCATCGTCTCCAACAATCAGGTAGGCAATCTTACCGTAACGGGCGGGGACCTGTTCGTTCGCGATAACGTGAGCGTTAACAATAACCTGAATGTGACGACGGGAGGCGTGTGGGCGATCGGCGGCGACATGACGCCGAACCGGACGCCGACGGTACGCTCGGGCGTCGGCGCGGGGAAATCGATTCTGTACTACCCGAGTTCGTCGGAAGTTCGCAGCATGGCGCTGTCTTCGTCCGCGGCAGGAGAAGGCTATACCGTTTCGTCCACGCTGGCAACGGCTGCCGAGACGACGCTTACGGACGCGCTGAACCATGCGACGACGTACGTGTGGAGCGACCGCTTCCTCCTGCTGGAGCGCCGGGAGGCCGACGGCTCTTCCGTCCAATACGGCTACGACGACGCTTCTCGCCTGGTATCGGTCAAGGACGGCAACGGCAACGTGAACCGGGCGATTTACGACGAGCGCGGCAATATGACGCAGACGATCGACGGAAACGGAGAATCGACGGTCATTCGCTACAATGCGTCGAACCGCCCGGTCGAGATGGTCGATGCGCTGGGCCGTTCGACGTCGTACGAATATGACGCCGCCGGCAATCTGAAGCAAACGACGGATGCGCTTGGCAACACCATCGTGCTGGAGCGGGACGACCGCGGGGTGCTGACGAGCCGTACCGATGCGAACGGGGAGACGACCCGTTTTGCCAACGATGCATACGGTTTTGTTAAGACAATCGAGGACCCTGCCGGCTACAAGACCGAGATCGAACGGGATGCGCTTCACCGGGTTACCCATGTGAAGGACGGGCGGGGAACGCTGGAACGGATCGTCTACGATGCCAAGGACCGGGTTGTGGAGCGGGAGAACGCGCTTGGACAGAAGACCTCTTCCGTCTACGACGCCAACGGCAACCTCGTAGAAACGACCGACGAAGCGGGCGGCAAAACCGTCTATACGTACGACGTCTATCGCCGGACGGGTACGGAGGATGCGCTTCATCATGCCAGCCGCACGGAATACGACGCGGTCGGCAACGTGAAGCGGGAGATCGACGCGAATGGCGGCGTGACGGAATACGAATACGACAGCATGGGACGCATCGTCAAAATCGTCGACCCCGAAGGGCATGCGTCCGTCTATACGTACGACGCTGCGGGCAATGTGCTGACGTTTGCCGATGCGAGCGGGTCCGTCACCAAGTATACCTATAACAAACGCAATCAATTGCTCACCGTCACGAACGCATTGGGCGCGGTCACGCAATACAGCTATGACGCGAGCGGACAGAAGATCAAGGAAACGAATCCGCTCGGCAACAGCACCTGGTACGAATACGACGCAGCGGGACGTCTCTCCGTCGTCACGAATGCGCTTGGGGGCAAAACGACGTATACGTACGACGCGAACGGGCAAATGACCGAACAGACGCTTCCGGACGGTTCGGTGTGGAAGACGAAGTACGACAGCCGCGGGCTTGAAGCGGGCGCCATAGACCCGCTGGGCCGGGAAACGTTCGTGACGCGCGACGACCGGGGGCGGGTCACGGCCATAAAGGACGCTTCCGGAGCCGTGACCCGTTACGAATACGATTTGCTCGACCGAAACACCAAAATCATCAATGCGCTCGGGTACGAAACGTCCTATGAATACGACGCGCTCGGCAACGTGCGGAAAATCGTCGACGCCAATCACGGCGAAACGAGTTTCCATTACGACCCGCTTGGCCGCTTGACCGGCGTGACCGACGCGCTCGGCCATACGACTTCGTACAGCTATGATGCCGAAGGCAACCTGCTTACGAAAACCGACGCGCTCGGGAACGTCACCACGTATCGCTACAACAAGCGGAATCTGGCGGTCGAATCCGTCAATCCGCTTGGAGAGGCGACGGTGACGGCTTATGACGCGGTGGGCAACGTCTCCGCGGTGACGGCGCCGGATAACACGACGACGACGTACAGCTACGATGCCGTTCACCGCCTCGAGCAGATTGTGTACGGAGACGGCCAGCGGGTGTCGTTCACCTACGACCTTGCGGGCCGGCGCATCGAAATGCTGGATGGCAGCGGCTTAACCCGCTACACCTACGACGCCTTGAACCGGCTGACCGAAGTGATCGATGCCCGCACGCAAAATACGCGCTACGAGTGGACGCCCACGGGGAAGCGCAGCCGGGTTATTTATCCCGACAACAGCTCGGTTTCCTATGAATACGACGCTGCCGGGCAACTGATCAAGGTTACCGACGCAAGCGGCACGACCAGCTATACGTACGATGAAAACGGTCGGATCGCCACGCGCACGTTGCCGAACGGCGGCGTAAGCACGTACAGCTACGACGCGTTGGGACAAGTGACGGAAATTCGCCATGCCGGTCCGGGAGGAGAACTGCTGGAGCAGCTGAAGTATGCGTACGACCCGGTCGGCAACCAGATCCACGGCGAACGGACGATGAGCGGAAGCGACGAAAGCAATCCCGCAGGCGCGCCGAAAATCGATGCCGCCGATTACGTGTACGACGCGCTTAACCAGCTCACGGCGGTACAACGGCTGAACGGCAAGCGGACGGAGTATACGTACGACGCCGTCGGCAACCGCCTGAGCAAAACCGTAACGGATGGAGGCATCACGACGGCGGAGCAGTATGTCTACGATGCGGCGAACAAGCTGCTGCACTGGGAAAACGGGGTCGACTCGAAAGACTACGAGTACGACCTGCGCGGCAACCTGATCAAGGTGACCGGCACGGACAGCGCCGCTGCGCTTCGCGCGTTGCAGGAGAAGCTGGCGAAGCCGCTGGAGAAAGATCCTTCGGTCGGCGATGTCACGTACGGCTTGCCCGGCATGGAAACGGATGTCGACGCGGGCTTGACTCCGGACGCGGATGCGCCCCCGGATGCCGGCTCCGATGCGAATGAGGGCGTGCTGGACGAAACGGCTGCAGGTATGGAAAGTTCGTTTGTCACGGGCGAAGGCGTTTCGGTAGCCGGCGTTACGTACGTCACCGAGGAAGAAGACGATTTGCTGTTGCTCGACGCCCTCGATGCCCAACTGGATTCGCTTGCGTTTGGCAGCTACCAGTGGAATGCGGCGGATCGTCTGGTCGGGTATACCGACGCGTCAGGAAATACGGTCTCCTACCGGTATAACGGAGACGGCCAGCGTATCTTCATGGGCATCGCGATCGAAGACGGATCGGTCCAAGACGGCTACTTGCCCTCCAACCCCGCGGGCAACCGGGACGGCTGGGAGCCGCAATACAAGAAGCGGCAGATGGACATTTACTTTGTCAATGACATCACGCTGGACATTCCTGCACCGCTGACCGCAACGGATGCGACCGGAACGGGCTGGAAGCAGAACTACGTTTACGGAGCGGGCGGCGAGCGGATCAGCATGAGCTATCTGCCGAGCGCGGACGCGAATAACGGCTGGGAACCGCAGCCGGGGGCAAGCGGAGCGGCACCGAACACGACGCCGAAGACGCTCTACTACCTGAGCGATGCGCTGGGCAGCGTGCTTGGACTGGAAGCTGCGGACGGCAGCATCTCGGTCCGCTACCAATACGACGAATTCGGCGTAGCGGAGAATCCGGAGAAGTTCGACCCGAACTGGCCGGGACCGGACAACCTGTTCGGCTATACGGGGCTGGGATACGACTATTACAGCGGCTTGTCGTTTGCGAACGCCCGGTATTTCGACCCGACGAAGGGCCGGTTTATCAGTGAGGATACGTATGAGGGTGAGATTACAAATCCGCTGAGTTTGAACCTTTATACGTATGTGCAGAATAATCCATTGATTTATGTTGATCCGACCGGTCATTACTGCGTATCGGCGGACGGAAAATGGGCACATGCGGGTAAATGTAGCAGTTCTAGCAATGAAAAAAATTATATGTCCGATGTTTTACTAGAAATGATGCCTTATATCGTAAATGGTAAAATGATAGGACATTATGAAAATGGATTATTGATACGGTACAGTAGATCTGAAGTTACTAAACAAACGTTTTGGGATTTCATGTCCGAAAATGATTATAGACAATACCAACTATACGCTCCTTTATCTGATCCTGATTTAATGGCTTTAACCCCAGTTAATCCGTTACAACCAAACGTATCGGTAGGGAGGATGAAGGGGAATAGTAAAGGGACGCGGGAAAGTGTAAATAGTGGAGTAGGGGGAACGAAGGGAAGTAATAAGGGGACGGGAAAAGCTTCGATAAAGTCTGTGGATGAAATTTTGGAAGGAGCTAATCCTGGCAGGGCTACTAAAGGTAAAGCTACTCAGTATGAAAAGACGGGTGGTTTCGATCAGGCTCTTGACGATTTTAACAGTATGGGAGTGACCGATGTAAAAGATATACCGGGTGGTAAGGTAGGGAAATTACCAGATGGACGAACTGTGAATGTAAGAAACAAAAGCTCTGACGGTAGGCCGACATTAGAAATTTATGACGGTAAAAAATCAATTAAAATTCGTTACTAAGGTAGGTGTGGAATAGTGCAAGAAAACTGGGAGCGCTGGGAACCGGTATTTGGTTTGTCATCAAAATACTATGTAGAGTCATTGTCAGATAGTATTGAGGGCTTTAGAATTTTATTGTCTGACGCTTATGACGAAAATAAGAAAGTTGAAGTGATATTTGAAGATTCCGTACATGCATATAGGAGTACAGATGAAAGTTTTAGACAAAGTGTAATAAATAAAATTGATGAGCGATACGGAACAGAGTTTTACGCAGAATGGACCTTTTTTAAGGTTACTAATTCTGAATATATTCAATGGTTATCAGAACAATCATATGGAATTGCAGAATCAGAATCACTTATACACTTCTCCATTTTGGCAGGCGACTCAATTGTAGATGTTATCGCTGCATACGAACCCAAAATAACAATTATTTAGATAGACTGGCTTTACATCATAACAGCAGGATCGTACAATACAACCAACAAACCAAACACTAAAAAACTTGACCAACACGCTTAGACCAACTTTCAAAGGCTTATTCCAACTTGACTGATAAGGAGGAATGAGCCTTTTTTGCATGCCCAAAATCAAAGGAGGAAAAGGAAAATGGCAAAGCAGGTACAGGAAAAGGCAGGTCTAATTGCTCAGGCACAAGCAGAGTACGAGGTAATCGTAGAGGAAGTGAGGGGATACTGCCAGAAAGCACGAGAGTGGACCTCTGTCAATAGATTGGACACATGGAATCGAGAAAATTACGCAACAAAATCGTACATTTGTTCGCATTGAATGGGTGTGAGATACTCGATCGCCGAATGGACTTGAACTTTTCCGGATAAACGAGTTCCTTTTTGAGTACGCTGTGGAACGATTCGATGCAGGCGTTGTCGTAGCAGTTGCCCTTGCGGCTCATGCTGCCCTTCATCCCGTATTTTAGCAGCCGTTGTTGGTACTCATGGGAAGCGTATTGGCTGCCCCGATCGGAATGATGAAGAACCTTACCTTTGGGCCGCTGACGGTTGTAAGCCTGGTCCAGAGCTTGCAAGACCAGTTCCTTGGTCATCCGCTCATCAGCGTGCCAGCCTACGATTTTGCGTGTGTACAAGTCCATGATGCTCGCGACATAGAGCCATCCTTCGTCTGTCGGAACGTACGTGATGTCCGCCATCCAGACTTGGTTGGGAGCTTGCGCTGTGAACTGCTG
>NZ_KB899843.1 GCF_000378425.1 Cohnella laeviribosi DSM 21336 | reverse complement strand
TACGAAGTGACTTCGCATATTCCGCAGGCCTCCCCAGATAAGAACGTCATCTGTCTGCCCGCGACCACCCAAGTCTACAGGACTAGCCCTTGGCGGCTTTGGATTTCGTTGTGTTTTGGCAACTCATCCGACTAACCCTGCCTCCAATTGGGTTCGTGTACCTTGGCCCGTGCATTTGCCTCCGGCTTCCTTCAGATTCCGCCTCACGACGGACACCCTTGCCCTTGGCTACGGTAGGCGCTCGCCAGCCCCCGCTCGGGACTTTCACCCTAAAGATGACGTCCATGCTGGGCGTACAAAAAGCCGCCTCCCTTGTCGCAAGCGGACAAGAGAGACGGCTTCATCAAGATGCCGATGACGAGCCGGGAGCCGGCGCTTCCCCCGTTATCCGCCCGCCGCTAAAAGCGCGGAGCGGAGGGATAATAGGCGGGCCGGATCACGCCCGCACCTCCGTCAAGTGGAAGGTGACGCTGCGGAAATCGCCCTCCAGATCGGGAATCGGCAAGCCCGCGTACATGAGCTCGTCGCCTCCATATACCCGGTCCGTGCCGCGCAGGGCGTACGTTTTATCGGGATTTAGACCCTTGAAGCGCAAGCGGGTGAGCGGGCCGTTGGGAACGGCAAGCGTGCGCACGAACACCGCATACGCCTCGGATTTATCTTCGGACACGAACTGCCATGCGGTGTCGTTGCCCTCGAACGGGCTGAGCAGGCGGTAGAAATCGCCCTGCTGCACCAGTCTGCGAATCGCTTTGTATTCGGCGACTTGCTCCCGGACTTCGGCCTTTTCCTCCTCGCTGAGCTTGGACAGATCGAGCTCGTAGCCGAAGTTGCCGGACATGGCGACATGGCCCCGCGTCTTGAGCGACGTTATGCGGTGAACCTGATGGTTCGGAACCGCGGAGACGTGGCTGCCCATCGCGCTGACCGGATAGACAAGGCTCGTCCCGTACTGGATTTTGAGCCGCTCGATCGCATCCGTGTCGTCGCTTGTCCACGTCTGCGGCATGTAATAGAGCATGCCCGGGTCGAAGCGTCCGCCGCCGCCGGCGCAGCTTTCGAACAGAATGTTCGGAAACGCCGACGTAATCCGCTCGAGCAGCTCGTACAGCCCAAGCATGTAGCGGTGCGCCGTCTCGCGCTGCCGCTCCGGCGGAAGCGCAGCCGAGCCGATCTCCGTCATGTTGCGGTTCATGTCCCACTTGACGTACGCGATCGGCACGCTGGAGAAGATTGCCGCCAGCTGCTCGTAAATCGCATCGCGCACATCCTGGCGGGAATAATCCAGCACAAGCTGCATGCGTCCCGTTGTCCGCCGGCGGTCCGGCACATGCAGGCACCAGTCCGGATGGGCGCGGTACAGCTCGCTGTCCGGCGAGATCATCTCCGGCTCGACCCACAGGCCGAACTGCAAGCCCTGCTCGTTGACTCTGGCCGCAAGCCCCTCAAGACCGCCCGGCAGCTTCTCCCTGTTGACGAACCAATCCCCCAAGGAGCGCTTGTCGTCGTTGCGCCGGCCGAACCAGCCGTCATCCAGCACGAACAGCTCGATGCCGAGCTCCTTGGCCGCATGGACGATTCGCATCAGCTTCTCCTCGTCGAAGTCGAAATACGTGGCCTCCCAGTTGTTGATCAGGATCGGCCGCTCCTTATCCCGGTAGACGCCGCGGCACAGGCGGGTGCGGTACAATTTATGATACGTGCGGGACATGCCCCCCAGGCCTTCATGCGAATAGACAAGCACAGCCTCCGGCGTCTGGAGCGATTCTCCGGCTTCCAGGAGCCATTCGAAATCGAACGGATTCAGGCCGATGGAGACGCGGGTGGACGCGAACTGGTCGACTTCCGCCTGCGCCAGAAAGCTGCCGCTGTACACCAGGCTGAATCCGTATGCCTCGCCCTGATCCTCGGTCGCGTCCGGAGAGACGACGGCGAGAAACGGATTGTGCTGGTGGCTGCTGGCCCCCCGGCGGCTCTCGATCGCCTGAACGCCCGGCATCAGCGCCCGGCGCGCAATGTGCCGCTCGCGCGTCCAGCTTCCCCACAAATGCACCGCGTCGAAATCGGCGCGGGGGAAGTCCACGCTGGCGCTCAACAAGCGCAGCACGCGGACCGGGCGGTCGCCCAAGTTCTCGATCTCCGCCGACCGCGCGATCGCGTCGTGATCGCGGAACGCCGTGTAGCGCACGATCAGCCTTAGCTTCGCGACGGCGTCCTCCAGCACGATTTCCAGCGTCTCGGCTTCGTCTTCGCTTTCCGCGTAAACCGCGGGAAGCCCCTTCAGCTTCGGCTTGCCCGGCAAAATGCGGTGCCGGACGTATTTGAATTCGCTGATCGTCGTTCCGTCCGCCAGCCGAACCTGGTACGCCGGAGAACGGAAATCGCTCGTGCCGTACCCCGGATATTCCTGCGGCAGCGTGTCGAGCGAGAAACGCTCGTCTTCGGGAAACGGGTTCGGCTGGAAGGACGGCCTGAAGGTGGTCGGAATGGGGTCCTTCAGGCCCGTCGTTTTGATTTTTCGGCCCCAGTACAGATGGGCCAGGTAGCCGTCCTTCACGATCCGCATCGCATAGCTGACATTGCGGGACTGCACGTGAAACGTGCGGGTCGAAGCTTCATAAACAATCGGCAAATCGTTCACACCCTTTGGCTTAATCCTTCGCAAAAAACGCCGTCATTCTTTTTTCGCTTGCTCAAACAAGGCCAGATACTTTCCGTATCCGTTCGCTTCCAATTCCTCTTTCGGAATAAAGCGAAGCGCCGCCGAATTGATGCAATAGCGCAGTCCCGTCGGCGCCGGCCCGTCCGGAAACACGTGGCCGAGATGGGAGTCGGCCTCGCGGCTGCGCACTTCCGTGCGGATCATAAAGTGGCTGTAATCTTCCTTCTCCCGGATATTCCCCGGTTCGAGCGGCTTCGTGAAGCTGGGCCAGCCGCAGCCGGAATCGTATTTGTCCAGCGAGCTGAACAGCGGCTCTCCCGAAACGATGTCCACATAGATGCCTTCGCGGTCGTTGTCCCAATATTCGTTTTGAAAAGGAGGTTCGGTCGCATTGTTCTGGGTCACTTCGTATTGAAGCTCGGTCAGGCGCTCCCTCAAGCGTCTTTTGTCCTCATCGGTATTCCAGTGCTTGGCGATAAAATCGTCGCGGCCCGAACCTTTGCGGTACAACTTGTACCGGAGCGGATTTTTCTTGTGGTAATCCTGATGGTAGTCCTCGGCGGGGTAAAACGGCTGGGCCGGCACGATCTCCGTCACGATCGGACGGTCGAAGCGCCCGCTGGCTTCGAGCTCCCGCTTGGACGCTTCGGCGGCCTGGCGCTGCTCTTCCGTATGATAGAAGATCGCCGTCCGGTAGGAAGACCCCCGGTCGTAGAACTGCCCGCCCGCGTCCGTCGGATCGATCTGGCGCCAGAACAGGCTGAGCAGCTTCTCGTACGGCATCAGCTCGGGATCGTAGGTAATCTGCACCGCTTCCGCATGGCCGGTCGTTTCGGAGCATACCTCCTCGTAAGTCGGATTGGGCACGTGCCCTCCCGTATAGCCCGACACCACCCGGATGACGCCCGGCAGCTCTTCAAAAGGCGACACCATGCACCAGAAGCAGCCTCCGGCGAACGTGGCCAATTCAAACCGTTGTTCCTGCGGGTTCTTCTCGCTCATGTTCGATAACCTCCTTCTAATCGTTTTCCCGTTACCTTACATTGTAGCAGAGAATGGGCCCGGATTCATGATTCGAAGCCGTTCGGGAAAACTAGCGGCAATCCGGACCGCAAAAGGAGGGATACCATTGTCCAAACAGCAGGGGCACCGCGTCAAAAACACCCAGACCAAAACGTCCGACAAAAAAGGCAACAGCTCCGGCAACAACCACTGAATCGCGAACGCGAAAAAACGCGAACGCCAAAAACCCCGGCCGCAGGCGCGGTCCGGGGTTTTTGCGGGCCCGAAAAGGCATGAACGCAATCCTCTTGAAAAAATTGGGCGTTTCTTCTGCTTCCCAAACGGGTAATGGGTTCGGAACCCGCAGCGAGTCAACCTAGGGCTTTAAATTACGACTTCAACGCTTTCCAGCCGCGGTAATCGTGAACGGCCAGCCCTTTGAACGAGCCGTACTCCGCCAGCAGGGAGCCCGCTTGCGCGAGCTGTTCGTCCATGGCGGCCAAGCCTTTCGTATAGAAGGAAATGTTCGCGCCTTCGCTGCTCGCTTTGGTTTCTACCGCGATCGTCGCCGGCACGCCGAGCCCGGCCGCTTCGGTCAAGCCGGGGATCGCCGCATTCACGATCGCCTGCGCCGTATTGCGGTAGGCCAAAATCGTCACGGCGTCGAACTGCCGGATCATCCAGCGGCCGAGCGGCTCCGTGCCGTCCGCCGAGCTGTAATTGCCCAGCCAGAAAGGCAAATCCGCCTCGACCTTCAAGCCCATATCGGAAGCGCGCCGCACGATGTGGGAGACATTTTGCTGCCACTGCGCGACATGCGCCGCATCTTCGATATTCCAGAACGAACTCGCGTACGGCTCGATGTCGACATGGATGCCGGAGAATTTTTCCTCCTGCGCGGCTTTGGCCTGATACGCCTCGACCCAGTTCAGGAACGCGTCGATTCCCGGGCGGCCGCTTTCAAGCCCCCAAGACGCCCGGCCGTCGAGAGCCTGAACTTCGATTCCCTTTTCTCCGGCGGCGCGGATAAAGCGTTTGTACGCATCGGGCTTGACGTCCCGGTTGATTTGCAAATACACGGCGTTGACGCCGCTTGCGACCATAAAATCGAGGATGCCTTCGGCGTCCGTCTGAATCTGCGGCGTGTCCCAGAACCAGGTGGCCTTGACCGAAGGCGAAGCCGCCCGCGCCGGAAGCGAATGGGCGCCGATTCCGACGGCGATGGCGACAACAAGCAGGAAAGAGATTCGCCCTATGAAGCTGCGCAATGTTTCATCGTCCTTTCCATGGATGTCGTAATTTAAAGTATAATGAATGAACCAAATACAATTGAAGAAAGGCAGATTCATGCGAAAAAGGTACTTCTATGCGTTAGCTGTCTTAACGGCGACCGTATTGCTGATTGCCGGCCTCGCGCATTGGTGCGGACAGGCGTCCGACGGCGTAAACCGCAGCCACGCGACCTGGGTCTGGGACCTGAACGCGCTGCTGGACGGCAGCGGAGGCAGCCCGGATGACGTCGTAGCGTTTCTGCGGGAGCGCGAGGTCAAATACGTTTATTTGCATACCGACGACAACATGACGCGGGGCGAGACGAACGACCGGTTCCGCTCCTTCATCCGGAAAGCCGGTCAAGCCGGCATCGAGGTTCATGCGCTCGGCGGCGAGCGCGATTGGGTGCTGCCGGACAAGCGCTCGCGGCTTCACGACTTTCTGGCCCGCGTCGCCGAATACAACGACTCGGCGCAGCCGGAGGAAAGGTTTACGGGAATCCACCTGGATGTGGAACCCTACCTGCTGAAGCAATGGAAGACCGATCCGGAATCCGTCGTCCGGCATTGGATCGGGATGATGGACGAGTTTACGTCCTTTGCCCGCATGCGCGGGCTTGAGACCGGCGTCGATCTTCCGTTCTGGCTCGACCGCGTCCCGGCCTCTGCCGAAGACGGCGAGGCGGTTACGCTGGATCGGTGGATGATGTCCGCCGTCGATTCGGTCGCGCTCATGTCCTATCGGGACCAAGCGGGAGGCAACAACGGCGTCCTGGCGCTGGTTCAGGACGAAATGGACCATGCGCGGGCCGCGGGCCGGACCGTATGGGTCGGCCTCAACGTCGCCCCCGACAGCGACAACATCCTGACCTTCCGCGAGGAGGGAAACGGAAGCTTCCGCCGGGTCGCAGACCGCATTCGCCGGAAATACGGCGATTCTCCCGCCTTCGGCGGCATCGCCGTGCACGATTTGGCGAATTGGATGCGGATGGACCCGCCGTCGGAGTAAACCCGCCCGGGCGCATTAGGCGCGGGGTCCCGCCGCGGCGGACCTCGGGGGAGCGGCGCTCCGGGCAAGCGCTTGGCCGGCCGGCGCCGCTGCCGGCCGAACGCGGCACCCGCCGGACGCATGCGCAAAAGAACCGCCAAACCCGCTGCACAAAGGGGTTGGCGGTTCTTTTGCGCGCTATGCGCCTTCGCGCGCAAGGGCCGGCCTCGCGCCGCTTCAGCCGGCGGGAGGATGCGCGGCCGCAAGCTGCGGCTCTGCCACGGGCGCGCCCAGCCGGTGGATATGCGGATAATTAAAGTCTTTCAGCGCATTGCGCGTATCGACGATCGGCACGCCGAGGGCGGCCAGTTCGCCATAAGCGAACGCGTCGTGATCGGTAATGAGCACGAAGCAGTCGTAAGCGCGGAACTTCTCCGGATTGTAGGCGACCGAATGGACCGTTTCGCCCGTCTTATCCTTAAACGACATCGCGTGGGGATCGTAATAGTCCACGATGGCGCCGCCTTTTCGGAACAGCTCGTACACTTCCAGCCCCGGCGATTCGCGCAAATCGTCCACGTTGGGCTTATAAGCCACGCCGAGAATCAAAATTTTCGAATTGCGCAACGATTTGGCGTCGCGGTTCAGGATGGCGGCCGTCTTGTTGACCACGAAATAGGGCATATTCGAGTTGACCGATTGGGCCAGCTCGATAAAGCTGCTGTAGAAACGGTAGCCTTTGGCTTTCCAAGACAAGTACATCGGATCGAGCGGGATGCAGTGCCCGCCGATGCCCGGTCCCGGATAAAACGGCATGAAGCCGAACGGCTTGGTGCTGGCCGCCTTGATCACTTCCCAAATGTCGATGGACATCCGCTCGCACATCATCGCCATCTCGTTAATGAAGGCGATGTTGACGCTGCGGAACGTGTTCTCCAGCAGCTTGGACATTTCCGCCACCTTGGGCGAGGATACGGGAACGACGGTCTCGACGATATTCTCGTACAGCAGCACGCCGAGCTTCGAGCATTCGGGCGTCGTGCCGCCCAGCACCTTGGGCGTATTGTAGGTCGCGTATTTCTCGTTGGACGGGTCGACCCTCTCCGGCGAAAAGCAGAGGAAATAGTCGCGGCCGACCTTAAGTCCCATCCGGTTTAGCTCGAACTCGATCAGTTCCTCGGTCGTGCCCGGATACGTCGTGCTCTCAAGGATGATCAGCAGCCCTTTGCGCATATGCTGCTTGATCCGGTCGACCACGTACACGATATAGGAGGTATCGGGGTCCTGGTTGGCGCTGAGCGGCGTCGGCACGCAAATGGATACGGCGTCAAGCTCGGACAAAACGGAATAATCCGTCGTCGGATGGAAACGGCCGCTTTCCAGCGCTTCGCGCAGCTTGGCGTCCGGCACGTCCTTGACGTAGGAGTCGCCCCGGCGAAGCCGTTCCACTTTGTTTTCGTCCACGTCGATGCCGTACACCGTAAACCCTTGGCGGGTCATCTCCATGGCCAGCGGCAAGCCGACATAGCCGAGCCCGACGACGCCGAGCTTGGCCTGCTTGGTTTCGATCGCCCGATATAGGCGTTTGTAGTTTGCGTTCATTATGCATTCCTCCTTTGTTAAAGCAGACGTTCGATTCTTGCTTCCAGATCGGCCGGGGAGAAGGGCTTTGTGACGTAATCGTCGACGCCGAGCTCAAAGCATTTCCGCTTCGCTTCCTCCACCCGGTTGTCGGTAAACACGACGATTTTGCTTCCGGCGTCCGGGTCCTCCCCGCGCAGCCGGGTGAGCAGATGATAGCCGTCGATGCCCGAAAGGTTCAGGTCCGTCACGACGACGTCCGGCTTCTCCCGGCGGAACAGATCGAGCCCCTGACGGCCGTCGCGCGCGGCCAGCACGCGGTAGCCCTTCATTTTGAGCCGAAGCTGCAAATAGCCGCGAACTTCCTCGTCCCCGTCAACCAGCAGTACGGATTGGCTTTCGGTTGCCGCTTTTCGCTCGTGGAACAACACGATTTCCTCCGTGGCCGGCAGCTGCTCGAACAGCTCCACCACCTCTTCGAACCATTGCGGATTCCGTTCCGCGCGATCTTTCACGCGGGCCAGCATGACGGCGTATTCGCCGTCCGCGATGTTCTTCAGCAGACCTTTGACCATCAGCGCCAAATAATGCGTCTCGCTCCAAGGGGAATCGAACAGCAGAAAAGCGGCTTGCCGGCCGGCCGGATCGGCCAGCACCTCCGCCGGCAATCGCCTTTCGGTCTCGATCAGCCCGCGAACGGCCTCCAGCATCTCGTCGTAGGCGTGAACGCTGCGGACAAGCAAAATGCCGCAGGAAACGGGCTTCTTCCGATCCCCGAACCAGAATTTTTCCAGCACGGCCTGGTACATCCGGTCATTCAGTTTGCGCACGGCCGAAACGTTGTTCACTATGCTTCTCCTCCTGTCGTCACCGTCGATGGTTTGCCAATCGGCTCTTGATTCCAGCTTTGCCTTGTCATCACCCCCCATGAATTGTTCTTGCGCAGAAATTCAATGTGGCCCTGCAGCCTCCAAAGGACGCCGAGCTGGTAATAGCCCAAAAACATAAGCGCCGCGAAGCCGACCATTTTGAGCGTGTCCCGCATGCGCGGATAACGCCGAAACGCCAGCTCTTCGAGCAGCAGCGAACCTACGGCCAGCAGATAGCCGTTCAGAAAATTGATCGCTGCGAACGTAAGCAAAATCGGCCAGTGTGTCATGTCCATCGCGACATACCCGATCAGCGCGAGCAGGCCGGTCAGCTTAAAA
The DNA here is from genome assembly GCF_000378425.1 of Cohnella laeviribosi DSM 21336. Lineage (GTDB taxonomy): Bacteria > Bacillota > Bacilli > Paenibacillales > Paenibacillaceae > Cohnella > Cohnella laeviribosi. The sequence goes on along the minus strand of NZ_KB899843.1, from coordinate 31,824 downwards.
TACGGGTTCAGCGTTTCGAACAGCACGTTGTACGGAACCGTCAGCAGGCCGAACACCTTGTACTTCGGATTGAGAAACAAGTCCCGGTTCTCCAGCATGTTCTTCAGGTTGCCGCGTCCCCAACGCTTGCGCTGGCTGCTCAGGATCCGGTACGTGTCCGGCGCCTGGGTCCAGCAGACGGCGTCCGGGCAGTAGGCGACGCGGTACGGCAGCTTGTTTTTCAGCATGTAGCGATGAAGCTTGATGATAATGTTCATGTCTTCGCCGGGATAGCCTTCCCGGTAGCCGCCGACCTTGACGACGTAATCCTTGCGGAACATCCCGAACGCGCCGGATACGATGATGAGCCCGTTGATATGGCTCCAGCCGATCCGGCCGCCGAGGAATGCTTTCAAATACTCCAACGTTTGAAACATGGGCCAAATTTTGCGGGGAAGGCGGACGTCCTTAACGTCTCCGTCGCGAATGACGCAGCCGTTGGCGATACGGACGTTGCCGCCGATCGCCACCGTCTCTGCCGGGTTTTCCATATACACCCGCGCCATGCGGATCAGCGCGTCCTTCTCCAGCAGGGAGTCGGCGTCGATGGAGCAAATCAGCGGATAGTGCGACAGATTGATGCCCGCGTTCAGCGAATCGGCCTTGCCCCCGTTGTTCTTGTCCACAACGTAGAGATTCGGATGAGCGGGATTGTAATAAACCGCCTTGATCTTCGTGCTGTCGATCGCGTAATGAACCGTTTCGTCGGTTTTGGGCTTCAGCTCGAATGCGTCGATCAGAACTTGAAGCGTGTTGTCCTTGGAGCCGTCGTTGATGACGATGACTTCGTAAGTGTGATAGTTCAGCGTCAGCAGGGATTTGACGTTTTCGATAATAGTCAGTTCCTCGTTGTAGGCGGGAACGAGCAGCGAAACCGGCGGCGCGTGAGCCGATCCGGACAGCGACTGGAAGCGGGAGTAAACCGCCCCTTTGATCATGCTGTAAATGCCCCGATAGGACAAAAACATCAACGTAAAATAAATCAGGCTCACCGCCATCACATAGTACATGATGACCGTGCCGTAACCGAGCAAAAGCTCTCTCATTCCCTAACCTCCTTACGTTTTTGCGCAGCAAAAACTCTCCGGAAGCATTCGCTCAGTTTTCGTTCGCCAATTCTGTTTTTCGTTCGAAAAAGGCTGCGCTCGCAGCGAACCGCTTGGCGGATTCCGAACCTTTTTCCGCCTCTTCGCCGGCAGAAGGGTCCCCGCCGAAACGCTCGTGCAGGACGGCCCGGGCCGCTTCGGCGGCAGGCCCGTCTTCGCCCTCGGCGGCCGCCAGGCGCAATGCGGCAAGGCCCGCTTCGCCTTGCCGGGCGAGGCTTTTGGCGCTATGGTAGCGCACATGCCATTCTTCGTCGTTCAGCGCCACCCGCAGCGCCGCGACCGTTCCGGAAGCGTCGACGCGGCCAAGCGCTTCGGCAGCCATGGCGCGCACCTCCCCGTCCCGGTGAAAGAGCAGCGCCTCGAGCCGCTCCGGCGAAACGTCCGACCCGGGTTGCGTCAGCAGCTTCGCCGCTTGAAGGCGAACCTCTTTCCGTTTGAAGACTGTCAATTCGTACAGCCGGTCCGCGCTCCCCTCGATCGTCCGCTGCTTCATGGCCGCGAGCGCCAGCAAAATCTTTCCTTCGTCCTCGCTGGCGAGAAATTCGGCAAGCATCGGCGCGTAATCCAGCTCCGATTCCTGCAAAATATCGGCGGCAAGCTCGTACGAGTCCGGCTTGCCGGCCAGAAGCTTCAGCGCCATCTCGCGCAGCTCGCCGGGGCGGGCGGCGCTCTTGGCGATGGCGCGGGCGACGATGAAGGAAAGCGGCCCCGGCTTGACCGCCTCCAGCAACTTCAGCATGGCCGGAACGCCCCGATGGGCGCGCATGCCGCCGAGCCGGTACGCGGCGTCGAGCCGCACCCACTCGAACGGGCTTTCGATCCGGGCCAGCTGGCGGTCGACAAAGCCCATCTCCTCGCAAAGCGAAATCAGTTTCGCCTGCTGCTTGCCTTTGAGCCGGTCGATCCAGAAGAGCAGCCGGTCCAACAGGACGCCGCTTTCCGCGGCGGACGGCGGCTCCGGCGGCGGATGCAGCTTCCCGTCGCCGTCCAGATTCGCCAGCAAATACGTGAACCAGTCTTCGTATTTCGCGCTTACCTGCTCGGCAAGCTTTCGTTTTCTTATATTCGAATATTTGAGCGTAAACAAAACGGCCAGTCCGGCGGCGATCAGCGCCGTCACGGCAACGATGTAATAATGGGCGATCTGCAAATTGGAATACACGCCTCAGCCTCCCGTCTTCGGCTTGCCGCCGATTTCGCGGTACACTTCTTGCATCATGTAATAGCCGATCTTCAGGCGCTCCGTGTACCGAACCGTATCCCAGCCTTTCCAGACGTAGGGCCGGATCCGGGATACCGGGTACGCCGTTTCGCCTTCGGCTTCCAATCCGGCGACCTTTTGCGTCTTGCGGTCGACTATCCAGGGCACGAACCGGATGCCGTCGATCTTCTTCGTTTTGAACGCCTTGTCCGGCATATCGTAGCTGACCGCCTGCAGCGAGCTCGGATCGGCGATGCCCAGCAGCATCCACGGCACGCGCAGCTCGATAAAGCCGTCCCGGTATTGCCACATGGCGAGCGAATCGAACGATGCCGAAGCCGGATTGTTCGTTCCGCGCCTCAGGCCGCCGACGGCGACGTTCTCGTAAGGATGGGCGGTCCGCGTATCCGGCGGCTCCATCTTCAGGCTGAGCGGAAGATGCCAGTCGTTGAACAAGCCGGAGTCGTCCTTCAGCTCCGCGGCGGACATGTCGATCATGCCGTAGACGTAGCCGTACAGCCGCTTCTCCATATCGTAATTGGCGGCGATCCGCACGCCCGTCTCCTTGTCGCGGCCGATCGTAATGAGCGTCTCCAGCCCTTCGTCCAGCTTTTTGCCCGGCAGCTCTTTGCCGTGGCGGTTGCCCCCGGGAAGCGTGTCCGCGCCGATGTAGACGATCTCCTTGCCGGGGTCGAAATTGTGGTCGAGCTGAATCGCCAGGTACACGTACGCTTCGTCGTGCGCCGCCCAGATCGACTCGATTCCGGGCACGTTCGCGTCGAGCGCGGTTTTTTCCGAATCGTCCAGCTTGTCCCAATCCCGGCGTTCGCCGTCGATGCGCAGCTTGTCCTCTTTCCCGGGAAACATGCCGAGCAGCCCGAACTGCTTCTCGTTCGTCAGCACGTTGAGCCAATAGGCGCGGCGGTCTGCGGGCAGCTCCATCGGCATCGTGTTCCACGTTTTCTTGAACCATTCGTCCTGCCACATGAACAGGAGCGCCCCGGCATACCCTTCCCCGTGAATGAGTTTCGTCAGATCGGCATCGATCCGGCCCTGCTCCAATTCGTTATGGCCGCCTTGGGAACGGCCGAGCGGACCGGCATGGGAGACGCCGGCCGAAGAGGGCACCCCGTATTCCGTCACCATCAGCGGCATGCCCTTGTGATAGGCTTTGAGCTCCTTCAGGTAAGCCAGGTACGTGTCCGTTTTCCCGTCCTTGTCGCTCAGGCGGAAAAAGTCCGGGTAATACGGATACACGTGGTACGAAGCGAAATATCCCGCGCGCCAGTTCTTCGGCCGCACATGCGTGGCGTCCACGCTGACCAGGTCTTCGGTAAACAGCGGTTCTTCCGGATGGCTCAGCACGTCCGTCGTCACCCAGTTGGTGAACGTCATCGGATGCTGCCAGCCGTAGGCGCTCTCCGCCCCGGCCGCATGATCGAGCATCCGGGCCAGCCACGCTTCGAACGGAGCGGCGCCGGCGGCCGCGGAGAAATATTTGCCGTCGTATGCCTTCTTGTCCGCATGAAGCTTGTTCGTATTCGCGACCATTTCCGGGTCCCATTCGGTGCCGATGCTCCAGGCGAGCAAATACGGCCCCGCGTTCGCCGTGTAGCGTCCCGAGCTTTTGCCCCGCGACTGCGGCTCTTCCAAATCGCCGTATACGGCTTTGACGTCGTTTTCGATCTCCTGCAGGAAGGCCGCCGTAATTTCTTTGTCGTAGGCGTCCCGCTTCTCGATCAGTTGCTCCTCCGGAGACCAGATGCCCTGGATGAAATAAAGCGGGTCGTCCGGATGCTTCTCGTTGTAGTCGACCAGGCTCGAATAGAAAACGGGCGGATGGCGGGTGTACACCCGTATCGCGTTGGCTCCCATTTCCTTGATCTCCGCAAACCACCGCATATAATCGTCGCGCGTAATCGGAAACTCGCCGGGGAAGTGTCCCGGCAGCGTCGCGCCCAGGTTGACGCCCTGCACGAACAACGGCTGCCAGGCCCCGTGCCGGTAGATCTGAATCGTCTCTCCCTTCGTGCGGAATTTCAACTGCGTGCCGTCCTCCGCCGTCAGCCGCTCCACTTCCCTGTCCGCATAAACAAAATGACTCCACAGATAAAAACCGGACGCGCAGACGGCCGCCGCCAACAGCCCGATGCCGAGAAGCCATCTTCCGCGCCGGTTCCGGCTTCCCTTTCGTCCGGCGGCCATTATTCTACCGTAACGCTTTTCGCCAGATTGCGGGGCTTGTCCACGTCATAGCCCCGCGCAACCGAGGCGTAATAAGCGAGCAGCTGCAGCGGAATGGCGGCAAGCACCGGCATGAGCATCGGGTGGCTGTCGGGTACGGACAGCGTCCGGCCGATCCGTCCGGCCAGCCCGTCCGCCTGCGATGCCGGGACGATGCCGAGCACCTGTCCGCCCCGCGCCATCACTTCGCGGATGTTGCTGACGGTCTTCTCCGCAAGGCCGGGATCGGTCACGATCGCCACAACCGGCGTGCCTTCCTCGATCAGCGCCAGCGTCCCGTGCTTGAGCTCGCCCGCCGCGTAGGCCTCCGAATGGATATAAGACACTTCCTTCAGCTTGAGCGACGCCTCCATCGCGGCCGCGTAATCCATGCCGCGGCCGATGAAGAACAGATGCTCGCGGCTTGCGATCTCATTCGCATAGGCCTTAATCTCTTCGGCCTTGGCCAGAAGCGCTTCGGCCTGATCCGGCAGAGCCCGGATCGCCTGGATGATGGCTCCGATCTCGTCGTTGGCCATCGTCTCCCGCACGCAAGCGAGATGAAGCGCGAATGCGTAAAGCACGAGCAGCTGCGTCGTATACGCTTTGGTCGAAGCGACCGAGATTTCAGGGCCGGCCCAGGTGAACAGCACGTCGTCCGCTTCCCTGGCCGCGGTGCTGCCGACCACGTTGGTGACCGCGATCACGTGCGCGCCCTGGCGCTTCGCTTCGCGCAGCGCCGCGAGCGTATCCGCCGTCTCGCCCGATTGGCTGACGACGATGACGAGCGTGTCCGGTCCGATCAGCGGTTCGCGGTACCGGTATTCCGAGGCGACATCGGCCTCGGCGGGCAGCCGCGCCCACCGTTCGATCGCTTGCTTGCCGACCAGTCCGGCATGGTAGGCGGTGCCGCAGGCGACGACATGGACGCGGGAGATGGTTTTCAGCTTCTCCTTCGTCAGTTTCAGCTCCGGAAAGTACACCCAAGGGTAGCCGGTCAGCAGGCGGGAGCTCAGCGTATCCCGGAACGCCTGCGGCTGGTCGTGAATTTCCTTCAGCATGAAATGGTCGAACCCGGCCTTCTCGGCGACGGCCAGATCCCAGTCGACGCGGTAAGGCTCTTTCTTGATGAAGTTGCCCTCCAACGTCATCAGGCTGACGCCCTCGCGGGTCAGCACCGCCATCTCGCCGTCGTCGAGTATGTATACGTCGCGGGTATGCTCCAAAATGGCGGGGATGTCGGAGCCGATGAAGTGTTCGCCTTCGCCGATGCCGATAATCAGCGGGCTGTGCAGCCGCACCGCAACCAGCCGGTCCGGCTCGCGGGCGGACAGCACCGCCAGCGCGTAAGCGCCCCGTATCCGGCGCGTGGCCGCCTGCACGGCCCGGACGATATCGCCTTCGTAAAGCGAGGCGATCAGGTGGCAGACGACCTCCGTGTCCGTTTCGGAGACGAACTCGACGCCCTGGGCAATCAGCTCCTCCTTCAGCTCCATGTAGTTTTCGATAATGCCGTTATGAACGACGGAAATGTTGTTTTCCCTGCACGTATGCGGGTGAGAGTTGAGATCGGACGGCTTGCCGTGCGTTGCCCAACGGGTATGGCCGATGCCGACCGTGCCTTCCGGGAGCTCCTCCTGCTCAAGACGGCGCTCAAGGTCCGCGATCCGGCCTTTGGCCTTGACGACCTTCAGCCCCTGCTTGGTGCACACCGCGATTCCGGCCGAATCGTAGCCGCGGTACTCCAATTTTTTGAGACCGTTCAGCAAAATTCGCGGGGAAGCCTTGTCCCCGATGTAACCGATAATTCCGCACACATGTCATCACTCCCGGTACCCATCGTATTTCTTAAGCTTTCGACGTATTTCTTCGGCTTCGGCGTCGGTGATCGCTCTGAGTTGCTTCCGAAGCCCGCAGCTTTTCGATTGTCTGTCGTACCCTGATGTCCGTTGTCATCTGAAATCTGCTGAAATCTGTCGTTTCCGAAGTCTCCCGTATTGCGGGTCGGCTTCAGGCCGGCAGCGATGGCGGCTCCGGCTGTCCGGACTGTCCCGCCTGCCGCACACCAGTAATCATAAACCCGTTCAAAAGCGGCTTACTTGAGAATTTTTTAAGAAGCGGAGAACAAATTCTCATCTTTTGACGCCTGAAAAATAAAAATCCTTTCATTCCCAAAAACCATGCAACCGGAAACTTTTTCCTTTCTAACAGGGAAAAATCATCGCGTCGCCCCGTCGTCCGGCGCCGAAATCAGGTTAAAATTTTTTCATTTTCTTTTTAAGATTGCTTCTCATCGAAAGGATGTTCGCGGACGTTAACGGACTCAAAGACCGAAGCCGTTACGAATTTATGTACGAATACGCCCGGCGATTCGCATAACGAAGCCGCTCGGGCGCCCCGGAACAAACAAAAACCGGCCGCCCGAACGGCGCCGGTTCGCCTTCGATCGACGGGGATCCCCCCCGTTCTTCGAAATCGTCTTTAGGAACAGGATTTGTCGAATTGACGTATGAAGCTCATGATGGAACGTCTGCCGGAAGGCCGCAAGCCGCCTTCGCCCGCCCCCGCTGCGCGGCGAGTTCCGCGTGCGCCCGAGCGCGCGCCGCAGCCGCAGCGGGGCCCCCCTGTTTCCGCGGAGGCCCGAACGCGGCGTCCCGCTTCAGGCTTCGCCGTCCTTGTCCGGGAGCGCCGGGTGACGGCGCTCTCCCCGGCCTGCCCGGCGAAGCGCGTCCCGCAACAAATACTCGATATGGCTGTTCACGCTCCGCAGCTCGTCTGCCGCCCACCGCTCCAACTCTTCGTAGAGCTTCGGATCGATGCGAAGCGGAAAATGCTTTTTGGACGCCATCGTTCCCGACGTCTCTCCTTGTCAGTACAGGCTGCCGGCATTGACGACCGGTTGGGCGGAACGGTCGGATACGATCGCGACCATCAGATTGTTCATCATCGCGGCTTTGCGCTCCTCGTCTAGTACATATCCTTCTTTTTCCAACTGCTCGATCGCGGCTTGAACCATGCCGACGGCCCCTTCCACGATGATGTGCCGCGCGGCCACGATGGCGGACGCCTGCTGCCGCTGCAGCATGGCGCCGGCGATTTCGGGCGCATAGGCGAGATGGGTCAATCGCGATTCGATCACTTCCACGCCCGCCGCCGAAAGCCGCTCCTGCAGCTCCCGCGTCAACTCGACCGCGATAACCTCCGTATCCCCGCGCAGGGAGACGCCTTCTCCGCCGCCGTTGTCATACGGATATTTCGTCGCCACATGGCGAAGGGCCGATTCGCTTTGCGTCTCCACGAACTGCTCGTATTTGTCGACATCGAACAGCGCCTTCGCCGTATCGACGACCCGGAACACGACCACGGCCGCGATCTCCACCGGATTTCCGTCAATGTCGTTCACTTTCAGCGTGGAGCTGTTGAAGTTGCGGACCCTAAGCGACACTTTGTGCCGGATCGAGAAAGGAACGACGAAATGAATCCCGCTCTTGCGAATGGTGCCCAGATATTGGCCGAAAAACGTGACGACCGCCGCCTGATTCGGCTGAACGACCGTAATGGACGTCATCAGGACCAACGAAACAAACAGCGCGATGCCGCCCCACACCCACCATTCCTCCACAAACGCGTACACCGAAAAGCCCAATGACGCCAGCAAAATCACGAGCGCGATAAAGCCGTTCCCGCTGTAGCCTTTGACTTCTTTCATCCCCGATTCCTCCCGAAGCGTTCCTTTTGGCTTGCCGCTTGCTCGCGGCTCCATTAAATCATTTTGATATTTATATGATATCAATTTTGTATAAATATGTAAATGGTTTTGCGATGGGCGCCGGACCGCGCCTGACCGCCGTGCCCGGGCGCCGGAACCGCAGTTGCCATAACCGCAACTGCACAGCCCGTTTTCGCGCATGCCCCCGATCCAGTTGCCTTAACGGCAACTAAATCGGGCTTTCGGCTCATCCGACCGGCTCGCCGGGTGCTTCGAGAAAGGAATGAAGCCGTAAGACGAAAGCGAACCGAAAACGGAACGCGGGACACACACGCCAAAGGCGAGACCCGCTTTCCTTCCCCTGCTTATTGCCATCAACAAAAACCGCCCCACAGTCGTTTGGACAACTTGTGGGGCAGTCTATTGCCGGGCGTCTCAGGCTTGAACCGCACGCCGCCAGCCGCCGCTGGCCGATATGTCTTCGGCTCCGGCTTCCGCGTACGCCTCGCAGACGAAGCCCGGCACTTCCGTGCCGTCTTCCAGCTCCACCTTGCCGATGCCAAGCGGCGCCGGAATGGAAGCGGCGAATCCGCCGAGCGAGGAAACCGGCATCTCCCAGATTTCCACCCGGATGGAAGCGCCCGGGCCGTTCCGCTTGATGAGCCCCGGCTTGGCGGGCGTCGTCGGCAGCTTCACCAGCTTGTATTTGGGCGCCGTCGCCGCCTCCTTGACGAAGACGGCCCCGCATTCGCGCATCTGATTCTCCAGCGGGAAGCCGCGCATATGCAGACCGCATACGGCTACCTGCGTCGTCTTGCCGCCGCCCGCGGCGGGCGGCTCGACCTGCCGCCCGTCCGGCGTGCCGCCGGCGCGAGCGATGCCTTCCAGCCGCTCGCCCGTCCACGCCTGCGCGAAGCCGCGAATCAGGTCCTCGCGGTCGAACGCCGCAAACGCGGTAATCCCGAACGGCGTATCGGTCTCCGCTTCCCCGGCCGGCAGCGCAACGGCGCACAGATCGAGCAGGTTGCAGTGGTTCGTGTAGCGCCCCATCTCCCGGTTGGAGGCGATCGGATTTTCGCGCACCTGTTCGCGCGTCCACGTTCCGCCGCATGTAGGCAGAACGAGCACCGCGTCCTCGAGCAGCTTCCGGGCCTCCAGCTTGAGCGCCTGCAGCCGGTGCCGGGCCCGGAATACGGAGGCGGCGTCGTATCCGGACGTGACGGCGGAACGGAGCACCCGCTCCGTCACCGGGAACACGGCGCCGGGCGACGATTCGACGAAATCGCCGAGCGCGGCCCAGCGCTCCGCCACCCACGGCCCTTCGTACAATAGGGCGGCGGCCTCCTCGAACAGTCCGACGGACACGTACCGGACGGGCAGCCCCAATGCCGCGATTCGCTCCGCGGCCGCCTTCCACGCTTTGGCGTAGCCGCCGGCAAACGGGCCGTAGAACGACGGCGTTTCTTCCGGCAGCAAGATGCGGTGCGGCATGCGGACCGACGGCTCGGGCAGGCGGCGCGACCAGGGATCGCGGCCGTCCTCGCCGCGCGCCACGCTGTCGACCAGAAGGGCGTCCTCCGCGCTGCGCGCGAATACCGTCACGCAGTCGAGGCTGGCACAGGCCGGCACGACGCCGCGGACGGACCACGCCCCGAGGCTCGGCTTGTAGCCGACCAGCCCGTGCAGCGCCGCCGGGACGCGGCCCGAGCCGGCCGTGTCGGTGCCGAGCGCGAAGGCGGCCTGCCCCCGCGCGACGGCCGCGGCGGAGCCGGAGCTGGAGCCGCCGCTGATCAGCTCGGGACGCAGCGCGTTGCGCGTCTCGCCGTACGGGCTCCTCGTGCCGACCAGGCCGGTGGCGAACTGGTCCAGATTCGTTTTGCCGACCGGTATCGCCCCCGCGTCGATCAGCCGCTGCACGACGGCCGCATGCTCGTCCGGCGTATAGGCGTATTGCGGGCACGCGGCCGTCGTCGGCACGCCCGCCATGTCGATGTTGTCCTTGATCGCGAACGGAATGCCCCATAGCGGCGAAGCGTTCGGATCAAGCCGGCGCAGCCGCTCCAGATAAGGCCGGATCATGTCCTCCGACGGAGGCGTAATCCAAATGTTCATCTCCCGGTCGGCTTCGGCCCTGCGGACGATCTCCCGAACGATCCCTTCGGGCGTCGCCTCCCCGGACGCATACAGCTCCTTCAGTCTTGCGATCGTCATTTCGCCGGTCCGGATCATACGCGCGCCGCCTCCTTGACCGGCATTTGGTCGATGCCGACGATCAATTGCCCTGCCTGCACCTCGTCTCCCGCGCTGACGTGAACGGACGAGACGATGCCATCGCACGGCGCCAGTTGGTTGAACTCCATTTTCATGCTCTCCTCGATCATCAGCACATCGCCCTTGCGGACCTGCTGCCCCGGCTCGACAAGCACCTTCCATACGCTTCCGGGCATGTTGCAGCGCACCGCCACGACGCCTTCCGGCAGCTCGTCCTCTTCCGGCGCCTTGTGCGCGTCCTGTTCGGATACGTATTCGGCTAGCCCCAGCTCCCGCCACCGCTGCCGCTCTTCCTCGAAAGCCCGCCGCTGCTTCGCACGGAACGCCTTCGCGCTGTCTTCGATCGATTCGAGAAAACGCAGGTATTCGCCCAGGTCGAAAGTCGTTTCCGTCATGTCCACTTCAAACCGCCCGCGCGGAAAGTCCTCCCGAAGCCTGAGCAGCTCCTCGGCGCTTACCGGGTAAAAGCGGATCTGGTCGAAAAAGCGCAGCAGCCACGGCCGGCCCGGCTCAAAGCTTACCGTCGAGCGCAGCTTGTTCCACATTTGAACGGTGCGCCCGACAAATTGGTACCCGCCCGGCCCCTCCATGCCGTATACGCACAGGTAAGCGCCGCCGATGCCGACGGCGTTTTCCGGCGTCCAGGTGCGGGCCGGGTTGTACTTTGTCGTCACCAGGCGATGGCGCGGGTCGATCGGCGTCGCGACCGGAGCGCCCAAATAGACGTCGCCGAGGCCAAGCACCAGATAGTTGGCGTCGAAGACAATCCGCCGCACGTCTTCGATGCTGTCCAGCCCGTTCACCCGGCGGATAAATTCCAGGTTGCTCGGACACCACGGAGCGTCCGGACGCACATTCTGCTGGTAACGTTCGATCGCCAGCCGCGTGGCCGGATCGTCCCACGACAGCGGCAGCCGCACGATCCGCGAAGGCACCCGCATCGATTCGAGCGGCGGCAGGCTGCGGTCCAATTCCAGCACCATGCGGGCCGCCTCGCGGATCGTTATGGCGGAACGGTCGATATGCACCTGCAGCGACCGGATGCCCGGGGTCAGGTCCAGCACCGGAATTTGCCCGCTCTCCCGGATGGCCTGCATCAGCGCGTGCACCTTGAACCGCAGCCGCAGATCGAGCTCCATCGGGCCGTATTCGATCAGCAGATTTTCATCGCCGCTCAGGCGGACGGTCACCGGGAACTGCCGTCCTTCGCTTTCGCGGGCGACGATCGGATAATCCGGCGCGAAGACGGCTGCCGAGTCCGGCAGGATTACGCGGGGCAACCCGCTTCTTGCGCCTTTGCCGATCGCTTCAAGCTGCTCCTCCTGCGCCTGCCAAAGCCGTTCCGCTTCTTCCACGGTCAGCAGCCGAAAGGAAACCTTGTCGCCCGGATGAAGCTGCCCCAGCTTCCAAAGCTCCGCCGACGCCGTCGTGACCGGGCAGACGAAGCCGCCGAGGCTCGGCCCGTCCGGACCGAGCAGGATCGGCATATCGCCGGTCAGGTCCAGCGCGCCGATCGCATAGGCGTTGTCATGGATGTTGGACGGATGCAGTCCCGCTTCGCCGCCGTCCTCTCTGGCCCAGAGCGGGGCGGGGCCGATCAGGCGCACGCCGGTCCGCGAGCTGTTGAAATGGACTTCCCATACCGTGGACGCAAGCTGATCCAAATATTCCGGCCGCAAATACTCCGTCGTGCAATGCGGGCCCGGAATGACGCCGATCGTCCAGCGGCGGGAAATCTCTGGCCAATACGCGGGGTCAAGCGGCTCGGACGAAGCCGCGCCGGCGGCTGCGGCCCAAGCCGCTGCGGATTCCGCGCCGGCCTCGGCAGGGGAGGGCAAGCCGACAGCCGTTGCCGATCCGGAAGCCTCTTCGCCCGCTTCCCGCACGCGCAGCACGTCGCCGACGCGCAGCGCCCGGCCGCCGTGCCCGCCGAACCCGCCAAGCGTAAACGTCGCGGCGCTGCCGAGCACGCGCGGCATGTCCAGGCCGCCTTCCACAAGCAAATACCCGCGCATGCCCGCTTTCGCTTCGCCGAAGCGAAGCACCTGCCCGCGCTCGGCCCGAATCGGCGCGTACATCGGGACCGCCGCGCCGTCCAGCGTCGCTTCCATATCTGCCCCCGTCAGGCAGAAGCGCATCCGGGAGCGGAAGCGGAACTCGCCGCCGCGCATCGTCAGCTCCAGCCCGGGCGCATCGTCCGGATTGCCGAGCAGCCTGTTGCCGATCCGGAACGAATACGCGTCCATCGGCCCGCACGGGGGAACCCCGACGTCCCAATGCCCTTGGCGGCCCGGCCAATCCTGCACCGTCGTCTGAACGCCGCCGTCCAGCACCTCGATCGCCCGTTCGTCCGGCTCAAAGCCGTCCAACATGCGCGTGTACACCCGCCCCCGGAGGCAATCCTCCTCCCGAAGCAGCGCCTCCAGATACTGCAGATTGGTCGTCACGCCGTAAAAGCGCGTCGCGGCCAGGGCCGAGGCCAGCTTGCGGATGGCGTCCTGCCGGTCGGACCCGTGTACGATAATCTTGGCCAGCATCGGATCGTACAGCGTCGTCACCTGGATGCCGTCGCGAACCCACGTTTCCACCCGCGCACCCTCCGGCAGAACCGCGCAGTCCAGTTGGCCGGCGCTGGGAAGGAACTGCTGCAGGCAGTCCTCCGCGTAGACGCGGGCCTGAATGCTGTGTCCCCGGGGCTCGCCGAACCGGGAAGCCAAATCCGTAAGCTCGTCGGCCGCTTCCCTGACCATCCATTCGACCAGATCGATGCCCAGCACTTCCTCGGTTACGCCGTGCTCGACCTGCAGCCGGGTGTTCACTTCGAGAAAATAAAACTCGCGCGTTGCAGGATCGTATAGAAACTCGACCGTCCCCGCGCTCCGATAACCGGCTTCCCGCGCAAGGTTCCTCGCCGCCTCCAGCATGCGCGCGCGGACATCGGCCGGAAAGTCGGGCGCAGGGCTTTCCTCGATCACCTTCTGGTTGCGCCGCTGTATCGAGCAATCGCGCTCGCCCAGCGCGACCACTTCGCCGAACCGGTTGCCGAAAATTTGCACCTCGACGTGGCGGGCTTTCGGAATATACCGTTCGAGAAAAACGCCGCCGTTTTTGAAATTGGTTTCCGCCAAACGGGTGACCGCTTCGAAAGCCTGGCGGAGCGCCTCCTCGTTTTCGCACACGCGCATCCCGATCCCGCCGCCGCCGGCGGTGCTCTTCAGCATGACGGGGTAGCCGATGCGGGCCGCCTCGGCAACCGCGTCTTCCAGCCGGCCGATCAGCGCCGTGCCGGGAAGCAGCGGCACGCCGGCGCGCTCGGCCACCTTCCGGGCCGAGTGCTTCAGGCCGAACAGCTCGATCTGCTCGGGCGTCGGGCCGATAAAGACAATGCCGCGCTCCCGGCAGGCGCGGGCAAACGCCGCATTTTCGCTAAGAAAGCCGTACCCCGGATGGATCGCTTCCGCACCGGTCTCGGCGGCCACCCGCAAAATCAGGTCCGCATTCAGGTAACTGTCCTTCGCCGGCCCGTCCCCGATCCGGACCGCTTCGTCCGCCATATCGACGTGCAGGCTGTCCTGATCGGCCTGCGTATAGACGGCGACCGACCGGATGCCGAGCTTGCGCAGCGTGCGTTCGATGCGGACGGCGATCGCGCCGCGGTTGGCGATCAACACTTTTTTGAACATCGTCACCTCTCCCTTCTTGACGCCGCCGGCTCCGCGCCGGCAGGACGGACTCAAGCCCGCGATCGGTCCGTTTGCCCCAAGTTCGCCTAGGCGAACCGGCGCATGCCCGATCCAAGCTTCACTTGTCCCAGACGATCAGTTGAATCGGCGTCGGATTGTAGGCGTTGCACGGGTTGTTAAGCTGCGGGCAGTTGCTGATCAGCACCGTCGTGCGGCGCTGCGCCTGTAATTCGACGTAACGGCCGGGAGCGGACACGCCGTCGGCGAATTCGAGCGAACCGTCGGCCGTAACCGGCACGTTCATGAAGAAATTGACGTTCGGGGCCAGGTCGCGCTTCGTGAGCGTACCGCCGCGGCGGGCGAGCTGAAGCATAAAGGTGTCGCGGCAATTGTGCATGTGCAGCTTTTCGTGCGCATATCGCACCGTATTGCTCTGCGCCGAGCACGCGCCGCCCAGCGTGTCGTGCCGCCCGCACGTGTCGGCCACGATGCGCGCAAGCTCCGCCCCGCTTTCGGTCCGAAGCACCGATCCGGCGGTCAAATAGATTTGGCCTTGCGATGCGATCGTCTGCACCGCGCTGTAATGGTCTTCCGGGTTGTCGGCGTCGAAGAACAGCGTATCCACCGCCTGGTTGCCTTCCAGATCGACGATGCGCAGCACCTGACCCGGCTCCAGATCGTACATCCAGCCCTCGCCCGCGGGCAGGGTCTTCGTGTAGAAAGCGTCGGCCGGTCGGCGGGGACTTTCGACGCAATGAAATGCGGTCATCGGCATTTCCTCCTTTTGTATGGGTCGCCATAGTCGTATAGCCGTTCGGTCCAAGGTCGGACGGCTCACCGTTTCGCGTATCGGACCGGCGGCTTCGGTTAGCCCAGCAAAAGCTGGTATTCCCACGTATTCTCGTACGCCCGGCGGTTCTCCGGCCGGAAATTCAGACATTCGTCCCGCGAATCGTCCGGATCGAGCGGATCGGCCCGCAGCACCTCCAGAAGAACCGGGACCGACGGATACTCGCTGCGAGGATCGAGCGGATGCGGCGTGTTGGATAGGACCAGCAGCACATCCATTTCCGTCCGCAGCGTCACCGTCGCCCCTTCGCGGCAATGGTCCCCCTGGAAATGCATTCGCCCTTCTTCGTCGCAATACACTTTGGAAAAAAGATTGACCACAGGTCCGAGATCCCGGGCCGAAAGTCCGTTGCGGACAAGCTCGACGGCGGCATTCTCGTAACCGCTCCTCAGCCACTCGTTGCGCCGCTCCTGAAACCGGGTCCGGCCGTATTTCGCATCCGTCAGCTCTCGCGTCGTCAGGCCGGAGATCGTATCGTGCCAGCCGAGGCTGTCCTCCACGATGCCCGCCAGCACGCGGCCGTTGTCGCTCATCAACACGTTGCCGCGGGTCAGGCGGCTGACGTGCTGGGCCTTCAGCGTGTCCGGCATGTTGTAGCGCTCCGTCAGATCACGCGCGTTATATAATAGAAGGGCTACATTCGCTCCGTCGCCCAACGCGGTGAACCGCAGCAGCTTCCCTCTGCCGATTGCGCCCGACCATTTGCCGCCCGGGCGCAGCGTCTTGCTCCATTGAACCTCCATCGTCACGACTCCTTTGCCGGGAATTTGAGGATCGGAAGGGAAACAAAAAAGGGAGACATCACAAGACGCAGGTCTTGATGACATCTCCCAGGCTTTTGTCCTTCCGTGTCGCCCCTTGCGGGGCGGGCCGCTCTCGGACCAGTCCCGAAGCAAGGCATCGGCGGAACCCTAGCGGACCTTAATGATGAGATTGTGTAAATAAATATAACGCAATACATCTATGAAGTCAACATTTATATCACAAAGATCCGTTAACGATCCTTTTTTTCGACGAACCCTTTTCAAATCTCCGCATATGTGTTATTTTATCTAACATAATCATCCATAACCGATTCAAAATTGTTCTCTAGGGTTCCGCGGCATGCGAAAGCGTTCGAACAGCCGGACCGGTCCGAGAGGGAACGCACGGCAAAAGGCCGTGTCCACGGAGGGACAAAAGCCCGGGAGGTTATCTTATTCAGATACCTCTTCGGGCTTTATTTTTTCTTCAAACCAAGCCCAGAGGAGTGACCGTCATGAAAACGGAAGTCAAGCTGAATCGGACCTTAACGTTATGGCAAGTCGTCTTTATCGGCCTGGCCTGGATGACCCCGATGATTTACTTCACCACTTACGGCATTGCGTTCGAAGCCTCCAAAGGAATGCTGACGCAAGCCTACACGCTCGCCTTCGCCGTCATCTTTTTCACGGCTTTCAGCTACGGCGCGATGTCCCGCCGGTTTCCGAATTCCGGTTCGTCCTATACGTATGCGGGGAAGGGCATTCATCCCAAAGTCGGCTTTCTCGTCGGCTGGTCGGCCCTGCTGGATTACCTGTTTTCGCCGCTGATCGCTTACTTGATGTTCGGCATTTTTATGCATGCCCAGTTCCCGAACGTTCCGGCCTATATATGGATTCTGTCCATCAATATCGTCCTGTGCGTCATCTGCATTCTCGGCGTCCGATTCTCCGCCAGCCTGAGCACAGCGTTCGTGCTGCTGCAAATCTGCTTTATCCTCTTTTTCTGCGCAATTCTCGTCAAACACCTGACGGCCGGCGGCGTGACCGACCCTCTCCGGCCGTTTCTCCAAACGGAGGTTCCGCTTTCGGTGCTGCTCACCGCCGCTTCGCTCATTTGCTTCTCCTTTTTGGGATTCGATTCGGTCACGACGATGGCCGAGGAAACCGTCGATGCCGGACGGACGATGCCGCGCGCCATTCTGGCCATCATTCTGATCGCCAGCGCGCTTTATATTTCCACTTCTTATCTGACCCAGTTGAACTTTCCGAATTTGTCGCTGGCCGGGGATGACGCCAGCTTCGAACTGATGAGGATGGTCGGAGGGGCCGGATTGTCGGCTTTGTTCGTAACGGTGCTTGTATTCGCGATTTTCACCCAGGGGCTTGCCTCGCTGACGACGGTCACGCGCCTGCTGTTCGCTATGGGACGCGATTCGGTGCTGCCCAGAAACATCTTCGGCTACCTGCATCCGAAATTCAAAACCCCGGCGCTCAACATCGTGCTCGTCAACGTTTTCTCGCTGCTCGCTCTGGCCATACCGCTCGATACGGCGGTCAAATTTGTCAACTTCGGCGCGTTGACGGCCTTCTTTTTCGTCAACCTGTCTGTCGTTTCGCAATACTACATCAAAGACCGCCGGCGCTCGCCCGCCCAGACCGTTCGCTATCTCGTCTTGCCGCTGATCGGCGCTATTATCGTAGGCTGGATGCTGACGCTGCTCGACGTCAACGCGCTCGTAACCGGCCTGGCCTGGATTCTGTTTGGAGCCGCGTATAGAGCCTGGTCCCGGAAGCGGCAAGCGGAGGTTCCGGCCGGAACGGCCAATGCCGAATCGTAAGGCGCAGGCCCACTTATAAGGCCGGGCGTTCGCCCGGCCTCCCTGAAGGATGTTCTTTCGATTGAACTCTACGGATTTATACTTCGGACAATACGGCCTGATTCGCGTTTGAAGCTTCCCTCAATTGTTCAAGCTGTTTCGTCACGTCCTCGATCATCCGAACGAAGGAAAGGAGCCTTCTTGCGCCGGCGGCCTGCTCTTCGGCAAAGCCGTACGCCCGCTCCGACTCTTGCCTGACCTGCTCGAGCAGGTCGCTTACGCGCTTCAGCCTGTCTTCGACCGATTCAAGCGCGTCTTTGGACAAGCCGGCAAGCTTGCGGATTTCGGCCGCGACCACTTCGAATCCTCTGCCGTATTCTTGCGCCCGCGCCGCTTCAATCGCCGCGTTCAGCCCGAGAATGTGCGATTGGTCGGCCACTTCCCGGATCGTCGTTCCCAGCGCCTGCACCAACTGCACTTCCCCGACAAGATCTTCTACGTTGCGGTGGGTAAGCTTTTGCGTCTCGGCCGTCCGGTCTGCCGCGTCGGCCACCCGCTCGCTGCTGCCGCTCAGCTCGACCATCATGGAAGCCAAATCCTGAATGGCGGCGCTGATGCCGGTCAGCAGGTCGTGCTGCCGGTTCGCCAGCCGTTCGATGTTCGCCTTCTCTTCCATTTCGTACGCTTCGAGCACAAGCTGGGAGTCGAAATTGAACATTTTGGACAGCGCGTGAATGACTTCCTTCCATTTATCGGGCATCACCCGTTCCAGATGAGCGGCGGCCAGGTCCAGATAGATCATGTAAGTTCCCAAGTACCAGGAGGAATTCAGCCCGATGCGGGAATGGATTTTGCCGATCAAAAGCCGCTGCTCGATGAACGGCTCGTCGATCCTGCCGGACGCCAGCGACATAAAGTACCCGCGCTGCTTCTCTTTCAGACGCTCGATTGTGCTGTGCTTGTTGATGATATCCAAAAGCTCGGGAACGGTGCTGATCTGCTCGTACAGCTCATCCACCAACCGGTCCACGATCGCGCGGAATTGGGGCTCGCTGCTTCGCAGCAGAGCTAAATCTTCTTCCGTAATGCCGATATAGTCCAGGGATCTTCTTCTATCCGGATGCAAGTCAATCAAGCTTCGGTCCCCCTTTTTTTGGTCGCCCCATCGAGCATATGGGAAAATCGTCTCCTCGAATGGGATACATTTACTATATCGGAACCCCGGATTTCTTCGAATATAGTCTTTTCCGCTTATTTGTCTTGATGATGCCGACGGTTTGAGTCCCGCCAATCCCTTCTCACGTCCCCCCGTACTCGCGTAACGCTCCCGCCCAAATCCGGTCGTTTCGAACCCAAAACTTGACAGGTTTGCCGCCAGGCTATTAAGATATACATATGAACAATTGTTCATATGTATATAAGAAAAGAACCCGAATACTTGCGTTGCAGAACGGATTGGGGCGCATCACATACGTTGGGTATGTGGGGTTCACGATGCCGGGCAGCAAAGGAGAGGCAAGCATGGACAATCGATTCGAAGTTTCAAATGGATACGGAGATCGCGAAGGGAAGCCTGAACAAAAAACGGCCCCTGCCTGCGGGCAGGGACACCTGCACGACCATGCCCATGACCATGATCATGGGCATCACGACGGACATCATCATGAGCATCATCACCATCACGATCACGCGCGAAGCGGCAACAAGAAGGCGCTGGCCATCGCCCTGGCCATTACCGTCGGCATTATGGCGCTCGAATTTGTCGGCGGGCTGCTGACGAACAGCCTCGCGCTGCTGTCCGATTCGGGACATATGCTGAGCGACGCCAGCGCCCTGGCGCTAAGCCTCGTCGCGTTCTGGTTCGCCGCCCGGCCGTCTTCCCCGAGCAAAACGTACGGATTTTACCGCTTCGAAATATTGGCCGCGCTGTTCAACGGCGTCGCTCTTTTCGTCATTGCGGGATTTATTGTCTGGGAGGCGGTTCAGCGCTTTAACCATCCGCCTGAAGTTGCGAGCGGCTCCATGATGGCGATTGCCGCCGTCGGCCTGGCGGCGAATCTGGCCAGCGCGTGGACGCTTATGCGACAAGGCGACGTCAAGCGCAACGTGAACTTAAGAAGCGCCTACCTGCATGTGCTCGGAGACGCGCTTGGCTCGGTCGGCGCCATTGCCGCAGGGATCGTCATGATGGCGTTCGGGTGGTACGCGGCCGATCCGATCATCTCCGTCCTCGTCGCCGTGCTTATTCTGAAAAGCGCTTGGGGAATCATTCAACATACGATTCACATATTAATGGAAGGAACGCCTTTGACCATCGACCAGACGGAAGTGAAAGAGGCCCTTCTGTCTATCGAAGGCGTCAAAGACGTTCACGACCTGCACATCTGGACGATTACGTCGGGCTTCGATTCGCTCAGCTGCCATATGCTCGTTGAGGACGGCACCGACTGTCAGGACGTCCTGCAGAGCGCAATCCGGCTCATCGAGCAGCGGTTTCGGATCGAGCACACGACGATTCAGGTGGAATCCCCGAAAATCCATCACGGAACCATCAAAGTCTGACGCCGACGCGCTTTCGGCGTTACGAGTTGGTTTTGGCCGCGGCGTTCCGGTCTCCGACGACTACCGTAAATTCGATCGGCTTGCCGTCGCGGATCACCGTCAGCTTCAGCTTGTCGCCGACGGCGGCCGCCGAAATGCGGTCTTCCAGATCGCTCTTGTTTTTAATCTTCTGATTGTTGACCTGCACAATCACATCGTATTGCCGGAGTCCGGCTTTATACGCGGGCGAGCCCGGCAGCACCTGAACGACCATCGCGCCTTCGCGGGATTCAAGATTCAACGTTTTCATCCAGTTGGCGTCAATATCCACGACGGACACTCCGATATAGGACGAAGGAATCGGCTTTCCGGCCTCCAAATAGTCGATCAGCGGAACGACGACGCTGCTCGGAATCGCAAAGCCGATGCCTTGCGCTTCCATGCTTTTGGCCGTGTTGATGCCGATCACCTTGCCGTTCAAATCGATCAGCGGCCCGCCGGAGTTGCCGGAGTTGATGGAAGCGTCCGTCTGCAACAGATGCTTGTATTCCTTTTGACCGTTGCTGTTGCTGACCGGGATATCCCGCTCCTTGGCGCTGATGACCCCAACCGTAACCGTGTGCTCGAACCCGAACGGATTGCCGATGGCGACCACCCAATCGCCCACGTTCAGTTGGTCGGAATCGCCGAACGACAACGTGGAGAACGGTTTGTCTCCTTTGATTTTCAGCACCGCCAGATCGTGTTCCGCGCTTTTCCCCAGCACTTTGGCCACATACGGTTCGTCTTCGCCTTGTACCGTCACTTCGATGCGATCGGCCCCGTTTATGACATGTTCATTGGTCAGAATATAGCCGTCCGATTTGTAAAAAAATCCGGATCCGGCCCCGAGCAGCTGCATTTTGCCGTCATTGGCGCTGTTCGGCTCCTGGGAAGAATCCCCGAAGAAATACCGGAAAAACGGATCGTTGAAGTAAAACGGATTGCCCTGGCCGCTTCTGCTGCCCTGCTTCACATACGTCTTGATCAGGACGACGGCCGGATTCGAAGCCTGCACAATGTCGGGGATCGATCGGGATTCGGCCGATTGGAGAGAGGCGGTCTTCAGATCGCTCTGCTGGCGATTGGACGGATTGACGAAGACGTTCTCCGGAGACTGGCCGCCGGCAAAAGGATTCAAGCCCATGACCAGCATCAGGATCGCGCCGACTACGCCGCCTGCTACGCCTGCAAGGGTCTTTTTCCATTTTCCGCGAAACATCATATCGATTCCTCCCGCCAAAAGTCATGATACGTTTCATGCAGCCATCTCTTGAAACTGGTTTCATTCTCCTATCATAATTTCCATTCTTAAACTGGCCTTAAACGCAAGTTAAGATTGGATTAATTTGTATATTTGTTTGTCGCGGGAAATCTTCCAATTAAAAAAGGAACAGACGAAGTCCGTCGGACTCCATCTGTTCCTTTATCTGCACGCCTATCTGCGCGCCCATCTTCGCGCCGGACGCAAGCAAGATTCTGCGCCGATCCGACCACAGCCTCCAAATGGCGATCCACGCCGAGCCGCAATACGTACAGGTTTCGTTTCCAAGAGAATGAAACTGGAGATCACTTCCTGGCGCTTCGCATCCGGATCGACCGGTAGAGCCAAATCCCTCCGGCGATAACGACAAGCAGCGCTGCGCCGGCCGTATACGCGATATGCTCGATATTGGGGACGTTCACGCTCAGCTCCAGGCGGTTTTCCTCGAAAAGATCGACATTCCACAGCAGCGTGCGCCCGCCGTCCCGCACTTCGTCGGCGTTGTTGCCGTCCGCCTTGATCGGAAGCGTCACCAGCAGGTCGAACCGGAGCTGGCTTTGGATCAGCTTCTTCATCAAATCGGGCAGGTTGGACAACTGTTTGATCCATTCCTGCTGGCCCTCCTGCAGCATCGGACCCAAATCGACGGTTACGGCAACCCGGTGCTTCGTGTAGAAAAAGTTCTTTTCCTGCGCGTCCTCGACCTTCACGCCTTCCGGAAGCTGGGTCATGTCGCCGTCGAATGCTTTCAGGTCAAGCCGTTTCGAAGCGGTCACCTTGGCTTGCCCGTCCTTATCGACAATCCGGACGCTCATCCCCTGCTGCTCGAAACGTTCGGCCAGCTCGTTCATGATATCCGCCTTGCCGATCGCCGTCAAAATTTGCTTGCTGACCGACAGGTTAAGATCGACATCGGCCGTCCCGTCCCGGTTGATCGTGACGTGCGCTTCCCCTTGGGCGCAGGAAGCAAGCAACAAAACGCTGCACAGCAGAAGTACAGCGATGGCCGGCGATCGCAAAGCGCGTCTGCGTATGTTCATGTGCCACCCGATTTCCTCGTTGTCTCTCTTTATTCTAACAGAATCGGCGGGACAAAAGGGAATTTTTTAACGCGTTGATTTCAAACCGCACGCCAAGAGACCCGCTCCGCAAACTTTGCATACCAAAACGGTCCCTTCAGGTCCAATCGACCCGAAGGGACCGCCTTTGCCTAGCGCCCAAGCGGCTCGGCCGCGTTACAGGCTAAGCTCCAGAATGGCTTTGACGTCGTCCTTCTCCAGCTTCTTGAACGAGCCGAGCGGCCCGTAGCGAACCGCTTCCTCCGCCATCCGGTCCAGGTGCTCGTCGCCGATGCCGAGTTGGCCGAGGGTTGCCGGCGCGCCGATGCGCGTGAAATACGCCCGGGTCGCCTCGATGCCGGCCAGCGCCACCTCTTCGTCGCTCTTTCCGGCCGGGTCGATGTTCCACACGCGGACCGCGTATTGGACAAAGCGGTCGACCCGCTCCTTGTACACATACTTCATCCAGTTCGGGAAAATGATCGCAAGCCCCGCCCCGTGCGCAATGTCGTAAATCGCGCTCACTTCATGCTCGATGGCGTGCGTCGCCCAGTCGGTTTCGACCCCGATCGGCAGCGTGCCGTTCAGCGCGTACGTGCCGCACAGCATCAAGTTGGCGCGCGCCGCATAATTCGAACCGTCCTCCAGCGCAATCTCCCCGTTCTCGATGATCGTCTGCAGAATCGATTCCGCGAACCTCTCCTGCAGCGGCGTATCGGTCGTTTTGGAGAAGTATTGCTCGAACACGTGGGACATCATATCGACGATGCCGTTCACGGTCTGATCCCTCGGTACCGTAAACGTCAGCTCGGGATCGAGGATGGAAAACTTGGGGTAGATCGGCTTGCCGCCCATCCCCCGCTTCAGCTTCCTGTCCCAGTCGGAAATGACGGCGTTGCCGTTCATCTCCGAGCCCGTGGCCGCCAGCGTCAGCACGGTTCCGAGCGGCAGCGCTTCCTGAATCACCGCCTTCTTCACGCAGAAATCCCATACGTCGCCATCGTAAGGAACGCCCGCCGCAATCGCCTTGGCCGCGTCGATGACGCTGCCGCCCCCGACCGCAAGAATGAATTCGACCCGCTCCCGGCGGCAAATGTCGATTCCTTTGTTGACGGTCGTCAGCCTCGGGTTCGGCTCGATGCCCGGCAGTTCGAACACCGTCGCGCCGATTCCGTTAAGCTGGGCCAACACTTGGTCGTACAAGCCGGAGCGCTTGATGCTGCCTCCCCCGTATACAAACAAAATCCGTGTTCCGTAAGGCTTGACCAGCTCGCCGAGCTGATCGACCGTCCCTTTTCCAAAAACAAGCTTCGTCGGATTATGTAATTGGAACGAGTTCATGCCGCGAACCTCCCTTGTCGGATTGGTGGGTACGTATTTCATTGTACCATTTTTGGCCGCCGTTTTGACGGCTCTTTCGCGCTTTTCTTCAGGGAAAAAGCCGCAACCGCAACGGCCATAAGCGCGCTGCGAATCGCCAGGAGCATGGGAAAAGGACGGCTAAATGCTAAAGACGAGCGCGCTTTCAAGCGGCTGCGCAGTCAGTCCATCGTGATCGCGATAACGCCTTCCGGCTGCAGCCAGTCGACCTTCGCGCCGAGAGATTCGCTAATGAACCGGAGCGGCAAGTAGGACGTGCCGTTGATGCCGAACGGGGCGTTTGCCATTTGCACGGTATTGCCGTTCAGCTTCGTTTCGCCCGTTTTCGTATTAACCGTAATCTCCACGGACGGCGCCCCGCCTTCGGAACGGCTGATCGTCGCCACTTTGTTCGTCTCGTCCCATTCGACTTTGGCGCCGAGCTTCTCGAAGACGGAACGAAGCGGAATGAACGCCTGGCCGTTGCGGGTAACGACGCCGCTGCGCAAAGCGACGGATTCGCCGTTCAGCCGGACCTCGATCGGCTGCTGCACGGGCACCGGGGTCGTATGCATAAATTCGTAATCGCCGTTCCCCAGCTGCGCGTCCTTGTTTACGCCCCATCCCCACAGCGATCCGTCGTTTTTTTGCATGATGAAGTGCCGATCGTCCGCCTTGATTTGGGCGACATCGGAGGCCAGCAGCTCGAAGACCGGATGTTCCGGCATCCGTTCCCGGTTGATGGACGTCTCGTATACGTTGCCGTCGTTCGTCAGCACGACCAGGGACCGTTCCACCACAAACGCATCCTTGACGTTTTGGATGCCGGTCAATCGGATGGGAGCCGTATGCTCATGCCTTTGCGTGCCGTCGGAGTAACCGGTCAGCGTCGATCCCCAGAACCAGAGGCGGGACTTGCCGTCGATCGCCAGGTGCGTGTAGCCGTCGGTCTTGATCGTTCGGATGTCCGTCAATCCCTTAAACGGAACGGCCGTTAACGAGTCCGGCGCTTCTTCCGCCGCCTCGTCGGGCCAAGTCCAGACGGTGCCGTCCGCTTTCAGCGCGAAGTTGCGCTCGACTGCGACGATGTCGGCAAGCGAAGCAACCGGCGTGAACGAGGTCAGCTCATTCGAGCTGCTCCACACCGTGCCGTCTTTCTTCAGAAAGATCCAGCGCTGCTTGCCGCTTTTTGGACGAAATTCGTAATAGCTTGTCATGTCCGCAACCTGGTCGATGCCGGCCAGCGGAGCGAACCGCGACATGTCCAGTCCCGATTCCGTCCATTGAACCGTATGTACGCTTCCGTCCGCATCCAATGCGGCCAGCGTTCTTCCGGCAAACAGGACGTCGACGAGGTTGTTCAGCTTCTCCACCTGCCGAACCCGGATTTCGGACGGCGAGTTGCCTTCCCAATACCATACGGTTTTGTCCTGTTTCATCACCAAACGCCGGTCGAACGAGGAAGCCACATGATCCAGACCGTGAATTTGAGTCGGAACCGAACGGCTGCCTCCCCATACCCAATAGGTTCCGTCGGCCTTGACGAGAGCGTTGGGCCAGAAGGCGAGAATGCTAGGACCGGAGGAAGCGGCGGCTGCGGGAGATTGGGGAGCGGCGGAAAACATAAGGAGCACGCTGAAAAATACAATCCACTTCTGCATGGAATAGTCCCTTTTCATTCGGAATTCTCCTGTTCCTGATCAAATAGGAAATATGTTCCCATAGATTTAGACGGACAAGCCGAATAAAAGTTTCGGGCTGCAGAAGCCGCCGGACGATAAAGCCGCCTTCGACGATCTGCGCCGGATGGGGCGGCCGCGCGTTCAGTTTTTTGGATCCGTGAACGATTTCACCGCCTGCTCGTACTCCTCGGGGGTATCGATATCGGGGGGCATCGTCTCCGGAACATCGACCCAGTTAATGTCGGAACGATGGCGGGCCAATACTTCTTTGGCGCCGACATCCCCTTCAAGCCTTACCAAATCGGGAAAAAGGCGCCGGCCAAACAAGACGGGATGACCGGGACGATCCATGTAGCGCGCCTGCACGATGCTGCAGCGGCCATTCCGGTGCGTCTCGATGACCCGCCGGATGACATCCGGCCGAATCCCCGGCTGGTCGCCGAGAAGAATAACGGCCGCCTCTCCCTGTCGTTCCATGACAAATTGGACGCCGGCGCGCAGGGATGAGCTGAGACCCGCCTCCGGATTCGGATTCTCAATCCGTGCAACGGGCAGATCGCTCAGCTGATCGTGCACCTCGGTCTGCGTCTTGGCGCAGACAACCGCAACGGGACCTGCCGATGCACGCACCGCTCTGCCTGCCACATGACGGATCATGCTTTCCCCCGCGAGGGGCAGCAGCTGCTTCGGCCGGCCCATCCGCCGGGACAGACCGGCGGCCAGGATCAGCATCCACACCTTGTCCGCTTCCATAAAGTCCCCCTCCTCGTCCGTCTTTCGCTCTCCTGTTTGTCCTACTCCGTCCGGCCGACCGCCTGAACGGCAATGCCGGCTTTCTCCAAGGCGTCCCTGATCTTTTGCGCGAATGCCAAAGCATGGACGCCGTCTCCGTGGATGCAGACGGTGTCGGCTTGGATCGGCACGTCGACGTTTTGCCTGGAACGCACTTTGCCTTCCTCGATCATCCGGATCACCTGGCGAACCGCCGCGTCGTCATCGGTGATGAGCGCATCGGGCTGACGCCTGGGCGTAAGCGTGCCGTCCGATTGATAGGTCCGGTCGGAGAACACCTCGCTTGCGGTGCGAAGTCCCGCCTTCTTCCCGGCCCGGATCCATTCGCTGTTCGCCAAGCCGAACAGGATAAGCTCCGGATCGACCTTGTATACGGCTTCGGCGATCGCTTCCGCCAAGGCGAAATTGACGGCGGCCATGTTATACAGCGCGCCGTGCGCCTTCACATGGCTCATGCGTCCGCCTTCGGAACGGACGAAGCTCCACAACGCGCCGATCTGGTATACGACCATCTCGTAGGCTTCCGCCGGCGAAATGCGCATCTCCCTGCGTCCGAACCCGTTCAAATCCGGCAAGCCGGGGTGCGCGCCGATCGCCACGCCGTTTTCCAGCGCCAGCTTCACCGTTCTCCGCATCGTGCCCGGGTCCCCCGCATGGAAACCGCAGGCGATGTTGGCGGACGTGACGAATTTCAGCATTTCCGCGTCCTGGCCTAGCCGGTAGGCTCCGTAGCTTTCGCCCATGTCGCAGTTCAAATCCACTCGCTTCATCTGCTGATCCCCTTTATCGAAACTGCATGAAGATGCTTTTTTTCAACCATTCCCATTCCGTCTCCGCGATCCAGTAAAGCTCCTGCGCTTCCCGCAGGCTGACAGGCCGGAACCGGATGCTGCCGCCGATTTGCACCTGCGCGATTAACGGAAGATCGACCGTGATCACCTGCGCGATCTTCGGGTATCCCCCCGTCGTCTGCCTGTCCGCCATCAGCACGATCGGATTCCCGTCCGGCGGAACCTGAACCGTGCCGAACGCGACGGGCTCCGATATCAGTTCGGCCGGATCGGCCAGGCGGAGAGGCTCTCCTTTAAGGCGGTAGCCCATCCGGTCGGATTGGGGGAGCACTTGAAACGTTCCGGCAAAAAAATCGGCGACGCTTTCCGGATCGAACCCATGCATCTGCGGGCCTTCCACGGCCCTCACGACCGGATCGGGCCTGTAGTCGGGCATCATGGCAGAGGACACGTGCCATCGGGCGGACGCAAAGGGAGCGTCTTTGGCGGCGGCCGCCAGCTTGTCCGCAATGGCCCGCCCCAAATTGTTCGAAGGTCTTACCTCGAGCACATCTCCTTCGCTGAGCGCCCGTCCCTGGAAGCCTCCGATTCCGGCACGCAAATAAGTGGAATAGCTGCCTAAGGCTTGGGGAAGATCGAATCCGCCGGAGACCGCCAAATAACAGCGGACCCCGTGCCGGGCGGCCCCGAAGCGGAGCAGGCCGCCTTCTTTCACGACGACAGGCCTCCATAAGGGAACCGCTTGGCCGTCTATCGTCGGCGACAGATCCGCACCGCATATGGAAATAAGCAGCGTCGAATCGAACCGCAGGGTGGGGCCGACCAGCGTGATTTCCAAGGCGGCTGCCGATTCGTCGTTGCCGACAAGCGCATTGGCGACGCGGCAGGCGAACGGATCCATCGCCCCGCCTACGATGACGCCGTACTTCTGGAATCCGGTGCGCCCTAAATCCTGCACGGTCGTCAGCAGACCGGGCTTCAACACGCGTATGCTCATCGGCTTCGGGCCTCCCATCGGTCGTATTCGGCTCGGGTGATCGGATAAAACTTCACCAAGTTGCCCGACCGAAGAAGGGTAGGCGGCATCCGCTCCGGCAAAAACAACGGGATCGGCGTGCGGCCGATCAGCTGCCAGCCTCCCGGCGTCTCCAGCGGATAGACGCCGGTCTGCTCGCCCGCGATCCCCACCGTCCCCCTCGGGATGGCAAGACGAGGGGTGGGCCGCCTTGGCGCCGCGATCCGTTTGTCCATTCCGCCCATATACGGAAAGCCGGGAGCGAACCCGATCATGTAAACCAGATACTCGCCGGAGGCATGAATCCGGATGACTTCGTCGGGAGACAGACCGTTTCGCGAAGCGACCTCCTCCAAGTCCGGACCGAACTCGCCGCCGTAACAAACCGGAATTTCGACAGTTTGCGGCTCGTATTCGCCCGTTACCTCCAGGCTTTCCACGATATCTTTCAATCGCCGCACCGCAATGTCGAACGGAATCTCCTCTTGATTCAGGATTTTTTTCCGTGCGTCGACCCGGTTCCAATAAAGCTTCATCGCGTCGTAAAAGACCGTAACCGAAGTAAAAGCCGGAACATATTCGACCATCCCTTCGAACGGATGCCGTTCCAAGTAGTCGGACAGAAGCTGCACCTTCCGATGCGTGTCCAGGTCGATGCGGTCGCCCAGCTTGACGAGCACGGCGGAGTCTCCGAGAGGCGTCATGTCCAAATAATCCATGTTCACCACCCTGTCGTTCGGTTTCTTTGGTTATAGCCAACATATAGGATCGAAATGACCGTTCCGAATCCGGTCAACATTCGGACTGTAAAGGAAACAGTCAACCCCTGGCAGGACGTCCGCGTCCGTGTCGCGGCTGCGGCACGAAATGCGCCGTCTGAGGCTCTATTGCGGCTTTGATCGGCGGCGCCATTTCCCAAACGGGCCGTCCGCACGGATTTCAGGGTTCCGCCGCTCCCTTTCATTATGAACCGGGATGGGGAGTTTGCCAATTCCGCAACCAGTGTGACTGCAACTTCGCAATTTAGCAACCGTGGCCATATAGCCACTGTAGCCGATGAGCAATCGTAGCCTATGCGCAACCGTAGCCTGTGCGTCTATACTGTGCGCCTATATTGGAAAAATCCAACCAAATGCGCCGTTCAGAGACCGGAAGCCGGTCTATATTGCATATATCCAATTTTTTCAGCATCATCAGCCGAATCCGCACGGTTCTCGGGCCATTTCATTGGAGAAAATGCAGCATACGTTCCGGAAATGGGCGAAAGGAGTCCGTATCCAGCACAAAATCCAATATAGCCGCTCGGGACCATGTGAGGTACTGGAGTGGGTTGGCGACAGTGGTGACGGTAAAGAGAAGCACTGAGCGGAAATACAAATAGGGGATGTTAAGGGGTCAATCGCCGAAAAAAAAGCCGGCGTCGGCCTGTTCGGCAGACATTCCGGCGATGTGTATAAACAGCGGCTAAGCGGCTAGTGAAACGCCGCCCGCAAGTGATCGGCCGCTTTCCGTATTCCCTCCTCTTCCTTCTCAAGGCTCCCCCAGAACCGGTGATCTTCGAGCTCGATGCTGACGGCGCCCCGGTAGCCGATGCGCTCCAGCCTGACGGCCACCCGATGCCATTCCACAAGTCCTTGCCCCGGAATGGTATAGCGCCAGGGGCCCTCGGAAAAATCGTATTTCGCGCCGAACGCAGCGGGCAAAACTCCGCTTTCGTACAACGCCTCCGGCAAGATTTCGGCATCCTTCCCGTGGCAGTGGTTCACGCGTTCGCCGAATTCGTCCAACGCCCGCAAATAATCGATCCCCAGCCGGACAAGGTGCGACGGGTCGTAGTTGAAGCCGAAGTGCCTGGACGGCACCGCGGCGAACATCGCGCGCCACATCTCCGGCGTGCATCCGATCGTCGGGTAATGGGGAGCGGGCCCCGGCCATCCCTCGATGGCGATGTATACGCCCGTTTGCTCCGCATGGCGGACCACTTCGGGAAACGTCTCCTTGAAAATGCCGAACGTCTCGCTTCTCGGCATCGTGTGGTCCTCGGGAACGAGGCACATAAACAGCACGGAGCCGCCAAGATCGGCCATCTCCGTCATCTGCCGCTTGACGGCTTCCAGCGCATTCGCGCGGCGCGTTTCGTCCCGCGACAGCAGCTGAGGGACGTTCGCCGCATCGACGCTTCCGATCCCGATTCCGGCGCTTTCGCAAGCCGCTTTCACTTCCGGCGTCAATCGGGGCACATCCAGGACGTCCAGTCCGATCCGGGCCGCCCGCTCCGCCGCTTTCCCGATGCCCTGCCCCCCGATCTTCGGGGGGATTCGCATGCCGATGGGCAAGCTCATACGCTCCAGCTCCTTTCCGATCCCTCCAAAACCGGGAGCGGCTGGTATCCGCCCGCCTGGTAGATCATTTCCGTCAGCTTTACGACCTTGAGGGCAAAGCTGCCGGAGACCGCCACCTCTCTCCTGCCGAGAACCGCGTCGATAAAGCTTTTATCCTGGTTGGTCGTCTGCTCCGGCAGCTCCGGCACGGCCGGCTCCTCGCGCAGGCGGCGAACCGTCAAACGGCCGTTGTCGTAGAAGATTCCGCCGTCTTCTCCGCAGAATACATACGTCTCGTGCCAACAAGGGGCGTAGCCGACGATGTTCAGCCCGCCGACCGCGCCTTCGGCGAATCGGATCGACGTAAACGAATCGATCTCGACCGGCGTTCCCTGCTGATGGATAACGGCCTTCGCTTCCAGCGGCGTTAATCCCGTCGTCCACAGCAGAACGTCCACGATGTGGCTTCCGGAATCCATCAGCATCCCGCCGCCGGACAGCGAAGGGTTCTGCCGCCAAGCGCCGCGTCCCCCCTGCGCCCACTCCTGATAAAGCGATGCCGTGACGGAGGTCAGCCGGCCGATGGCGCCGCTTTCGATCGTCTCTTTGATGAACAGAAATTCCGGTTGAAAATGCCGCTGATAGGACACCTGCAGCACCTTGCCGGACAGCTCGGCGAGACGGATCAGCTCGGCGGCCTCGGACGACGAACAGGTCATCGGCTTTTCGATCAGCACGTGCAGACCGGCTTTCAATACGTCCGCCGCCTGCCGAAAATGAAGCGTATGCGGCGAGCAGATAATCGCCGCGTCCAGCCCCGCTTCATCCAGCATCTGAACGTAATCCGAATACTGCCGTACCTGCTCCAGCGGAAATTTCGCCAGAAACCGCCGCCGGCTCTCTTCGCTCGGATCGGCGACGGCGGCGATTTCCGCGTCCGCGGACAGCTCGAGAAGCTGTTTTGCATGCAGGCCCGCGATTCCTCCGGTTCCGATAAAACCAACGCGAACTTTGCCCATACGTACACTCCCTCGTATAGTATTTTTCGAAGGCAGTTGTGAGTCTATTTCCAGTCCCAAAGGGGACTGGAAGCCGCCTTCAAAATTTCCAGCCAGCTCCTTTGAAAATTGCAGTCAGGGACTGGACTTTCCGGCATGTCTCCGGACAATGGAACTTAGGGTCCATTCGGGGAAATTCGTCTCACTCCTGTAGCTGCGTCTACATCTGAAGTCTGTTTCTCCGGCTCTCGCTCGAACTTCTTACCCGCTGGCTGTTCCCTTCGGCAACCCATGCCCGACGGTAGCAGCGTCGGGGCAGCTC
>NZ_KB899842.1 GCF_000378425.1 Cohnella laeviribosi DSM 21336 | reverse complement strand
GCAAGGGCAACTGTTACGACAATGCCTGCATCGAATCTTTCCACAGCGTTCTCAAGAAAGAGCTCATTTACCAAACGAAATTTAACACTCGTAAACAGGCGTATGATGCGATTTACGAGTACATTGAATTGGAGTATAACCGCATCCGTATCCATTCGTCGATCGGTTATCTGACTCCGTATTTGTACGAAAAAAGGTACTATGAGCAACTCCAGGCAGGATAAAAGTTGTGTCCACTTTCTTGACAGTGATCCAAATCGAGGCCTTTTTACGGTTTGCCGAAGGATTAACGGATTTTCTGTCCGGAAAAAACTTTTTTCAAGCGAAATATCCTCCATAACGGATTGTCCGTCCGTTACCTGGCCACATTCCCCGCACTCCCCGCACTCTCCGCGCTCTGCCCGCCTACCGATTGTTGCCTTTCTCCTTATCCGGTTCTATCTTCCGCATTTCCGTCATAGATTGTAAGACTTCGGACAGGCGGCTTACGCCTTGCGCCGAATCAGGACAAGCCGGAGGTGCAAGAGAGGATGAACAAGCGGAGCGGACGCATCCGGTCTCAGAGCGGGCGATGGATGTGGAGCGCGGCCTGCCTGGCGGGAGCGGCGATTGCCGCAATGGCGTGGATAGCGGAACACAGGCCGGCGGAGCAGGCATATCCCGAAGACCAGGCGGTTATCTATATGAAAAGCATCGAGGATTTCCAGAATGCGAGCGCGGATTTAGCAGGTTTAAGAGAGAAGGGAGACGGAAAGAAGCCGGTTGACGACGAAAGCGGCGCTGCGGCCGGGCAGGATCCTTCGGAAGCGAACCCGGATTCGGCCCGCGCGGCGGACGGGGCCGGCCATCGTCCCGGCCGGGCGCAGGAAAGAAGCGAACAGGCGTCCCTGCTGGTAAGGGTCTATCTGACCGAAGAAAAACGGATTGAACAGGTTCCGCTGGAGACGTACGTGCGCGGCGTAGTCGCCGCCGAGATGCCGCTCGACTTTCAGCCGGCCGCGCTGGAGGCGCAGGCGATTGCGGCCCGGACGTATCTGATCCGCCGCCTGTGGACGAACGA
This sequence comes from Cohnella laeviribosi DSM 21336, assembly GCF_000378425.1. Lineage (GTDB taxonomy): Bacteria > Bacillota > Bacilli > Paenibacillales > Paenibacillaceae > Cohnella > Cohnella laeviribosi. The sequence continues at coordinate 39,866 of NZ_KB899842.1, read as the reverse complement.
CCGCTCCGGCGTGCCGGTTCGCGGAGCGGACGTGACCGATACGGTGACCCACCAGGTCTACAAGTCTTTGAAGCAGATGGAGCAGTTGAAAGCCGCCGATCGCAAGCATTGGGACAAGCTCGACCAGGCGGTCCGAAACACGCGCGGGCTTGTGATGACGTATGACGGCCAGCCGATCCAGGCTTTGTTTTTCGCGTCCACCGACGGCTATACGGAAGCGTCCGAGACGGTATTCGGCGATGCGCTTCCGTATTTGCGCCCGGTCGCAAGTCCATGGGATGCGGTACTAGCTCCGACGTACGAGGAAACGGTCGAAATACCGCTTTCCGATCTGTACCGCAAGCTGGGGATCGACGCGGAGCCCGCTATGGCCCAGGGTGCCGCGGGCGCCGCCCTTAAAATCGTAAAAAAGGCGGCCGGGCACCGGGTCCGAGCCGCCGCGATCGGGTCGAGGACGTTTTCGGGAGAGCAATTGAGAGAAAAGCTGGGGCTTCGTTCCACTTCGTTTACTTGGTCGGTCAAGCAACAGGCCGCGGTGATCACGACCTACGGAAACGGGCACGGCGTCGGGATGAGCCAGTGGGGAGCCGAGGGCATGGCCCGAAAAGGGATGACCGCCGAGAATATCGTCAAACACTACTATACCGGAATCGAGCTGAAAAACGTTTCGGAGCTTATTCGCTAACGGCCGGACGAAGGTGCGCGGCGGGTTGCGTTTTCTCAAAGCTATAAAAATGACAATCTTTCAAAGCGCGTGTATAAAACTCTATCACCTGGCAACACTTGGTTACTGAGGTGATAAAACAATGAGTGATCAAAACAACAAAAACACGCGCAAGGTAGAAGAGTCTCTCAAGCCGATTGCAGCGTCGACCCCTGTCAAGCCTACGGGCTGGAAGAAACTGTTGTCCAGACGTTGGGTGTTCCCTGCCGCTTATATGGCCGCCGCAGCAATCATCGTAACGATCCTCTGGCTGAACACGGGTACGAACGGCAAAGACGAGCCGCAATCCGTACCGAGTTTGTCCGAGGTCGCAAACGATGGCGCCGCCGCGGAAACGGGCGGCCAGGAAGCCGCGGAAGCGTCCGCGAACGGGGAAACGCTCCGCTGGCCGGTAAGCAACAGAGGCGAAATGATCGTCAAGCTGCCGTTCTACGATCCGAGCGGATCGGAGGAACAGCGCGAAGCGGCGATGGTGCAGTATAACGATACGTTCACGCCGCATACCGCAGTCGATCTTGGCCGCGAAGACAACGAAACGTTCGAAGTGCTGGCCGCTATGAGCGGGACCGTGACGGTGGCGGAGCAAAATCCGGTTAACGGCTACGAGGTGGAGATCGAGCATCCGAACGGCCTGACCACCGTCTATCAAAGCCTCGCGGACGTGAAGGTCAAGGTGGGAGACAAGGTGGAGCAAGGCGACGTCATCGCCATGGCCGGCCAAAGCGAGATCGGCAAGGACGAAGGCGTTCACGTACACTTCGAAGTGCGCGACAACGGAGTGTCCGTCAATCCGGAAACGCTGATCAAAGAATAACGAACATTTTGCCAAAACCATACCATGGATCTCTTCCGATCGGGAACCCTGTCGGAAGGGGTCCTTTTTTTACGCGCAAACGATCCGTACGGCGATATTTTCGGCCGGGCTGTCCGCCGCCGGCTTGCGGCAAGCTTTTTTGCGGGGAATGTCGCCGCGGCGGACGTCCGGAGACGGCGTCCTTTACCGGACTGCAGCGAAAGACGGACAGGACTCCGCCTTTTTGCGCACCTTTCCGGGACGCGCGATATGGACGTTTGGCCTAGAAGACGTGCCGCCCATGGAGTTTCTTGGGCTTGTCAGCCCCGATAACAAAGAATAAGTACCCGCTCCCCTCATATAATGTACCAATCTATTCGAGCAGGGAGGCGGGAGCGTGCACGATTACATCAAGGAACGCACCATCAAGATCGGCCGGTGCATTGTGGAAACGCGCAACACGGTACGGACGATCGCCAAGGAATTCGGCGTCTCCAAGAGCACGGTGCATAAAGACCTCACCGAGCGGCTGCCGGAAATCAACCCGGATTTGGCGGATCAGGTGAAGCACATTTTGGAATATCACAAATCGATACGGCATTTGAGGGGAGGGGAAGCCACGAAAATCAAATACAAAAAGACAACCGCCAAAAAACGGGAAATTTTGACGGCGGGAAAACCGTAATTTTGGGTTTATCCCCCAAAAAAAAGAGGATTTTAATCAAAGACGGCGAATACAATACCATTACGTTATTTTCGGAAAATAGCCGCCAAGCCGCTGCCTGCTTGACTTGCGGCAGCCGTCAAACCATATCGCTGGGGGATTCTCGGAACATGTTCAGCAAAGACATCGGAATCGATTTGGGCACGGCCAACGTGTCCATCCACGTCAAAGGCAAAGGCGTCGTGCTCGACGAGCCTTCCGTCGTCGCGATCGAAAGCGATACGCGCAAAGTGTTAGCCGTAGGAGAGGAAGCGCGCCGGATGGTCGGCCGCACGCCCGGCAACATCGTCGCCATTCGTCCGCTTCGGGACGGGGTGATCGCGGACTTCGAAGTGACGGACATGATGCTCAAGTCGTTCATTCAACGGGTCGGAGGGCGCTCGTGGTACAGCCGGCCCCGGATTTTGATCTGCGCGCCCACCAATATAACGTCGGTCGAACAGAAAGCGATCCGCGAAGCGGCGGAGAGAAGCGGCGCCAAAGAGGTGTTTCTGGAAGAGGAGCCGAAGGCGGCCGCGATCGGGGCCGGAATGGATATTTTCCAGCCCAGCGGCAATATGGTTGTCGATATCGGCGGAGGTACGACGGATGTGGCCGTCCTGTCCATGGGCGACGTCGTAACCGCCTCTTCTCTTAAAGTCGCAGGGGACAAGTTCGACGCGGCGATCATGAAGTACATAAAAAGCAAATACAAGCTGCTGATCGGCGAACGGACGAGCGAAGACATCAAGATCAAAATCGGCACGGTCCATCTCGAGGGACGCCGGGAGGAGATGGATATCCGCGGCCGCGACATGGTGACGGGACTGCCGCTGACGATCACGATCCGCTCGGACGAGGTGCGCGAGGCGTTGTGGGAGCCGGTGTCGAACATCGTGGCGGCGGCTAAGTCGGTGCTGGAACGAACGCCTCCGGAACTGTCGGCGGATATTATCGACCGGGGCGTTATTCTTACGGGCGGCGGCGCGCTTTTGGACGGTCTGGACTCGCTGCTCGCCGACGAGCTTAAGGTGCCCGTCCTGATTGCCGAAGACCCGATGCACTGCGTTGTGAAGGGAACCGGCATTATGCTGGACCATCTGGACAAAATGAAGCGCAAGCTAGGGTGAGGAGGGAGAATTATGATCAGAGGACTGTATACGGCGGCATCGGGCATGATCGCGGAGCAAAGACGCCACGATACGGTGACGAACAACATCGCCAACCTCAATACGCCCGGCTACAAAGCGGCAAGCTCCGTCAATCGGGCGTTCCCCGAGATGCTTCTTTATGCGATGGGGGGCAGCGAGCCTTCCCCTAACCCGATCGGCAAGCTGCATACGGGCGTGTTCGCGGAGGAGAGCCTGCTCGGCATGACGCAGGGGGATCTGGTGGAGTCAAGCCGTCCCCAGGATTTGGCGCTCGTATCGGATATCCAGGTGAACGGCGCCGTGTTCGACGGTTCGGGCAAATATGTGGACGCAAACGGAAATGTCGTGTATCAGCCTCAGGCCTTCTTTACGGTCGCTCTGCCTGACGGCACCCAGCGTTACACCCGCAACGGCAGCTTCCAGACGGCGGCGGACGGAACGCTCGTCACGGCCGACGGGTTCCCGGTGCTGGGCGTGAACGGACAGCCGATTACCTTTGACGGGCCGTGGGACAACGTGATAGTTACGGCGGACGGCCGCTTGACCGACAAAACGACGGGTGCGCCGCTGCCGGGCAATCCGCAGTTGCGGTTAACCCGGATCGACAACCCGAACGATCTGATCCGGGAAGGCAACGGCTTGTTCCGCTACGCGGGAGAGCCCGGGGGCATCGCGCAAGTTCAGGCGGGCGACCGCGTCGAGATCCGGCAAGGCTATCTGGAGCGCTCGAACGTCGACGCCTCGCAATCGATGGTCGATATGATGGCTGCGCTTCGGGCTTACGAGGCCAACCAGAAGATGATCCAGTATCTGGACCGAAGCCTGGACAAAACCGTAAACGAAGTCGGCAAAGTATAACCGGCTGCATCCGGCGGCACGAGCATAGAGGAAGGACGTTGAATACACATGAACAACTCCATGATCAGCGCGGCAGCCTCGATGGGCTCCCTGCAGCAGAAGCTCGACATTCTCGCGGACAATATCGCCAATCTGAATACGAGCGGGTACAAACGGAAAAACGCCGTATTCGAAGATCTTTTGACCAGCATCCAGCCGCATAAGGAAGATTTCCGGCTGGCCGGGCGCCGCAGTCCGCTCGGCTTTACGCAAGGCTGGGGCGCCAGATTGGTCGCGCAAACGCTGGATTTGACGCAAGGACCGCTTCAGGAAACGAAGAACGCGACGGACGTCGCGATCGAAGGGAACGCCCTGTTCGAAGTGCGGACGGGCGCTACACTGGGCAGCGAGCGCGCCTTTACCCGCCAGGGCGCTTTTCAGCTGGTGCCGACTGGTAACGGCGAGCGCATGCTGGTGACCAATGCGGGATACCCGGTTGTCGCCACCAACGGCGGCGCGGATACGTTCGTGCTGGTTCCGGACGGATATGAAATGGTCATTGGCGAAGACGGCAGCATTGCGGCCAAAAGCCCGGACGGATCGAATGTGCTCGATCTTGGCACACTAAAGCTGGTTGAAGCGGCGAAGCCCGACCTGCTTCAGGCGGTGGCGCACAACCTGTACGGCGTGCCGGCGAACGTAAACGCGGCCGATGTCGTGCGGCTTGTGGCGGCGGCGCCGGGGCAAAACGGAGGCGTTTCGGTGCGCCAGGGATTCCTCGAGCAATCCAACGTCGATCTTGCCGCCGAGATGGCGGATCTGATCATGGTGCAGCGGGCTTATCAATTAAACGCAAGGGCATTGTCCTCCAGCGATCAAATGATGCAGATGGCCACCGACTTGCGCGGATAACGGCCTTTGTCAACGAGGCGTTTTTTGCCGCGCCGGCTTAGACACGGGTTACGCCGCGCGGCAGAAGCTTAAGGAGGAATCGATAGGTGACGGCATCAACCCGTTCGCCGGACCCGAAACGTCCCGCGAACGGAAAAAAACGTTCAGCGGGCAAAATAGCCGGAAGGGTCGTCTGGACGTTTGTGAAAGTGTTATCGGTACCGATTGTTTGCTTAATCGCTTTGGCCGTCGGCCTGGCGTTCGGATATGTGGTGCTCGGAAAGAGAGAACTGGCCGAGGTGTTCGATTGGGACACCTGGCGGCATATGTACGATCTCGTGTTCGCGAAAGGCGGCTGAACGATCCGGGCCGCTGCCGGCCACCGGGCTTGCGGCTTACGGCTCCCCCCGGCTCCAACCGGGGGGTTCTTTGTGCGGTTTGACGGCCCTAGGTTTACGCTCGATAGGGCGAGCGTTATAATAATGGGAGCTTTGGAGAAATGGGGGGGAATCGGGAATGAACTTGCCGAATATGATGACCATGTCCCGATTTGTCATGATTCCCTTGTTTCTGGTCCTCTACTTTGACGATCATCCGGTAGCGGCGTTGTGCATTGTGCTGCTTGCCGGCCTTACGGATCTTCTTGACGGCTACATCGCCCGCCGCAGCGGACAGGTGACGGCGACGGGCGTCATGCTGGACCCGCTGGCGGATAAGCTGATGATGCTGTCCGTAATCGTCGCGCTTGTCGTCGGCGGGGAAATCCCGTGGTCGGCGGCGGCCATCATGGCTGTCCGGGAGATCGGAATGATCGCCAGCTCGGCATTTTTCTATTTTCGCGGGATGAAGACCGTACCGGCGAACATGCTTGGAAAAGTGACCACGTTTGTTTACTATGTGGCGATTATGCTGCTGTTTCTCGGGCTGCCCGGCGGAACGGCGGCGCTATGGTGCGCCATCGTGCTGTCCTTTGTGGCAACGGGCGTCTACTTCCTGAAGTTTCGGACCCTCAACAGCGTTTCCGGAGGATAGGGGAAAACAGAAAAAGACAAAAGAACCCTCCGCCGTGCCGTGCGTCAGACAGGCAAACAGCGGCGAGTTCTCTTATATCAACCTTCGCGACTGCAGCTCGCGGAAGGGACGATTCTAGTATGAACCGATTTGCGGCGATTTATGCGCTGCAGGGCAAGGCGGCCGGTTCATCCCGGCCGATTCCAATCAGATGACTTCGGGAGGGATATCCATGTTGGATATTACGCAAATTCAGGAAATCATTCCTCACCGGCCGCCGTTTCTGCTGGTCGACCGGATCGTGGAGCTGGAAGCGGGAAAGCGCGCCGTCGGTCTGAAAAACGTCACGATGAACGAGCCATATTTTGTCGGACATTTCCCGGGATATCCGGTCATGCCGGGCGTGCTGATTATGGAAGCGCTGGCCCAGGTGGGAGCGGCCGCCATTCTTTCCGTGGAGGAGAACAAGGGCAAAATCGGATTGTTTGCAGGCGTGGACGAATTCCGGTGGCGCGGCCAGGTAACGCCGGGAGATACGCTGACGCTTCAAGTTGAAATCATTCGGTTAAAAGGTTCTATAGGCAAAGGTCAGGCTACGGCCAAAGTCGGCGATCGCGTCGTCGCCGAAGGCGTTCTTATGTTTGCGCTGACCGATCCCGCCAAAGCCTGACGATAAGCCTGTAACAGACCATACTCGGTAAAGGAGCTGTGAGTCATGACGAACCAACCGAATGCAACGGATCTTTACAACGCCTGGCTGAACGACCCCAACGTGGATGAAGAGACCAAGGCGGAACTGCGCGGAATTGCGGATCAGCCGAGCGAGATCGAGGACCGGTTCTACCGCGATCTGGAGTTCGGAACCGGCGGACTGCGCGGCGTCATGGGCGCGGGCACCAACCGGATGAACCGCTACGTAGTCGGCAAAGCGACGCAAGGCTTCGCCCAATATTTGCTGGAGCGGTTTTCTTCTCCGACGTCTTCTCCGTCGGTCGTCATCGCCCACGATTCCCGGAACCATTCCGATTCGTTCGCGCTTGAGGCGGCTTGCGTGCTGGCGGCCAACGGCATCAAGACGTATCTGTTCCGCTCGCTGCGGCCGACGCCGCAGCTGTCGTTTGCCGTGCGCGATCTGAAAGCGTCCGGCGGCATCGTCATCACCGCCAGCCACAACCCGCCGGAGTACAACGGGTACAAGGTATACGGACCGGACGGCGGGCAGCTTGTGCCTGCCGATGCCGAACGGGTCATCGCCTCGATCCGGAAAGTCGCTTCCTTCGATGAAGTCAAGCGGCTTTCGCCGGAGGAGGCGGAAGCGCGCGGGCTGATCGTATGGCTTGGGGAGGACGCGGACGAACGGTATACGGATGCGGTCGTGTCCCAATCCGTACAGCCGGACGCGATCCGCAACGGCGCGGGCAAAGAGCTGAAGATCGTCTATACGCCGCTCCACGGCGCGGGCAATCTCCCGGTTCGCCGCGTGCTGGAAAAAGCGGGATTCACCAACGTGCACATTGTGCCTGAGCAGGAGCGGCCGGACGGATTTTTCCCGACGGTCAAGTCTCCGAACCCGGAGGAGCGGGAAGCGTTCACGCTGGCGATCGAGCTGGCGGAGAAGATCGGGGCCGACATCATCATCGGCACGGACCCCGACAGCGACCGGATGGGAGCCGTGGTCAAAAACAAAGAAGGCCGCTTCGAAGTGCTGACCGGCAACCAATCGGGCGCGATCATGGCTTACTATTTGCTGTCCAACCTGAAAAAATTGGGCAAACTACCTGGCGACGGCGCCGTGATCAAGACGATCGTGACGAGCGAGATGGGAGCGGATATCGCGAAATCGTTCGGCATGAGCGTCTTCAACACGCTGACGGGTTTCAAATACATCGGCGAAAAAATCACCGAATTCGAACGGACGGGCAAGCATACGTTCCTGTTCGGCTACGAGGAAAGCTACGGCTACTTGACCGGCACGTATGCCCGGGACAAGGACGCGGTGGTCGCCGCGCTGCTGATCTGCGAGGCAGCCGCTTACTACAAGTCGCAAGGGAAGACGCTGTACGACGTCCTGCTCGAGCTGTACGCCGAGTACGGAACGTATCTGGAGCAACTGGAATCCCGTACGCTCAAGGGCAAGGACGGGGTCGAAAAAATTGCCGGCATCATGAACGATTGGCGAACGAACCCGCCTTCTTCGGTCGCCGGCGTCGCCGTGTCGCAAGTGCTCGATTACAAGAATGGGCTTGACGGCCTGCCGAAGGAGAACGTCCTGAAGTTCCTGCTGGCGGACGGCTCCTGGTTCTGCCTGCGCCCGTCGGGTACGGAGCCGAAGATCAAAGTGTATTTTGCCGTAAGAGGCAACGGGCTTGGAGAAGCCGAAGCCGCGTTGAAACGGTTGGTTGCGGCCGTCATGGAACGGGTGGACGCGTTAAGCTGACAGGGAAACGCCGGCGTGCAGGCAAGCGCCGGTCCGCCGATTGCGGAGCGGTTCGGCGAAACGTCGTTTCGGTTGACCGGTGCTTGCCGTGCTCACGTTCGGCCCTTGCCGTTTTTGCGATAAAAATTGCCGCTTTTGGACAGATCGAGAACGCGGAAGTGCTGCGCCGGTGCCGTATGGAACATCCGATGGAACAGGGATGCGGGCAAGGCGGCTGCGGATTGCGCCAGGCGCGGCGGAAGAAAGGGGAGAACGCGGCATCGCAAACCTCTTGACGAGGAGCGGCGTTACGCGCGGACCCGAGATCCGTTCCATCCGGATGCCGTTCTGCGTTTTAGCAAACATTTAAGGAGTGAAAGTTGTGCCCCATTGGCTTGAAAATTGGAACCGGAGGCTGGCCAAGTGGTTATGGTGGGTCGTGCTGCTCGGTCTGGTCGGTTCGCTGCCGGTGTTGTACGCCCGCTCGGTAACGGAGCATTCCGCGAACGAAGTGGAATTTATTATGGACTACCGCGATTTGCTGCAGGTGTCCGCGACGCAAATCAATCCGGAAGCTTTCGTTAACGACCAATTGGCTGTTTTGAAGGAAGCCGGTGTCAATGCCATGGCGGTGTTCGAAAGCAGCCTGGACGAGCTGGTCTGGTCCGGAGAAGTGAACGTGTACAATGCCGCGCAAGCCGCTCTTCTGGAAGGAAAGCTGGCGCAGGTCGGAGACAACCGCACTTATTTGCTCTTTAATAAGCCGGAGCACGAGCGCGAGATCCGGGCGCTGATCGTGGATGCTTTTTCGAAAGCCGGAGTGGAGATTGGCGATTGGTCCGCGCAGGGCCGCAACGGCCTCGTGCTGAACGTGGTGCCCGAAGTGGCGTACATGCAGCCGATGCAGCCGAATCCGATCGCGATGAAAAAGCTGCATGACGAGGGCTTTCTGATCGTGCCCCGTCTCTCGGACCGCGGCAAGTATTACGATCCGGCCGAGATGGCCAAATGGCTGCAAACGTTCCGCGAATACGGCGTCAAAACGATCATTTTCGACGGCGATGCGGTGACCGGCTTCGGGAACGAGGCGGAAGCGGGAACGCTGAAGCAGTTCGCTTCCCAACTGAAGGAGGCCGGGATCGGCATCGGGGCGATCGAAAACCTGAAGCTGCCTCAGCAAGGCTTCGGCACGCTGGCCCGGCTGCTCGATTACGACGTGGCGCGGCTGCATTCGGTATCGGAAGCGGAGATGGCCGTGATCAGCCCGTCGACGCTGGCGGACCGCATCGTGCTCGCGGTGAAGGACCGCAATATCCGGTTTATTTATTTGAATGCGGCGCCGGTAAAGGATTCGGCGAGCGTTCGAATTTCGCATCCGATCGACACGATCGCAACCGCGCTGGCGGGCGGCGAGGAGACGGAAGGCGCGATCAAGCAGCTGAAGCATTTCGGATTTGTCCCGGGCGCAGCGCATTCGTTTACGGTGCATCACGCGCCGGCGGAAACGGCGCTGCGCGCGCTGGCCGCGGCGGGCGCGGCCGCGCTCGTGGCGCTGACGGTCGGCTTGTTCCTTCCGTCGCTGCTGGTGCCGGTTACGGCGCTCGGCGCGATCGGGACGGCGGGCGTTGTCGCGCTGCACTCCTCGCTTCTTGACCAAGCGCTCGCCTTGTTCGTGGCGATCGCCGCCCCGACCGCCTCGCTGGTGCTGGTCGTCCGCTGGCTCCGCGCGAAGCGCAGCCGGCCGGGCGAAGCCGCGCAATCGGCCGCTTCGCGCCTCGGCAAGGCGGTGCTGCTGTATGCGGGCACGTCGGTGCTGTCGCTTGCGGCGGTGCCGTTTGTCGCCGCCTTGCTGAACGACATTACGTACAGCCTGGTGCTTCAGCAGTTCCGCGGCGTCAGCCTGCTGCATTTGGCGCCGATTGCGCTGGTTGCCGTATACGTGTTCCTGTACGGCCCCGGCGGTTCGGTGAAGGACAACATCCGCCGCATTTTGCGGATGCCGATTACGGTGCTGACGGTCGTCGCGGCGGTCGTGATCGCCGGGGTGGGCTACTATTATCTGTCGCGCACCGGCAACAGCGGACAAGCCAGCGGTCTTGAGCTGATGTTCCGCTCGTATCTGGAGAACACGTTCGGCGTCCGTCCGCGGTTCAAGGAATTCATGCTGGCGCACCCGATTTTCCTCCTGGGCCTGTTCCTGGCGCTGCGCTACCGGTGGGCGACGGTGCTGATGATCGTGGCGTCCATCGGACAGCTGTCCATGGTCGATACGTTCGCGCATATTCACACGCCGCTCAAGCTGTCGGCCATTCGCGTGCTGCTCGGACTCGGCCTTGGAGCGGCGATCGGGCTGATCGCCATCTGCGTTTGGCAGATCGGCGAGGCGTTGTGGCGCCGCTACGGCGGCCAAAAGGCGCGGCAGGCATAGGTTTGGCGTTGGGACGGCAACAAGTTCGGGGAAAAAGAGGCCCGAAGGAGCGGCCGCGAAATGCCGCAATTTGGGCTGAATGGAAAAACAGGCGGTGCGTACCATAATGAAAAGAAATGAGGATGGCGTGGTTCGGCTGGTGCTGTCCGGTTATTACGGATTTCGCAACAGCGGGGACGAAGCCGTGCTTCAGAGTATTTTGACGGCTCTGGAAAACGCGGCGGCGGAAAAAGGCATGCGCGTGGAGCCGATTGTGCTGTCGGGCGATCCGGCCTGGACGGAGAAGCAATACGGCGTCAAGGCCGTGCACCGCATGAAGCTCGGGGAGATGCGGAAGGCGCTCCGCGCCAGCGACGGGCTGATCAGCGGCGGCGGCAGCCTGCTTCAGGATGCGACCGGATTGGGGTCGATTCCGTATTATTTGGGCGTGATGGAACTGGCCCGCTGGTGCGGCAAGCCGGCGTTCGTGTACGCGCAGGGCATCGGCCCGGTGCATCGGGCGGTGTTCCGCCCGATGATCGCCCGCGCGTTCCGCAAAGCCGCGTACGTGTCCGTACGCGACGGCGAATCCGCCGAGCTGCTGCGCAGCTTCGGCGTGGCCGCGGACCGGATCGACGTCGTCGCCGATCCGGTCATGGGCCTGACGCTGCCGGAGGAGGCTCCGGCAGCGGACGGCGCGCGCGACGGCGAAGCCGCGGCGCGCAGGGCGCACGGCACGCCCCCGGTGGTGGGCGTGTCGGTGCGCTTTTGGCGCAGCGACCGCGCGGATTTGGACCGCGTGGCCGCTGCGCTGGCGGCGCTGGCCGGACGGCGGAGCGTCCGGCTGCGCATGCTGCCGTTCCATCACGGCTCCGACGAAGAGGCTTCGCGGTATGTGATGGAACGGCTCGGGCGCTTCGGGGCGAGCGCGGAGCTCGCCCCGGCGCACGAGTCCCCGCGCGCGATGCTGCGCGAGGTGGCGGGGTGCGACCTGCTGTTCGGCATGCGGCTGCACTCGCTCATTTACGCGGCCAACCGCAGAGTGCCGCTGATCGGTCTTTCCTACGATCCGAAGATCGACCAATTTCTGGGCCGGCTCGGGCAGAAAGCGGCCGGCACGACGGATGCGCTCGATGCGGAGCGCTTCGCGGAGCGGGCCGCGGAACTGCTGGACAAGCCGGACCGCTGGCGGCGCGACGCGGATGCGGCGCTGGACAAGCTGAAGGCGGATGCCGTCCGCCCGGCGGCCCGCATCCTGCGCATTTTGGACGAACGTAAAGGAAGGTGAATTTTTTTGTCGGAAGCAAGCAACTCGGACACCTTTCCTACCGTCTCTATTTATGGCGTTCCGTTTTCAAAGATGGACATGCGGTCGACCGTGCATTTTCTGACCGAACGGATTGAAGCGCGCAAGCCGACCCGCGTCGTGACCGGCAATCCGATCATGCTGATGGCGGGCCTCGACGATCCCGAGTACCGCCGCGTGCTGGCGACGGCGGATCTCATCGTCCCCGACGGCTCCGGCGTCGTGTGGGCGGCGCGCAGGCTGAACCAGCCGGTGAAGGAAAGAGTGGCGGGCTTCGATCTGATGCACGAGCTCCTGCGCGAAGGCGACCTGCGCCATTGGAGCGTTTACCTGCTCGGCTCGACGCAGGAAGTGCTGGAGGCGGCGGAAGCGAATTTGGCGCGGCAATTTCCGGGCGTGCGGTTTGTCGGCCGCCGGAACGGATACTTCACCGACCAGGAGGACGAGGCCGTCATCGCCGACATTCGCCGGGCGAATCCCGATTTGCTCTTCGTCGCCCGGTCCGCGGCTAATCAGGAGCCCTGGATCGCCAAGCACGAGAAGGCGCTGGCCGTCCCCGTCATGATGGGAATCGGCGGCAGCCTCGACGTCATCTCCGGCAAGCTGAAGCGCGCGCCTGCGCTGTTCCGCAGGCTGGGCGTCGAGTGGCTTTACAGGCTGATTCAGGAGCCGTGGCGTTACAAACGGATGCTCGCGCTTCCGAAATTTGCCCTTAAGGTAATCCGAGACGGAGATAAAGTCCTGAAAATGCGGTGAAGCCACGTGAAAATCGGATGAAAATCAAGCATTTGCAAGAAAATTGGCGAAAATCCGCCGTAAAAATGCCTTGTTGAAGTCGTGGGCGCGGAGTATAATTCAATCCGGTACAGATAGAAAAGGGGAGTTTCAAATGCCGACAGGCTGGATAGCGGGAATCGGGATATCCGGTTTTGCACTGGCGCTGGCCCTATCGCTCGCGCTGACGCCGCTCGTACGAAAACTGGCATTCAAGGTAGGCGCGATGGACGTGCCGGATCAACGCAAGGTGCATACGCGAATCATGCCCCGGCTCGGGGGAGTTGCCATTTACGCCGCCTTTACGGCAAGCATTCTTCTGTTTCTTCCTGTTTTGCCGGATAACTTTCTGAATGCGTATGACCGCAATTTGATTTGGGCGCTGCTTGCGGGCGGCACGCTGATCGTGCTGCTCGGGGCCTTGGACGACAGATTCACGCTGTCCGCCAAGCTGAAGCTGCTGGTTCAAATCGCGGCCGCCTGCGTCGTCGTGTTCGGTTTCGATATCAAAATCAATCTCGTCAACGTTCCGTTCGGTTCGGCCATGCAGCCGGTCGGAGAATGGCTGAGCATTCCGCTTACGATTCTCTGGATCGTCGGCGTCACCAACGCCATCAATCTGATCGACGGATTGGACGGACTGGCGGCCGGCGTTTCGGCCATCGCCATCGGCACGATTCTCGTCATGTCGGCGCTGATGGGCCAGGAAGCGGTCATCCTGCTCTCGGTGGTGCTGCTCGGCGCCGTTATCGGCTTTTTGAAATATAACTTTCACCCGGCCAAAATTTTCATGGGCGATTCCGGATCGCTGTTTCTCGGCTTCACGCTTGCGATGCTGTCGATGCTCGGATTCAAGCAGATTACGGTCGTTTCGTTCGTTACGCCGCTGCTCATTATCGGCGTGCCGCTGTCGGATACGTTTTTTGCGATCGTCCGCCGCTGGATCCAGAAGAAACCGATTTTCGCCCCGGACAAGGGCCATCTTCATCACTGCTTGCAACAGCTTGGCTTCAGCCACCGCAAGACGGTTTTGATCATTTACGGCATTGCCGCCTTTTTCGGCGTTTGCGCCATCGTTCAATCGCTTATTTCCAAATCCGGCCTCGGCAACTGGGTGACCTTCGTCGTCATCTGCGTTCTGGTGTTCCTTCTGCAAATCGGCGCCGAGCTGATCGGCATCGTCGACAAGACGCGCAAGCCACTGATCGGCTTCCTGAACCGGATGTTCTTGCGGCAGCAGACGCATACGCGTTCGAAATAACGTTTGCTTGGACAATGATCCCGAAGCGCGGCTTCGGTTTTTTTACGATGGAGAGCGGTAAACATTCCGTTTATCCTTATCCGAATCGCCCCCAATCGTTTCCAAATCGTATACAAGTCATCTCCGCTTAACCGGATGCGCTTTCCGAGGAGAAGAGCGCCTCCGGTTTTGTTTTTGCCGTCCGGCTCGTCCGCCGTTGCCCCGCATTGCGCGTCTCGGAAGCTGCGATTTCGGCCCGGTACTGCATGCGGGGGTTGCCGATCGTGCGGATCTTCGAAGATCCGGAACGAAAGTGACTTTATAGCAATTGCAGTCTCCTTTTCGGGGAATTGACCGAGCGAAGCGCCATAGATGCAACTAAACTTCGCGTCGCGCCGAATTTTCGGACGAACGGATCGAATAAGTGCCGTAAAGGCAACTGCATGGGCAAAAAAACGGCGGCCGGGCTCTCCAATTGCATTTGAGGCAACTGGAGAAACGGCGATCCAAGCCCGGAGAAAGAGCCGAACCGCTCGCCTTCTGATACGGAGCGTTACCGTGCCGTTTCCGCTCGTTTTTCCGGCCCCGATCCCGGAGCGCGGGCGAGTCCGACTTTTCCGAGATTTTATGAAAAAACGCCGTAAAACCTAAAGATTGAAGCGCTTTGTGCCGATAGATAGAAGTATCTTATGTTTTTATGGCGTCAGAAACGGTAAAAAGGAGAGATTGTCACATGCAACGCAGCAAGCGGGCACTCGTATGGCTTATGGTTGCCGCCCTCGTGGTAACGTTGTTCCCGTTCGGGGTTGCCCAGAAAGCCAGTGCGGCATCCACGTATTTTATTCCGGATATCGCATCTCTCAACAATACGGCGCAGCTGTCAACGGAAGGTCCCAATATCATTACGCGGGATAACGTGTATTTGACGACCACGGGTACGATTACCATTACCGGTACGTACTCTTACGTTACGTCGACCAGCATGACGGTCAAGGTCGAAATGCTGACGGCCGACACATCGTCGGGAACGACCCGGTATGTGACGGACCCGGCCCACGTCGTGACGAGCGCGGTGACGGCGGATGCCGGTACGACCAACCGCTTTACGGCTAGCAATCTCCCGCTTTTCGCCGGCTTCAATAAAATCACCTTCACCGGCATGCAAGGCAACGTAGAACGGTCCGACACCTTCTATGTGCTGTACGACGCCGTGCCTTACGTGCAAAACATCAAGGTTATGGGCAGCTCTGCGGGCACGATCGTGCTGAACGAGGGCACGCAGGTTGTCGTAGACAAAAAGAACGTTTCCATCCAAGGTTCGGTCAAAAATGCGACCAGCGTCACCTACAGCCTGAACGGCGGCACGTCGATCGTCACGTCCCTGCTGTCGGACGGAACGTTTTACACGCCGACGCTGGATCTCGCATCCGGCCTCAATACGCTGACGTTCAAGGTTTCCAACGGCGCGGACTCGATTATCGTGACGCGGACGCTCTACTATTTCGACAGGGATCAGCCCTTTACGAAACTGGGCATCGTGCAGGACGGGGGCTCGGGGACCGAATATTCGCTTCTGAACAACGTGCCGACCTTGACGGACGGCTCGACGACCCCTCCGCAAAGCGGCAAAATCAGGGCGCAAATCCTGGTGCCGTACAACGCAACCCCGTTTAAGGACAATGCGACTTACAGCATCAACGGGTCGGCGGCCCAGCCTATTCAGGCGAGCTATGTATCGGACGAAACGGAAATTCCCGGCGTGGACGGCGTGACGGCGGCGTACCGTCTCGTGACGTTCGAGCTCCCTTCTTTTGCGTTTAAAACGACGGGCTCTGTCGTAGACGCCAACCAAACGGTCGACCTGGTTGTCGTTTATAACGGAACTTCGTACGGGTATGAAGGGAAGTTCAAGTTTTTGCCGGGCGACATCGCCATTAAGGAAATGTATTATTTGCCGGATTATACGTCCGGGGCCGATCTGAAAACGGTAAGCAAAGTGCCTCTGAACGGAGCGGAAGTATCGGGATCGAGCTTTTATATTCTTGTTCGCACGGAAAAAAGCGCGGCGGGCAAGGATCTGAAGGGCGACTATCTGCCGCTCAGCAATACGTCCGTGAATCTGGCGGAAATTGTAGACAGCACTTACAACAGCAGCTTGGGTCTTTACGAAGAGGTTTTTCAGGTTACGGGCTTTGCCAGCGGCATCCAGCAGGTCAAGTTTTATTACGACGGCTCTACCGCCTCTTATAACGCAACGATCACTTACGCTTCGAAAAGCTATATTTATGTAGAAAATCTCTACGACGGACAAACGTATACGTTCAACTCCAAGAACAGCTCGAACACGTTGAACATCAAGGGGAAATTCATCGGGTTCGAGAACCTGGAAAGCGCGCAGTACTTCGTCAACGGCAACGATATGACGAACGACGGCGACGTCAACGGCCCGCAAACGGACCTGGGCATCGCTCCGGTTCCGGGAAAAAGCGAATACGCCTTTGATCTTACGCTCTTTATTCGCAACGAAGGGCCGCTTGTCTACGGCCAAAACACGATTTTGTTCAAAGGCGTTACGCTTGACGCGTCCGGCCACAAGCAGGAGATTACGAAGCAGCTTAAAATTTACATCATCGATACGAACGTCTCGACGATCGAAAGGTTCCATCCG
Source organism: Cohnella laeviribosi DSM 21336 (assembly GCF_000378425.1). Lineage (GTDB taxonomy): Bacteria > Bacillota > Bacilli > Paenibacillales > Paenibacillaceae > Cohnella > Cohnella laeviribosi. Next base: position 22,945 of record NZ_KB899842.1, on the reverse strand, counting down.
ACTTCGGTCGAGAATCGGGAGCCGTTCCCGTCCACGGATACGTCGAACTTCAGCGATGAGGTTCTCTCGAAAATTTTTGCGCTGTCGACCGATTTCGTTTACACCGGCGGACAGTACGTCACGAGCGAGACGACGTATGACATCGTGCTGCGCGGCAGCGGCGCGACGAAGCTGAATCTGAATTTCGGGACAACCACGTTCCTGAGCCTGGATCTGGTGCCGCCTTCGCAGGTCACTTCCCAGATCCCGAGCCCGATCGACGGCGAGCCCATCTACTACGATTACGCCGGCGACGGGGACGATTTCATCGTGCGGGTCCGAGGGCTGAAGTTTACGGAACCGGGAACGCACACGTACAACCTCGAGCTGATTAATTCGACGGGCGCGCGCACGACGCAGAAGCTGCAGATCGTACGCGAAGCTTCGTCCTACCGTGTGCTGTCGCCGCAGCCGACCGTAGGCAACCAGATCGTCGTGAACAAAAACTTCATTCACTTCGACATCGAGGCCGAGGGCGCGTCGAAGGTGCTGATTAACGGCGCCGAAGCGAAGCGGCGTTCGGACTTCGAGGACCGTTTCATTTATGACTATATCGGTCTGAAAGAGAACAAGAACAACGCGATCAAAATCCAGATCGTGCGGGAAGGCTCGTCGATCAACGATACCATTAATGTCTATTACACCGGCACCGTGCAGGTCGACGCCCAGTATATGGAGCCGCTGTCGACCAAGCACTCCGTATTCAACAAGACGTTGTCCCTGACGTTCCCGAAAGGAACCGTCATGAAATCGGCCGCCCAGGACAGCAACGGCGTGACGAAGTATTACACGGATGCGAAGCTGCTGTTCGGCATTGCCGATCCGGCGGACGGAGTCGTGGAACGGCGCAATGACTACGGCAACATCATCAACCGGGATCCGGACGGACGTTCGGAGAACGGCAGCATTACGGTCAAAATTCCGGAATACCTGAAGACCCGGTTTCTGAGCACGACCAACACGAGCAATTTCACGCTGGTGTCCAAAATCTACTGGATCAACGGCGGCTTGGGCGAGGATGCAACTCACCCGGCGACCAACGGGCTGCCCCCGTATTCGCTGGTCGGCAACTTCCCCGACGATTTCCAGGGAACGCGCAAAATCGTGCCGTCCAACCGCGGCCAACTGACGCTCACTTACGACGCCAATGTCGTTGAAGACGCCGGCACCACGCTTACCGTGTTCAAGTATACGGACGGCGAGTGGAAAAATATCGGCGGCGAAGTCAATACGAAAAACCATACCATTACCGTGCCTTTCGACGACTTTGGCTACTACAAGGTCATGAAATTGAACAAAGGCTTCAGCGACGTGACGAACCACACGTGGGCCCGCAATATCTTGAACGCGCTGTATGCCAAAGGCATCATGACCAACTTGCGGGTGAGCGAATTCGGCGCCGACGACCTGACGACCCGCGGGGAGTTTGCGACGCTGATCGTCAAAGGGCTGAACATTCCGCTCAACTACGACGACAATCAGACGTTCTATGACGTCGTGCCGACCGCCGCTTCGGGCACATGGGATTACGCCAGCATCGAGACGGCGGCCAGGGCGGGGATCGTCAACGGGATTTCCGAGGGCTTCTTTGCTCCGGACCAGAGCCTGACCCGCGAACAGGCCGCGGTCATGATCGCCAGGGCGCTGGAGCTTAAACTGGCCGCGAACGACAGCAAGCTGGAGGCGGCCCTTTCCAAGGCGTTCCTGGATTCTTCGCAAATCCAGTACTACGCGAGACCGGCCGTCAGCGCCGTAAACAGCGCGAAAATCATGGTCGGGTCTCCGGTCACCGTGCCGGGCTCGAACAAAACCGCGTACAACTTCAACCCGAAAGCCACGATGACGCGCGCGGAGGCGGGCAAGATCGCGGTCGAGCTGTTCAAGAAGAGCACGAGCATGTTCCCGAAAAACCTGAGCTAGCAGGAAGGAGAGGCCGGCCTGGCTCGTCGGCCTTCTTTTTCTTCGTCGAACATGTTTCTCCATTGAACATGTTCTGCAACCGTCTTGCGGCAGGAAAAAGTTAGGCAATGACGAATCCGTCTGTACAAGCTATACTAGAAATCGGTCCCTATTTACGTATACATACTTTCGCGATTGGCACTGACGTTTTTTTCGAATGAGGACGAACTCGGAGAAAAATTTAGGTTTTTTAATAAAAGTCCGCAACTTTTTTGGCGGTCGGACGTCTAACATCATGTGATTACTTAGAGGGATCAAGGACCTACAATCTAGCGATTTCGGAGGAAAATTCTCTTTACGCTGGGGTATTGCCCATGTATAATGAGTAAAGTGGCATCTTTTACCTGCCTGTTTTGCGTTTGTATTTGCCAGATTACGAGTTTCTGCGACATGTCTCTACTACATAGTCATGCTTGCAGACATCAATTATAGACAATGCTCAACTCCGGAGAGGGGGTGAAACGCAGATGAGAGATTCGAGCTACCCATCTTTGAACAAAGCAACACAACAGAGTCCTTTTCAAGGAGGAGAAAAAAAGGTTATGAAGAAAAGTTTGTCTCTTCTTCTGGCCATCGCCTTGGTATTCGGCTTGTTCGCATCCATGGCGTCTGCGGCAGAAAATGATCTGACGACTGCTCAGAAGTACCAGCAGTTGAAAGACAAAGGCATTTTGAAAGGCACCACGACGGGCAGCGACATGCTGGATGACAACCTGACCCGCGCTCAATTCGCTACGATCGCTGTAGCGGTTCTGGGTCTGTCGGAAGACAACTCCGCTCCGTCTCCGTTCTCCGACATCAAAGCCGGACAATGGTGGTACGGCGCGATCAAAGCCGCTTCCACTGCCGGTCTTGTAAACGGCATTGGCAACGGCAAGTTCGGTCCGAAACAAACGGTTACGCTGCAAGAAGTGTACAAAGTTGCAGCTTCCGCGCTGAAACTGGCTCCGGTAACGGACGCTAAAGTTGACGGCGCAGCCGCTTGGGCCGCTCCGTACATCCAAGCTCTGATCGACGCTGGCTTCAAGCTTCCGTCGACGAACTACAAGGCCAACGCAACCCGCGGTCAAACGATCGAAGTTGCTTACGACCTGTACCTGGCCGGCCAAGTTCAACCTCTGTCCGACGTTTCGGCCGTCGTTAACGCGGACGACACGATCACGGTAACGGGTAAAACGGCTGGCGGCGTAGACAGTGTTAAAGTTGCGATTGGCACGGCTGCCGAAGCAGCTGCTACGCTGAATGCGGACGGCTCGTTCACTTACACGAGCGCTGCTCAAGCTGTTGGCACTTATACCGTTAAAGTTGTTGCTTATAAAGGTACGGCTGTTGCAGCTTCCACGGAGAAATCTGTTGAAGTCGCAGGTTTCAAAGTCGAGTCCGCAACGGTTCTGAACGGTAAGCAAATCGCGATCAAGTTCAACAAAGCTGTTCAAGCAGGTACGGCAGCGGGCGGCCACAACAACCTTGGCTACTATTCGCTGTCCGGCAACTCCTCGGGTAGTGCACCGGTTTTGCGTTCCGCTTCCCTGAGCGACGACAAAACGACGGTAACGCTGACGTTCAACCGCTTTAAAGAAAATGGTGGTTTGGATCGTTATGCGCAGCTGACGGTTAGCGATTCCCTGAAATCCGCTTCCGGCAAATCCCTGACGGCATATAAAGAGCCGATTCTGCTGACGGATACGACTTCCCCGTCGGTAACGGGCGTAGAATATGCCGGTACGACGGCTACGATCAAATTCAGCGAGCCGGTTAAATCGGTTGGCACGTTGACGTTGGGCGGCGCAACTCTGTCTTCCTCCGCTTCCACTGGCGTATACTACTCCTTGGTAACGGATGGAACGACTGAGGCCGACGCAACTGCAATCAAGATCTACAACCTGACGACCAACACGAACTACAGCTTCTACCTGATCGGCGGCCAAGATACCGCTGACAACCTGTTCGATTACAACACGACGCTGAATGTACCTTCCGACACGGTTGCACCGTCGATTACTTCTCTGACGGTTAACGGCGGTGTGCTGACGGCTAAATTCAGCGAAGCAATCAGCAATGCCGGTAATGTTTATTGGAATGGTAACACGGTTCCGGGTACGATTAGCTCCGATGACAACACGGTTGCTACCTATAATGTCGGCAGCTGGCTTGGATCGTCGACGACGTTCCTGAACATTACGGTTAAAGTTTCCGGTTACAAAGACCTTGTTGGTAACACGGGTTCTGACTTTACGCAAGCTGTAACGATTTCCAAAGATACAACGGCTCCTACGGTTGTGAGCGCGCTGTATGATGGCAACTATGTCGCTATCAAATTCAGCGAAGCGCTTGATACGACTGGAACTGTAGCGAACACGACTTATACGTATACGGATTCCAGCTCTGTCGTTTACCAAAACCGGTCGTTGACTGGTGGTTCCTTCAAGTACGATGCCAACAACGACGGTGACACGAGCGACAGCGGTGAAGATGCTTGGATCAAGTATGCGGTGTCCGGTCTTGGCACTGGTAAATACGAAGTTTCGATCCCTGCAGGTCTCGTTAAGGATGCGGCTGGCAACCTTGTAGCGAAAACTTCCGTAACGTTTAATGTTACGGCTGGTGCTACTAGCGGTAGCGTAATTGTAAACAGCATTGAGCAAACGGCTAACGGCCAACTTACCTTCAAGTTCAATGCGAACCTGACGACCGCCGCATTGGATGCTAGCAAGTATCTGATTAACGGCGTAGCTCTTCCGAGCGGAACGAACATCTACTTCCTGGGTGACAAGAAAACCGTTGTTGCCGATCTTCCGGAAGGCGCAATCGCCGCTAGCGGTACTCGTCTGATCAAAGTAGTCAACATCGTTGACGAAAATGGCAATACGCTGAATACGTCTAACTCCGCATACTACCAAGCAAGCATTAACCTTACCGAAAACACCAAGCCGGTTGCACAATCGCTCGCTCTTGTAAGCGACAGCGCTCTTGCTGTAACGCTGAGCGAAACGATTAATGCACTTCCGACGACGGGCGTTGAAATCTACATCAATGGCACGAAGTACACTGGAGCTCAAAGCTACAGTAAGTCCGATAATGTTCTGAACATTACGGTTGCAGCAGGTACGTTCAGTGCTACTCAAACCATTGAAGTGAAATTCAACGGCTCCGACCTGACCGACCTGAACGGTAACAAAGTGAAGGACGGTTCGGTTACGAAATAATCGGATTTAGCAAAACAAAAAAGCAAGCCTTCGGGCTTGCTTTTTTGTTGCGAAATTTTTACAAGATGTAACAACTTTTTTACCCGTACATACGTCTAATAAATTAGACCTCATCATTTATTCAGCTTCTATTCATATTCTATTCATGTGCAAGGGTTATAATGGGATCAAAGAAGATTGGGAGGATTCATCATGATTCGTAAACGTAATCAAAGCAGATTGCTGCTCGGTGTTACGGCTGTTCTGCTAGGCGCATGTCCCATTTATACAAATGCGGCAATAACGCCGGTAGCTGCAGCTGCAACGAGCAATATAACGTCTGTTGCCCAAGTGGTAAAGCCGATCTTCATTACATCAAAAAGTTATTTTAATTTAGTGGATGTTGGTTTAACTCCAGATGATGACGGTCAAACGGCGACCTTTATGATCAGCATTTATAACGGCGATTCTAAAGAGCTTGATCTAACTGATTACTGGTTTAGGGTTTCCAGCGCCTCCGGCAGTACATATCCAATTAAAACATCAATGGCAGATGCGAAAACAACGAAAGTAGCTCCCTATTCGAAAGTGTTTATTACCCTTTATGCAAAGGTTGGAGAAAAGACAAAACTCTCCGATTTGACCTTAAGGGTGGTAAAGTTTGATTTTAGCAGTGCGACCTATGAGAAAACAATTGGTCGGTTTGCATTTCCAACTAATTATACAAGCGAGGTTACCGTAGGATCTATTAAACCATTGTATAATACGAGCACAGTGCTTTATTCGAGGATTTCTTCCGCCTCGATTGGCGCATCTGGCGATTACAATTTAGCGACGGTTAATTTCGTTTATAACAATGTTGGTAAAAAGTCCATTACGCTAAGCGGTTATAAGTATTACATCGTGACGGCGGCTGGACAAATGTATCCAGCGACATCTGCTGAAAGCGGAGATTTATCCTTAAACCCGGCTGAGCGCAAAGAAATTCAACTGACGGCATCCATACCGAATTCGATCAAGACAACAGGATGGAAGTTGGTTGTTGTCAGAGACAATGGGGGAGAAACCGGGATAGAGCTCTCTGTCGGCACGTATAAATTGAATTTCAGCAACAGCACAAGCACTACGGCAAAAGATTTCTTTACTTATTCCAACAGCGTAGGAACGTATCAGTTTACTCTACTGCAACTCCAAAGAGAGCCCTGGGATAATGAAGACGTATTAAGCGGAAGAGTTCGAATTCAAAACAAATCCGCTAGCTCTATTGAAATTCCGGAAATTACGGGTTATTTTTATTTTGACGATAAAGTCAAGATGAATTTTAACGTTATTAAACCCATTTCCCAGAATGTTCTGAATGCGGGCGGCTATGTGGATATAGATGTATATGTCAAATTGCCAACCAACTATAGTTTCACTTCGGTGAAAGCGATTATAAATAATAAAGTTGACGATAAAACGGAAACCAAGTTGGGAGAATTGAAGTTCTCAACCGGTTTATCGCAAATCCCTCTATACGCAGCAGATAAAACCTATAATCTGACCAGAGACGGAAAGAATATGGCGGCGAGCTTGAATGCCGTAAATGTTTACCATAATACGACATCCAAGATTTTAAGCGTGCAAATGACTTTGGCCAATATGGAGCAACGTACAATAGATCCGATTAAGCTGTCGGGGTTGTTTATCAACGATAACAATCAAGTATTTCCTGCAACTTTGACAATGATCGACGGAAAAGTAAATCCGTCCAATAAGGCGTTGATCACGTTTACAGCCACTTTGCCTCAAAGCTACGATACGAGCAATCTTCGGTTAATTATCGGCGAGGCAGTGGCCGAATCGGTTTATGCATCGGGAACAACCGTGCCGGATGCTTATGTAAATGCGGTGAAATTTAACTTGCCGGCAGAGCAAAAAACATTAAGTGTGTTTAAAAATGTTCCTTTGCTCCCGTATCAATTTACCATCAATAAATTCACGCCAACGATACTGGGCGATGATGTACAGGTTACGTTGGATTATAATCTGATTAAGGATACTTCTTATAATCTTTATCCGACAGATCGCAAGCTTGTCTTGAGTATTGACGGCATTGATCCTAATGATGGAAATACGTATACTTATTTTACTCAGGAGTTGACGGTAGAAGGGGACTCTTCCGCTAATCTGGTGGCCGGAACAAATAATAAGCTTGTTTTGAAATATGCGAATGGCTTCAACGGAATTGATGCGACTCTCAATTATAAAGTAAGATTGTATGAAGTCGTTCAAAGCTCGAAAAAACTGTTAGTCGAGAGACCGCTCGGTTACTGGTTTGTTGAAAATGATTGGACATCGGATGTCGTTGAGAACAATTAAAACAGAATGATTCTGGAAGAACTGCCGGTTTAAGCATAAAGCCGGCAGTTTTTTGACTTGAATTGACGCTAACCGACATCATTGAATGAAAGTATGATAAAATAAAGCGAGAAATCCTTTACCATTGGAGAATGGAAAATGCCGTTAAACGAAGTGATGGAATCCATGAATTACGCCCAGCAAGCTAAGGCTATAGGTGTAAGTTCAAAACAGAAGCTTCGAATCCAGAACCTTAAACGTTCAATTAAGGCGTTCTTTTTTGCGCTTGAATACATAGGTTACATTCTAACTTTTTATATCTTGATGGCTGTTAAAGTACTGCCGGATTATAAAGATATAACCCCTTATAATTTGTTGGCTTGGATCCGGGAATTGCCGGTGATAGAAGAATACTCTCTTTTCCTTCTCATGATGTTGATCATCCATGCGTTCGCTCTGGTTCAGGGGTATTTGTTCTCCGGAAAGGCCGATCGATCTTTTGTCGAAGAATACTGGTCTGCGGCCAAATCGATCGTATTCTCATTTCTTGTTACAATCGGTATAACTTTTCTTTTGAAGACAACATTTATTTACTCCAGGGTTACGCTTGTCACGTTTCTATTGCTTATGCTATTTGAAGCTTTGATTTGGAGATCCGTTTATGCTTACACGATTCGTGTTTTAAATCGAAAAGGCGTGATTCGCAATCATGTCCTGATTTTAGGAGCAGGAAAAGTAGGTTTGGAAATTCTGGAACAAATGACTCAAGAAAAGAGGCATAACAATCACTTTGTAGGGTTTCTGGATGATCATAAAGTCGGCCCCGACATATTGGGACGTACAAATGAATTAGAGACGATTCTTCAAAACCAACGGATAGACATCATTTACATTACGATCCCTTCCGAGCGAAAGGTGATTGAATCCATTCTCCATTCGGTCTATAAGTATAACGTAGACATTCGAATCATACCTGAAATGTATGATCGTATGCCGACGGTATTTACTTTTCGTAAAGACCTTGATTTTCCATGCATGCAAATCGTGAAGACACCTTTGCGAGGAATTAATATCCTATTAAAGCGAATTGCCGATATATGCGGAAGCACTTTGTTGTTGGTATTATTGTCTCCGCTTTTTCTGGCGATCGCGATATGGATAAAACTCGATTCTAAGGGCCCCGTATTTTTCCGTCAACAGCGGGTTGGCAAGAATGGGGTTCCCTTTCTTATGATAAAGTTTCGTTCGATGTATGAGGAAGCGGAAACGATGAAAGGGGAACTTGCTGCAGCAAACGAAGCAAATGGGCCTGTATTCAAGATGAAAAACGATCCCAGGGTTACAAGAATCGGAAAATTTTTGCGCAAATACTCGCTGGATGAGCTGCCGCAACTGTGGAATGTGCTTAAGGGCGAAATGAGCTTAATCGGCCCAAGGCCTCCGCTGCCTCAAGAGGTGGCGCAGTATACGAATTATCACTGGAGGCGTATGGATGTACTTCCAGGGATGACGGGGCTTTGGCAGGTGAGCGGCAGAAGCGATCTCGATTTTGAATCTTGGGTTGATCTTGATATTTATTATATCGAGCGTTGGAGTTTGGCTTTGGAGATGCGAATTCTATTAAAGACGATACCTGTTGTCATTAAGGGAACGGGGGCATATTAATAAGGAGTGGCATTGGTGAATAATCAGCAAGGAAAACGTAAAGACAAGCTTCATGAAGAACCGAGTTTTATTATGTATAGCTTGGCGTGGGGTTGGATTGGCTTCGTTCTACTCATAGCTTTATTTAATAACGGATCGTTTCAAGGCTTTGGAATACACAACCCGGCCTCGTACCGGTTTGAAAAACCGGTTCTGTATACGCTTTTAGTCGCGGTTGTCATCATGTTCTGGCTTGCTATGCATTTTCAGCGCAAAACGCTTACGTGGAACCGGAGTTTATTGTTTGGGATTGCAGCTCTTGTTTTACCGATTACATATGCATTAGGATCTCTTCGCGCTTTATCTCCATACCTTGCTCATTACGGAATCTTAGCGCATGTTTTGCTTTTTGTTTTTTTTGTGGCAGGTATACGGCTAACTTCTTATTCCCAAATTATTCGTTGGTTTCCGACTGTATACCTGGTATTTGGGTATTTGATCGTGATATACGGATTTCTAAGTTTATTTGGGAATGTGTATATGCTGGATGCGCTCACGCCGCAAGATGGAATCCGTATAGCCTCGATATTTCAGTATCCGAACGCATACGCGGTTTTACTTTTAACCTTGTGGATCGGCATATTAATTGAGATTGATCGAGTGTCCAATCGGATCGTTCAAGTGTTTCACGGGTTGATGCTTTTTCCGGTTTGCGTTTCTTTTTTGTTGACCCTTTCGCGCGGTGCTCTTATCGTGTTGCCGATTGTCGCCATTGTGGCTTTGACTTTGTTCAGGCTAAGGCAGCAAGTAATGGCGATTATCTACTCCATTTTGGGAATGGGGATATCGCTTGCCATTTACAATACGATATCAGAACGCGGAATTGCCGTCATCAAAAAAATTCAACAAGCCGCAGCAAATAAAGTCCCGTTTGATACGGTTTCCGTATTTTCGAGAGAAACTGTCGGTTACTGGGGATTGTTGATTTTCGGCAGTATCGTTATGGGAGCTCTTGTGTATGTCGTTGAGAGATTTATAACACCTCGCATAGCGAAAATGTCCGAACGGTTTCATTCGGACTGGGCGAATCGTTGGATTCCGCTAAGTCTGATCGCTGTTTTCGTACTTGGAGCCATCGCCATTGCTACGGATGCTATTACTCGTTTTCTGCCGCCGATTATTCGCGGCCGGGTTGAAAATATCAATTTTCAGACTCATAGCGTCTATGAGCGGCTTACGATGTACAAGGATGCCATAGCCGTCTGGAAGGAAAATCCGGTCTTTGGAGCGGGCGCAGGCGCATGGGAAGCATTGTACGAAAAGTATCAGTCTTATCCGTACTCCAGTGCTCAAACGCATAGCTTCTTTACACAGCTACTAGTCGAGACCGGTATTGTAGGACTGATTCTTGTTGCTGTTTTTATACTTGCAGTACTTATTACATTTTATAGAACGTATCGAAAAGCGAATGAAGAAGAACGTTCCCGTTATGTTTTTTATATGATTACGCCGGTAGCCATCCTTCTTCACTCTCTGATCGATTTTGAAATGACTTATTTGTTATACGGGTTCTTGGTATTCACATGCTTGGGAATACTGGCTGGAGCCCAAAGGGCACCATTATTGGAGAAATGGAATGAGAGCAGAAAGCGCTTGGTACAGCAAACGGCTGCTATTGTCATGGGGATTGGCGCTATTTTTATCCTTATCGTTTCTTCCAAATGGCTGTATTCCATCAATCAATTCGAAAAATACACTTACGCGATTAATCATAATTTGTCTTATGAGGACATGATGAGTGCGCTGAAAAGTGGACTGAAGCAAAATCCCAACCATCCGCTATTATTAAATCAAGCAGGGGCGATCAATTATCAGGTTTATGAACAAACCAAGGATACGAAATATCTTGAAGAAGCCAAACATTATGACTTCAAATTGGTAAAGAGGGAGCCGTATTATCAAGCTGGTCTTTATTTAAACTATGCCATTCATCTAGCCGAAGGAAATAACGAAGAAGCATTGCGAAGCATTGAACAAGCGATTTCTTTAAATAAGTACAATCAAAATTATTATGAACAGGCTGTTTCGGTTCTCATTAAGCAATGGGATGCGGAACGGCAGTCCGGCAACAGCAACAATCAAGCAGGAGAGAAGATTATTTCCATATACGAGAAAATGAATCGATTACTGCAAGAAGTCGATCGGCTTCCGGATACCGTTATACTTAGCAAAAACTTCGGCATTACAAGCGCTATTCGCGCGGCTGCAGGCCAAGTCTATTATTTCAAAGGGGACTACGCCCAAGCGGAAGAAGTTCTGAAGCCGGGTCTGAAAGAAGATTTGTCGCAGCCGAACGACCGTTACGTGGCAAGGTTCTATTTGGCATCGCTTCGCAAACAAGGCAAGGATGATCCGGCACTCTATGAAAAATTGCTTCAGGCGGATCAAGGAGAAGGAGCAATGTTGGAGCAGCTACTTCAATGAAAGTAGAGGACAAGTGATATGCGGATCTCCGTCATTATTCCGACATTGAATGCGGAACGGGAACTGCCGGCCCTTCTCGACCGGCTCCATCATCAGACCGTAAAAGCGTATGAAATTCTGGTTGTCGATTCCGAATCGGACGATCGGACAGCCGCGATTGCCCGCGAGAAAGGCGCCAAGGTTCTGCCGATCAAGCGGGAAGCGTTCGATCACGGGGGGACGCGCAATATGGCGGCCTCTCAGGCTGCCGGCGACGTTCTGGTATTTCTGACCCAGGATGCTCTTCCGGAGGATGAAAGGCTGCTAGAGGCGCTTACGCAGCCTCTGGCGGAGCATCCGGAGGTTGCGGCCGTTTGCGGCAGGCAAGTGGCACGTTCCGGGGCTTCGGCGCTTGAGCGGATGACGGTCGAGCTGAATTATCCGCCCGAGCCGCTTTACAAGTCGTTAAAGGATCTTAAGCGGCTTGGAATCAAACTGTTCTACTTCACGAACGTATGCTCGGCTTACCGGCGGGAGGCCTTCGAAGCTGTCGGCAGATTTCCCGAGCCGATCATATCGAATGAAGACATGATCATTACCGCCAAGTTTATTCTCGCAGGGTATACCGTCGTTTATCAGTCTCAGGCCAGGGTGATTCATTCCCATCGGTATAATCTGAGGCAGCAATTTCGGCGGAATTTCGATATCGGCGCTTCACTGCGCATTCATAGTTGGATATTGAAGCATGCGAAGGCGGAGGGGCAAGGAGTCAAGCTGGTCAAAAACCAAATGTCGCAGCTGTTACGCAATGGCGACTGGCTCTCCATTCCCCGATTGGTATCCGAAGCCGCAGTCAAATATCTCGGCTATCGGTTGGGGTTAAGTTTTCCCGCCATCCCCATGTTTTTACGAAAAAAAATGAGCATGCACGCATTTTTCTGGCGCCGTTGGCAGCAACTTTAGGCGAAAAATACCGTCATATGAAGTAGGTTCATGGTGAAAGGATGAGAATAATGGATTTTAAACGCATTTCCTATACGGCAATCGCTGCGGTCTTCATCGCGGCAGCCGGGTTCGGTCTCTATAAAACGGTGTATGCGGATACGTCAACGGTTACTCCCGGCTCGACGGAGGACCCGATCGTCACGAAAAGTTACGTCGATCAGAAAATCGCTGAGCTCCTCAAACAAGGAGGGGGCGGCAGCGGCGGAAATCCAGACAGCGGAGACAAGTCCGGCAACGCGGGTTCGAATGCGCTCGAAGTCGTAACAGTGCCTTTCGGCAAAAAAATCATGGTGAATGCAGGCGGAGAGCTCGTCGTGCGAGTCGGCAAAGCGGTGGCCTATTCTTCGGATGCCAACGGCTTGTCCGACCTGACTGCCGGAACTGATATTCCGAGCGGCAAAGCCGTGCCGACCAACCATCTGATTCTCTTCCCCCGCGACGGCCGCGGCGTCGAACCGGACCCGAATCAGAAAAACGGATTGACGGTGTTGGTGCGGGGCGGGTATAAGTTAGAGTAGGCTTATTAATGACAGAAATCAACAATAGAAGCCAGAAATTGCGAGAAAACATGGTATAATAAACAAGATAAACTCCATTAAACCATTTCTAACGAAAAGCAAATGGAATTGGCGGTGCGATTAGATTAATGAAGGCTTTTATATTTAAGCTGATTTATAAACTGGCTATATCGATGAAAAAAGTACTAATTCCGTTCATTCCACAGTCTGTGAGAAAAGAACTTAAGAGAAAAGTCATCGATAATGCATTTTCGTTAGAAAAATTAGATATTCGCTCGATGGAAAAGCCGATGGACATATCGGGGATTAATTTGATTGGATACATAAGAGCGGAAATGGGAATCGGAGAATCTTGCAGAATTGCGGCCAATTGTATTCAAACCACCAATATTCCTTTTGATATACTTAACTTTAAAGGTACGAACACGGCACGAATGTCAGATTTGTCCTGGAGTCATAAGGAAGTCGATGCCCCTCGATATAATGTAAATATCTTTCATGTCAATGCTGAGCAAATGATTGAAGTATATACACATTTTGGACAATCATTATTTGAGAAAAGATACAACATTGGATATTGGCACTGGGAACTGCCTGAATTCCCGGATGAATGGCTGGACGGTTTCAAATTTGTGAATGAAGTTTGGGTTCCTTCGACTTTTGTAGCGGAGGCCGTTTCTGCGAAGAGCAATGTGCCAGTTACGATTATCCCCCACGGTATTGAAGTGAAAATAGAAACATATAGGGATCGTTCTTATTTCCGGCTTCCTGAGCAGTCTTTTCTGTTTTTAACGATGTACGATATGAACAGTTTTCAAGAACGAAAAAATCCAATAGCTTCAATTGAAGCTTTTAAAATGGCTTTTAAGCCTGACGATTGTTCAGTCGGACTTATTGTTAAAGTGAATAATGCTCATTCCAATAAAGAGGACATGAAAAAACTCTTAACGCTTACGGAAGGGTATTCTAATATTTACATTTTGAATCAAACGTTCAGCCGAAACGATACGAATGCGCTGATCAACTGTTCTGATTGTTACATTTCACTTCACCGAAGCGAAGGGTTTGGGCTAGGTCTGGCTGAAGCAATGTATTTGGGTAAACCGGTCATTGGAACCAACTGGTCTGCCAATACGGATTTTATGACGGAAAGCAACTCTTGTCCGGTTCGTTATCGTCTAAAGCAGGTAGGTAAAAACTATGGACCTTATGCAGCACATCAAGTCTGGGCCGACCCCGATATTGCTCATGCAAGTAAATATATGGTGAAATTAGTCAGAGATCCGGATTATTACGCACAGATTGCGGAGAATGGAAAGCAAACCATTATGACAGACTTTTCACCTTCCGCAATAGGAGCTAAAATCGAACAACGTCTTAAAGAGATAAGGGATGATCTAGGAGGCCTGGCATGACGATTACCAGTCTAATTATGGCAGGTGGCAAAGGGGAGCGGTTTTGGCCGAAAAGCAGAACTCACTTGCCCAAGCAGTTCTTGAATATATCGGGCAATAAATCGATGATTCAACAAGCGGTTGCTCGATTGGAACGGATTATGGACATTCAGCAGGTGTTCGTAATTACGAATGAACTCTACGCGGAACTGATTCGAGTGCAGATCCCACATTTGCCTGAAGAGAACATTATTATCGAACCCATTGGCAAAAATACAGCGCCATGCGTAGGGCTTGCGGCTATCCATATTGAAAAAAGATATCCGGGAAGCACAATGATTGTCTTGCCATCCGACCATATCATCAAAGATGAAGATGAGTTTGTTCGAATTTTAAATACGGCCGCCGAAGTTGCCTCGAAGGATCAAAACATCGTCACTTTGGGGATTACACCACTTTATCCTGAGACAGGGTATGGGTATATAGAAAGCTCCGGAGAGATTGATCAAACCGGAGGAGTAGAGGTTCACGCTGTCAGTCGGTTTGTCGAAAAACCAGATTCCAAAACTGCCGAAAAGTATCTAGAAGCAGGAAATTTCTATTGGAACAGTGGTATTTTTGTTTGGAAGACGACAACGATCCTTTGTAAATTTAAAGAATATATGCCAGAAGTTTATACGATTCTTCAATCGATACAAGATGCTCTAGGCACTCCTTTTCAAGAGCAGGTAATCAAAACCGAGTTCACCAAAATGCCGGATGAGTCCATTGATTACGGCATTATGGAAAAAGCAGATCATATTTATGTCATCCCTTGTAAATTAGGTTGGGATGATGTTGGTAGCTGGACCGCGTTGGACCGAATTAATGAACGTGATGAAAATGGTAATGTTATCGTTGGAAATACACTGAATGTGGATACCAAACGTTGCATTATTGAAAGCAATAGCGGAAAATTAATTGCAACCCTAGGCATTGAAGATTTAATAGTCGTAGATACGGAAGACGTTACTCTGATCTGTACTAAAGATAAAGCCCAAGAAGTTAAAAGGCTATTGAAAGAGATTAGAAGCCAAAAGCTCATGCAATATTTATAAAATAAAGGAGAATTTACATGACGAAAAGAGCACTAATTACGGGAATCACGGGACAAGACGGTTCTTATTTGGCAGAGTTGTTGTTGAACAAGGGATACAAAGTATACGGCTTGCGCCGTCGGACGAGCACCCCCATTATGGAAAATATTGAGCATATAAAAAATGAGATCGAATTTATCGAAGGGGACTTAATGGATCAAGGATCGTTATCCCATGCTGTAAATGTATCGCAGCCAGATGAAGTTTATAATCTGGCAGCTCAATCGTTTGTAGGTACTTCTTGGGATCAGCCATCCTTGACTGGTCAATTAACGGGAATTGGTGTAACCAATATGTTGGAGGCTGTTCGTCTTAATAAGCCGGATGCGAAATTCTATCAGGCATCAAGTAGTGAAATGTTTGGCAAAGTAGTAGAAACACCTCAAAAGGAAACAACACCTTTTTATCCAAGAAGTCCATATGGTGTAGCAAAAGTTTACGGCCACTGGATTACGGTTAATTATCGCGAAAGCTATAACATGTTCGCATGCTCAGGGATTTTGTTCAATCACGAATCTCCTCGTCGTGGAGTGGAATTTGTGACAAGAAAAGTCACGGATGCAGTAGCTAAAATCAAACTCGGTTTACAGACCGAACTTCGCATGGGGAACTTAGATGCCAAACGCGATTGGGGATTTGCTGGAGACTATGTAAAGGCTATGTGGCTCATGTTACAACAAGACAAACCCGATGATTTTGTTATTTCAACTGGTGAGACGCACACGGTTCAAGAACTGGTCGAGATTGCCTTTAGCTATGTAGGACTAAATTGGCAAGACTATGTCGTCATTGATCCGAAATTCGTAAGACCGGCTGAAGTTGATCTTCTACTTGGCGATTGTTCAAAAGCCAAAGAGAAGCTAGGGTGGAAACGTGAAGTTGGATTTGAACAAATGATTCGGATGATGGTTGATCATGACTTGGAACGTTTGCAAAAGCAGGCGCAAGCTGAATTGGTCTAACAACTAAAATTTTGTTTAGAAGAAGGGGACAAATTGTACCCCTTCTTTTGGTAAACTGAACACAGTTTTCATGAACGGTGGGTCGTAAATTCAAAATGATTAATCGCATTGAAGAAGTTTGGGCTTATAGAGGAATGTTGGTCAGCATTGTAAAGCGAGATTTACGTTCTCGATATAAAGGCTCCTTTCTTGGATTTCTATGGACCTTTGTAAATCCTCTTTTGCAACTGGTTGTCTATTCGATTGTTTTTCCTTATATATTAAAAGTCACACAAGAAAATTACGCGATGTTCTTGTTTATCGCTTTGTTGCCATGGATCTTTTTTACATCTTCGCTTCAAGGCGCGACAACAAGTATTGTGGCAGGTTCAAACTTAGTTAAGAAAATCTATTTTCCTCGGATTATTTTGCCTTTAGCTGCAGTTTCCACGAATTTAATGAACTATATTTATGGGCTATCCATCGTTTTTGCTGCACTGCTAATAACCGGTGTCCATTTGACCGTAAATGTGCTTTGGCTCCCAGTTGTCCTACTTATTGAATTTATTTTTATTTTTGGTTTAGCATTAATATTCTCATCACTATATGTTAAGTACAGGGATCTGGAGCACATTGTAAACGTACTTACTTTTGTTTGGTTCTATTTAACACCGATTGTCTTTCCTATTACCATTTTTCCAGAGCAAATAGGGGAAATGGTTGGTTATAATCCGATGGTTCCGATTATTGAATCGTTTAGAGATATTCTATTAAATGGAACTCCTCCCGATTGGAATAGGTTGCTCTATTCTCTAATAATTGGCGTTATTGTGCTGATTGTTGGAGTTTTGTTGTTCGAAAAATGCGAGAAAACCTTTGCGGAGGAATTGTAATATGAAAGATCAAACTGTGATCTCGATTAAAAACGTGACGAAAACTTTTAAAATATATCGTGATAAACCAGTATCATTAAAAGAAAAAGTATTAAAGCTTCGAAGTAATGAATACAGTACTTTCTATGCGCTTAAAAACTTAAGTCTGGATATTCGCCGCGGAGAGACCATTGGGCTAATTGGCCATAATGGCTGCGGTAAAAGCACGCTGTTAAAATTAATAACGAAAATCTTATATCCGGATCAAGGCACGATTACCGTTAATGGTAAAATATCAAGTTTAATTGAATTAGGTGCAGGTTTTCATCCGGATTTTACGGGAAGAGAAAACATATACATCAATGCATCTATTTTTGGATTAAGCAAAAAAGAAGTAGATCAACGAATCGATGAAATTATCCGTTTTTCAGAGTTGGGAAAGTTTATTGAAAATCCGGTGCGAACTTATTCCTCTGGTATGTATATGAAATTGGCTTTCTCTGTTGCAATTAATGTAAATCCGGAGATTTTATTAATCGATGAGATATTATCGGTTGGTGATGCAAATTTTCAAAAGAAATGCTTGGAAAAAATTGAGAGTTTTAAGCGAAATGGGGCTACGATTGTTATTGTTGCTCATGATTTAGGTACGATTGAGAAGATTTGTGATCGTGTTGTATGGATGAATGAAGGACAAATCGTTCGTCAAGGAGAAGCGGATCAAATTATTAATTTATATATTCAACACATGAATAAGCAGTTCGTAGAGCAAAGGCAACAAGAGTACCTGGAAATTAGTTCTAGTGGTGTTGGGGAGAAAGAAGAAGTGGAAGTGACGGAGGCTAATGAAAGCTCAGATACCTCGACAGTCGATGAACCGACATTTTCGGAAGATGTACGTTGGGGCTCGAAGGAAGTTGAAATTACAGAAGCACGCATTTTAAATGCCGAAGGAAAAGTGACGAATGTTTTAATGGCCGGGGAACCTTTCTGCATTGAGATTGATTATAAGCTAAATCGGGAACAGAAAGCATATATATTTGGTACTGGTATTTACACAGCAGATAAGGTTTTAGTTTATGGAAATAATACCCAAATTGCTAATCTAAAGATTGATCGTATTAATAAAAGAGGAACAGTTCGATTTAAGGTGAAAAAATGCAATCTATTAAGCGGAACCTATAAGCTTAATGTTGCAGTTGTGGATGGAGACCATCGAGCCTTGGATTTTATTAAGTATTATATGGATTTTACAGTTGTGTCCAATGATAAGGCTGTAGGTCTCTTTACGATTGAACATGAATGGGAAATTGGATAATGGAGTTTTATTTTAAGGCCAAGGAGGTTTCCGATTAATGAAATTTAATAATGTTGAACACGAAGTTATTTTTAAAAAATTGATGTCCCATATAAATGCCAACAATCAAGCGGCACTGTTTGAGGTTTCCGGTGACGTTTCTGAATTGGACGAAATCAATCGAAACATTTCGATTATGCACCAAACGAAGGATAACTATGACCACCGGCCAATCACATCGCATCGAAAATTTATTGGTCCTGCGATTGTTTTTGGGAAAAAAGTTGCTCGAAAGTTTTTGAAATGGTATATTAGACCAATTGTTGTTCAACAAACGGAGTTTAATCATGCAGCAACAACTTCAATCAATCGAATAACAAATAAATTAAGTGAACAAGAAAGTAAGATTAGAGAAGGCTTTGATGAAACAAATCGACGTTTCAACGAATTCGAGAGTCAGACGAGCATGGCAGTTCTTGAAACGTCAAGGAAATTTAATGAGTACGATGATCTTCTTAAGAAAATCGAGAATAAAATTGTTTTTTTAGAAGAGCAGAATCAGAGAAAAGATGCTTTGATTGAACAGTTAGCGAAAGAATTGGAGTTTTCCATTTTTAATAAACGCACATATGCTCAGGCCGGAGAAGATAGTATTCTTGCTTACATGGTACATGTCTTAGGTCTCTCCTTTGATTCGATTAGTTATCTTGATTTAGGTGCTAATCATGCGAAAGAAATGAGTAATACTTATTTTTTCTACAGCAGAGGGGCAAAAGGCATTCTCGTTGAGGCCAATCCTATGCTGATTCCGGAACTTAAACAATATCGCAATAGAGATATTATATTGAATTATTGCATAGATGTTGAATCCGGGAAGAACGTGGATTTTTACATTCTAAATGGAGATGGCCTTAGTACACCGGATTATGAAACGGCAAAAGCATTTTGCGAGAGAAATCCTGATTTAAAAATAATCGATAAAATTTCAATAGAAACCATTTCCTACCGAGATATAGTGAAGAAGTTTTTGGGTAAAGCACCAACGATATTATCGATTGACATTGAAGGAAAAGACTTGGAAATTATTAAGTCAATTGACTTTGAAAATGACCGACCTGTAATAATTGTAATTGAAATGATTGAGTATGATCCTCTTAATTTGGCCTATCAATCTAAAAACCAAGAAATTATAAAATTTTTAAAAGCAAAAGATTATGATGAGTATGCATTTACAGGAATTAACTCCATTTTTGTTGACAAGCAATATCTTCATTCCAAGAGAGGAGATAAACAGTGAATATTGCTATTGATGTCCTTGCTATCTTAGGTCCAGACTCGAAAAATAGAGGCATCGGGAACTATACGACAAGTCAGCTCAAAGCATTATTCGAAATCGATAGAGTTAATCGATACTATCTTCTTAATTTTTATGAAGATACATGTTTGAAGAATCTTCTTCATTACTCGGATAATGTTAGTGAACATTATTTCTACTTAGGTAAAGAAGGCTTTTTGGGGAGAAATCCGCAATTTCAGTTGGTATTTGGAGATATCGTAAAAAAGTTCATCAAAGCTTATGATATTGATATTTTTTATTTTACATCACCATTTGATCATAGAATTAAATATGACATGAATTGGTTTTCAGAAATTAATAAAGTATCCACTCTTTATGATATAATCCCTTACGTGTTTAAAGAAAGATACCTTAGTGATAAACATTTTTACAAGCAGTATATGGAGTTAGCTTCGAATTTGAAAAAGAATGATAAAATTCTTGCCATTTCTCAAAGTGCTAAGGATGATTTGGTGAATTATTTGGGGGAAGACCCTCATAAAATCAATGTGATTTATGCAGGAACAGATGAATGTTATACGAGGCTAGATATGCCTTCTTCAGAAGTTGAGGCATTAAAAGCTACCTATAAAATAAAAGATTCATTTATTATGTGTACCGGAGGAGACGATGATCGAAAAAATATTGCCGGTCTTATTGTTGCCTATTCTAATTTGCCCAAAAGATTGATCGAACAATTTCAATTAGTCATCGTTTGCAAGCTTACTCCGGCTTCTGTAACTCGTTACACCGAATTGGCAAACAAGCATCAAGTGGGAGATCGCGTTATTTTAACCAATTTTGTGCCGTTAGATCATTTGGTTAAATTATATAATCTTGCTCATGTCGTTGCTTTTCCGTCTCAGTATGAAGGATTTGGACTGCCTGTAGTGGAGGCAATGGCGTGTGAAACTCCAGTTTTAACGTCGAATAATTCAAGTCTTGGGGAGATTGCAGAAGGGGTAGCCGTGCTGGTTGACCCTTTTAACACAAAGGATATTACCCGAGGATTGATAGAAATACTGGATAATGCCGATTTGGATGATTTGAGGAAAAAAGGGCTTGAAAGAGTCAAGAAATTTAATTGGAAGAATGTGGCAGAAGCGACGTTAGAAGCTTTTAGGTCTTTGCCTAAAAAAAACAAAAATTCTCGAAGTACAGCATCCAAGATTGCCTTCTTTACACCGTTACCTCCACTACAATCGGGAATCTCGGATTATAGTGTAGATATTTTAAGGCGTTTATCGAATTATTTTACAATTGATGTTTTTGTAGATACAGGTTATACACCTGTCGATTTACAGAATGAAAACATAAAGATATACGAACATACGCAATTTAAAGCCAGAAGCAAAGAATATGTTGATGTAGTCTATCAGATGGGCAACAGTGAGTATCATGCCTATATGCTTGAATACATTAAAAATTATCCTGGGACAGTTGTTCTGCACGATTTTAACTTGCACGGTTTAATTTACTTTTTATCTCAGAAGCAAAAAGATAATTTTCAAAAATACAAAGAGTTTTTGATGGAAGATTATGATTCGGAGTTCGTTGAACGCTATGTTCTTGATTTTCGTGAGGGTCGTACACATTTGAAAATCTATGAAATGCCTTGCAACGGAATTGTAACAAATTATGCAAAAAAAATCATTGTTCATAGTGATTTTGCTAAAAAAGGAGTTTTGGAAAGACAAGTCCAAAGAACGGTGTATAAAATACACCATTATGCAAAATTGAAGGAGAAGGATACAAACAAAGTAGAAGTTCGAAAACGGCTTAATATTGCAGAAAATCGTTTGATTTTATCAGCATTTGGTCATATTCACGAAACGAAAAGGATTATACCAATTGTAAAAGCATTTAGAATTTTAGCTGATAAGTATGAACATATCGATTTGTATTTGGTGGGCAAACCGTCTCCAACAATACAAGAAGAATTAGAAGAACTGTTGAGAGATCAACAATTAAATGCTCGTGTTAAAGTTACAGGTTATATAGAATTGGACGAATTTGGAAGCTATATTGATGTAGCCGATATTTGTTTGAATTTACGTTTTCCCTATAATGGTGAGTCTTCGGGCAGTCTTATGCGAATTTTATCAAACGGCAAATGTGCGCTTATTAATGATATTGGAAGTTTTTCAGAAATCCCGGACGATTGTTGCGTTAAACTTCCGTCCCCTGAACGGCTGCAAGAGTCTGAAGAAATAAATATGATCATAGAAAAGTTGGAGATGCTGATTGCAAATCCTGAGCTCGTTCAGACAATTGGAATGAATGCGAGGAATTATGCGAAGAAATATCTGGATCTAGATATTATTGTAGAGCAATATGTAAAGGTTATAAATGAATCCAGCAGTTCCAGTCTCACGGAATCTATGCTGGAAGAAGTGAGTCAGTTTTTGAAGAACAACGGAAGCGTAAGCACGGAAGAAGTGTATAACTTATCTAGTACACTAGCCTATGCGAAATCTCAAAGTTTATAATTTGTAAAGAAGAAGCACCGAACGTATTGCTAAAAGCAATTGTTACCGCTGAAGCATAACGTCCAATTGCTGATGGGATTGCCTGTCCGGAAGTTGCTGAATATAATGACCGTATCACAGAAAAGGAAAAGGATGCTTCCCTTTTATGTGGGCCTGCAGCAACAGGCTCACGGGATGCATCCCCTACCCAACATGATCATTGTAACAGAGTATGAGCTGGTTGAGAAGACTCCCGGCGTTTTCAGTTCGATGTGCAGAGTTGGTCCCCTCACCTTGTTGTGGAGAAGCGCTTAGTGTGATCGGCAGTCGGCGGCGGAAACTAGTGAG
>NZ_KB899841.1 GCF_000378425.1 Cohnella laeviribosi DSM 21336 | reverse complement strand
CAATGGAAACAGTGGAAACGGGTACGAACCCGCATCCGCGAACTCCGGGCGCTTGGCATGCCCGATTGGATGGTCTTCATGATGGCCAATTCTAGACGAGGTCCTTGGGAAATGTCCCGAACCATAAACAACGCCCTTCCAACTTCCTATTGGGAAGCAAAAGGGCTGAAAAGTTTGCTTTCTCGTTATCTGGAACTTTGTCAACCTTTTGGAAACGCCTAGTGCGGACCCGCATGCTAGGTGTTGTGAGAGGACGGGGGTTAGCCGCCCCCTCCTACTCGATTCGCGAGGGCGGAGAGGCTGAAGTTTCTTTGCTTATTCCGAGCATTTCCTCCGATTCGGTTAGGTCCCTCTGGGATTCAGGGCCGGACCGTTTTGTCCGGATGGCGGCCCGCCTCATTCGCCTTCTTCGGCTTCCGGCAGCAGACCGTCCAAATGCCGGCGAACAATGCTGCGGATCATCCCGGGCGTCATCACATCGGGGCGGGAGACGGCATGCACGACAAGCCCGTCCACCAGCGCGTTCAAGCGCCTCGCCTCCAGTTCGGCGTCAAGCCCGCATGGCGCGCCCGCAACCGCTTCGCGATAGCGGACGATCGCCCGGACGAGCTTGAGAAACAGGCTGTACAGCTCGTCGTACACTTGGGCGTTCAGTTCCGCCAGCTTCGGATCGACGAGCCTTCGGCCGGTAAAAGCGAGCCAGATCTCGCTTTCGTTGCGCCTGTCTGCATCCATCGGAAGCAATTCTTCGATAAGCGTCTCGCAATCCGCCCGAATGTCGCCCGACAGCTTGACGTTTGCGATCCGCTCTTTGACGCGGTCGGAGATCATGCGCATCGAGAAGGCCAAAAGATCCGACTGGCTCGTAAAATAATGCCGTAGCGCACCGAGCGACACCCCCGCTTCTTTGGCCACATTTCGGACCGTTACCGCATCCAGTCCTTCCCGCCGTATGATCCGCCAGGCCGCTTCTCCGAGCTCCTTACGGCGGACATCGTGATCTACGATTTTTGGCATACGCTTATTTTAGCACTTCTTTTTTTAGTACAGTAGTGTTAAAATAAATTTGTTTTCATACGACTGTATTAAAAAAGGAGGCCGCGTATGATCGGAGCGTTGATCATCGGGTGTGAAATTGGGTTCTGGGCGTTGGTGGCGGCCGGACTGTTCTGCCGTTATATGCTGAACTGGCGGAGAACGGGCGCCGCTTTGCTGATTCTGACGCCCGTCGTCGATTTGGTTCTGCTCATCGCGACGGTCATCGATTTGCGGGGCGGGGCCGAACCTTCGTGGACGCACGGCTTGGCTGCCGTTTACTTGGGCGTGTCCGTCGCCTTCGGCCATCGGATGATTCGCTGGGCCGACGAGCGGTTCGCTCGCCGCTTCAAGGGCGGGCCCGCGCCCCGCAAGCTATACGGAAGAGAGCATGCGGCGCACGAGCGCAGGGGCTGGCTGCTGCATTTGCTCGCCTGGTGCATCGGCAGCCTGCTGCTGCTCGGCATGCACGTTCTGGCCGGAGTCGGGGAACTTGGCGTCAATTCGCCGTTTGTGGCGTGGAGCTTGCGATGGGCGATCGTGCTTGGCATCGATTTTATCATCAGTTTCAGCTACACGCTGTGGCCGCGTACGGACAAAAGCGCATCCGCCTGAGCCGTTTTCTTCCTGCGAGACACGATGGCGGCTGCATTCGATCCGCCGTGGTTGGCCGGCAGCATCTTCGCGCTAATGGATGAAACGGACCGTAGGTTCGTTAATGTGATCGTAACGGCCTAAAATCCAAACGACGCGGACACAGGTTCCGCTAATTCTCGCCAACATGCGCCATTATGGACGATCTAGAGGCAATAGCGGATCGAGTGTCCCCCAAATCGTCGATTTCGAGCCAAGGCTCATAATTAACGGATGTCTTGTCCGGCTCCACAAAAAACATCGTCCCGTCATCTTCTCGCTCGATATTGTCCGTTTGTCGTCGGTGTTAAGGGGTGCATGCGGCTTGTCATCGACGAAAGGGGGGTATGTCGGCGCACGACACGCGGCGGGGTTTCGCTGCTCTCGCGAAGCATGGAGAAAAATTTCATGAGGCGAGGTACAGGCGGTGCATAACTTACGTTGCGCGGAGAGCGCCCAGAGGCGCGAAAAGGCTGTCCCATCATGCAGTTCAGTGTGCATAAGGGGCAGCCTTTGCCTCGTTTGCCAGCCGGCCATACCGAACTTAAGCCCGCGCCATCTTATAAAGCGGCAGCAGCGTTTCAAAAACGCTCTCCGCCTTGGCGAGCAGCGCCTTGCCGTCCGACAGCAGCGGGTCGTCCCGGCGAATGTGCAGGCCGCAAGTCAGCTCGGCGGCTTTGACCGTGCGGAGCCGGACGAACAGCGCGCTCAGCTCTTCGTCGGACAAGTCCCGGTGCGCCGTCCCTTCCGGCTGCATATGGTCCTTGGACCATTGATATTCCGCCGGCACGGAGGAACGGATCGAAGCCAGCTCGGCTTCCGCGCGTTCGGCGAACGCGCTTTTGGCCGGGCATTCGTAAATGACGGCGAACTGGATAAACAAATGCGTCGACCACAGGCCGATCTGGAAATGGGGAAACGCCTTGTAGCCTCTCGGGCTCGGCGACCAGGCGACCCATGTGTCGTCGGGCGGATTGACGGACCGCCGCGCGTGCTTGGCGACGTGCGCGGTCATCTGCTCTCCGCACAATCGGGACAGCTGCGGGGCGAGGGCTTGTCCCAACGCATGCAGCTTCGGCCGGACGCGCTCGATGATGGCAGCCATCCGGGGCTGCAGGCCGGGAACGGCCATCGCATCGAAATCGTCGGGGCCAAAGCCGTCAAAGCCGGCAAAACCGGCGGCTTCCGCGGCGGATGAAAGGTCGGACGGATTATAAGTTGCGTTCAATGTTTTCACCTCATGCAAATCGATGAACTCTTTGACCCCACTATAATGGAAATTAGTCAAGAAACCAAGTTGCCAGAACATAAGATGGAGTATAAGATAGAAGTAAGCAAGAAATGTCTGAACATTCGGTCAATAACTCAGGCCGTGCAACCATTGCGGAAGGGGGGATGGCCGTGAATCGAAGCTACGAAGTGGAATATTGCGATTTGGAGCTTCGTTTTGACCGCAGACAAATTCTAAACTGGATACGCGAATTGATCCAGGACGGCTATTCTCTGTACTGGAACGAGTGGGAGCACTATTTCCTCGTTTCCGTGAGAAGCGGCCGGAAGCTGCTGAAATTTCGGTTTCAGCGCGCCGGCGCCCGGTACAAAATGGTTGGGACGTATATCGTGAAGGACGAGAGGTTGGCGCGGAGCATCGAGAAGCTGATCAACGAGTCGCGCGGCCATGCGGTCGTGAAACGGTTCCGCGATCGCCAGATGCTCATCGAGAACATTATGTTCGGCGAAATTATTCGTCTCGTGGAGGTGTCGGGCATGGAACATCGGATTATTTTTCAGAAACGCCCCCAAATTACGGTAGAAGACATCGTGCAGGCCTTCAAGTCCAAACGTGCCGAACTCCGGGCGGGAGTGCTCCGCCTCGAGCTTGATTACGAGCTCGCGGTGCTTCACGAGGCGCTGCAGCGGGGCGATGACGAAGCCGTCGAGACGAGCAAGCAAAAGCTTGTCGAGATGCGCAAAGAAATGCTTCTGCTTGAGCTTTGAGGATTTTCGGCCATATGGACGATCCGGGGCGCCGCTTGGCGTCCCTTTTTTGCCTTCGGATTGAATGCGCTTACCGCAGGAGTATAATAGGGCTGACTGTCTTTTTTTCAAAATAATCGTACATAGGGGGAGAAGCGCATGCGTCTGGACAAAGGCGACAAATTGGTGATGATCGGGGATTCGATTACGGATTGCGAGAGGGCGCGGCCCGTCGGCGAAGGACTGTTCCATGCGCTGGGCAAAGGTTACGTCTCGTATGTGGACGGCCTGTTGGGGTCGGTTTACCCGGAACTTGGCGTGCGCGTCGTCAACATGGGCGTCAGCGGCAACACGGTGCGCGATCTGAAGGGGCGCTGGCAGACCGACGTGCTGGATCTGAAGCCGGACTGGGTTTCGGTCATGATCGGGACCAACGACGTCTGGCGGCAGTTCGACTTGCCGGCCATCAAGGAATCCCACGTCTATGCGGACGAATACGAAGCCACGCTGGACGAATTGGTCGCCCGGACGAAGCCGGAAGTAAAGGGGATCGTGCTCATGACGCCGTTTTACCTGGAGCCGAACCGCAACGACGCGATGCGGGCGGCGATGGACCGCTACGGGGAAATCGTCAAGCGAACGGCTGAGCGCCACGGCACGCTGTTTGTCGATACGCAGGCCGAGTTTGACCGCGTGATGGAACATCTCTACCCGGCGACGATCGCATGGGACCGCGTCCACCCGAACGCCGCCGGCCACATGACCTTGGCGCGGGCGTTCCTGAATGCGATCGGCTTCGAGTGGCAGCGGGGCGTCCCGCGAATGTGAAGATTCCATTAAAGAGGTTTTCATCTGCGCGCAAAAAGAGTACAATAACGATATTGTGAAAATATTGTCTAAAGGATGAAGCGAAACATGTCTAAAGCACACATTGGCGTCGTCGGCATGGCCGTAATGGGACGCAATCTGGCCTTAAACATTGAAAGCCGCGGTTACACCGTAGCGGTATATAACCGCTCCCGCGAGAAGACGGACGATCTGATCGCAACGGACGGCAAAGGCAAAAACCTCATTCCGACCTACTCCGTCGAGGAGTTTGTCAATTCCCTGGAAAAACCGCGCAAAATTTTGATCATGGTGCAAGCCGGCTCCGGCACGGATGCGACGATCGAGTCGCTCGTTCCGTACCTGGACAAAGGCGATATCATTATCGACGGCGGCAACGCCTACTTCCCGGACACGCAGCGCCGCTCCAAGGAGCTGACCGAGAAAGGCTTCCACTTTATCGGGACCGGCGTATCCGGCGGCGAAGAAGGCGCGCTCAAAGGTCCGGCGATCATGCCGGGCGGCCCGCTGGAAGCTTATAAGCTGGTCGAGCCGATTCTGACGGGCATCTCCGCCAAAGTAAACGGCGATCCGTGCTGCACGTACATCGGACCGGACGGCGCGGGCCACTATGTCAAAATGGTCCACAACGGCATCGAATACGGCGACATGCAGCTGATCTGCGAAGCTTATCAACTGCTTAAGGACGTGCTGGGCTTGTCCACGGACGAGCTGCACGAGATTTTCACCGAATGGAACAAAGGCGAGCTCGACAGCTACCTGATCGAAATCACCGCCGACATTTTCTCCAAGAAAGATCCGGAAACCGGCAAGCCGATGGTGGATGTCATTCTCGACGCGGCGGGCCAAAAGGGAACCGGCAAATGGACAAGCCAAAGCGCGCTCGATCTGGGCGTTCCGCTGTCCATCATTACGGAATCGGTATTTTCCCGCTTCCTGTCCGCGATGAAGGAAGAGCGCGTCGCGGCCAGCAAGGTGCTCAAGGGACCGCAAAAACCGGCGTTCCAAGGCGACAAGGCCGCGTTCATCGAGAGCGTCCGCAAGGCGCTGTACGCAAGCAAGATCTGTTCGTACGCCCAAGGCTTCGCGCAAATGCGCGCCGCTTCCGAGGAGTACAACTGGAACCTGCAGTACGGCAACATCGCGATGATCTTCCGCGGCGGCTGCATTATCCGCGCCCGCTTCCTGCAAAACATCAAGGACGCCTACGACCGCAATCCCGAGCTGAAAAACCTGCTGCTCGACGAGTACTTCAAAGGCGTTGTCGAGAACTATCAGGACGCATGGCGCGAAGTCGTCGCAACGGCCGTCCGTTACGGCATTCCGGTGCCTGCGTTCGCGAGCGCTCTCGCTTATTACGACAGCTACCGTTCCGAACGCCTGCCGGCTAATCTGCTTCAAGCGCAGCGCGACTATTTCGGAGCCCATACGTTCAAGCGGGTGGACAAGGAAGGCGTCTTCCACCACAACTGGATGGAATCGTAATTCAGGGGAGCATGTCCGCCAGCATCGCGCGCAAGCAGGCCGCGTCTTCGCCGCACAGGTTCTGCCGGTGAACCAGATGCATGGCAAGCTCGGCGTAGCAGGCGAAATGCGCAAGCAGCCGTGGCCGATCGAGCCCCGTCCATTCGGGCGCTCCTTCGGCCACTTTTCTTTTGATAAAGTCCAGCGCCAGGATCAGATCTTCGCGGCACATCGGATAGGACGGATCGAGCAAGCGCTTCAGAGGTTCGCCGGGAAATCGGGGCTGCGGCAAACCGCCGTGGTGAATGGAGCTCATCGGCAGGACCACCTTGATTTCGGAAATGGATTCTATTTCGATCGATTATTACCACCATACGAAAAAACGCACGAATTTATACCTGAAGCGCCGCTAGCATAGATATGGTATGATAAATGGAGTGCAATAGAAGAACGGGGAGAGGCGGTTTGAGCGTACGAGCGAAACCAAGGAATGTGATTTTGGTCGGATTTATGGGGACGGGCAAGTCGACCGTAAGCCGGCTGCTCGCCGGGCGCCTCGGATGGGAGCGCATCGATACGGACGATGAGGTCGTTCGCCAAGCGGGCAAAACGATTCCCGACATTTTTGCGGAGGAAGGCGAAGCGGCCTTCCGCGATTGGGAAAGCCGCGTGCTGCAAGAGGTGCTTGCGGGCAGCCGGCATATCGTCGCGACCGGAGGCGGCGCCGTGCTCCGGGAGGAAAATCGACGCCTCATGCTGGCCGGCGGCTGGGTTGTCGCGCTGACGGCGGACAGAGAGACCCTGCTGCGCCGCGTCACCGAGGCGGATCCGGCGGGGACGGGAGCGCGGCCGCTGCTAAAGGGCGACGCGGCGGAGCGGATCGACCGTTTGCTGCGGACGCGGCGTCATGCCTACGACTTCGCCCACGCGACGGTCGATACCTCCGGGCGGACGCCCG
Organism: Cohnella laeviribosi DSM 21336; assembly: GCF_000378425.1. GTDB lineage: Bacteria > Bacillota > Bacilli > Paenibacillales > Paenibacillaceae > Cohnella > Cohnella laeviribosi. The sequence continues at coordinate 40,176 of NZ_KB899841.1, read as the reverse complement.
CCGAAGTGGCCGAGCTGCTTCTGCGCTGGATGCTATAGCTGCTGCCAGGCGAGCATGCCGCCTTCCAGGTTGACCGGTTGCTTGAAGCCGAGCGAAGCCAGGTACCCGCACGCCTGACCGCTGCGGTAGCCGCTGCGGCAGACGAAGATCACTTCTTCGTCGCGGGGGATTTCGTCCAGCCGCTGCGGAACTTGCCCGAGCGGAATGTGGATGGCCCCGGGAATCATGCCTTGCGCGACTTCCTCGTCTTCGCGGACGTCAATCAGGCGGAGCTTCTCGCCCGCATCGAGCCGGGCTTTCAGCTGTTCGGCCGTAATCGTCGCGTATTCGCTCATGGGTTATGTCTCCTCTCATGGAACCGTTGTACGGTCGGTTGGCCTTGATAACAGCACTATCATATGAAACGGCGGACCCGCTGTCAAACAAGGAGAGAAGGGGCCGTCCTCTTTTTGGAACGATTCGGAAAAGGGGAAGCGATAACGGATGAGCGAAATCGTAGCGGTTGCGATCGCCGGTTTTTTGGGCGCCGTGTCCCGTTACGGCGTAACACTGCTTTTGCCGGACGGCGGCGGCGCTTCGTTCCCCTGGGCGACGCTTGCGATCAATTTGAGCGGCTCGCTGCTGCTCGGCTGGCTGTCCGGACTTGCGCTGCGCAAGCTCGTGTCCCCCTGGTGGAAGGAAGCGCTCGGCACCGGCTTTCTCGGCGCTTATACCACGTTCAGCGCGTTTAATGCCCAGCTGTGGGAGCTGGTGCGTCACGGCGCTTTCGTTTCGGCGCTGCTCTACGCCGCCGCCAGCGGACTTCTGGGCTGGCTGTTCGCGGCAGCGGGGCTGAAGCTGGGATGGGGGCGGAACGGATGAACGGATGGATGCTAGCCTGCCTGGTCGGCATCGGCGGTTCCGCCGGCGCGTTGCTCCGGTACGGCGCAAGCCGCTGGAACGCGAGGCGGAAAGGCAAGCCGCATCTGGCGACGCTCGCCGTCAACCTGACCGGCTCGCTGCTGCTCGGCTTGATGGCCGGCGGGAACTTGCGCGCGAGCCATGCGGAAGTTTACGCGTTTGCCGGCACGGGCATCATGGGCGGACTCACCACTTATTCGACATTAAACGTGCAGAAAGCGGAAATGGCCCGCGCGCGGAACTGGCGGCAACTCGCCGGTTACGCCGCCGCGACCTATTTGGGAGGCTGGGCCGCGTTCGCCGCGGGCTGGCTGCTCGGACGGGCTTTCTGGCACCAATAAACGATGCCAAATATAAGGAGCGTATGAACAAGAATGGATATGATCGTCACTCCTACCGGAAAGCTGCAGGGCGAAATTCAGGCGCTCTCCTCCAAAAACTACACCACGCGCTATATGCTCGTCGCGGCTTTGGCGGAAGGCACGAGCACGATCCGGTTTCCCGCTCGCAGCGAGGACAGCGACGCCATGCGCCGCTGCATCCGCGATTTGGGGGCCGTCATTGAGGAAGACGACGAGAAAATGGTTATCAAGGGCTTCGGCCGTTCTCCCTATCCCGCAAAGACGCTGAACGTCGGCAACGCGGGCGCGGTGCTGCGGTTTTTGATGTCCGTGGCGGCGCTGCTGCCGGAGGTGACGTTCGTCAACGCCTATCCGCAGTCGCTCGGCAAGCGTCCGCATGACGATTTGATCGCCGCGCTGCAAAGCATGGGCGTCGAAGTGGAGCATCAGAACGGCAGGCTGCCGATCACGATTCGCGGCGGACGGCCTCGCGGCGGGAAAATTCGGGTGTCGGGCAGCGTCAGCTCCCAGTATTTAAGCTCGTTGCTGTTTCTGGCGCCGCTGCTTGAGGAAGACAGCGAAATCGAAGTGCTGAACGATCTCAAATCCAAGGTCGTCGTCGGACAGACGCTCGAAGTGCTGCAGCAGGCGGGCATCGTCGTGGAGGCTTCCGACGACCTGATGCACTACCGTATTCCGGGACGCCAGCGCTACAAGGCGCAGACGTATACGGTTCAGGGAGACTATCCCGGCTCCGCGGCGATTTTGGCTGCGGCGGCGGTGACGGAGTCGGACGTGAAGGTCCACCGTTTGCTGGAGAACAGCAAGCAGGGCGAACGGGCCGTCGTCGACGTGCTGCGCAGCATGGAGGTTCCGCTGACGCACGAGAACGGAATCGTCCGGGTTACGGGCAACGGCAGGCTCAAGGCCGGCGAGTTCGACGGCGACGCCTTCACGGACGGCGTGCTGGCCATGGTCGCCGCGGCGGTCTTCGCCGAGGGGACGTCGCGCTTTTATAACGTGGAGAATTTAAGGTACAAGGAATGCGACCGCATTACGGACTTCCTGACCGAGCTTCGCAAGGCCGGCGCGAACGTCGAGGAGAAAAGGGATGAAATTATCGTTCACGGACGGCCGGAAGGCGTGGAAGGCGGCGCCACGATCGACGCTCATTACGACCACCGCGTCATTATGGCGCTGTCGGTCGTGGGGCTGAGAGCCAAGCAGCCGATTCGCATCAAGGACGCGCATCACGTCGCCAAAAGCTATCCGAACTTTTTCGACCATCTGGCCTCGCTTGGGGCGCAGGTCGAATGGGTAAAATAAGGGAAAAAGGAGGCGATCCGGCATGGCATTCGAGAACCCGGCGCGCGAGCAAATCAAATCGGTGTTGGAAAACGCGGGCAATATCGCCGTCGTCGGGCTGTCCGACGATCCGTCGAAAACGTCCCACCAAGTGGCGGCCGCGATGCAGGCCAAAGGGTACCGCATCATTCCGGTCAATCCGAACGCGGAGAGCGTCCTGGGCGAAAAAAGCTACGCCTCGTTGAAGGACATCCCGGAGCCGGTCGACATCGTCAACGTGTTTCGCAGGCCGGAGCATACGCCGGCCATCGCCGAGGAAGCGGTGGCGATCGGCGCCAAGGTGCTGTGGCTGCAGCTTGGCATCGTCAACGAAGAAGCGGCCGAAATCGCCCGCAAGGGCGGCCTTCTCGTCATCATGGACCGCTGCATCAAGGTGGAGGATTCGATTTTGCTGCCGGGCGGCAGGGCGAAACGGTAATCGGTCATGCTCGGCCTTCCCGCGGCGGGCGCTTTTGTCCGCTGCGGGGAGCGGTTAGCGGCTTCCGCGTTTTATCCGCGGCGTGCGGCGAAGGGGATAGCGGATTATCCAGACGGTTTCCGTTTGCAAGTAAATAAAAATCCGCTCCTCCGATTCGGCGGTCAGGCCGTCCGATGTAATTGCCTTTTTAGCACTTAAATCGGGGGATCGTGGGGAAACGGGCTTTGCAGTTGCGGTTAAGGCAATTACAGTTCCGCTCATCCGGTCCGGCGGCCAAGATACCCGATGTAATTGCCTTTTTGGCACTTAAATCGGGGGATCACGTGAAAACCGGCGTTGCAGTTGCTATTAAGGCAACTACAGTTCCGCTCATTCGGTCCGTCGCGCAGGATACGCAATATGAACCTCGGGCGGCGAGGCATAAGCGTTTCGCCTGACGGTTTCCGCGGTTTATCCGCGGCTTGCGGCGAAAGCACAGCATTTTGCCGGACGGCTTTCGCGGTTTCTTATAGTTCCACACTATTAAATCGATTGCATTTATATATTTTATCTCTTGCCCCCGCTCCGCTACAATAGAGTCAACTGTAAATCCATCAAGAGAGTCAACTCTAATACCATCAAGCGGACGAAAGCGAGGGTTTGCCATGACCGACGAGAGCTTTACTTACGAGCGTGTGAAAAAAATGTTTGACGCGGGAGCCGATCAGTACGATTGGCAGCGCCGAAGCCTGATTCCCGATTTCGACCAGTTTTACGGCATTGCGGCGTCGCTTGTCCGCACGGAACAAGCCGCCCCATCCATTCTCGATCTGGGGGCGGGCACCGGGTTGCTGACGTCTTTTATCGCCGCCGCATACCCGCACGCCAAGCTTACGCTGATCGACTTCAGCGAAAAGATGCTCGCCCGGGCGCGGGAGCGGTTCAGCCGCCATCCCGGCGAAGTCCGCTGCATTGCGGGCGATTACGCGGCGTACGCCTTTGGGGAAACGTTCGATTTTGTCGTCTCCGCGCTGTCGATTCACCATTTGGAGGATGCCGACAAACGGAAGCTGTTCAAAACGGTCTACGGCCTGCTGAACGGCGGCGGCGCGTTCGTCAACGCCGATCAGGCCGCCGGGGAAACGCCGTTTTTCGAAGCGTTCAATATGCGGCAGTGGGAGCGGGAGGTCGCCGCCTCGGGATTGCCGCCGGAACGGATCGAAGAGTCCAAGGAACGAAGAAAGCAGGACCGCAACGCCACCGTGGCGGATCAGCTCGGCTGGCTGCGGGAAGCCGGCTTTGCCGAAGCCGACTGCGTCTACAAGCGGTACGGCTTCGCCGTGTTTTACGCGATCAAGCCGAAATGACGGTTTTGACAAAAACGGGCCATTCGACGTAACATCGAGAGAAAGGAGGGGATCGCAAGCTCATGTGGGGTGTGGGCTATCTCCAACGGCTCGGACGGGCGATGATGCTGCCGATGACGGTGCTGCCCGCCGCCGCGATTTTTATCATGCTCTCGCATTTGCCATGGGCGGCGATCGGATGGCCTAATCTGCCTCAGTTGCTTGAGGCGGCCGGCCTGAACCTGTTCGAATATGTGCCTTATGTATTCGCGGCGGGCATCGCCCTCGGCCTGTCCAATCAGTCGGCCTTGGCCGGGATGTCGGCGCTGGCGGGAATGATGATTTTCGCCGCGGTTACGCACGCCCACGATCCGCAAGGCGTGCAGCCGTCCATGTTCGCCGGGGCGGTCATCGGGATCGCGGCGGGCTGGGCGCAAGAACGGTTCAAGTCGCTCAAGCTGCCGGAGTATTTGCAGTTTTTCGGCGGCTCCCGCTTCGTGCCGGTGTTTATGGCCGGAGTCTCGCTGGTTTTTTCCTGGCTGATGATCGTGATCGGGGACGGGATCGGCGATTTTGTAGCCGCTTCCGGACATGTCGTTTCCGCCGCCGGGGGCTTCGGCGTGTTTTTGTACGGATTTTTGCACCGGATTTTGGTTGCGTTCGGATTGCACCATATTCTGAATCATCTGTTCTGGTTTCAGGTGGGGGAATACCGGACGGATGACGGCGGCGTCTTTTTCGGGGATTTGCCGCGGTTTTTCGCAGGCGACCCGACAGCGGGCGTCTACATGGCGGGCTTGTATCCGGTCATTATGTTCGCGCTGCCAGCGATCGCGTACGCCATCATTCACGAGTCGAGGGAAGATTTGAAGCCCAAAGTCCGCAAGCAGTTCCGCATTGCGGCGCTGACGGCTTTCCTGACCGGCGTGACCGAGCCGGTCGAGTTCGCGTTCCTGTTTGTGGCGCCGTACCTGTTTATCGTGCACGCGCTGCTCTCCGGCGGCGTGATGTGGCTGACCTATGAGCTCGGGATTCGCCACGGGTTCAGCTTTTCCGCGGGGGCGCTGGAATTCGCGATCAACCTGCCCTTGTCCCATCGAGGCTGGCTGCTCATTCCGATCGGGCTCGTATGGGGCGCGCTGTATTATGTCATGTTCCGCTTGTGCATCCGCAAGTTCGAGCTGTCGACGCCCGGCCGCGAGGACGTGCTCAGGCTTGACGATTGGGCCGGCGACATTCCTTACCGCGCCCCGCTCGTTCTGCAGGCGCTTGGCGGCAAGGACAACATCGTTCGGCTCGACGCCTGCATTACCCGGCTCAGGCTGACGCTTGCGGACGACCGCCGTGTCGACGCGAAATCGCTACGCAATCTCGGAGCGGCGGGCGTCATTCATCTCGGATCGGGGCATGTGCAGGTCGTCTTCGGCACGTATTCCGACCTGATCCGCGAAGAAATCGCCAAGCTGATGCAGCAGGACGTGCGCCAGGTTCAGTTCCACGCGCCGGTGCAGGGGCGGATGATTCCGCTGGAGGAAGTGGACGATCCGATTTTCTCGCAGCGCCTTGTCGGCCGCGGCGTCGCCTTTATCCCCGACAAGGGAGAGGTCGTCGCGCCGGTGGCGGGCCGCGTCGTTCATTTGTATCCGTCAAGGCATGCGGTCGGGATCGAGACCGGCGAAGGGCTTGAAGTGCTGCTGCATATCGGCATCGATTCCTCGCAGCTGAAGGATTGCTTTACGGCTTACGTGAAGGAAGGAGACGAGGTCAAGCCCGGCCAGCCGCTTATTCGGTTCCACCTGCCGACGCTGAAAAAGCACGCCAAGTCCATTGCGACTCCAATGGTCATCACCAATCCGGACATCGTCCGGTCTTGGCGTTTTGCGCCGTTCAAAGCCGTTAAAAAAGGTCAGGCTGCAGTCATGTCCGTTGTCGTGCGCGAGAGAGAGAACAAGGGGGTAAGCTCATGATTCAGGGATTGGGAGCCTCGGAGGGGATCGCAATCGGAAAGGCGTTTGTCCTGCCCAACTGGGAATGGGAGCTGCCGGAACACAAGATCGATGTCAGCGATCTGGCCGCCGAATTCGACCGGCTGTACGAAGGGGTCAAACGTTCCAAGTCGGAAATTTACCGGATCAAAACCGAAATGGACGAAACCGTCGGCCATGAGGAGAGCAGCATTTTCGACGCCCATCTGGCGATTCTGGACGACCCGGTGTTCATGAACGAAATCCAGGGCATTATCCAGCGCCAGTACAAGGCGGCCGAAGTGGCGGTGAAGGAAGCGATCGATCATTTCGTCACCATGTTCGACCTGCTCGACGACGAGTACATGAAGGAGCGGGCGCTCGACATCAAAGACGTCGGCAACCGGTTGCTGAAGCACCTGCTCGGGGTTCCGGAAATTGCGCTTCCTACCGATACGCAGCCGTTCGTGCTCGTCGTGCGCGAACTTACGCCTTCGCAGCTTATCCACCTGAAGCCGGATGTCGTGCTCGGCATCGTCACGATGGTCGGCAGCCCGTCCTCGCATGCCGCAATCATGGCGCGGGCGTTCGGCATTCCGCTGGTCATGGGCGTGGAGGGGAAGCTGGCCGAGCCGATCGTGACCGGCGACCTGCTGATCGTCGACGGGGGGACCGGACAGCTCCACGTCAACCCGCTTCCCGAAACGCTGCAGCGCTATACGGAGCTGCGCAAGCAGCATCTGCAAACGAGGGAGCGGCTGCAGTCGCTCGCGGCGGTGCCCGCCGTCACGCCGGACGGCGTGACGCTGGAGCTTGCGGCCAATATCAGCTCCGTCAAAGAGCTGGATGCGGCGCTGGCGAGCGGCGCCGACGGCGTCGGCCTGTTCCGGACGGAATTTCTGTATATGGACCGCAGCCGGTTTCCGACGGAGGACGAACAGTACGAGGTGTACCGCTCGGCGGCGGAACGCCTCGCCGGCAAGCCGCTCGTCATCCGGACGCTCGACATCGGCGGCGACAAGCAGCTGGATTATTACGAGATGCCCGAGGAAGACAATCCTTTTCTCGGCTATCGGGCGATCCGGTTCAGCCTCGACCGCAAGGACCTGTTCAAGGTGCAGCTTCGCGCCATTCTGCGGGCGGCGGCACACGGAAACATCCAGATTATGTATCCGCTGATCGCTTCGCTCGACGAAGTGCGCGCCGCAAACGAGCTGCTGGCCGAAGCGGCCCGTGAGCTTGCCGCCGAGGGAGCGGTCTTTCGGGACAACGTGCCGGCCGGGGTCATGATCGAAGTGCCGGCGGCGGTCGCCATCGCGGAATTGCTCGCGGAGGAAGTGGCTTTTTTCAGCATCGGCACGAACGACTTGATCCAGTTCACGCTTGCCGTCGACCGCATGAACGACAAGATCAACCATCTGTACGAGCCGTTCCATCCGGCCGTGCTGCGGATGCTGCGAACGGTGAGCGATGCGGCGAACCGCAAGGGCATCCCCGTTCGGGTATGCGGGGAATTGGCCGGGGATGTGCGGACGATGCCGATATGGCTGGGGCTCGGCATTCACGAGCTGAGCCTGTCGTCGCAGGCGATTTTGCCGGTCAAGGAAACGCTTCTGCGGACGAAAGCGCTGGAGTGCAAAGCGCTGATGAACGAGCTGTTTCAGTGCCGCACCGCCGGGGAAATCCGGGAACGGCTGGAGCGGTTCCATGCGGAAACGGCGCTCGCGGCAGGGAACGTCAAGCCGGGCGTGTAAACGGGCGTGTAAAAAAGGAGGATCCCCGGCGCTTTTCCAAGCCGGCAAGATCCTCCCTTTTCTTCATCGGCTCATCGGCGCCCGTACAGCAAATCGCAGAACGCTTTGGCGTACTCGGGCAAATCCGGCGGACGGCGCGAGGAGACGAGATTGCCGTCGACGACGACCGGCTCGTCCAGCCATATCGCCCCGGCGTTTTCCATATCGTCGCGGATGCCGGGCGTCGAAGTCGCTTTGCGCCCCCGCAAGATGTTCGCCGAGATGAGCACCCAACCGGCATGACAGATTTGGCCGATCGGCTTGCCGGCTTCGTTCATTTGCCTGACGAACTCGAGCACTTTCGGGGAACGCCGGATTTTGTCCGGAGCCCATCCGCCCGGCACGAGCAGGCCGTCGGCCGCGGACGCGTCCAACTCGTCGTAGGAGAGGTCGGACACGGCGGGAACGCCGTATTTGCCGACGTATTTGCGTCCTTTCTCCGGAGCGGCAAACCGCACTTCCGCGCCTTCTTCGCGCGCCCGGTAGACGGGGTACCAGAGCTCGAGATCCTCGAATTCGTCGTCCAGCAGGCAGATTACGTTTTTCGTCCGGGTCATGGTTAAACCTCCTTGGCATGTCTAGCAACGTGATCATCATTAGGGCGAATGTCGCAGACTCATTGTAACAGAATCCGTTCCCGGCTTCATCCCGAAATCATCGCAGCAAAGGAGCGTTTATCCGCTATGTCCGCGTTTCGTACTTTCATTCGCCGTTACTGGCGCTGGCTGCCCGCCCTGATCTGCATGGCGGCCATTTTCATCCTGTCTTCGCGCACGGGCGACGAGCTGGACACGGTGCTTCCGTGGGCGCAGATGCTTTTTCCCGGGCTTGAAAGCTTCGATCCGGCGCATTACGTCGCGTACTTCGCGCTTGCGCTGTGCTTCGCTTACGGCTTCGGTTTCCGCAGGATGAACGGGCCCAGATGCGCGCTGATCGTGCTGATGAGCGTGGCGTACGGCCTCACGGACGAATGGCATCAGACTTTCGTTCCGAAACGGACGGCCGATCCGAGCGACCTGCTGCACGACGCCATCGGCGCCGCTGCGGCCGCGGCGATCGTCTATATCGGATATCTCTGGCGGGCGAAAAGGCAAAAGGCGAGCCGGCAAAAACGAGCCTAACCGTAAAGCGGCCCCGCTCCGCACTCCATGCCAACATTTACAGGCCGTCCGGCGGCAGGAGAACGGCGGCGGCGGAACGAATACGGTAAAAGACAGCCGAGCCGAAACCGAAGGCTTCGGAGCATTACCAAGAGGGTTGAGGAGAGTGTACCGTTGTCCAAGCGTTGTCCCTGCGGCCATGTCCTGAACTTAACGCTGCGCACCGTCATTCATGCGCGCAAGGCCAGCATCGCCAACGTGCCGGTCTATACCTGCGCCGTCTGCGGCCGCAACGAAGTGTTTCCGGGCGTCAGGGCGGAACTCGGCCGGCTCGTCGGCGAGCTCGGATCGGATCCCCCCTTGCAGACGATCGCTTTTGAAGAGCGGCACGAGTGGGCGAAGGTGCTGGTCGACTTAAGAATCCGGAAGCAGCCGATGCAGGCCGGCGCCGTCGCCAGGCAGACGGAAGAGCGCATGAACGAACTGCTCGATCTGCTGCTGATCGCTTCCAAAATCGGGGACGAGGCGTGGAAAGCGGAATTGAACGGCCGCTTGTCGCAATTGAGCGCGCAATATATATGCTGAAGGCGGACAACGGGGCGGAAGGCCCCGTTTTTTTGCGAAAAAAACGCTTTTCTGTTACCATGAAAACGAAGAGCAATATTTTCAAGGAGGCATCGACGATGGCTCGGATACGGCGTTTAATGACGCTCGAGGATTGGGAAGACGCCCTTCGCGGCTCGAAGGACAAGCCTCTTCTCGTTTTCAAGCACAGCACGCAATGTTCGGTCAGCGCCGGCGCGCATGAGGAATGGCTGAACTATACGGCGGACGCCGGAACGGATGCGGTCGATTACGCGATCGTTCACGTGATCGAGGAGCGGCCCGTCAGCAATGCGATTGCGGAATCGCTCGGCGTCACGCACAAGTCTCCGCAGGTCATTCTGGTGCGGGACGGCAAGGCGGTCTGGGACGAATCGCACTGGCGGATTACGTACGACTTTTTCCGCGAGCGCCTGGGCGAACCGAAAGCCGGCTGACCGCCCGGCCGGAGTCGGATTTTGGCTGTCGGCCGATCGCGATACATTGCGGAATCGGCAAATTTGTCGTATCATTACCTTAATATCCCATGGACAGGCCGTTTTCGCGGCTGTACATGAACATTGGAGCGAGGACTGTGACGGTAACCATTTATGACGTGGCTCGAGAAGCCGGCGTGTCGATGGCGACGGTTTCCCGTGTCGTAAACAACAATCCGAACGTAAAACCTCAGACGCGCAAAAAAGTATACGAAGCAATCGAACGGCTCGGTTATCGCCCCAACGCCGTCGCCCGTGGGCTTGCGAGCAAGAAGACGACGACGGTCGGGGTGGTCATTCCCGACATCGCCAACGCCATCTTCGCCGAAGTGGCGCGCGGCATCGAAGACATCGCGAACATGTACCACTACAATATCATTCTCTGCAACGCGGACAAGCGCAAAGAGAAGGAAATCCGCGTCATCAACACGCTTTTGGAGAAGCAGGTGGACGGCCTGCTGTTCATGGGCGGCGCGGTGACCGACGAGCATCTGCAGGCGTTCAGCACGTCCAACGTGCCGATCGTGCTCTGCGCCACGACCGACGAGAAGGGCACGATGCCTTCCGTCGATATCGACCATGAAGCGGCCGCGTTCGATGCGGTGAACAAGCTGATTTCCGAAGGACACCGGCGGATCGCGATGATCAGCGGCACCCTTCAGGATCCGGCGAACGGCTACGCTCGTTATCAAGGCTACAAGCGGGCGCTGGAGCAGGCGGGGCTTGCGGTCGACGAAGCGTACGTGCGCGTAGGCAACTACAAATACGAGTCGGGCATCGAAGCGATGCAGTATTTCCTTGGGCTGCCGGAGCGGCCTACCGCGGTCTTCGCGGCAACCGACGAAATGGCGATCGGTGCGATTCACAGCATTCAGGACGCAGGCCTGAAGGTGCCGGACGATATTTCGGTGATCAGCGTCGACAATATTCGCATGGCCTCGATGGTTCGCCCGCAGCTCACGACGGTGGCGCAGCCGATGTACGACATCGGTGCGGTGTCGATGCGTTTGCTGACGAAGCTGATGAAAAAGGAAACGGTGGAACAGGCGCGAGTCGTGCTGCCGCACGAATTGATCGTGCGCCAATCGGTCGGCGCGCGCCCCTAAGGCGTCGACCAGCTTCCATACGCCTTGCCCCGCTCGGGAAACGGTTGCCCCGGCGGGGTTTCTTTATCTGAATAACCCGATGCAGAAGGAGATGAAAGCGCGTGATCGGAATTATCGGCGCGATGCAGGAAGAAATCGATTTGCTGCTTGGCGGGATGCAGGATGTGGTGAAGATGAACCGTTCCGGCATCGAATACGTGGTGGGCTCTTTGCACGACCGGAAAGTGGCCGTATGCAAATCCGGAGTCGGCAAAGTGAATGCGGCCGTCTGCACGCAGGTGCTGATCGATCGCTTTCTGGCCGAGAAAATTATTTTCACGGGGGTTGCGGGAGCGGTGGACCCCGGACTTGAGATCGGCGATATCGTCGTTTCGACGAGCAGCGTCCAGCACGACTTCGACGTAACGGCGCTGGGCTTTAAGCGCGGCGTCATTCCTTATCAAGAGGTATCGGAATGGAAAGCGGACGAGACGCTGGTCCGGCTTGCGGTTGAGGCCGGGGAGCGCTTGTATCCGGGGCGCTGCAAAACGGGCAAAATTTTGTCCGGCGACCAGTTTATCGCCCACCGCGAGGCCGTAAGGCGGCTTTACGAGGAATTTGGAGGCGCCTGCACGGAGATGGAGGGAGCGGCCGTCGCCCAGGTTTGCGCCATGAACGGGGTGCCGCACGTCATTATCCGTTCCATGTCCGACAAAGCCGACGGTTCGGCGCACGTCAATTTCGCGGAATTTACCGTGGAAGCGGCGGCACGCTCCTATGCCATCGTGAACGCCATCGTGCAAAGGCTGTAACCGGCCGATCGGCCGGTTAAGCGAGGTGCTGAAGCGCAAGCTCCAGCACCTCGCGGTTTTTGGCTTCGATTTCGGCGCGCCTGGGCATCGGCGTCCATGCGGACGTATCGTCCAGCCAGGTGCGGGGCATGTTGTCCGGCGCCTGCCGCTCCGGCTTCTGCAGCCATAAGTCGGGCAGCGCCGCCCCGGACGGCGATCCGTCAATCGTCCGAAGAAGGGGATGGCCGCTCATCTCCAGCCACAGCAATCCCCAGGCGCGGGGAACGACGCGGAAGTGGTCGTAGCCGCCGCCTCCGAGCGCCACCCAGCGTCCTCCCGCCCATTCGTGGGCGATCCGGTGGATCATGCGGGGCATCTCCCGGTAGATCCGCATGCTGCAGTGAACGTGCGAGAGGGGATCAAGCGCGTGCGCGTCGCAGCCGTGCTGGCTGACGATGACGTCGGGCCTGAACGCCTCGGCGGCCTTTTCCAACGCGGCGGAGAAGCTGCACAGCCACGAATCGTCCTCCGTATACGGTTCGACCGGCACGTTCAGGCACGCGCCGTAGCCGGACTGCATGCCGCGTTCGTGCGCAAATCCGGTGCCGGGGAACAGGTATTTTCCCGTTTCGTGAATGGAGAGCGTGAAGACGTCCGGATCGGCGTAAAAGCACCACTGGACGCCGTCGCCGTGATGGACGTCCGTGTCCACGTACAGCACTCGGGCACCGTATTTGCGCTGGATCCAGGCGATGGCTGCGGCCGCGTCGTTATACACGCAAAAGCCCGACGCCCGGCCGGGCAGCGCATGGTGCAGTCCGCCCCCCAGGTGAAGCGCATGCTGCGCCCGGCCGGTCATGACCGCTTCGGCAGCCGCGACGGTGCCTTGAACGACGGCGGCCGAGGCTTCGTGCATGCCGGGAAAAAAAGGCGTATCCCCGTCGGTTTCCAGCCCGTAACCGGCCGCCAGTTCGACGGCATCCCGGGCGGGAAGGGGCGCGCTCAGCTTTTTTACCGCTTGCACATAATCGGCGCGATGGACCCAATCGAGCGCTTCTTCCCACCCGGAGGCTTGAGGGACAGCCTTCTGTTCCGGGGTCAAGGCGCCGCAGGCCGCAAGCAGCTCCTCCGTCAATTGAAGCCGGACCGGATGGAAGGGATGATCTTCGCGCAACCGGTAGCCTGCGGCGGCGGAGCAGTCGATCCACAGCGCGCCGGAAGTCGGAGAAGTCAACTGCATCGCTTCCTTTCGCACAAGTTCAGTACATAAACCGCTGCCTGAACCGGATGCGGTCGAATTTTTCCACCGAAGACAGCGGCACGTCCTTTCCGACCCGAACCATTAGGCAGTTGGCGGGATGCGCGCAAATCTCCGGATCGTCCGTCGCGAACCAGACCATGCCGACCGACTTCATCAGCTTTTCCATCATGGCCCGGTATTCCCACACGTTTAATTTGCTGCCTTCCAGGTCCCAGTGCCAGTAATATTCCGTCGTATAGACGATGGCATTGTCCAGTTGCCCGTCTTCAAACGCCGTTGCGAGCAGCGCTTTGCCGAGACCAAGCGAACGGTATTCGTCGGCCACCTCGATGGCGCCCAGCTCGATCAGGTCGTCCATTCCTCCTTGCGACCAGGTTTCCAGCTCGTCGGGGTAGTGGAACGTCACGTAGCCGACGATGGTCTCGCCTTCTCTGGCCACGATAATTCTGCCTTCCGGGAGGCCGGCGATTTCGATGAGCGCCGCATGCTGCTCGTCCGGACGGCGAAACGCGTCCAGCTTCGGATGCAGTCGATAACGGCGAAGCTGTTCCGGCGGAACGGGGCCCTCGACATGAATGGGGCCGTTTTTGCCGGCGAGGGTGTGGCTGCAGTACCGCTTGTGGTGCTCCATGGCCTTCACTCCTTGAATGCTGTCATTATACACCAAACCCCGTAAGAGTTGGAGACCGCTTTCCAGGAAAACGCTTTTATTGTGTCGAGATTGTGACGAAATGCGAATAGTTGTGTTATAATGTCAATGGCGCGTCGAAGACGTCCTGTTGTAAGCGCATTCCTTGGAATGCTTGTATTCGTATTCGAACGGGATGGTGATGGCAATGACCCTGCAGCACAATGAGAAGCTTGCCGTTACGGCCAAGGTGTCCAACCTCGGTTCGTATGAACAGGCGGTGCGGAACTTCCGCTGGGAAGACATCGAGCAACGGTTCTCATGGGCGACAACCGGGAAAGTCAACATGGCCTATGAATTGATCGACCGTCATGTGCTGGATGGCAAAGGCGACAAGATCGCCTTGTACTACAGCGACAGCTCGCGGGACGAGAAGTACACGTTCTCCGACCTGATGAAAGCGTCCAACCGCTTTGCGAACGTTCTTCGGGGTCTGGGAATCGGCAAGGGAGACCGGGTGTTCATCTTTATGCCGCGCTCGCCGGAGCTGTATTTCAGCTTGATCGGCGCCTTGAAGATCGGCGCGGTCGTCGGACCGCTGTTCGAGGCCTTCATGGAGTCGGCCGTCAAGGACCGGCTGCAGGACAGCGGGGCGGCCGCGATCGTCACGACGTCGAGCCTTCTGCACCGCGTCAACCGCTCCGAGCTTCCCGACCTGAAGCACTTGATCGTGTTCGGGGAAGACGTGGAGGAAGGCGGCGGCATCGTCGATTACCGGAAAGCGATGGACGCGGCCTCCGAGGAAGCGGAAATCGAGTGGCTGGGAAGGGAGGACGGTCTGATCCTCCACTACACGTCGGGCTCGACGGGCAAGCCGAAAGGCATTTATCACGTGCAGAACGCCATGATCCAACATTATTATACCGGCCGAATCGTGCTTGACCTGCGGGAAGACGACATCTACTGGTGCACGGCCGACCCCGGCTGGGTGACCGGAACGTCCTACGGGGTGTTCGCCCCGTGGCTGAACGGCGCGACCAATGTGGTCCGCGGCGGAAGGTTCAGTCCGCAGGATTGGTATTCGACCATCGAAAAATACAAAGTAACCGTCTGGTACAGCGCGCCGACCGCGTTCCGGATGCTGATGGGAGCGGGGGAGGACGTCGCCAAAGGTTTCGACTTGTCCAGCCTGCGCCACGTGCTGAGCGTCGGCGAACCGCTGAATCCCGAGGTCGTCCGCTGGGGACTGAAGACGTACGGCCAGCGCATTCACGATACGTGGTGGATGACGGAGACGGGCGCCCATATGATTTGCAACTACCCGTGCATGGAAATCAAGCCGGGCTCGATGGGCAAGCCGATTCCCGGCGTGCGCGCGGCCATTCTCGACGACCGCGGCAACGAGCTGCCTCCTTTCCGGATGGGCAATCTCGCCATTCAAACGCCGTGGCCTTCCATGATGCGCAAAGTGTGGAACAACCCGGCGAAGTACGAAGAGTATTTCCGTTTTCCGGGCTGGTATGTTTCCGGCGATTCCGCTTATGTGGACGATGAAGGCTACTTCTGGTTCCAAGGACGGGTCGACGACGTGATCAACACGTCCGGCGAGCGGGTCGGTCCTTTCGAAGTGGAGAGCAAGCTCGTCGAGCATCCGGCTGTGGCGGAAGCGGGCGTCATCGGTAAGCCGGACCCGCTGCGCGGGGAAATTATCAAGGCGTTCATCTCGCTTCGGGAAGGCTATACGCCTTCGGACGAGTTGAAAGCGGAAATCGCCAAGTTCGTGAAGGAAGGCCTGTCCGCGCATGCGGCCCCGCGGGAGATCGAGTTCCGCGACAAGCTGCCGAAGACGCGCAGCGGCAAAATCATGCGCCGCGTGCTGAAAGCTTGGGAGCTTAACCTGCCGACGGGGGATTTGTCGACCATCGAGGATTAAGCGGCAACCATTCCGAGCCGACGAAAAAGGTGTCCCGCAGGTTCGAAAACCATGCGGCGACACCTTTTTTTCGGCCTTGCGCCGTTGTCAGTTGGTCCGGATTTCCACGGGCGCGGACGGTTCGGACGATCCCGCTTTGTTGACGGCCGTCACCCGGTACCAGCCCGCGCTTGCTGGCCCGGGCGCTTCGTAGCCGGCCGAAGAAGTCGAACCGAGCAGCTTGTAACGGCCGTTTTGCGAAGCGCTGTACCAGACTTCGTATTTGGTTACGGCATCCGCGTCCGGATTCGGATTCCACTTCAGCGCCAATCCGGCGTCGGAGGCTTGCCCCTGCAGCCCTGTCGGCGCACCGGGCGCGGCCTGCGGATTCCCGCTGTCCGGCGTATCGGGGACGGTTCCGCCTTCGCCGCCCGGAGCGCCGCCGCCGTTCTGCGGATTGCCGTCCTCCGGCGGAAGCGCCGGATCGACCGGGTCGGGCTCCTTGTCGTCTCCTACGCTGGCGATCGCGCTGCGCCCGGACTCCTTGCCGGCGACATCGACCGCCGTAACGTAGTATCGATAGGCGTTGCCGGAAGAAATGTAGTTGGTGAATCGGGGCTCGTCGCCGGCAAACACCGAATTCTCGACTTTCTGGAACGGCCCGCCGTTCACGGAACGATAGAGGCGGTAACCGGCCACATCGGCCTGCGGGCTGGGCGTAAACGTAATCCGGACCTTGCCTGCGCTGACCGTCTCCGCCGCCACGTTGGAAGGAGGGGAAGGGACGCTTCCGTCGTCCACGCGCGGGTCCTTCTTGGACGGCGCGCTGTCCTTGGCGTCCTTCGGCAAATAATACGACAGCGACTTGCGGCTTGACGCCGACACCTTCGGCAGCGCCGCCTGAAGCTCCTCGATCAGCTGGTCGATCGGCTTCTCGCGCTTGATCATGATCGCTTCCCGGAGCAAATCGGGCGGCGTTTCGTCATGCGGCAAATAGTTCACGCCGTTGTACGTAATGTATTTCACGCGGACCAAAGCGTCGTCCGATTCGGTCGGAATGAACTTTTTGTTGAAAATATCCGTTGTAAGCAGACCGGCCTGCCGGGTCAAATCGGTCGGCAGCTTGCCGCTGACGCTCGATACGGTCATCGTCACGATGCCGCTTGGCCGCTCGAATTGCTTCGTCGGGAACAGATCGGGTCTTGCTTCGGTGACGGCGTTCATGATTTTCGCCCATATTTCCCGCGCCCGGGCGCGTCCGGCCGTCGACAGCGTATGGGTCGATTTTTCGTAGCCGGCCCACACGCCCAGCGTAATGTCGGGCGTATAGCCTTCGAACCAGACGTCCGCATAGTTTTGCGTCGTGCCCGTTTTGCCGGCGACCGGGATTTTTCCGTAATTTTTGAATTGCGATTTGATCGAGGTCGCCGTGCCGTTGGTTATGACGGTCCGGAGCATATCCGTCATCAGATAGGCGGACTGTTCGGAAACGACGCGCTTCGGGTTCGGCTTGTGCTCGTAAACGACGTTGCCTTCCGAATCGGTGATTTTCTCGATCAGGTACGCGTCGTTGAATACGCCCTTGTTGGCGATGGCGGCATAGGCGTTCGTCAGCTCTTCGACGGAGACGCCGTACTTGAGGCCGCCGATGACGCCCGTTTGCGCATAGTTGTCTTCCTCCACGAGCGAAGTGATGCCCAGCTTGCGGGCGAACGCCCACGCTTCCGGAATCGTCAGCTTCTCGAGGAAGATTTTGAGCGCCGGAATATTAAGCGATTTGTTGAGCGCCGTCCGCGCCGTCACAAGTCCCGTGTAGGAATTGTTCGAGTTTTTCGGAATATGCTTGGCTCCGCCGCTGCCGTTGTTCAGGATGATCGGCGAATCGTCCAGCACGCTCGCGGGCTGGATCAGCCCTTTGTCGATCGCCGGCAGGTAAGCGGCGATCGGCTTCATCGCCGAGCCGGGCTGTCTGAGCATCTGGGTCGCGAAGTTCAGCTGTTCGATGTGGAAATCGCGGCCTTCGATCATCCCGAGGATGGCGCCCGTCTTATGGTCGATCATGACGGAGGCGATCTGCTCGACGCCCTTGGTCGGATCGTCCGGCGAGAAATTGTCCGGGTTTTCGGCGATTTCGTGCATCAGATCGTAGACTTTTTTGTCGATCGTGGTTGTGATTTTGTAGCCGCCGCGCAGAAGCTGCTCGCGCGCCTGTTCGACGAGCGGAACGTACTCCTCTTTTTTCAGATCCTCCTGGGTCAGTCCCGGATTTTGCTGCAGAACGAGAAGCTGCGCGGCCTGCCGCTCGACTTCGAGCATCAGGTACGGGTACGTGTTGTAGGCTTTCTGCGTCGGCTTGGCGAGCGAAGCGTACAGATCGAAGTTAAGCGCTTCCTCATACTGGGCTTGCGTAATTTTTCCGTTTTCCAGCATCTTCTGCAGCACGAGCCGTTGCCGGGCGACGGCGCGCTTGAATTTCGTCTCGTTGAATTCCCCTTTGCTGGTGAAAGCGGAGTAGGCGGACGGCAGCTGCGGCACGCCGGCCAAATACGCCGCCTGGGCCAGATTGAGATCTTTCAGGTCGACGCCGAAAATTCCCTTCGCCGCGGCTTTAATCCCGTACAGATTATAGCCGGACGAACCGTTGCCGTACGCAATCTTGTTCAAATAAGCGGTCAGGATTTCCTCTTTGCTGAGGAACCGTTCGAGGCGGAGGGCAAGGAAGATTTCCTTCGCTTTGCGGGTCTGCGTTCGCTCGAGGGTCAGAAACACCTGCCTCGCCAGCTGCTGGGTAATCGTGCTTCCGCCCGTCTGCACGGATTCGTTCAGCACCTGCTGCTTGACCGCGCGCAGCAAGCCGTTCGCATCGATGCCGTTATGGTTGAAAAAGTCTTTGTCCTCGATGGATAC
This sequence comes from Cohnella laeviribosi DSM 21336, assembly GCF_000378425.1. Taxonomy (GTDB): domain Bacteria; phylum Bacillota; class Bacilli; order Paenibacillales; family Paenibacillaceae; genus Cohnella; species Cohnella laeviribosi. The sequence continues at coordinate 21,307 of NZ_KB899841.1, read as the reverse complement.
GACGGCGTCGATGACGATCTGCGGAATTTCGTCGTAAGTCACCGGCTGCCGGTCCTCTTCGGTCCGGAGCTGGCCGATCAGCGTATTGTCGTTAAAATACACGAATCCGGTAATCGCGTTTTCGTTGATTTTCTTTTCGATAAATTCCTGCGGGCGCACCGGGTCGTCCTTCACCAATGCGGCCACATATCCCCCGACTGCGCCGACGGCGACCAATCCCGTAAGCACGCCGAACAGGATGAGCCACAGCACGGTATAGACCGCGATCCGCACGGCCATCAGCCAACCGGAGCCTCTCCGTCCGGATGGAGGAGAAGTCTTGTTCGATTCGTTCATAAGGAACCTCCTTCAACAAACAGAATTATTATAGCACAGATAACATGGTTTGACTTCCTTCGAAAGGGTGTGCTATAAAGAGAGAAATTGCGAAGAAATTCGGAGGATTTGGAACTGACTATGGCGGAAGATACAGGAATGTTGACCCATGAACAAAAGCAGGAAGTCGAGCGGCAGCTGGCCGTCATTCGTCGCGGCGCGGCGGAAATCGTGCCGGAGGACGAGCTTGCGGCCAAAATCGCCGAATCCGTCCGTACCGGACGGCCTCTGAAAATCAAGCTCGGGCTTGATCCTTCCGCGCCCGACATCCATATCGGCCATACGGTTGTGCTGCACAAGCTGCGGCAATTTCAGGAGCTGGGGCATGAGGTTCAGCTCTTGATCGGCGACTTTACCGGACAAATCGGGGACCCGACGGGCAAATCCGAAACGCGCAAGCAGCTGAGCGAAGAAGACGTCAAGCGGAACGCGGAAACGTACCAAAAGCAAATTTTCAAAATTTTGGACCCGGCCAAGACGAAGGTGTACTACAATTCCGCCTGGCTGTCGCCGCTCAAGTTTGCGGATGTCATCCAGTTGGCGTCCAAGCTGACGGTGGCCCGCCTGCTGGAGCGCGACGACTTTACGAAGCGGTTTCAGGCCGGACAGCCGATCAGCGTGCATGAATTTTTCTATCCATTAATGCAGGGATATGACTCCGTCGCGCTGGAGACCGACATCGAACTGGGCGGCACCGACCAGAAATTCAATCTGCTGATGGGCAGAACGCTGCAGAAGGAATACGGCAAACCGGCGCAGGCCGCGATCATGCTGCCGCTGCTCGAAGGGCTCGACGGCGTCAACAAAATGAGCAAAAGCCTCGGCAATTATATCGGCATCGATGAAGAACCGAACGAAATTTACGGCAAAGCGATGAGCGTGCCGGACAAACTGATGATCAAATATTTCGAGCTGGCTACCGATTTGACGAACGAGGAGCTTGCGGCGTTGCGGGCGGGTCTCGACGACGGAAGCGTGCATCCGCGCGACGCGAAGATGCGCCTTGCCCGGACGCTTGTCCGGATGTATCACGGGGAAGAAGCGGCAGCGGCGGCGGAAGCGCATTTTGTCACCGTCTTCCAGCAGCGGGCGCTTCCCGAAGACATCGAAACGTTCGAGCTTCCCGCCTCGGAGCTGACGGACGGCTCGATCCGGCTGGCCAAGCTTCTGACCTTGATCGGCCTTCAATCCTCGGCCAGCGAGGCCCGGCGGAGCATCCAGCAGGGAGCGGTGCGCTGGAACGAGGAGAAGCTGACCGACCCGAACGCGGATGTGGCGCCGCAGGACGGCGACATCGTGCAGGTCGGCAAGCGGAAATTCAAGCGGATTGTGCTGCGTTAAGGATGCGCTTTGGGCAAAGGTAAGCAGGAAAAGCGAAGGTTTGCGCCGGGCATCGGAGCCGGCAGACCGGCAAACAGACAGGCGGGACGGGCGACCGTTCGGGCCTGTCCTTTTTTTCTGCGGACGGAGGCGTAGGGTACTGGACGGACTACATGGCGGTTAAGCACCGCGGCCGGACACCGAGCGGGAACGGGAGGAGGCCGCGGATCCCGGGCCGGGCGGCGGACGAAGGACGCAGGCATGTCCAACCGCCGGCAGGGGCGGTCCTGCGTCCCCAGGTAGCGGAAGCGTTTTCGAAATTTGCCGATTTTTTAGAAACTTTTGATGACAGCGGCGCGTATTATTTATCGGAAGGGATAAGGAATCGGAAAGAAAGGAGCGAGTCCATGGAAATCGTGTTCGGGTGCTGCCTGGCGTTCGGCGCGCTGCTTGCGGCCGTCACGCTTATATTGGGCGACGCGCTGGACGCGGCAGTGGACGGAATGTTCGAATGGCTGTCGATCGATGCGCATCATGTCTTCCAACCCGTCGTTCTGGCCGGGGGCATAACCGTTTTTGGCGGTTCGGGGCTGCTGCTGGCGCGCTATTCGTCCCTTCCTGCGCCCGGAGTGTATGCCTTGGCCTTCTGCATTGCGGCTCTGGTGAGCGCGGGCATCTATTTCGTCTACGTTCGCCCGATGAAAAACAGCGAGAATTCGTTGGGGTATTCCATGCAAGACCTGGCCGGAAAACGCGCGGAGGTGCTGACCGCCATTCCGGAAGGCGGCTACGGCGAGGTGCTCGTTCGGGTGGGGGCGGGCAACGCGAACCATATCGCGGCCAGCTTCGAAGGGGAAGCGGTGCCGGCAGGGACGCCGGTTGTCGTCGTCGAAGTCAAGGAAGGAACGCTGTACGTGGCCAAGTTGGACTGATGCCCGATTTTCATGGTGGAAAGGGGTAACCAAATGGGGATTCCGGATTATCTGTACATACCGTTGATTGTCGTGGCGGTGCTCGTTGCGCTCGGCCTTGCCTTCTGGGCGAGATACAAAACGGTTTCGCCGGATGAGGCCATGATCGTGACGGGCTCGTTTCTCGGCAATAAAAATGTGACCGTGGACGATTCCGGACGCCGCATCAAGATCGTCCGCGGCGGAGGCGCCTTTATTTTACCGATTTTCCAGCAGGCGCAGTTTTTGTCCTTGCTGTCGCACAAGCTGGATGTCACGACTCCCGAAGTGTATACGGAACAAGGCGTGCCCGTCATGACCGACGCGGTGGCGATCATCAAGATCGGCGGCTCCGTGGAGGACGTGGCGACTGCGGCCGAGCAGTTCATGGGCAAGCCGACGGAAGCGCTCAAAGGCGAGGCGCAGGAAGTGCTGGAAGGGCATCTGCGGGCGATACTCGGCATGATGACGGTGGAGGAAGTGTACCGCAACCGCGACAAGTTCGCCCAGGAGGTCCAGGCCGTTGCGGCCAAGGATCTGAAGAAGATGGGCCTGCAGATCGTTTCGTTCACGATCAAGGATGTCCGCGACAAGCACGGGTATCTGGAAGCGCTCGGAAAGCCGCGGATCGCGGCGGTCAAGCGGGATGCCGAAGTCGCCGAAGCCGAGGCGATCCGCGACGCGCGAATCCAGAAGGCGCGCGCCGAAGAAGAGGGCCAGAAGGCGGAGCTGCTGCGGGATACGAACATCGCCGAAGCGACGAAGGAGAAGGAACTGAAAATCGCTTCCTTCAAGAAGGAGCAGGACCAGGCCAAAGCGGAGGCCGATCAGGCCTACGCCATTCAGGAAGCCCGTTCGAAGCAGAGCGTGGTCGAGGAGCAGATGAAGGTCGAACTGGTCCGCAAGGAGCGGGAAATCGATCTCGAAGCGAAGGAAATCCTACGCCGCGAGAAGCAGTATGACGCGGAAGTGAAGAAAAAAGCCGATGCCGACCGCTATGCGGTCGTGCAAGCGGCGGAAGCCGAGAAGGCGAAACGGATTTACGAAGCGGACGCGCTGCAATACCGCATCGAGGCGGAAGCGAAGGCGAACGCCGAGCTGAAGCGGCTGAACGGCTTGGCGGAAGCCGAAGCCGAGCGGGCCAAAGGGGCGGCCGAAGCGGAAGTCATCCGGCTGCGCGGTTTGGCCGAGGCGGAAGCGAAAGAGAAGCTGGCCGAAGCGTTCGAAAAATTCGGCGAAGCGGCCGTGCTCGATATTATTGCGAAAATGTTGCCGGAGCTGGCGGGCAAGGTGGCGGAGCCGATCGCTTCGATCGACAAGCTGACCGTCGTCGATACCGGTCATGGCGAGGGCGCTGCGAGGGTGAGCAACTATGTGACGTCGCTTATGGCGACAGCGCCCGAAATGCTCAAAAGCGTATCCGGGATCGACCTCGACCGGCTGGTGAAAGGGCTGACGGGCAAAATCATTCCTCCGGCGCCGCAGCTTTCGCCGGGCGATTCGCGGGCTGCGCCGAAGCCCGACGTCAAAGCGGAACCGTAAACCGCGCCCAGGCCGCAAGCCAAACAAGCGGTCCGGCGGCAGAACAAAAAAACCTTGCCGAAACCGGCAAGGTTTTTTTGCAGAGCCTTAACGGCTGTAGAACTCGACGATTTGTTGTTCGTCGATGTCTTGGGACAGCTCGTCGCGGGAAGGCAAACGAACGTACTTGCCTTCCATCGTGTTGGCGTTGAAATCGAGATAGCCCGGCAGGTGATGACGTCCTTCCAGCGCTTCCTTGATCGTTTTCAAGCCGCGGCTGCGTTCGCGAAGACCGATAACATCGCCTACTTGAACCGTGTAGGAGGGGATATCGACCTTGCGGCCGTTTACCGTAACGTGACCGTGCGACACGAGCTGACGGGCGCCGTAGCGGGAGTTAGCCCAGCCAAGACGGTACACGAGGTTGTCCAGGCGGCTTTCCAGCAGGATCATGAAGTTTTCGCCGGCTTTACCTTTCAGCTTCGAAGCGCGCTCGAACAGGTTGCGGAATTGACGTTCGTTCAGGCCATACATGTGGCGAAGCTTTTGTTTCTCTTGAAGCTGTACGCCGTAGCCGCTCAGCTTGCGGCGTTGGCTTGCGCCGTGTTGTCCCGGAGGAAACGCGCGTTTCAGTTCTTTGCCCGTTCCGCTCAGGGAAATGCCAAGACGACGGCTCAATTTAAACTTGGGTCCAGTGTAACGTGACATGGATGCAAGCTCCTTTTTCCAAAAAAAATTTTTTTGAAAAATGGGTGCCGTTGCGCCGGATGTTTCCATATCGAAACACATGTTGATTTCGATTCCGACGAGAAAAATTCAGCCGCTGCCCGTCGGCGGATTGTCCGAGAGGGTGACCACAAACCTTCCCCAATATTCAACTATAAATTCTATAAGAGGTCATGGGAGCGTGTCAAGTGGACGGAAGGGTGAAAGCGTTTCCGCAAAAACATTCTTTCACCGCCGCGAATTCATGCCGTAAGTCCCTTTATTTTGGGTTTAATATAGTGCAAAATTCCTGTATTCATTGTATAGTGAGTATATGTGAAAACAAGGAGCGGACGGTAAGGAGGTTTGCGCGGATGGGAAAGGATGACGAATATCGCGGCCATAACCGGCTTGATGCAGATGACGTTCGCCCATCCCGCACTCCCAACGACATCACGACATGGATACGAAACCAGGACCTTTCGGAGGCGGATCTGCCCTACATCCATTCCTTGCTTGCCGAAAGCTTTGCGGATTGGCTGGAGGAGGGTGAAGAATTCCCTTGGCTGGCGGGTTGCCCGATCGCGCTGCTTCATCCCGACGGGACGGCGGCCGCGCACAGCGCCGAAGGGCCGGGCTTGTTTCCGCCGGACTGGAACGCGAAGGCGATCGGGACGACGGCGGCCAGCGCCGCGCTGCAATCGTGCCGGCCGGCGCTGATTCGCAGCGAAGAGCACGCGTTTGCCGCTTTCAAGCCGTACGATACGTTGGCGGTTCCGCTCTTCACCCGGAATTCCGGCCTGCTTCTCGGCGTGCTGGTCTGCCTGATGCCGGCGGGGCAAGCGCAGGCGGGGGAACTGAAGCTGCTGCAGGCGGCCGCGCTTCATTTGCGAAGCTGCTTTTACCGGCAGTTCGAGCTGCTGCTGATCGGCGACTACGTTCGTTCCAGGGAATTGGCCGGCAAGGAAGAACGAAGGAGCATTCTGCTGTTCGACGCGATACGGAGGCTGAACGACCGCATCGATGTCGAGCATGTGCTGTCGGAAGTGCTGGGCATACTCGAGCAGGTCTATCCGTTCTGCCGGACGGACTTGTTTTTGTCCCAGGATTACAGCAGCACGAACGAGAAAGTCAAGCCGCTTGCCTTCCGGCAGGAAATGGATATATGCTGGAAGGCCTTTGTGGACGGGGAAATGCGCGAGGAGTCCGACGGGAAGAACCGGCGGATCGCGCTGCCGCTTGCGGGCAAGCAGGGCGTGTACGGCATTTTGCTTTTGAACGTGCCGGAAGAAGAATTTGACGACGCCGACAAGCGTTTTGTCGCCATGCTGACCAGCGGGGCCGGAACCGCGTTCGAAAAGGCGAAGCTCCATGAGCAGGCCAATGCGCTCGTCGGAGAGTTGAGGCTCATCAACAAGCTGACGCAGCGGCTGAACAGCAGCTTGAGGCTGAAAGAGACGATGGCGTTTGCGACCCAGGAATTGCTCGACATATTCAAGGCGGATTGCTGCTTTATTCTGCAACTGGATTCCTTCAAGACCCGTTTTACCGTCATCGCCTCCAACGTTCCGGAGATGACCGCCGAAGCTTTTGCCGCGGATTACGGCTTTTGCGGCGTCATGCTGTCCACCAAAGAGCCGATCATCCTTTCCGACTATCGCCATGCTTCGCCCGTCCGTTCGCGCATTATGGACGAAACGCGCTCAAGGTCGCTGATCGCTTCGCCGCTTCTCATCAACGGAGACGTTATCGGTGCGGTTCTGGTCGCCCATCGTCAGCCCAACCATTTCTCCTACGATAACTACAAGCTGCTTCAGGTTCTCGCCGCCCATCTTGGGCTGGCTGTCTCCAACGCTACGCTGCACGCCGAACTGCGGCGCATGGTCATTACCGACAATCTCACCGGCCTGTTTGCGCGCCATTACCTGAACGAACGGATTCAGCGCCGGCAGCTGAGGGACGGCTCGGGGGCCCTTATTTTGCTTGACATCGACCACTTCAAGAAAATCAACGATACGTTCGGGCATCAGGTGGGGGATGCCATTTTGATGCAGGTCAGCGGCATTGTCCGGTCGGCGATCCGGGATTCGGATATCGCGGCCCGCTGGGGCGGCGAAGAACTCGCGATTTATTTGCCCCAGCTCGGTTTGGAGCAGGCGTTGCGCATCGCGGAACGGATCCGGAAGCAGGTGGAGGAAGAAACGGACCCGAAAGTAACCGTATCGTGCGGCGTGTCGCAGTGGACGAAAAACGACGGGCGGATCAGCGTCGAGTCCCTGTTTTACCGGGCGGATATGGCGCTGTATGTGGCCAAACGCAAAGGCCGCAACAGCGTGGCCGTCGGTTGACCGGCCGGCTTGGACATCGCCCCGCTCGCCGCGAACGGGTCGGCGGGAGCGTGCCCGCCGGCTTTTTTTGTTGCATGATGCCGAATAAGCCCGCCCCAACGGGATACGATAGGGGGAAAAGAAGCGGGGAGATGGGTCCACATGAAGCGAATAACGGGCAAACGGTTCGGAAACCGGCGCCGAACGGGAATCGGGCGGCTTGCGGCCGGCGCGGTATGCGGGTGGCTGGCGGCCGCTTTGGCATTGCCGGGGTGCGCCGTGAAGTGGGAGCGGCTGTCCGCCGAGCAGGCGTTCGCCAGGTCCGCTTCGGCGCTTTCGGGCTATGACCGGTTTAAGTTTGATGGCGAGGTGGCTTTATACGACCCGAACGGGAACGTGGCGGAGAAAGCGGCTTTCCGGGGAAAAGTGGCGGATCACAAGCCTTTGGCCCTGGAATGGGAGCACGGGCGAAAGCCGAATGCCGCCGGGCCGAACGATCCGTTTTCGCTGCTGAAGGCGGTTCAGGCGCATGCCGGTTCCATCGCCTACGAACCTGCGGAGAGAGGCGATATCGTGCTGAAGGTGACGGTTCGGCCGGAAGCCGCAGCCGAGCGAATCAAGGAGACGATTCGGATGAAAATGGCTTCCGTTCGCGCGGAAACCCAAGAAGCGAAGCGGGTTTTGGCGCGAACGGGCACGGCGGACGATCGGCGGCTGATGCTGGCGGAACGGAAATTGTCGGAAGCGGACGCCGTTCTGGCAAAGGTGCTGCCGACGCTTAAGGTTTCGACCGTATGCCGTTGGACGGCGGACAGCCGCACCTGGTTTCCCCGCGAGATGGCGGAAGAATCGGTGATCCGTTATACGTGGAACGGGAAGGTATATACCGAGAAGCGTACGTCCGTGACGAATTTCCGGTTGGACGCGGACAGTGGTAAAATAGGCATGTGATTTCATTCCAAAGGGGGAGAGACGGGTATGCGGGATCCGCGTATCGCCCAACTCGCGGCCAATCTGGTCGGATATTCCATCAATGTGCAGCCGGGAGACAATGTGCTGATCGAGATGATCGGCTCCGAGCGGGAGCTGGTCAAGTGCCTGATCGAAGAGGTTGCCAAGCGCGGCGGCAGGCCTTTCGTCGAAATCGAAGACCGGTCCGTTACCCGGACGCTGCTGCGGCATGCGACCCGAGAGCAGCTAGAGGAATGGGCCGCCTACGATCTTGAGCGCATGAAGCGGATGCAGGGGTACATCGGCATCCGCGCCGGCGAGAACGCAAGCGAACTGGCGGACGTGCCGGCCGACAACATGAAGCTGTACGACCAAATTTACCGTCACCCCGTACATATGGAACAGCGGGTCAAACGAACGAATTGGGTCATTTTGCGTTATCCGAACGCCTCCATGGCCCAGTCGGCCAATATGAGCACGGAAGCGTTCGAAGACTTTTATTTTAACGTCTGCAATCTGGATTATGCCAAAATGGACCGGGCCATGGACCCGCTCTACGACCTGATGGTCCGCACCGACAAAGTCCGCATCACCGGCCCCGGCACGGATCTGTCGTTTTCCATCAAAGGCATCGGCGCCAAAAAATGCTCCGGCAAGCGCAACATTCCCGACGGCGAGGTCTTCTCCTGCCCGGTGCGCGATTCCGTGAACGGCACGATTACGTACAATACGCCAAGCGTATACAACGGCTTCGTTTTCGAGCAGATTTCGTTTACCTTCGAAAACGGGAAGATCGTCAAGGCGACGGCCAATGATACGGATCGCCTCAACGCGGTGCTGGACAGCGACGAAGGCGCCCGTTATATCGGCGAGTTCAGCCTCGGCTTCAACCCGTACATCCTGCATCCGATGAAAGACACGCTGTTCGACGAAAAAATCGCGGGAAGCTTGCATTTGACGCCGGGGCAGGCGTACGAGGAATGCGACAACGGCAACCGCTCCTCCATTCACTGGGATCTCGTCCTCATCCAGCGGCCCGAATACGGCGGAGGCGAAGTGTATTTCGACGATGTGCTCGTCCGCAAGGACGGACTGTTTGTCCTGCCCGAACTGGCCGGACTAAACCCGGATTCTCTGAAATAAAGCGTTTTCCCTCTTGCATGCGCAGCCTGGAAAAGGGTATGATGAGGGGAGAAATTGACCACCCTAACATTTGGAGGGATTTCCATGTCCAATAATGCAGCAATTGTGGAATTGTCTCAAACCGCAAACAAATTCCGTTCTTCGATCGTGCTTCAAGCCGAAAATAAGTATATTGATGTCAAAAGCATTCTCGGGCTGTTCACGACGCTTGTCGGAGGACAATCTTACGAGCTTCACGTTCACGGCCCCGACGCCGAAGAAGCGAAGAAGGAACTGGCAACGGTTTTCGCCAAACACAATCTGAACGTCAAGATCGTCGAATAAGTTTTTTCAAGAGGCGTCAACGCCCGTTCTATGATACCGTACACATCCCCCCGGTCCGCATGGACGGGGGCTTTTGGCAAATGAGAGGATGGTACCCTTGTCCGCAACCGAACTGCTGCTTGGGCTTGTATTCAAATTCCGCTACTGGGGGCTTTTTTTGGCGATGGCGTTGGGCATTGCGGGCTTGCCCATGCCGGATGAGCTGCTGCTGACTTCGTCCGGGTACATGATTGCCCAGGGGCGCATGCATCTGGGGTTTACGATGCTGGCCGCGGTAAGCGGGAGCGTAGCCGGAATGTCCGTCAGCTACTGGGTCGGACGCACGGCTTTCGGCATGGTTCTCAGCCGCTACGGCGCCCGTCTGGGGTTGTCCCGGGAGCGGCTTGAACGCCACGAGAAGCGGTTCGAAAAGTACGGGCATTCCATCCTGCTGGTCGGATACTTTATCCCCGGCATGCGGCATGTAACGGCGCTGCTGTACGGAGCGGGCAGAAGACCGTACGGAGCTTTTGCGCTGTATGCCGCATTGGGCGCGCTGCTGTGGACGAGCGTGTTCGCGCTGATCGGCGTCATGCTGGGCGAGCATTGGCGCCAGGCGGAGGAGTGGGTTCACCGCGAAATGACGGCCATCGTCGCCGCGCTGGTCCTCATTGCGCCGGCGGCCTGGCTGCTGCAGCGCCGCATCGGCAGGCAGGGAATCGGCGGGTCATGAGCCGCCGGACCCAAAAGATTCGAATTTGCAACCGTCCTGTCCTTGTGCTGACGGCTAATTTCGTCTAATATGAAAGGGAATAGCTTTAGTTGGCAAGTTAGGGCACAGGGGGAGTGGGAATGGCTTCATCGGATGTTATGGTGGACCTGAATCAGAAGGCTCTTCGCCTGCTGCAGGATGACGCCAGTAAAATCGAGAAACTGATCGCCATTCAGATGGAAAATTTGGCGACCCGCAAATGCCCGCTTTACGAAGAAGTGTTGGACACGCAAATGTACGGCTTCTCTCGGGCGGTTGATTTTGCAGTGCGGGCAGGACTTGTGGAAGATGGCGCAGGTAAGCTTCTCATCAGTCAGCTTGAGCGCAACCTCGCGAATTTGTACGAAGCGATGGCGAAGAAGGAAGAAGCCTGAGACCGGCCAACTTTTGGAAAACGTTAAAGCCTTGGACACCGGGGTCCAAGGCTTTTTCTCATGGGATGCTTTGGGCAGGCTTTTAGCCTGAGCGTCAAAGATCGGCCATTATTGGACAAAATAAAACGCGACGCCCAGAACGACATAAACCAGAAGCAGCAGCTTGCCTTCATACCAGGTCGTTGCGCCGTCCCGGGACACCGAGGTCGCGATCAGAACCGCCACGCCGATGGCCGCCAGTTCAACCGTCGAGAACAAAATGTTCATGTGCTGGCTGAACAACAGGCTGACGAACACGAGGACCGGGGCGACAAACAGCGCGATTTGCAGGCTGCTGCCGACGGCGATTTCGACGGCGGCGCCGATTTTGTTCTTCATCGCGAGCATGACGGCCGCGCTGTGCTCGGCGGCGTTGCCGACGATCGCCACGATGAAGGCGCCGACGAACAGCTCGGACAGGCCGAATCGGTGCGTGAACACTTCCAGCGTCCCGACGAGCCATTCGCTTATGAAAGCGACCATGACGGTGGCCAAGACCAGATAGAGAATCGACCGCCCTCGGGACCAGGAGGCCGCTTCGCCGTGATCCGGCGCCATTTCTTCATGGTCTTCGAGCAGGCTTTTGTGCGTAATCATAGAGTAGATCAGCCAGCCGGCATAGGCAACGATCAGCACGCCGGCGATCGTCACGCTCAGCGTAAGCGAATCTTGTTCGCTCAGATGCTCGCTTTTGACGAATACGGCGGGAATGAACAAGGCGATGACCGCAAGCAGCATCAAGGTGGCGTTCTGCCCGGCCAGATGGAGATTGAATTTTTGCTCCTTGAACTTCAGGCCGCCGGCTAACGCGCTTGCTCCGAGCACGAGCAGCAGGTTGCCGATGATGGAGCCGGTCAGGCTGGCTTTCACCATATCGAACAGCCCTTCCTTGACCAGAAAAATCGCGATGATCAGTTCAGCCGCGTTGCCGAATGTGGCGTTGAGGAAGCCCCCGAGCCTTTGGCCGGCGTAGTGCGCGACGGATTCCGTCGCTTTGCCGAGAAAGCCGGCTGCGAAGACGATTGCGACCGCTGCGGTCACAAATTGCAAAATCGAGTTCCAATGCGCGTAATGCGCCGCCGCGCTGAGCGCGAAGGTTGCGATCAAGAGGGGAAAAAACCATTTTTTCAAGCAAACGCACCTCAGGTTTCGAGTTTAGTAAAGGCAACAAACCTTACTATAACCAAAACTTGGGACGAAGTAAATCGGCCGAAACGAATTCGCAAATCCGGACCTCAGGCCGGGTTGCTTGCGCATGGGTTCTTCCTATACAATGGAAATACGAATGAAACGGGGAGTGAGCCGCCCATGACAGAACAATTGCAGCAAGGACAAATTCGAATTTCCAACGATGTCGTCGCGACCATCGCCGGGCTGGCGGCCTTGGAAACGCCGGGCGTCGCCGCAATGTCGGGGGGCATTTCCGAAGGACTGGCCAAGCGCCTGAGCGGCCGCAATGCGCAGAAGGGCGTGACGGTTGAAGTCGGCCAGGTGGAGGCGGCCATCGATCTGCGAATCGTGGTCCAGTTCGGTATCCCGATTCAGGAAGTCGGCGTGCGGCTTCAGGAAAACGTGCGCGAAGCGGTGGAGAACATGACGGGATTGCGGGTCGTCGAGGTGAACGTCAAGGTAGAAGGCGTCGCTTTTAAGGATGAGGCGGAGAACGAGGAAGCGAACCGCCTTAAATAAAACGTCAGCGAAAAAGCGGCACCCTTGCGGCTGGTTTCTACAGCCGGCAGGGCGCCGCTTTCGTTTTTGGCCGGATTTGCGCGTTTGATTATCGGCCGCTTCTGCGCTCGGTTTCGCGTGTCCGCTGGGAGCTTCTGCCGCTTCGGTTGTATTCCCTCGAGATGCTGAGCAGAATGCCCATTCCCATCATCAAGCTCAGCAGCGACGAGCCGCCGTAACTGATGAACGGAAGCGTGACGCCGGTGATCGGAATCGCGCCGCTTACCCCTCCCATATTGATCAGGGCCTGGATTCCGATCAGCGAGACGAGCCCTACGCCCACAAGCGTCCCGTACGGATCCGGACAGCGAAGCGAGACCACGAGCGCGCGCAAGAGGAACAGCAGGAAAAACAGGATGAACAACGTCGTTCCGATAAAGCCGAGTTCCTCAGCAATGACCGCGAAAATAAAATCGTTGTACGCATACGGCAAATAAAAAAGCTTTTGCACGCTGTTGCCGAGCCCTGTCCCCGTCAATCCTCCGTGCCCGAATGCTTCGAGCGAGCGGAGAAGCTGAAGACCGTAGTTCTCGGGATCCGAAAAAGGGTCGATAAACGCGGTGAACCGCGCCATCCGATAGCCGCCGTCAAAATCCGGATGCGCAAGCAGGTAGAGGCTGAAGCCGAGCGCGCCCACGCCGGTCACCGCGCAGGCCGTCAGCAGAAGCTGCTTGAGATTGGCTCCGCCGGCAATCAGGACGGCCGTGGCGCACATGACCAGAATGGCGCAGGAACCCAAATCCGGCTGCAGCATGATAAGGCCGGCGATGAATCCGACGACGATCATGACAGGAAGCAGTCCGCGCTTAAATTCCCGAAATTTCTCCTGCTTCTTCGTAATGATGGCGGCAAGATACAAAATGACCGCCAGCTTGGCGAACTCGGTCGGCTGGACGCCCATTCCTCCGATAAGCAGCCAGCTGCTGGCGCCGTTAATCCCTTTGGAGAACGGTACGATGATCAGCAAAATCACGGTGAAAAGCAGAAACGGCGCAAACCATTTCTTGTACCGTTCGTATGGAATGTTCATCAGCACGAGCATGGCCAAGGTGCCGAGGCCCGCCCACATGATCTGCCGCTTGGTAAAGTACAGGGCGTCGTAACCGAATTTCTTGGAAACGACCGTCATGCTGGAACTGGCGCTGAACACCATGACAAGCCCGAAGCCGACGAGCAACAGCGTCATGATAAGCAGCAAGAAATCCGGCGTTCCCCGCTGGCCGCTCCCCGGATTCTTCATTCCTCGGTCACCCGCGTCCTTAGACGAGAAGCTGCTTAAGCTGCTGCAACCTTTGGTTCGCGGTATCCAAAATCGCGGGCGGAATCGGGGACTCGTACTCCAGCCCGTGCGGGAACGTGGCCCGGCCTATGTAGACGGATTCAATTTGCAGGATCGCTTCCGGATTTTCCAGCTTGCCTTCGACCGCGCGGGTGTTAAAGCGCAGATAGTAGTCGTAGCCGCTCGCGCTGTCGTGAAGCTTCAGATCGTAGGTTGCGCGCCGGTACTCCCACTGCCACCGGATGAAGCCCACCTTCTCCGCGGATTCGTCGAGGTGCGCAAGGTCGGATTTAATGCCGTTCAAACCCGTATTTTCGAGAATCATGAAAGTTCCTCCTTCATCGTTCTAGGACAAAGCGTACCGAACCGTACGCCGAGCCGCGGCGGAAACGGCAACCAGGCCGAAGGTGCGGTTCGGAAAAGCGCTTGGCTTTCCGCCGGACCTTTTTCCGCGAAAACGCGCGCGCCGCCCGTAAAGATCGGCGCAGCCGTTTTACTTACCCCTTCATCATAGACGGTTTGTCTTTCTTGCGCAAGCCTGCCGGGCGACGAAGCGGTGACGAAAATTCGTCGGCCGGGACGCGGGATTACATGGGCCCCGGCGATCTGGTACAATGATAACCAAAAAGGATGGAGAATGGGGAGCCGCATGATGAATTTACGGGAAGAAACGCTGCTGTCCTTGCAGGAGGACATGGTCAGATGGCGCCGTCACCTGCATCGGAACCCGGAGCTTTCGTTTCAGGAGCGGGAAACGTCCCGGTTCATCGCGAATCATCTGGAAGCTTGGGGGTACGAGGTGACCCGCGCGGCGGGCACCGGAGTCATCGCCCGACTGAAGGGAGGACGTCCCGGGCGGACCATCGCGCTGCGCGCCGATATCGACGCGCTCCCGATCCAGGACGAGAAAACATGCGAATACGCATCCGCCGTGCCCGGCGTCATGCATGCTTGCGGCCACGACGCCCACACGGCGGAGCTGCTGGGCGTTGCGCGCTATTATTCGCTGCATCGGGAAGAGATGCCCGGCGAACGCGTGCTGCTGTTCCAGCCTGCCGAAGAAACGCTGCCGGGCGGGGCTTTGCGGATGATCGCGGAAGGAGCGCTCGACGGCGTCGCGGCGGTTTACGGCGTTCATCTGTGGTCGCCGTTTCCGTACGGCATCGTTGCGACGCGTCCCGGTCCGTTTATGGCCTCGCCGGACGAGTTCGAAATCGAACTGATCGGGCGGGGCGGCCACGGTGGGCTGCCGCATCAGAGCGCCGACGCGCTTGTGGCCGGCGCGCATCTGGTCACGGCGCTGCAGACGATTGTGGCGCGCAACGTCAATCCGCTGGAATCGGCCGTATTGTCGGTGGGCCGCTTCCAATCGGGTACGGCCAACAACGTCATCGCCGAACGAAGCAAGCTTGCCGGCACGGTTCGGTCGCTTAAGCCCGAGGTTCGCTCGCTGATGCGCAGCAGGCTGGAAGAAGTCGTCCGGCATACGGCGGCTCTGCATGGCGTAGAGGCGAACTTTCAATTTGTCGAAGGCTATCCGCCGGTCGTCAACGACGAGCGGGAGGCGCGCAGAATCCTGCGCGTCGCAAGCGCGCTGCTCGGAGAAGACCGCGTGCTTGAATGCGAGCCGATTATGGCCGGCGAAGACTTTTCCTATTATCTGAACGAGCGCCCGGGCTGCTTTTTCTTCGTCGGAGCCGGCCGGGAGGACGGCAGCTCGCCGCCGCATCATCATCCGCGCTTCGATATCGACGAACGGGCGATGCTGGTGGCGGCAAGACTGCTGGTGGCGGCAGCGGACGATTCCGCGTCCGAAACCGGGTCCGGAGCTTAATGATGGAAGCGGGGCGCTCGTATGGGCGGCGGTTGATCCGGTCATGCTAAAGGCGGGACGAAAAAAGGAGGTACTCATCTGCCTATGCGAAAAATCGCCGACGTCATGTCCAAAGACTGCGTGACCGTCACGCCGCAAGACAACATTTACGAATGCGCCGTTAAAATGAAAGAGCACGATATCGGTTTTCTGCCGGTGGTGGAAGGCCAAAAGCTGATCGGGGTCGTGACGGACCGCGATCTTGTCATCCGGGGGTATGCCGAGAAGCATTCCGGTTCCGAATCCGTCATGTCGGTGCTGACCAAAGAGGTGGAGTCGATCACTCCGGATATGTCCGTCGACGAAGCCGCATCGATCATGTCTTCGCGGCAAATCCGCCGGCTTCCGG
Organism: Cohnella laeviribosi DSM 21336; assembly: GCF_000378425.1. Taxonomy (GTDB): domain Bacteria; phylum Bacillota; class Bacilli; order Paenibacillales; family Paenibacillaceae; genus Cohnella; species Cohnella laeviribosi. The sequence goes on along the minus strand of NZ_KB899841.1, from coordinate 5,298 downwards.
TCGTCGAAAACGGGGAGCTGAAAGGGATCGTCTCGATCGGCGACCTGGCGGTGCGGGAAATTTTCGTCGATGAAGCCGGCCAGGCGCTCAGCGGCATTTCCGAGCACAATCACCAAGAACCGTCTTACGCGCATTGAAGCGCCCGCTTCTTGCGGCCGTTGCCGGAGCCTTTACGGCCCGGACAGCGGCTTTTTTTTGCGTTTTCGGCCGTTTTGTGCGGCAAAAAGGGCGGGTCTTAAACCGGCCGAAATTGGACAAAATCAGGGTGAAACGATTTGATCGTCCTCATTTTGCAAGGGGGTGCACGTTTTGCCGTTTGACGATTCGAAGCCGCTGCTTGTCCAATCCGACGGCACCGTACTGCTGGACGAACGCCACGCGCGGTACGAAGAGGCCGCCGCCGCGCTCGGCGAGTGGGCCGAGCTGCACAAACGTCCCGGCCAGTGGCACACGTACCGGATGACCCCGTTTACGCTGTGGAACGCGGCCGCGTCCGGGTGGACGTCGGAAGCCGTCCTGGAGCGGCTGCGCTCGCTTTCCCGGTACGGCGTGCCCGCCAGCTGGGAGCACAAGCTGCGGGGCTACATGGACGCATACGGCCGGCTGAAGCTCGTTTCGGACGGGGAAGGGCTTAAGCTGCTGGCGGCGGAACCCGGGCTGCTGAAGACGGTGACGAATATCGGCGCGCTGGCTGCCGCCTGGCTGAAGCCGTCCGGCGACCGCGCGATCCGGATTCGGCCGGAGACGAGGGGGTGGCTCAAGCGAGAACTGGCGGCCAAAGGCTTTCCCGTGGTGGACGAAGCCGGCTACCGGGCCGGAGAAGCGCTCGACCTGGCGTTCCGGGACGCCGGAAGCAACGGGAAGCCGATTCGGCTTCGCGACTATCAGTCCGAGGCGGCCGCCGCCTTTTTGCATGGAAAAGACGGAACCGGCGGCAGCGGCGTCGTCGTGCTTCCGTGCGGCGCGGGCAAAACATGGGTCGGGATGGCCGTCATGGCGGCGTTGCGCTGCGAAACGCTGATTCTGACGCCCAACACCGTCTCCGTTACCCAATGGGTACGGGAACTGCTGCAAAATACCACGCTGACGGAAGCCGACATCGGGGTATACACGGGCGAAACGAAGCGTGTCCGGCCGGTAACGGTGGCCACCTACCAGGTGCTGACGCACCGCAAGGCGAAGGAGGAAAGCAACCCCCACTGGAAGCTGTTCGGCGAGCGCAACTGGGGGCTGATCGTCTATGACGAAGTCCATCTCCTGCCTGCTCCCGTGTTTCGCATGACGGCGGACCTGCAGGCGACGCGAAGGCTCGGGTTGACCGCCACGCTCGTTCGCGAAGACGGGCGGGAGGGGGACGTTTTTGCGCTGATCGGTCCGAAGAAATACGAGCTTCCCTGGCTTCGTCTGGAAAACGAGGGCTGGATCGCGAAGGCGACGTGCCGCGAGCTGAGGGTGCCGATGGACGAGACCGCCGCTTCGGCCTATACGTCGGCCCCCAAGCGGAGCCGCCACCGGATTGCCGGCGAAAACCCGATGAAGGCGGAATTCGTGCGGCGGCTGCTGTCCCGGCACGAGTCCGAACCGACGCTCATTATCGGCCAATACCTGGACCAGCTTCGCGGCATCGCCGAATCGCTGTCCTTGCCGGTCATTACGGGCAGCACGCCGCAACCCGAACGGCGCCGGCTGTTCGATCGGTTCAACCGCGGCGAATTGAGGGCGCTTGTCGTGTCCAAAGTGGCCAATTTTGCGGTCGATTTGCCCGAAGCGTCGGTGGCCATTCAAATTTCCGGCAGTTTCGGCTCCAGGCAGGAGGAGGCGCAGCGGCTCGGCCGGATTTTGCGGCCGAAACGGTCCCAAGCGGAAGCGCACTTCTATACGCTGGTCAGCGAAGGGACCGAAGAGGTGGAATTCGCGCGCAGGCGGCAGCGGTTTCTGCTCGAGCAGGGATACCGCTATGAGATCGAGTCTTACGTCGGCGTGGCCGTCGAACGCAAGGAAGGTGCGGGCCGGTGAAGCTGAGCGAAACGCTGTCCAGGCTTCCGCCGGCCATACGCGAGCGGCTCGAGGCCGAACCGCTGATCGCCGCCCGGCTGAAAGAAGGGCGCTCGCTGACGCAGACGCTTTCGGATGCGGACTGGGCCCGGGAATGGGCTGCCCGGGCGGACCGCGCGTCCGTGGAGACGCTGCGGAGAATTGTCGCCGCGTATGCGGCAACGCCTTTTGAGGCGGAGAAGCCGGAGCGGGAACTGGCGTCCGAAGGGGGGCTTACCGGCGCCGAAATCCGGGTCGCCCTCGTGCGCTTGCGTCAAGCGGGCATCGTATTCGCCGTCCGGAAATTGTGGGGAGAGACGCTGCTGTACGTTCCCGCCGACACGGCGGCGCTGTGGCAGCAGTTGCTCCTGCCGGTCCAAAGCCGCCCGCTTGGCGCTCAGGAAGAACGCGAGGTGCGCGCCGATCCCCGGGAATTTCGCTTGCCGCTGTCGTTGGAGCTGCTTGCGGCTTGGTCCGGCATCCGCAGACACGGCTTGCCGATAACGGCCAAAGGGGTGCCGCATAAAGCCGCCGCCGCCCGCATCGCCTCGGAAATGCGGCTTTCCGAGGCGGATCTTGCGCCGATCGCGTTTGCGCTGCCGCAAGCGTCCGTTTGTCCGCTTCCGCTGTCGCTCGCTCTCGATCTCGGCCTGCATTTCGGAGTTCTCGTTCGCAGGCCGGACGGATTTGCCGTGACGGAAGCGGAAGGGGCGCCCGCCGGCTGGGCGGGGCGGACGCCGGCGGAGGCCGACCGTGAGCTCCTTGAGGCCGCGGTATGCCGCTACGCGTCCCAGCATGCGCCGCTATACGGCGCAGCCGCCGCGCTGCGGGCGCTGGCTCCGCTTCGCTGGCATCGGGAATCCGACGTGATTGCGCAAATGCCTGAGCAGGCGCGCGGCGGATTTCAGGCTTGGATCGGACTGATGAGCGCATGGGGCTGGATGGAGCGAGGCAGGTGGCAAGCGGAGCCGGTTTTTCGCTGGAACATAAATGCGGCTTTGCCCTCCCTCTCCCCGTCCGGGCCGGAGAACGGTCCGTCCGGCGAGCCCGAGCGGATATGCGTGCTGCCGGATCTGGAGATTATGGTTCCGCCGGGGGTGACGCTCGGCTGCCGATGGCGGCTGGAGGAAGTCGCCGAGCGGGTGACGGCCGACGTCGTATCCGCGTACCGGCTAACCAAGGCGGGCTGCGTTGCCGCCAGCCGAAGAGGGTACGGGCTTGCGTCGCTGACCGCCGCGCTGGAGGAGCTGTCCAAAGGCCCGCTGCCCGACTCCGTCCGCTCCACGCTTGCGGACTGGTTTCGCACGATCGGCCGCTTGTCCCTCGCAAGCGCCGTGCTGCTCCGCGTGCGGGACGAGGAGCTGGCCGACCGGATCGCCGCGGACCCGCAGGCGGTGGGAGCGCTGGCCGAACGCCTCGGAACGACGGCGTTCATCGTCCGCCCCGAAGCGATGGACGATTTGACCCGAAGACTAAACGAGCTGGGCTACCCGGTAAACGTCGATCCCGACGGCGCGTCCGCCTTGCTCGGCGGCGGCCGGGAGGACAAGGCGGGCGGAACGGGGGGAAGAAAGACGAGCGGAACGGCGGGCGGCAACCGGAAAAGCAAGGCGGACGACGCCTTCCCGTCCGTCCGGCCGGAGGCCGGCTGGGCTTGCCGACGGTACGATTTGGCCGTTTACGAGCCGGACCCGCTTCTTCCCGGCCGCTCCGAGCTATTCCCCGGGTGGGACGGCGTGCCCAAGACATGGCTGCAGAAACCCGCCAGCTATCACCCTTCCACCAAGCGCAAGCTGATCGAGCTCGCCATCGCCTGGAGAACGGCTCTGCGCGTCGGGAACGAAGGGCATCTGACGTTCGTGCCGGAGCGGCTTGAAGGCGCGGAGGAAAGCTGGCGGGTGCGGGGGCGGATCATCCGGAGGGACGAGGTCTCCTCCGCGGCACCGGACGCAAGCGGCGGCGCCGTCGCGCTTACTGCGGAAGAGTGCCGCGAGCTGATGATCGTGCTCCCGTCCGACCTCTAGGCAAACGGCAAATCGTTGACCAACTTGCGCGCCTTTGTGGTATGATAAGAAAGACCGCAAGCCTAAAGGTGAGGTGGACTCAATGGTTAACGGGCTGGAGACCCTCCCGGCGGCGGTGGCTGAGGGAGGCAAGGCCGAAGGAGAAGCCGCCGATTTAACATTGCTGATGTCCCGCGCCTTCGAGCTGGGTGAGATGATCAAGCAATCCGCGCTTGCCGCGGAATACGTTTATTGCAAGGAACGGGTGCGGCGCGACGAACGGGTCCAATCGCTGTCGCGCGAATTCGTCAAAGCGAAGGAAAAATTCGCCGAATGCGAGCGGTTCGGGCGCTTTCACCCCGACTACAACGCCGCTCTGGACCGGGTTCGCGAGCTCGAAAGGGAGCTTGCCGGCTTCGAGTCCGTGCGGCGGTTCAAAGCGGCCGAAGAGGCGGTCGACCATCTGCTTTACGAAGTGTCGCTGGCGATTGCCCGCGCCGTATCCGACACGATCAAGGTGCCGGACAACGATCCGAATCCGAAAGGATGCGGCAGCGGCGGCAGCTGTTCGTGCGGCAGCGGCGGCTGCGGGTAACGGCGCGGCGCCGGGAGCGCTCTATTTTTCGATGTCGGGAGGTTCGCGCATGATTGCGGAACGGACAGGATATATCGTTTGGTTCAGCGATTGGAAGGCGGCGCGGGGGCTGGAAAAGTACGGAACGCTTCACTATGTGTCCCGCAGAATGAATTACGCTGTCTTATATGTCAACTCGGACATAGCGGAGGAAACGGTTCGCAACATCCAGCGGCTTCCGTACGTTCGGAAAATCGAACGCTCCTACCGGAGCGAGATCAAAACCGAGTACGATCGCAACATTCCGGACAAAACCCGGTTTTACGGGCTTTGATTCGGCCATATCGGCTTTTCGACCCGAAGGAGAGCGGGATTCGCCCGTTCTCCTTCGTTTTTTGTACGCCCAGCATGGACGTCATCTTTAGGGTGAAAGTCCCGAGCGGGGGCTGGCGAGCGCCTACCGTAGCCAAGGGCAAGGGTGTCCGTCGTGAGGCGGAATCTGAAGGAAGCCGGAGGCAAATGCACGGGCCAAGGTACACGAACCCAATTGGAGGCAGGGTTAGTCGGATGAGTTGCCAAAACACAACGAAATCCAAAGCCGCCAAGGGCTAGTCCTGTAGACTTGGGTGGTCGCGGGCAGACAGATGACGTTCTTATCTGGGGAGGCCTGCGGAATATGCGAAGTCA
>NZ_KB899840.1 GCF_000378425.1 Cohnella laeviribosi DSM 21336 | reverse complement strand
CGTCCAGTAATTGATCTATGATTGCAAGCTCGACCGGCAACTTTCTAACAGATTCCGGGAGAATGGCATCCCAGATGGTCAATTGCTCGTCTCGAAGTTTCAACATTTTCTTCACCTCTTGGAAGGATTCCCGAGGGCTTCTGTTGAACTCCTATAGCAAAGGAATTCTTCCCTCGGGGTGTGGAACTTTGTTATCTCGTCAATAACAATTTCCATTTTGAGGTGCTGAATTCCTTTTAATTATGCTCAAAACACCCTGACTTTTTCAGGGGAAACTAGCTATGTATTAATCACAAACGATGTATCTACCATAAATATATATACTGCAACCGATGAGCAACCGTAGTCTATGTAGAGCCGTACCTCCGCCCTTACAACCGACCATTGCGCCTGTACAACCAACCTTTGCGCCTGTATAACCTTTGCACCTGTACAACCTTTGCGCCTATGTAACCGTACCTCTGTGCCTATACAATCGTATCTTTTCGCCTATAATGGAAAAATCCAACCAAATGCGCCGATCAGGCACCGGGAGCCGGTCTATATTGGATATATCCAGTCTTTTGGTCCGCAAAAGCCGAATAAGCAAGTATCTCGGGCCATTTCAGTGGAGAAAATCCAACATACGGTCCGGAAAGGAGCGAAAGGAGCCGGCATCCTGCCGAAAATCCAATATAGCCGCTCGGGGTCATGTGAGGTACCGGACGGACTACATGAAGGGTGAGCAACAAGACTGGCGATAAAGAAGCGTACTGAGCGGACTTCATGACGGGGCAGCGGCAAGGCTGGCGGCAAAGAAGCGTACTGGACGGACTACATAACGGGTCGGCAGCGAGGCTGGCGGCAAAGAAGCGTACTGGACGGACTACATAACGGGTCGGCAGCGAGGCTGGCGGCAAAGAAGCGTACTGGATGGACTACATGGCGGGACAGCAGCAAGGCTGGCGGCAAAGAAGGGTACTGGACGGACTACATGACAGGGCAGCGACGAGGTTAACAGCAAAGAGGCGTACTGGACGGACTACATGATGGGTCGGCAGCGAGGCTGGCGGCAAAGAAGGGTACTGGATGGACTACTTGGAGGTGCACACTGCCGTACCCGGGGCGGCCCCTCCGGGCGGAGCTCACGTTAACCGGCTTTAACGCGCGGAGTTCCCGTCTGTTCCCTTCTTCAAGCCGAACGGCAACGCGGGTTCGCCCGTTTGAAGGCGGGTCCGCCCGTTAGCCGGAAGGGGCCCAACATAGACGGTTCAGCAGCCATCCCGAACACGGCCCTAAAAACACATGGGTCAGCCGTAAACAAAACGCGTTCCGCGGGCGCACCTGCGGAACGCGCGAACCGTCACGGCTTCCTGACCGGAAACTTCGGCTGTTGCCCGGAAAGGACGCGAATGACTTCCTCCGCGGCCATGCGGGCCATGCGGTAACCGGCCTCGACGGTATTGGAGCCTACATGCGGGGACGTTACGACGTTGGGGAGACGGACAAGATCGAGATGTAACGGAGGCTCGTGGATCAGCGTATCCAGACCGGCGCCTGCGATTTGTCCAGTCGACAGCGCTTCGTACAGATCTTCCTCGACGACCAGGTCTCCCCGGGCCGTGTTGATCAGGTAAGCCGTTTTTTTCATTTGCCTCAATGCGTCTTTGTTGATCATCCCGATCGTTTCGGGCAGGGCGGGCGCGTGCAGGGAGATGAAATCCGACTGCGCATACAGCTCCGGCAAGGTTACGTACTTGACGCCATATCGATCCACCAGCTCCTGGCGGACGTTCCTGCTGTACGCAATCACCTGCATATCGAAGGCGACGGCCCGCTTCACCACCTCCGTTCCGATCGCGCCCAAGCCGACGATCCCGAGCACTTTGCCTCCAAGTTCCGTGCCGGTGATGCGGTTCCAGCCGCCTTCTTTAACGCTCGCATTCATCTGCGGGATATGGCGTGCGACACACAGCATCAGGCTCATGGCCAGCTCCGCCACCGAACGGGTAGGAGCCCCCGGCGTAACGGTGACCGGAATCCCCAGACGGGTAGCCGCCTCCACATCGATGTTATCGTAACCGACGCCATACTTCGCGACGATTTTCAAGGTTGGCGCGCCTGCCTCCAGCACCTTTCCGGTCACTTCGTCGATGCCGGTAATCAGCGCATCCGCTCCCCGGATCAATTCCGCCAATTCCGACTCTTTCAAAGGCCGGCCCTCCGGATTCCAGACGATTTCCATGCCTGCGTTTTCCAACAACGCCTTCGCTTCTTCCGAACGGGAAAAAGAACGCGGCAATGCCAACACTTTTGCCATAATCAGATTTCCTCCTTAAAAAAATCCGCACTGCGCACGGTACGCCGATCAAACGCACCACGGTTCACCGATCAAGCATCCCTTGATCCGCCGAATAAACGCACAACAGTCTACCGCACTCTACCGATCAAGCGACCCTGGTTCACCGATCAAACGCACCATGGTACGCCGATCAAGCGATCCCTGGTTCGCCCAGCAATCGCACCCCGATAGGCCGAACAAACGCGATTCAGCCCCGGTTCCGCCGAAGCTTCCCCGGGGCCTTCCATCGCGCGTTCCGGAATCAGACCGCCACTTTCCGGCTCGGCACCGCATTCGACGGCGTTTTGACCGCGATGGTCATGACGACGGAAATGACCAGCGACAGCGCCATGAACATGTAAGACGCATCGGGCGAACCGGTCGCTCCGTTCAGGTAGCCGACGATGTAGGAACCCGCAAACGAGCCGAGCGCGCCGAAGCTGTTGATCAAAGCGGTTGCGCCGCCGGCGACGTTGCGCGGCAGCAACTCCGGAATAATCGCGAAGAACGGTCCGTACGGGGCATACATCGCGCCGCCGGCCACGACCAGAAGGGCGTAGGACAGCCAGAAGTTCGACACTCCGATCAGATAGGAACCGTAGAAGCAAACGGCGCCGACAAGAAGACAAATCCAGACCACGCCTTTGCGGTTCAACGTGCGGTCGGCATAGTAGGAAACGGCCAGCATGAGAATGACGGCCAACAGATAAGGGACGGAAGAAAGCCATCCGGCCGCCACAATGCCGGTATTGCCCGCCTGCTTAATGATCGAGGGGAGCCACATGACGAATCCGTAAACCCCGATGCTCCAGAAGAAATATTGAACGGACAGCATGATCACCTTCGGGTTTTTAAACGCTTCCCGGTAGTTTTTCACGGTTTTCATGCCCTTTTGTTCTTCCTGAAGCGCCTTTTCCACATCCTGCTTCTCGCTTTCGGACAGCCACTTGGCCTCCCTCGGCTTATCCTGAACGAGTTTCCACCAGAACAGCGCCCAGATCACGGAAGGCAGCCCTTCCAGGATGAACATCATGCGCCAGCCGAAACCATGCACCAGGTAGCCGGAAATGATCGACATCCACAGCACGGTCACCGGGTTGCCCAGGATCAGAAACGTATTGGCCCTGGAGCGCTCCTCTTTCGTAAACCAATGGCTCAGAAAAATCAGCATCGCCGGCATAACAGCGCTTTCCACCACGCCGAGGGTAAAACGGATCACGTACAAAAATCCGATGTTCGTAACCATCCCGGTTGCGGCCGCGCACAGCCCCCACAGGATCAGGCACCAGAAGACCAGTTTTTTGGCGCTTTTCTGGGCGGCGTAGGCGGCTCCGGGAATTTGGAAGAAGAAATACCCCAGGAAAAAAAGCGCTCCCAACAAAGACGACGCTCCGGCGGTAATCTTCAAATCTTCGGCCATGCCCGACGCCGCGCCGAAGCTGTAATTCGCCCGGTCCAAATAGGCGAGGCTGTACGTGATGAAGACAACGGGAATGATTCTAAGCCACCGGCGGGGTGCCAGTTTTTTCGTTTCCATTTGGTTTTCCCCCTATTGACGAATGCAGAATGAACTGATAAACGCTTCCAATTGAGGACGAGTCGGCAGCCCTTCCGAATCGCCCGCGGCCGTGACGGCCAACGCGCCGACGGCGTTGCCCCGGCGAACCGCTTCCCTGACCGGCAAGCCTTCCAGCAAACCGCTGATCAATCCGACCGCAAAGCCGTCCCCGGCTCCGACCGTATCCACCGCTTGAACCCGAAAGCCTTCGACGATGCCTTCTTCCGTCGGGGTGCGGTAGTAGGCGCCTTCCGGCCCCAGCTTGACCGCCACCAGCTTGACGCCCCGATCCAGGTAAAAGGCGGCGATATCCCGCGGCTCCGACCGTCCCGTCAACAGCTTTCCCTCGCCGATTCCCGGCAAGACCCAGTCCGCCCGGCAAGCCAGCGAATTGACGACTTCGATCATTTCCGCCTGGCTGCTCCACAGCCGCGGGCGGAGATTGACGTCGAACGATACGGTGCGGCCCGCCGCCTTCATGACGTTCAGCGCTTCGTATGCCAGCTCTCTCATGCTTTGCGAGATGGCGGGCGGTATCCCGGTCAAATGAAGGTGCTTGGCGCTGGTCAAAGTAGCCGGTTCTACGTCGGCAACGCACAGCGTGCTCGCGGCCGATCCTTTGCGGAAATAGTGCACCTGGGGATCTCCGTTCTCCACCTTGGACTTCAGTTGAAATCCCGTCGGGTACCGATCGTCCGTCATGACCATGTCCACCTCGACCCCTTCCTTGCGAAGGGACTCCACGATGAATTTGCCAAACGGGTCGTCTCCCACTTTGCTGATCCAGCGCACGTTGTAGCCCAGTCTGGCCAAGCCTATGGAAACGTTCGTTTCGGCTCCGGCCAACGCTCGGGTAAAATGCTCGACCTGATGCAGTTCGCCGGGGCGGTCGGCCATAAACATCGCCATCGCCTCGCCGAATGTTACGACATCGCTTGCTTTCATTCAACATCCTCCTATGCTTGCGCTATCATGGCCGCGTACCGCCGCAAAGCCTCGACCGTATCCTCGCCGCCGTCGACCGGAAATTCGATCGCCCGCGGCACGTCGCGGGGCAGCAAGGCGACGATGCGCCGCCAACCGCTGCCGGCTTCCTCCGGAAGAGGGACGGTTACCGTATCTCCGTTCACGGTTTCCACGTGCTTCAAGTGAACGTAAACGACGTACGGCCGCAAGGCTTCGGCCGCCTCCACTCCGTCCCACCCGGTCCAATGCCAGTTTCCGGCGTCGAAGGTCATGCCGACGGGCAATCCCGCTTCCCGGCAGTCCTCGAAGAAACGCTGAAGCTTCCGCACGTCGCCGCCGTGGGGCGTTTGATCGTTTTCCACCGTCAGCTTTAAAGCGCTTTCTTTCGGTACATGACGCGACCAGTAACGTTCCAGCTCCGTCAGATCGGATTGTCCCGGCCTGTAATGCCCGAGCGACACTTTCAGCCATGCCGCTTCAAGCGCGAGCGCCTCCGGAACGATGATATCCAGCATCTCCGCATTCAGCGAGCCGTTTGGATTCCATAGTTCGACCGGAGCGGAATAAGCGCTTACAAGCCGCTCGTCCTGAATCCGCCGCTTCAGAGCCGACAAATCCGGGGGATGTTCTTTAAAAAGCTCTCTCCGGATTTCAATTCCGTCGCATCCCGCCGCCTTGACCGCCGGAACGCAGGCTTCCTGTCCCCGGCGCACGGCGAGCGTCCCGAGAGACGACGTCGTGGCAAACACCTTCATCTCCAATTGCTCCTATCCCTTTGTTACCGAAAATTGTAAGCGTTTAATGGAATCGGTTTACGGAATCGGTTCCATTAAACGGTTTAAGGGAAGCCGTCTCCCCGAAAGACGGCTTCGGATGTGAACTTGCCGATTCATTTGCGCAAATGAAGTATGGTGGAATCGATTTACGGAATCGGTTCCACAACTTAAAATTACAACAAGGACGGGATCCTCGTCAATACGGTTTTTGTTATATTTTTTTTAATTGGGACGGGGTCGAACCTCTTACGATCAATTTTCCGGGCAAGGCGATGCGCTCCTTCTCGCCGTCGTCGCCGCCGAGCCGCTGCAGCACTTTCTCCATGGCCTTTTGTCCGATTTCATACGTAGGCTGTTCGACGGTCGTGATGCCCGAGCCGACCACAGGCGCCCAGTCCGAATCGTCGAAGCCCGCAATGCCCATATCTTCGGGAATGCTCAGCCCCCGCTTTTGCAAAGCGTTGATCAGCTTCAATTGCGTAATGCCGTTTACCGCAAACAGCATGCGGGATTGGCCGTCCGTTTCGGCGATAAACCGATCCAGTTGCGCCTCCAGTTGCTCGCTTTTCCGGATTTCGAACTCGTAAAGGTCTTTCGCGCTGGGGTGGTCGGCGTTCCGGAGAACGTCCGAAAAGGCGAGGAACCTTTCCGTACGCGAGCTGACATGCTTAATCGGCTGCGAGAAGAATCCGATTCGTTGATAGCCCTGATCCAGAAAAAAACGCGTCGCTTCGGACATCGCGCCGTAATTGTCCGTTCCCACCATATCGAAAGCCAAACCCGGAATTTCGCGGTCGATCAGGACGACGGGAATTTGCTCGTCCGCCATTTCGCTGAGGATGTCCTTGTTATGACCCGTCGGGTGGATAATCAGACCGTCAATGCGGTGGGCATGCATCATGGCGATATAATTTTTTTCTTTGACGGGATCGTTGTCGGTATTGCAGACGATGATGCTGTAGCCGTTCCTTGTGCATACGTCCTCGGCGCCGCGAAGCACGGACGTGGAATACGGATTGGAAATGTCGGCAAAAATCATTCCGATGGAATAGCTTCGAGCCTGGCGAAGGCCTCTGGCCATCCGGTTCGGCCTGTAACGGAGCTCCGCTATCGCCTCCTCGATCCGCTTGAGGGTGCCGGCGGATATCGACTTGTAATCTCCGCTTAAATAGCGGGAAATGGTCGTTTTGGACACGCCGGCGGCTTTGGCTACATCGGCGATCGTCGCTTTTTGCGGCGATTTGGGTGACTCGTTGATCGAACTCATGGCTTTTCCTCGTCTTACATCGGATTTTGACCGCTTGGCCTTGATGACGACCGCTTTCGTGCGGCCTTGCAGTACAAGTATAGCAAGATGATCCATTTGTTCCAAGTTCGGCTTGATTCCCCTCGTTGCGGCTTTTAGGAATCGATTCCCCTAACCACCGACCCGCGTCTATTCGGCATCGCCAAGCGCGCACCTTACCGCTCACGAACCATGCGGTTCGTCAAGGCGCCCAGCTTTTCGATCTGAACGGTGACGATATCGCCTTCCTGCAGATAGACTTGCTTCTCCGGAGGATAGCCGAGCACGACGCCCTCCGGCGTGCCCGTCAAAATAACGTCGCCTGGCTCCAGCGTCATATGGCGCGAAATGTAGCTGACGAGCTCGCCGCAATGGAAGATCATGTCCGACGTATTCGAGTTCTGACGCACTTCGCCGTTGACGATGCAGCGGATGCCAAGTCCGTTCGGATTACCCACCTCGTCGGCCGTCACCAGATAGGGACCGAGCGGCAGGAACTTGTCGCATGTTTTGCCCAGCAGCCACTGCGGCGTCCGCATTTGCAAATCCCGCGCCGAAAGATCGTTCGCATTGCAATAACCGAACACATAGTCCAGCGCCTGCTCCTTGCCGACGTTTTTGGCGGTTTTGCCCATCACAATCGCAAGCTCCGCTTCATAGTCGACCTTCTCCGAGACGGCCGGCAGCGGGATGTCTTCGCCATGTCCGGCTAGCGCATTGTTGAACTTGCTGAACAGAATCGGATATTCGGGAATGGGGGCGTTCGTTTCCTCGGCGTGCTTGCGGTAGTTCAGGCCGACACAGACGATTTTGCCCGGATGGGGGACGCACGGCCCCAGCGTCAGATCGGCTTCCTTCAGCCAGCCGTCTTCGGCCTGCTCCGCGATCGCTTGCAACGCGGAAACGGCTTGCGGTCCGCCTTCGATCGCTTCATGCAGCCGGGTCGGCGCCCGGCGCCGCCCTTGGCCTACAGCGCTTTCGACATCCAACACGCCGCGGTCCGTTCGGATTCCAAGCGCGTAATGCCCGTCTTTCAGAAAAGTCAGCAGCTTCATATCCCGTTGCCTCCTAAAGTTCGATCCGCTTCCATGTTTTCGATCCCGCCACGGCTTTCTCCTGCTCCTTAAGCTTTAAGGAACGCTGAAGTGCTGCGGGGGCCGGCGGTTTCCGCCTCACGGGTAAAGGGTCGATACCGACAAAAAAAATGACTCCCGACGAATGCGGGAATCATCTCCCGGCCACTCAAGCCATGCGTACGCTTTCTTTAAAAGGTCCGCGTAAGGGGGGCGGTTCAATGAGAGCGACGGTCCTCAGTCCGATGACCTTTCCGTTACAGCAACTTTAAGATGCGCTGCTCCTCCGGCGTGAACACGCGCGAGCGCGTCAGAAATCGCTTGCCCTCGGGCCCTTCCAGAGAGAACATGCCTCCCCGTCCGGGAACGACGTCAATGATGAGCTGCGTAAACTTCCAATATTCATACTGCGACTTGCTCATGTAGAAAGGTGCGCCGCCGATCTCTCCCATATGAACATCGCTGTCCCCTACCATAAACTCTCCCAACGGATAACACATGGGCGAGCTTCCGTCGCAGCAGCCTCCCGATTGATGAAACATGACCGGACCGTACTTTGCCGTCAGAAACGCGATCAGCTCCAGCGCAGCGTCCGTCGCGACGACCTTGCGAACCGGTTCGTCCTCCCTGGCCATTCGCAGGCCCCCTTTAGAAAAGGCCAAGCGCGTTCGGACTGTAGCTGACGAGAAGATTTTTGGTCTGCTGATAATGATCCAGCATCATGAGATGGTTCTCGCGTCCGATTCCCGAGGATTTATACCCGCCGAAAGCGGCATGGGCCGGATAGGCATGGTAGCAGTTGGTCCAGACGCGGCCGGCTTCGATCCGGCGGCCGACGCGGTAAGCGGTTCGGATATCGCGCGTCCACACGCCCGCTCCCAGTCCATAAAGCGTGTCGTTGGCGATGGCGATCGCTTCCTCCTGGTCCTTGAACGTCGTGACCGCAACGACCGGACCGAAGATTTCCTCTTGGAAAATCCGCATCTTGTTGTGCCCTTTCAAAACCGTAGGCTTGATATAAAAGCCGTTCGCCAGCTCGCCGGACAATTCGGCCCGTTCTCCGCCAATCAGGCATTCCGCGCCTTCCTGCTTGCCGATGTCGATATAGCTTAATATTTTCTCCATTTGTTCGGTAGACACCTGGGCGCCGATCATCGTGGACGGGTCCAGCGGATTGCCCTGCTTGATCGCCGCCACCCGCTTCAATGCCCGCTCTATAAATTCGTCATAGATCGATTCCTGAATCAACGCGCGGGACGGACAGGTGCACACCTCTCCCTGATTCAACGCAAACAGCGTGAACCCTTCCAGCGCCTTATCAAAGAATTCATCATCCTTAGCCAAAATATCCTCGAAAAAGATATTGGGAGATTTGCCGCCCAGTTCAAGCGTCACCGGAATGAGATTTTGCGAGGCGTATTGCATAATCAGACGGCCCGTTGTCGTCTCCCCCGTAAACGCGATTTTGGCGATCCGGCTGCTGGACGCCAGCGGCTTTCCGGCTTCCAGCCCGAATCCGTTTACAACGTTCACGACGCCGGGAGGCAGCAGATCCCCGATCAGCTCGATTAATACCAAAATCGAGGCCGGCGTTTGCTCCGCCGGCTTCAGCACGACGCAATTGCCGGCCGCGAGCGCGGGAGCCAGCTTCCACGTCGCCATGAGCAGCGGGAAGTTCCATGGAATAATCTGACCGACGACCCCCAGCGGCTCGTGAAAATGGTACGCCACCGTATCGTCGTCGATTTGGCTGATCGATCCCTCCTGCGCCCGAATACAGCCGGCAAAATAACGGAAGTGATCGATCGCAAGCGGCAAATCCGCTGCCAGCGTCTCCCGGATGGGCTTGCCGTTATCCCAGGTTTCGGCGACCGCAAGCGCTTCCAGGTTCTGCTCGATGCGATCGGCGATCCGGTTCAGGATAACCGCCCTTTCGGCGGCGGAAGTGCGCCCCCAGGCCGCTTTCGCCGCATGCGCCGCATCCAGCGCCAGTTCGATATCCTCCGATGTCGAACGGGGAACCTCGCAGAAAACCTCGTTGTTCACGGGCGATACGTTGTCAAAGTATTGTCCCCGAACCGGCGGAACCCATTTGCCTCCGATATAATTCTCATAGCGCTTCTTGAATGTGACCTTCGAGCCGTTTTGTCCGGGCGGAACATAGACCATAAACAATCCTCCTTTATCGTCATTGCTATGATCTTATTCCTTCCGTCGTCCGAAAAGTACAAGGCCGGACCGATTCTCGGCGCCGAAGGGAACACGCCGGCAGCACCGTCCCGCCGCGGCCGCCGGACGGCTATTTCCGGATCGGGACCGGGCTCTCGCCGGTGCGCCAGATGTGGAAAGTCTCCCACAGTCCTTCGGTAAGCTCCTGCAGCTCCCAGATCGTGTTGCCGAGCATCCTTGCCGCGATGCCCGCCGAACCGGCCAGACGGCTGGCGCCCGCCAGAAGCCCGGAATACGCGTCCATCCGCTGTCTGATCGCCGCCAGCAAAGCTTCGTCGGCCGAGGTGTGGATCATCCATACGGTGGCGGCATGCGTGTAATGCTCGAAGGCGCCGGAGGCCTGCAGCCGGTCCTTTCCGGGCTCCGCCGCAAACCGGTCGCAGGCGGCCAACTCGCCGCCCACGTAAATATCGGTGAAGGAAGCGTAAGAGAGGTATTGAAACGTTTCTCCCCGGGCGGTTCGTCCGGGCGTGAGCAGGTCCGCATAGAACAAACTGGCACCCGAAGTAAGGCGGAATTCGGTGTGCGCGCGGTATCGGCTGTTCCGGAAAGGGATGAGCGGCTCCGGCATGTAGTCGAGATGGGCGCCTTCGGCCAGGTCGGCCCGCATGTTCACGGTTGCGCCCCGGAAAGGGCTCGGGTGAATTTTCGTAAACGACTGGTTGGTCAAATAAACGCGCGCGCCGGGCTTGAGCAGGAAGCGGTACTCGTACGCGTCCCCGTCCAGCATGCCCGGCGAACAGTCCATCATGCAGACGTACAAACCGGTTCCACCGGGCAGGGTATGCGTTTTGGAGATTTTCAAGGGTGCCGCCTGCCGGCGTTCGGTCATGACCGTTTTTCCGTTGGCCAACGCAAACGTGCCTTGAATGAAAGCCGTTCCCTCACGATACGGCATGGCTGTGGCTGTGCGGATGCATAGGGCTGATCTTGCGGTCTCCGTCGTGACCGGGATGATGGACGTCGGCATGGCCGTGATCGTGACGGCTGTCCGTGCCCGCGAATTCGTGCTCGATCCAGTGCGCGATCGCCTCGAGCCCCTCGCCCGACATCAGGTTGGCGAGCACATAAGGCCGGGTGCCGCGCATCCGCTCCGTATCTTCGCGCATGACCTGCAAGTTCGCGCCGACGTGAGGCGCCAGGTCGATTTTGTTGATAATGAGCAGATCGGACCGCATGATGCCGGGACCGCCTTTGCGGGGAATCTTTTCGCCCTGCGCGACGTCGATGATGTAAATAAACCGGTCGACCAGCTCGGGGCTGAACGCCGCCGCCAAATTGTCGCCTCCGCTTTCGATAAAGATCATCTGCAGGTCCGGGAACCGTCCCGTCAGCTCCTCCACCGCTTCGAAATTCATCGACGCGTCCTCCCGAATCGCCGTGTGCGGGCAGCCGCCGGTCTCCACCCCGATAATGCGGTCTTCGGGCAGCGCTTCCGCCCGGTTCAGAATGAGCGCGTCTTCTTTCGTATAGATATCGTTGGTGATGACGGCAAGGCTGTACCGGTCGCGCAGCCGTTTCGACAGCTTCTCCACCAGCGCCGTTTTGCCGGAACCGACCGGCCCTCCGATGCCGATGCGCATCGGCCGGTCCCGCTCGATGGACGGCGTTTCCCATTGGTCATGCGAATGATTGGCTCCTTGGCACATTGCAAATCCCTCCATGATTTAAAATTTGGCTGTTCGATTGTTCCGCGTCAGGACATGAACAGCCTGGAATAAAGCGTTTCGTGCTTCATGGCGTAAATTTCCTGGGCGAACGCGAAGGAGCGGATCGGCGGCAAGGCCGGCGCATCCTCCAAGGCGTCCGGAACATGGCGAGCCAGCCAGCGGTCCCATTCCGCCGCGATGACCGGAATACACCGGGCAATCACCGCCTGGCCTTCGGTCTGCCCGATGGACATGAGCCGAATCGCGCCGTTTACGAGCGTGGAGACGGAAGCGTACAAATACCCGCGCACCGCGTCGTCCCCCGGGACCCCAAGATGCCAGACGATCCAGGCGTGCACGACGGGCAGCGTACAGCCGCCGCTCCGCTCCGTCAGCCGCTTCAGCTCGCCGATCCGCATCTTTGGGTACAGCGTTTCCGCCAGCTTGAGCAGCCGCTTGCCCATCTTCGCCGTTCCGTCCCGGGATTCCCTCGCGCCGCGCTGGACATACACGATCCGGTCGGTTTCGGCCACAGCGTCCGGATTGCCCCGTTCCAGCGCCGCATACACCCGATAGACGGCGCAGCCGTCAACCGGCACGAGGCTGTGTTGCAGTGCATCCTCTATGTAGGTCTGCAAATCCGCCAACGTCTTAATCCGCCCGCTCTGCACACACGTCTCCAATCCGAACGAATGGGCGAACGCACCGATCGGCAAAGCCGAGTCCAGCATCTGAATATAGCTGAGCAGCCGCGTTCCGGAAAGCTTCGCCTCCGTCACTCCCGTCGCCTCCTTCGCTAGAACAAGCGGTCAGAACAGAAAATACCGCTGCGCCATCGGCAGCACCGCCGCCGGCTCGCAAGTTGCCGGCTCGCCGTCCACGGTCACGGTGTACGTCTCCGGATCGACCCGGATGTCAGGCGTCGCGTCGTTATGGATCATCGCTTTCTTGCCGATGTTCCGGCATCCTTTCACCGTCTCGATCCGCCGCCTCAGCCCGAGCTGCTGCGGCACGCCGCGCTCGAGCGCCGCCTGCGAGACGAACGTGATCGATGACGCCTGCGCGGCCGGACCGAAGGCGCCGAACATCGGCCGCCCGGTCACCGGCTGCGGCGTCGGAATGGAGGCGTTGGCGTCGCCCATCTGCGCGTAGGCGATCATGCCTCCCTTCAGCACCAGCTCCGGCTTGACTCCGAAAAAGGCGGGTTTCCACAGCACGAGATCCGCCCATTTGCCCGGCTCGATCGAGCCGACCACGTGCGAGATGCCGTGCGCAATGGCAGGGTTGATTGTATACTTGGCGATGTACCGCTTGATCCGGAAGTTGTCGCCGGGTTCGGCCGCGCCCGATTCGGAGCGCAGGATGCCGCGCTGGCGCTTCATCTTGTCGGCGGTCTGCCACGTCCGGATGATGACTTCGCCGACCCGTCCCATCGCTTGCGAGTCGGAAGAGATGATGCTGAACACGCCCATGTCGTGCAGGATATCCTCCGCGGCGATCGTCTCCGGTCGGATGCGGGAATCGGCGAACGCCACGTCTTCGGGAATCGAGCTGTCGAGGTGGTGGCACACCATCAGCATGTCGAGGTGCTCCTCGATCGTATTGACCGTAAAAGGACGGGTCGGGTTCGTGGAAGAAGGAATGACGTTCGCCTCCCCCGCCGCGCGGATAATGTCGGGAGCATGCCCGCCCCCCGCGCCTTCGGTGTGATAGGTGTGAATCGTCCTTCCCTTGATCGCGGCCAGCGTATCCTCCAGAAACCCGCCTTCGTTAAGCGTGTCCGTATGGATCGCCACCTGCACGTCGTAGCGGTCCGCTACCGACAGGCAGTTGTCGATCGCCGCCGGCGTGCTGCCCCAGTCTTCGTGCAGCTTTAGGCCGATCGCGCCGGCTTCGATCTGCTCCTCCAGCGGCCGGGGGAAGCTGGCGTTGCCTTTGCCGAGAAAGCCGAGGTTGACCGGGAAAGCCTCGGCCGCCAGCAGCATGCGCCCGATATGCCACGGGCCGGGCGTGCAGGTGGTGGCGTTCGTTCCGGTGGCGGGCCCGGTTCCGCCGCCGATCATCGTCGTGACGCCGGAAGCGAGCGCCGTTTCGATCTGCTGCGGGCAGATGAAATGAATGTGCGTGTCGATGCCGCCCGCCGTCACGATCATTCCTTCCCCGGCAATCGCCTCGGTGGACGCGCCGATCACCATGTCGGGACGGACGCCGTCCATCGTGTCGGGGTTTCCGGCTTTGCCGACCCCGACGATCCGGCCGCCGCGGATGCCGATATCCCCCTTGACGATGCCCCAATGGTCGATGACGAGCGCGTTCGTAATGACGGTGTCCAGCACCCGATAGCCGTTTTCTTCCCCGTCGCGAACCGCGCCCGAAGATTGGCCCATTCCGTCCCGGATCACTTTCCCGCCGCCGAACTTGCACTCGTCCCCGTAGACGGTATAATCCCGCTCCACTACCGCCCACAGATCCGTATCGGCCAGCCGTACCGCGTCTCCTGCCGTCGGGCCGAACATCGAAGCGTACTGTTCCCGGGTCATGTTTGCCATCAGCCGTTCCCCTCCCAACTGCCGAGAATGCCGTTCAGCCGCTTCGGGTCCGGCTTCGGATCGAGCGGACCGGACACCAGGCCGGCGAAGCCGTAGACGCGCCGATTCCCGCCGAAATCGGTCAGGACGACCGGCTTCTCCTCGCCGGGCTCGAAGCGCACCGCCGTTCCGGCCGGAATGTCGAGCCTCATGCCGTAAGCGGCCGCCCGGTCGAACGCCAGCGCGCGGTTCGTCTCGAAGAAGTGGAAGTGCGATCCGACCTGCACCGGACGGTCTCCCCGGTTGGTGACGAGCAGGCGGATTTGCCGGCGCCCTTCGTTGATGGCGATCGTCCCTTCCTTCGTTCGGTACTCTCCCGGTATCATGCGTCTCCCCCTATCGAATCGGCTCGTGCACGGTGACCAGCTTCGTTCCGTCCGGGAACGTCGCCTCCACCTGCACCTCCGTGATCATCTCCGGGACGCCTTCCATGCAGTCCTCCCGGCGCAAAATTTCGCCCCCGGCGCTCATGAGCGCGGACACGCTCATCCCGTCGCGGGCCCGCTCCATCAATTCCGCCGTCAGCAGAGCGAGCGCTTCGGGAACATTCAGTTTGAGCCCCCGTTCCTTGCGACGCCGGGCCAGATCGGCGGCAACCGTAATCAGCAGCTTTTCCTTTTCCCTCTCGGTGAAGCGCATGGAAACCTCCTTCTCGCCAATGGTATTGTGTAATTATTTGTAACATAAATTACGAGTAATGAAAATCATTTTTTGTTTTTACCGCAATATCTTTCTAAATTTATTACATTATTCGTTATTTTATTCGAATTTTCACCAATGGAAAAAGCCGTATTCCGTGTTATATGTTATATTTATTGACATACATTTTTTTCTTGCCTATAATACGCTCAACGATTGTTGTTCCGCACATAACCGCACATAACAGAGAGCGGATCGGACAATGTTCGTATTTTTGAGAACAAAAAAAGGAGTGGGCGCGGTTGAAGAAAGGCATGTTTCATGGGGCGGCGGCTTTCATTCTGATCCTCTCGGTCGTTCTGGCCGGCTGTGCGCAGAAAGCAAACGAAAGCGGGTCCGGCAGTCCGGCCGCCGCATCAAGCGGAGGCTCGCCGGCGGCGTCGCCGTCCGGGTCGGGGAGCGCATCGGAATCGGGAGATACGATCAAGGTCGGCATCCTGCATTCCTTGAGCGGCACGATGGCGATCAGCGAAGTGTCCGTCAAGGAGGCGGAAGAGCTGGCGATCGAAGAAATCAACGCGAAAGGCGGCGTGCTCGGCAAAAAAATCGAGGCGATTGTCGAAGACGGCGCTTCCGACTGGCCGACGTTCGCCGAGAAAGCGCGCAAGCTGCTCTCGCAGGATAAAGCGGCCGCCGTATTCGGAGGCTGGACATCGGCAAGCCGCAAAGCGATGCTCCCGGTGTTCGAGGAGCTTAACGGACTGCTCTGGTACCCCGTTCAGTACGAAGGGCTCGAATCGTCCAAAAACATTTTCTACACCGGCGCCACCACGAACCAGCAAATCGTTCCGTCCGTCACGTGGCTGCTTCAGAACAAAGGAACGAAATTTTTCCTGCTCGGCTCCGACTACGTCTTCCCCCGCACGGCGAACAAAATCATCAAAGCCCAGCTTGCGGCCGAAGGCGGACAGACGGTCGGCGAAGAATATACCCCGCTCGGGCACACCGAATTCAGCACCGTCATTTCCAAAATCAAAGCGGCCAAACCCGACGTCATCTACAACACGCTGAACGGGGACAGCAACGTCGCGTTCTTCAAGCAGCTGAAAGACGCGGGCATTACGGCCAAGGACATTCCGGTCATGTCCGTCAGTGTGGCCGAAGAGGAAATCAAAGGGATCGGCGCCGACGTGCTGGCCGGCCATTACGCGGCATGGAACTATTATCAGACGACCGACACGCCGGAAAATAAAACATTCGTGGCCGCTTACAAGGAGAAATACGGTCAGGACCGGGTAACGGCCGACCCGATCGAGGCCGGTTACAACGCGGTGTACCTGTGGGCGGCGGCCGTCGAGAAAGCAGGTTCCACCGACGTGGACAAAGTGCGCGAAGCCGCCAAGGGGATCGAATTCAACGCCCCGGAAGGGAAAGTGACGATCGACGGAGAGACGCAGCACCTTTACAAAAAGGTCCGGATCGGCGAAGTGCAGCCGGACGGGCAATTCAAGGAAGTCTGGTCGACGCCAGATCCGGTGAAGCCCGATCCGTACCTCAAAGGCTACGATTGGGCCCAAGGGCTCGGCAACGGAGGCTGATTTTGCCGCGCGGAAGCTTGCCGGAAGCGGCAGACCGGCCACCCGGCCGGCTGCCGTTTCATGATTACGACCGGCAGGAAGGAGAATGAGGAAGATGGAAGCGTTCGCCTTGCAATTGTTCAACGGCTTAAGCGCCGGTTCCATCCTGCTGTTGATCGCGCTGGGCCTTGCCGTCACGTTCGGGCTCATGAACGTCATTAATATGGCGCACGGAGAGCTCATGATGGCCGGCGCCTACGCGGCGTATATCACTCAGAACCTGTTCAAGGACTATTTGCCCGCCTCCTGGTTCGACAGCTACTTTATCTTGGCGCTTCTAGTATCTTTCGTTGTGTCGGCGCTGATCGGGCTTGTTCTGGAAACGGCGCTCATCCGCTTCCTGTACGGCAGGCCGTTGGACAGCCTGCTCGCCACATGGGGCGTCGGCATGATGCTTCAGCAACTGGCCAGATCCGTGTTCGGAGCGCCGAACGTGGCCGTCATCAGCCCCTCCTGGCTCGATGGAGGGTGGCAGGCAGCCGGCGGCGTTTTGCTGCCTTACAAACGATTGTTCATCATCGCGCTCGTCGCCGTCGTCCTTGCCGGCATGTATCTGTATATTTACCGGAGCGCGGAAGGCCGGCGGATGCGGGCCGTGATGCAGAACCGGGACATGGCCGCCTGCCTCGGCATCTCCACCCGGCGCGTCGACGCCCTCACCTTCGCGCTCGGCTCCGGCATCGCCGGCATCGCTGGCTGCGCGCTGACGCTGATGGGACCGATCGGGCCGTCGCTCGGCACGTACTACATCGTCGACGCCTTTATGGTCGTCGTGATGGGCGGCGTCGGAAAGCTGATCGGCACGTTCGCGGGAGCGCTCGGCATCGGCCTGGCCAACACCTTGTTCGAAGCGTGGACGAACGCCTCGCTCGGCAAAGTGCTCGTGTTCGCGTGCGTCGTGGCGTTTCTGCAATGGAAACCGATGGGGCTGGCGGCCATGCGAACCCGTTCGCTCGACTAAGAAAAGAGGAGGTGCGACATGTACCCGAAAATTCGAGCGTTGCCCCGGCCGCTGCTGCTCGCCGGATACGCGGCCGTCCTCGTCCTGCTGCTGGCCGCACCGTTTGTCCTTTCGGACTTCCGCTTGAACCTGTTGTCGAAGTTTTTGGCGTTTGCCGTTTTGGCCGTCGGTCTGGACCTAATCTGGGGCTACACCGGCATTCTCAGCCTCGGTCAGGGAGTATTTTTCGGACTCGGCGCCTACTGCATGGCGATGTACCTGAAGCTGGAGGCGAGCGGCGGACGGCTTCCCGACTTTATGGAATGGAGCGGCTTGACGCATCTTCCCTGGTTCTGGGTGCCGTTTCAACATCTGGGGTTCGCCTTGCTGATGGCCGTGCTGCTTCCGGTGCTGCTGGCGTTCGCGCTCGGCTTTTTCACCTTCCGCAACCGGATTCGCGGCACTTACTTTTCGATTCTGACCCAGGCGCTCGTCATCATCGCGGTCACCCTGATCGTCGGCCAGCAGGCGTACACCGGCGGGACGAACGGCATCACGGGGTTTCGGTCGCTGCTCGGCTATTCGCTGTCCGATCCCATTATGAAAACGTACCTGTATTTCATCACGGCCGGCGTCCTCGTCCTCGTCCTGCTGCTGTCGCGCTGGCTCGTCGGCACCCGGTTCGCCCGCGTGCTGGAGGCGATTCGCGACGGAGAGAACCGCGTCCGGTTCATCGGTTACGACCCGGCCGCCTACAAAATGTTCGTATTCTGCCTGTCCGCCGCGTTCGCCGGCCTGGCGGGCGTCCTGTTCGTCCTGCACGTCGGCATCATTTCGCCTTCCATGATCGGCATCGTCCCCTCCATCGAAATGGTGCTGTGGGTGGCGATCGGCGGCCGGGGCACGCTGATCGGCGCGGCAATCGGCGCCATCGCGATGAACGGGGCCAAAAGCTCGCTCAGCGAAATGTACCCCGAATTCTGGCCGCTGCTGCTCGGAGGATTGTTTGTCGTTGTCGTCGTCTTCCTGCCGGGCGGATTGATGGGTCTGATCGGCCGGACCGGCGCATTTTTCCGGAAGAAGGTGTCCGCTTATGAAACCCAGCCTCGTGCTGTCCTTGGAAAAAGTAACCGTCAGCTTTGACGGCTTCCATGCGGTGAAAGAGATGGACTTTTCCTTAACCGAAGGGGAGCTGCGCTTCCTGATCGGCCCGAACGGGGCCGGCAAGACGACGCTGCTCGACGCGATCTGCGGCAAAGTAAAGCCCGCTTCGGGCAAAATCCTCTATTACCCGGAGCATCGGGCGGAGCCGATTGATATTGCCCGCAAAGAGGAGCATCGGATCGCGGAGCTCGGCATCGGCCGCAAATTCCAGGCGCCGTCCGTGTTCTCCAATCTGACGGTTCGGGACAATATGGAAATCGCGATGTCGCAAAAACGCGGGATCATGGCCGCTTTGTTCGCCAAGACGACCGCGGAACAGCGGGAGATGATCGAACGCGAGCTGGAACTGATCGGCCTCGCCGACAAGGCATCGTGGCGTGCCGGCAGCCTGTCGCACGGGGAGAAGCAGTGGCTTGAAATCGGGATGATGCTGATCCAGGGACCTCGCGTACTGCTGCTCGACGAGCCGGTGGCGGGGATGACCGACCGGGAGACGGACAAAACGGGCGAACTGCTGCAGGAAATCGCGAAAAAAAGAACGGTGGTCATCGTGGAGCACGATATGGAGTTCGTCCGGAAATTTTCCAGCCGGGTGACCGTCATGCACGAAGGCTCCCTGCTCGCGGAGGGCACCATCGAGGAAGTGCGCGCGGACGCCCGGGTGGCGGAAGTCTATCTCGGCAAGAAGGCGGTGTAACATGCTCAACGTCGAACATCTCGTCTCCGGGTACGGGGAAAGCATTGTGCTGCGGGGCGTCAACCTCGAAGTGCCGGCCGGCAAAGTGGTCTGTCTCATGGGGCGCAACGGCACCGGCAAGACGACCTTGGTGAAGACGCTGATGGGGATCATCCGCGCGCGGGAAGGCCGCATCCGCTTCGAAGGCAAGGATCTCACCCGCTCCGCTCCCGGCGCCCGGGCCCGTCAAGGCATCGGCTATGTGCCGCAGGGAAGGGAAATTTTCGCGCAGCTCAGCGTCAGGGACAATCTGCTGCTAGGGCTTGAAGCGGCCCGGGACGGCAGACGGGACGTTCCCGAAGAAGCCGTCGCCCGCTTCCCGGCGCTGAAGGAAATGATGAACCGCCGGGGCGGCGATCTGAGCGGCGGACAGCAGCAGCAGCTCGCTTTCGCGCGGGCGCTCGCCGCAAGCCCGAAGCTGCTCGTGCTGGACGAACCGACCGAAGGGATTCAGCCGTCGATCGTCAGCGACATCCAGGACGTCATCCGCGAGCTGAAAGCGGCGGGAACGATGGCGATTCTGCTGGTGGAACAAAGCTTCGAGTTTGCCAAAAGCGTAGCGGACTATTTCTGCATCATGGAGAAAGGCGTCATCGTCGCTTCCGGAACCGTCGACGAATTGGACGAGGAAGCGGCGGGACGGCATTTGGCGGTATAGCTGGGAACGACTAACTTCCTTTCCTAAACGCAATTTCTACTTGTTCAACCATCTCCATGATCAAATAGCGGAAATGACGGTCAAATTGTAAACGTCAAGAAACAAAGCCCAGGCATGCCTCTCGCTTGGGCTTTGTCAGGTTAAGTTATAGGTAAATGCGACTCTGAAATTGTTTTCCCATTACGAGCGACACTCAGCACTCCACATGCACCGTATGCCGGAACGTAGCCTATTGACCAACATTTATCCTGAGCCTTGATTGATCATATCCGCGTGCTGTCCGTCGTCCGAAACGTCCAAATCGAATGAAGCACGTAGTTAAAAACCGGAACGGCAATAAGCGACACGGATTGTCCGAAAAGATAGCCGTAGTTCAATAAATGGACGGCGACGTACATCAAGCCCGAATTCAACAACAGGCCGCCGACGGACACGAGGACATAACGAACCCATCTGCCGGCGATCCCCGCCGAATGCGCACGAATGGAAAACGTCCAGTAAAGATTCAGGTAAAAGGAAAGGATCACCGTGGCGATAAATCCGATCGATGTGGCATAGACGGGTTCGGTCCCGAACCCTTCGACCAGTCCGATGAGAATCCCCCAATGGACGAGCGTGCCGACGACCCCGACCACGGCGTACTTGATCAATTTTCGCATATTCAGCAAACGGTTATTGCCGCTCATGGCCTTCTCCTACGGTCGTGCTGATCAAATAGCGGGGACGTCTTTTGATTTCATTGTAAATCGCCGCGATATATTCACCGATTATGCCCAAACTGACCATGATGATGCTTCCGATAATCAATTGAAGCAAGATGACGGTCGTAAAACCGGTAACCGCGCTGCCGGTGATTTTTCGAAACAACGTCTGTCCGCCCAGCAAAACCGCACCCAGCAAAAAGAAGACGCCGAAAATACTCACGGCCCGCAGCGGAAGCGAGGAGAAGGAGATGATCGCCCCGACCGCAAGCTTGATCAAAGCATATAAACTCCACCTGCTGGGTCCGTTGATCCGCTCCATGACGTCGAATTCGATCTTGACCCGGCGATAACCCATCCATTGCGTCATTCCCCGGAAAAAGGTATTGATCTCCGGCATCGTCTGCCAAGCCTGCAACACTTTGCGGTCGAGCAATTTAAAGTCGGTGGCGCCTCTCAGATCGTGGCCCGTAATGAGGCTCAGCAATCTGTAAAACAACCGGGAACCCGCCGCCTTCAACACCGTTTCCGATCCCCGCGTTTTCTTGACGCATTCCACAATCTCCGCTCCGTTGCGCCATTCCGCGACCATGGAGGCGAGCAGATCGGGAGGATGCTGCATGTCGGCGTCCATGACGATAACCGCGTCGCCCCTGGCGTGCTCCAGACCGGCGCAGATTGCGGCTTCTTTCCCGTAATTGCGGCTTAGGAGGATGCCCCGGATGCGAGGGTCGGCTTCCGAGACATGGCGGATGACCTCCCATGTCGAATCCGACGAGCCGTCGTCGACGATGATCACCTCGTAGGAATCCGAAACCGAAGATAGATGCTCGGTTACGGCGCCGACCGTCCGGGATATTCCGTCCGACTCATTATATGCGGGAATCACGACACTGATTTCGGGACGGCTTCGATCCATTGAGCCTTTGCTCATGTGTTTCCACCTCTATTCCGGCTGCTTTCGGGTTCGATGATTTTGTACAACCGCCAGTTTCCGTTTGCGTACTCCTGCACCAACTGCGCCCAATCGGCTCCGTGCTGGAACAGGTTCGGGTACACGGAATTGATGGTGCTTCGGGGCGCCCCGGGCGACGGCTTGGGGAGCAGGATGTAGTCCACGCCGTGCCGCCACGGCTCCGACATGGATTTTCGGAACGTACGGTCGCTCGTAATGAGAAAGCGTTTCGGATACTTGGTGTTTACGATAATCGTGTAGGCGCTCGCGGAATCCATCATGATCGTTTTGTCGGGATAATGCTTGTCCAGGTCTTTGGCGATCTGCTTTTCCTGCTTCTGCGTTTCATAGTAGAGACCCAAAGTAAGGGTCGTATGTTCATCCGGGGCGATCTCCGGATCGGAAATGGCATAACCGAGCACGCCGGCGCTCATGACCATGGCCGCCATGGCAATCGAAACCATGGTTTTTTTATATTTCGTTTTGCTGATTTCATACGGAATCCAGGCGACGGTAAGCGGGAGCACATACATGAAATACCGAAACCAGGCGAAGCTGGCTCCCTTCAGCAACATGAGCCATTGAAGCGCCGGAATGCTCGCGAACAGCAGGATCAG
The DNA here is from genome assembly GCF_000378425.1 of Cohnella laeviribosi DSM 21336. Classification (GTDB taxonomy): domain Bacteria; phylum Bacillota; class Bacilli; order Paenibacillales; family Paenibacillaceae; genus Cohnella; species Cohnella laeviribosi. The sequence continues at coordinate 25,000 of NZ_KB899840.1, read as the reverse complement.
GATCAGCATGTCCCAGCGGAACAACCGTTTTTCCATCAGACGGATCAGACACACCAGCAAAAACGGAATGGAAAAATAAGATGTTTTTTGGACGACGAGGCTCAACGATTTTAACGGGCTGGCGAACAATTCGGCAAAACGCTGGTCTTCGCTCAGCGGAGAAGCCTGCGCAAGATTGGAATACTCCGAGTTCAGGAAATACAACGAGTTGTCCATAATAATGTAATTGAAACCGATCCACATCAGCCCGGAATAAACGGCGGGCGCCAACAAAATGCACCAGGTCCCTTCGATGACGCGAAAACGGTATCGGATGCCTCCCTGCAGTTGGCTGTAGCTTCTCATAAAAAGGATGGCAACCACGCTGCCGGCTGCCACCGCGACGCCGAGGGGAACCGCTTCGTAACGGGTCCAGAAGGCCATCGCCATGCTGAATCCCGCCTTGATCAAATGCCCCGGCTCGTCATTGTCCAACCAGAACAGAAATTGGATAATCATGTAAATGAGAAAAAAGTTAAAAGGAGCGTCGCTTAGCCCTGTAAATCCAAAATAAAAAATCAAGGGATTGAAAGCATACAACAGGGAAAAGGCAAGACTCGGCCCTTTCCCCAACCCGAAACGGCATCCCGCATAAAACAAGTACGACGAGGTCGCCGCGGCAAACAGGGAGCTCATCAGCACGCCTGCGACTCCCGCAGATGCAAGCGCCGGAATAAGCGGACTGAACACCAGGAACGCGAGTTCGACCATGCTCGGCAGAGGCGGCCAAACGAAACCGATCGCCGCCAAATGCGGATCGCGGCTGAACAGGACATAGTATGCGTTGGCCACACGGCTCATCGCATCCAAGTGCATGTAGCCAAGAACATAACTGTAATAGAAGCCAACGGCGAATTCCGCCGCAAATACGCCCAGGAACAAGAGCGCCGCCATCTTCTTTTCCGTCACATTGCCGCCTCCTTGCCGGTCGATCCCGCGTATTCCTCGGCAAAGCCGTGCTCGGTTTTTTCCCAGTAAGACGGTTTGGTGATCAATTGCCATAACGCTTTGACGGCCGCAACGCTCATCAGCCCCCAATAAATCGGAGTCGACAGCGCATACTTCACGAGACCGTACGAGAAGGTTTGGTCATTCTTTTTGTGCATTTCGTTGATGATCCAATACATCCCCGCCGCGTTATTGAACACGAAGAAAAAATTGCCCACCAGCAATCCGACGGAAGCCATATAATAGATCGGTCCCGGAAAAAACAGGGGCACAAAGCCCGCTTTCCAGCCGAACCACAATCCAAGCATGATCCAGAACAACGGATTCAGCAAAGGCAAAACCGGGGTCGCCAACACCATCACCTGAAAGCCGATGAATCCGTTCCTGCCCAGTTCCTTCCACAAACGGACGGGGTTTCGCATATGAACCAGCCACGTTTGCATGTAGCCTTTAATCCAGCGGGAGCGTTGGCGAATCCAGTTGCCGACCCTGCTGTTTGCTTCTTCCCATGTGCGCGAGTCGATGATCCCCGTTTTGTAGCCTTTTTTGTACAGGCGTATCCCCAGATCCGCGTCTTCCGTCACATTGAACGGATCCCAGGCATTGATCGACTTCAACGCCTTCATTTTGAAATGGTTGGAGGTTCCTCCAAGCGGAATCGGGATATCGAGCTGCATGACCCCGGGAAGCAGCAGTTCAAACCAGACGCTGTATTCCGTCGTAAACCATCGGGTCAACAAATTCTGCTCGCTGTTGAAATAGTTCAATTTGGCCTGAATGCAGACCACGTTCTCAGGCATCTTGCTGAAGGCGAGATGCACTTTCTTTAACTGATCCGGATCCGGCCGATCTTCCGCATCGAAGATGACGACATACTCGCCGCGGGCATGGATCAACCCGTAATTGCATGCTTTCGGCTTCGTTTTCGGGTAGCTGTCCGGAACCACGATAATGGAATAATATGGGGGGAGGTTCATCGAATGCAGCACTTCCAGCGCTTCGGTATCGTCTTCCTCAATCAGCAGCCTGACATCCAGCTTTGCCTTCGGATAATCCAACCTTTCTATATTTTTCATTAATGTGGGAATGACCTTGCTTTCCTTATACATCGGTACAAGGATGGTATAAACCGGGAGTTCGCGTTCATCAAGCTTGTCCAACTCTTCCGGGGAAATGCGGATTTGCGCCGATTTTTGCGCCCCCTTCAAGATAATGTAGAATTTGAACAGCGTCATCCCGAAATAAAAAGGCTGGATGAGGCAATTCAGGACGATCAGTGTGGCCAGCCAATTCCATGCCAGTCCCGACAGCAAACCGAAAAACAGCAGACCGAATACCAGCAGCTGGGTTCGCGTGAACGTCACGTGGGCCGAATTGTCCGGCTGCTCGGTAATGATGCTTTTAATGCTGATATCCATCAGCTCTTCATGGTAAGCCTTCTTCCAAAATTTCTCCATCTCCTGACGGGTGGCCAGCACCTGCTCGATCGGTCGGGACAAACAATCTTCGATTTTGCGGATTTGGGCATCGGACAGAGGGGTGCCGACAGCGACCAAATACCGGTTTGATCTTTCGGCAATCACCACCGCATTCATCTCCCGGGCGAGATCTACCGGAAGTTTCGGAAGCGAATCCAACTGAACGACATGCCCGATCCGGCCGATTCCCGTCTGGGTGGCAAGGGCGCGATACAGTTTCTCCGGTTCGATGAATCGAAGGGACATCAAAATATCCCCGAGCAAGCCTCCGCTTTTCCTTTGGAATTCCAATGCCTGATCCAACTGCTCCTGTGTAATGTGGCCTTGCTCCAGCAGCATTTGTCCCAGCCATTGTTTCGGCGTCTGCGTCTGCAGTACCTCCGCGAGCTGCTCGTAAGAAATGTATCCCAAATCGACAAGAAGATCCCCTAATCTCCCCCCGTAACGTTGCTGATGTTCAATGACGGCGTTCAATTGCTCTTCCGTTATGAAACCTCGGCTCAACAGCAATTCTCCGATTCTGGCCCTTTTGGGAGGCAGCCTCGTTTCAGGGGCGACATCGGAACGTTGGCTGTTTTCCCTGCGGCGCAGTTCCTCGAGAAGCTGCCTTTCCTTCTCCAGTTCTTCGTCCCTCTGTTCAAGCTCAGTCCGGAGCTGCCGATCGATCAGATGCCTGAGGCTGTTAATTTCTTCCTGTAGACGCTTCAGTCGTCTGTCCGTCTCCCGGATGTTCAGTCCCCATAATGTTTTTCGTATTTTCATGGCTTCTCCCCATGTTGCAGCTGACTCTGATCTTCGCATTCTATCGGTTAAGCCGCTCGGATAGAGCAGCCAATCTTGCCCTGATTTGTTTGCGTTCCTCGGCCAATTTACGGGATTCGCGAATCATAAGGGCTTCCAGCCTTATTTTTTCCGTTTCCAGCATCCGCTCCGCCCGCTCAACATCAGCAGGGTTATAGCCGTAAATGCTCCTTCTTATTCTCATAATCCAACCCTCCAATCCCGTAAAAAAAATAAACCGACCCCATACGATAATTGGGTCGGTTGCACTACTCGCTCCCAGCCATTCAAGTGCCCAGTTGAGAATGACTGATCATCGCTTCCACAATGATTTATTCTATAAAAATTTCGTTTACACATCCGATTTTCTAAAAAATCGCATTTCGGGTCTGTTGCGGACATGCAGGACCATAGTCATGCTTTTATTATATACGATCGAAAAGTGATTTCAATATTCTATAAAAGGAATTCAATGATCATACAAAAATTACATATATTGAACTTCATATAAAGAAGATTGGAGAAATTCCATAATATTGATTTCTTTCGCATGAGAGCATTGTAAAATTATAAACAAATTTTATGCGCGTACCGATATATGAAATGGTAAAATAGTCCTAGTTTCTTTTCCGCAAAGGAGACCTTCGAGTATCCGATTATTCTGTTCGTGAATCACGCGTTTTGATAGCCATGTATATCTAGGAGGAGGACATTCGATGCAGCGTGGTTTTAAAACCAAATTGATGCTGATCATGGGCATTTTCAGCATCGCCTTGACGCTCAGCGTATCGTTGGTGAACCAGCATCGCTGGAAGGATAATTTAATCACAAACTACATGAGAGAGGTCTCTTTGGTCGAAGACATCATCGTCAACGCGGTCTCGGATGCCGACAAAGCGTTTCAAATGCTGGATAGCGATATCGAGAAAAAGATGAAGGAATATTCGGACCGGCTGTTGGAGAAATACCGGGAAAACCCGAATGTGGCCTCATGGGATTACCAGGCGCTAAAAAATGAATTTGGCGGGATGGACGTCTACATCATCGATGACACGCAAACGATCCTTTACAGCAGTTTTGCCAAGGATATAGGATTGAATTTCCGAGAAAAAGACGGCACCTTGGGTCCATTCGCACGGATCTTGAGAGACAGGCTGAACGGAAACCAATTCGTAGCGGACGGCTTGGACCAGGAAACGAATACGGGCAAATTAAAAAAATTCAGCTACGTCCCCACGCCTGACCATAAATATTTGATCGAACTTGGCTTGTACCTGGAAGACAATCCGATTTTCAAGAGCTTTAACTTCCTTGAAGTCATCAATAAATTAAAAGAAAAATATTGTTATATCCATGACATCACCGTGTTTACCACTTCGGGAAAAGCCATCGGCAAACCGGGCGAAGATGGAAAGTCGCTCCTGGTCGCCGACGAAAACAGGCCTTTTTTCGAAAAAGCGGTCCGTGAAAAAACAATACAAGAAGTCAAAAGAACATTAAACGGCGATCCGATCACTTATCGCTATGTCCCATACACCATTCAGTTTGAAACGGATGTGGCCAAGCATACGGATCACCGAATTATTGAAATTGTTTACAACGAAAAAGAGCTGAACAACCAACTCAAGCAAAACAATCAAATCTTCTTGCTCCAACTATTGGCTACCATCGCCTGTGCCTTGATGGTCTCCTACATTATCACAAGGTTGGTTGCAAGACCTATGTACCTGGCATCCCATGATTTGCTGACGGGCCTTTCGAATCGCGCGGTTTTCGAAAATTCGCTCACGTCGAGTATTGAGAAAAACAAGAAAAAAGGAAGAAAAACCGGGTTATTGCATATCGATCTTGATAATTTTAAGAAGATCAACGATACGCTTGGACACGAAGCGGGAGATTACTTTCTCAAAGAAGTGGGCGGGAGAATCCGCTCCGTTGTTCATGATCCGGACGATATCACAGCACGTCTTGGAGGAGACGAATTCGTGGTCATCCTGAACAATATTACGGATGAAAATACAGCTTCGGAAGTTGCACTTCAACTTATTCAAGAGTTACAGCGCCCAATCGAAATTAAAGGGACGGATGTCATCAAAGACTTTAACATTACGGCATCGATCGGCATTGCGCTTGCTCCCGATCATGCTCAAGACGCGGACGAATTGTACAACTGCGCGGATCAAGCGCTCTATCACGCAAAACGCACCGGAAAAAATACATTTAGCGTGTACAGCGAAAATATTCCCGGATAGTTGAATACGGAATAGCCGGCCGTCGTACCGTTTCAAAAAATGGAGACGGCCCCCTTGCATCATGGCCAGGAGGCCTGCCGGTATTCCCCCTAACTGACAATTTCGTTCAGGCTCTGCTTTTTGGGAGGATTGGCTTTCTTAACCAACTTGCCCCCATCGAAATGCCGGCCGTATGTTTTGACGAAGGACGTAATTTCTTCGGGAGAAGGAAGCGGTCCCTGATGTTCCCACGTTAAAAAATAGGACTGCACTTTACCGCTATAAAACACCCAGCTAAAAAATTTACGGGCGAACTGGTGGAACCCTCTGGTCCTGAATCGATTCATACACTTTGCGTCCTTCCAAACGGTCATGGTTTGACCCGTTCCTCCTTGCAGTTGACCCGTCAGCTCCGCATATAACAAGTCTTCATTCTTGATCATTCTTTTCATAATGAATTGATTCAATATTCCATTGATGATCAGTCTCGGAATATTGAATTGTTCCCCTCTAGTAACGGAAATTACCGCACCCGGGGGCAATTCGATATTTCTGTCTCCCAAAGTAAATGTCGCCCCATACTTATTATGGGGATCTTGATGTTTGACCCATGTTCTCATGGCAATCCCTCCGATATTCATATCCGCCGGTCGTTATGTAGAGCATTTCGGACCTTTTAGCCCATGACTTTATTCGTCATTCTTGCTTTTAGTATAATAAATAAGAGAAGAGGTGCCAATAAAATCCAAAAAACAGAAACGAATCCAACGCCATTGTAAAATAATCGAGTAGGAGGAGGCGGTTAACCCCCGTCCTCTCACACCACCTGGCATGCGGGTCCGCACCAGGCGGTTCCAAAAGGTTGACGAAGTACCATGTAGCGAGTAAGCATGCTTTTCAGCCCTTTCGCTTCCCAGTAGGAAGTCGGGAGGGCATTATTGATGTTCCGGGACATTTCCCACGGTCCGCGTCGGGAGTTGGCCATGGCGAAGCATGCCCAATCCGGCACCCCCAGTGCCCGTAATTCACGGATTCGGGTTCTTACCCGTTTCCATTGCTTCCACAAGCACATCCTCAGCCTTCGGCGAATCCACTGATCGAACCGCTCACAATGGTTCTTCATCGATGCCAGCCGGAAATAACTGACCCATCCCATGGTGTACTGATTCAATCGTCGGATTCGCTCTTCCATCGGAATAGGGCGCGAACGGCTCGTGATCTCCCGTACCCTCTCCTTGAATCGGGAGATGGTTTTCGGGGCGAGCCGAATCGTCGCCTCTTTGTCCGACAGAAAGCTGAAGCCCAGAAATTTGCGCTTCCATGGGCGGTCCACCGCACTTTTGTCCCGGTTCACCTTCAGTTTCAGCTTCCCCTCCAGAAAGCGAATCGCCGATTCCATGACACGTTCCCCGGCACGTTTGCTGGCTACGAAGATGTTGCAGTCATCCGCATAGCGGACAAATCTCAGTCCGCGTCTGGTCAGTTCCTTGTCCAGATCGTCCAGCAGGATGTTCGCCAATAGCGGGCTGAGCGGCCCGCCTTGCGGTGTTCCTTCTTCCGTTCTCTGGCACACTCCGTTGATCATCACTCCGGCATTCAGATACGCCCGGATCAGTTTCAGGACGCGCTTGTCCTTCACTTTCCTTGCTACCCTTGCCATGAGCATGTCGTGGTTCACCCGATCAAAGAACTTCTCCAGATCGAGGTCCACCACCCATCTGTAGCCGTCACGGATGTACCGTTGTGCCTGCATTACCGCGTCATGCGCCCTCTTCCCCGGCCGAAAGCCGTAGCTGTACCATGAAAAGTGAGCGTCAAAGATCGGATTCATCACTTGCAGAAGCGCCTGCTGGAGAAAGCGGTCCATAACGGTCGGGATGCCGAGCAGCCGTACGCCGCCTCCGGGTTTGGGGATTTCCACCCGCCTGACGGGTGCTGGTCTGTATGTCCCCGCAAGGAGTTCGTTCTTCACACGGTCCCAGTGGGTGTTCAGGTACGATTGCAGTGCCGCCACCGTCACTCCGTCCACCCCCGGTGCTCCTCCGTTCCGGACGACTCGTTTGTACGCGAGCCGCAGGTTATCCCTGTCCAGCATGCGTTCCAGCAAGTCCCAATGGCCTTCGCGAGAGGAAGGTTCGACTTGTGCCGGTGCAGAACTCCGCGCTCCAACAGGCCCTTGCGGCTTCACCGCTGCTCCCTGTCGGCAGCTCCCTTGCGGGATCTTCTGCTTTCTTCGCTCTTCACTCGAACGCATCGGCTTCCTCTCTCCTTTCGGTTCGGCCCTTCCGCTTTCCGGCGTCCCGTACTCGCGTACTATGGCCTCTGCTGACTCCTGCGGGTTCAGCGCAACCTCCCGGTTGCGGTTACGAAGTCTCTTCGCGTATTCCGCAGGCCTCCCCAGATAAGAACGTCATCTGTCTGCCCGCGACCACCCAAGTCTACAGGACTAGCCCTTGGCGGCTTTGGATTTCGTTGTGTTTTGGCAACTCATCCGACTGGCCCTGCCTCAAATCCAGTTCGTGTACCTTGACCCGTGCGTTTGCCTTAGGCTTCCTTCAGATTCGGCCTCGCGGCCGACACCCTTGCCCTCGGCTAATGGTAGGCGCTCGCCAGCCCCCATTCCGGACTTTCACCGTAGAGATGACGCCCATGCTGGGCGTACAAAAAAACGCGCCGGACCTCTGGGTCCTGCGCGTTCGATATGCCGCAGGGAGACCGGCGCGAGAGGCGGTGCGGCGCGATATGAGGATTTACTTCTCGTACGCCCGAATCTCCACCACTTCGGCACGGGGGCCGCCGTTAGTCGACTCGATGACCAGGCGGAGCCGGTCGGTTACAACCGAGCCGTCCAACTTGTGGATGCGCCTGCGCTTGTAATTGCTTCGGTCTTCGGCGACCGTCGTCCACAGCCCGCCGACATAGGCTTCGATCCGGTAATCTCTGGCCAACTCCGGGATAACCTCGAAGGGCGTCCGATGATGATGCAGGTTGATCAAGTCCTCGTTTACATCGTCGTTGAACGTCACCTGCACGGTGCGCACGGTGACCGGCCGCGGCCAACTCAGTTCGAGCCATTCCGGCCTGCCGTCGGCCATTTCCGCCGAAGACCACATGTGGGGGCCGCCGTACGGCCGGTGATAGCCGTCGATCGCTTTTGCCGGCGCAAACGCTTCGGTCGGCGACGTTACGCGGAAACAGAACGGCCTGCGGACGAACCGGCGCATGCTCCACTGTACGACCGGCTGTTCGAGCCGATGGTTTTCCAGCTCTTTGGCCGCAAGCGGCTCCGCTCCTTTCTGGAAGCAGAGCACTCCGGTCAACGGCCGGTCGGAAACGTGAATCGCGACGCTTGCGTTCGCCTTGATCACGATAAACGCGTTCTGCGCCGTGTCCGGCCGCCAGGAGAGGTTCAGTCTCACCCATTGTTTTTCGCCTTTTGCTACCTTGACGGCGGCGGACGCCTGCAGCGTATGAGGCACATAGTTTTCGGGGCGGCCGGTGCTCCAAAGCTCGGCGGCCAGCTCCGTGTCGGCGGACGCGTCGATCAGAAGCTCGAGCCCGTCCAGCGCAGGCTCCACCGGTACGAGCAAGCCAACGTCCGAGGCAAGCGGAAACGTCTCGGCCGAGCGCTCGACGGCCAACCGTGTCAGCGTGCTCGAGGCGATTGCCGCCGCCGCGCGCGCCAAATCGTCCGGGTCCTCGTTCCGCAGGCCGAGAACCGATGCGTCCTGGCGCAGCAGAACCTGCTGCAGCTCGCGCATGTGGCGGGCATGCAGCTCGCGCGGCGTCACGCCTTTCTGCACGCACAGCGCAGCGCCGGTACCGGCGGCTTCGCCCATGATCGCGCACGTCGCCATCACGCGCGTCGTCCCGAACGCGACGTGGGTGGCGCTGATATTTCGGCCGGCGAACAGCAGGTTGGCCACATTGACGGAGTAGAGTGAGCGGAACGGGATATGGTAATTGCCGTCCATGTGCATATGCTTGGAGCCGCTCTCCGTCGAGTACACCCCCTGCGGCGGATGCAGGTCGATCGACCAGCCGCCGAACGCGACGCGGTCGTCGAACAGCCGCTGCGCCACAATGTCGTTCTGGTTCAGCACGTAATCGCCGACAAAACGGCGGTACTCCCGTTTGCCCGGCACCGCGCCTACCCATTCGAGCGTCATATTGTCGGCGTCGAACTTGCCCGAGTTTTTAATGTAATCCCAAATGCCGTAAATAACCGACCACAACTCGTCGCGGATGCGCTCGTTGTCGTGCACCGTATCGAGCTCCCCGCCCCATTCGATCCACCAGTACGCGCAGCCGTTGTCGCCGCTTCGGATGACCCGCTTCATCGGAATCGTCGTTTGCGCAATGTCCTTGGCAAAGCGGGGCGGCACGTACTTGACCGGATGGCCCGCGTCTTTCGTGTAAAACAACAGCGTGCTGCCAAGCGTAATGTCGTCGGCGGCAAGCGGCGCCCAATCTTCGTTGTATTCGTGCCGCGCTTCGCGCCCGATCCGGTATTTCGCTCCGGCCATAAAACCGATCAGCCCGTCCCCGGTACAATCGAGAAACAGTTTGCTTTCAAACCGGATCTTCCGCTCCGAGCCCATCATCCAGCCGGTCACCGAGCGAATCGTCCGGTTTTCCCCGTCGCCGTCCGCCTCCGCCTCATGCACGTCCGTGTTCAGGAACAGCCGGATGTTGGGCTCGGCAAGCACCGTCTCCAGCACCACGAGATCCCAAATATACGGGTTGCCGTCGATGTTGCGGAACTGGTTTTCAATGAACATTTCCCCCATAATTCCCGTTTCGCGCGCATATCTGTGCGTGCCGTGAGCGGTCGCGCCGCATACCCATACGCGCACCTCGCTGCTCGAATTGCCTCCAAGCACAGGGCGGTTCTGCACAAGCGACACCGATTGTCCGAGCCTTGCTGCGGCCACCGCCGCACAGACACCGGCCAACCCGCCTCCGACGACCGTTATATCCGATTCGACAACCTCATGCTTCACTGCCATCCACTCCATTCCGGCGAAATCAGGTCATACACCGAACGACAAACGAAACGGTTGTTCAGCGTTTCCGCATCCGTGCCTTCCGGCAAATCGCATGCAGGTTCTTCGCTTTGCCCCCTTACATGTCCGCAGGTCCGGCCAACACCGCATTTCCCCACAGTCCCCTGTCCCCGGAATTGGCATCGGTGCCGTTCCACATATACTGCCGCATCCGGGTGATCCCGTCCTCGCTGTCGTCAAAACCGAAATCGAACAGCATCTCTTTTCCTTGGGCCGGATTGACGTTAAGCGCCGTCCACGGCACCGCCGCTTCCAGCGTATAGCCGCTGCCGCCGTCCATCGGCTGCACCGCCATGCGGATGTCCGCCTGTTCGCTCGTATTGAACCATCGCCAGTAGGGGCTTCCGTTCGCAACGGCGGCGCTCATGATCAGCTGCCGGTCTTTGGACAGCAGCCCTTCGCGAATTTGGATGTCCTCGGGACCGACGAACAGTTCGACGCCGTCGCCCTTCCAGACGCTGCTGTTGCGGTAGCTGTTCAGCATCGGAGTCGGTTCCCGCACCTGCGCCAGCACATACAAATTCGATTCGTCCCAGCCAAAGCGGTATTCCGCCTGAATGTCATCGCCGCCCGCGCCGACAACGCGGTTGGCAGCGGTCAGCTGCACGGCGGGAACATCTTCGAACGCCGGGTCTCCGTTGCCGTCGATGACCGGCGGAATGTTCAGATGCGGAATGTCGATCGATTGGGGCTCCCCCGACACCGGATCGCCGAAGTCGTAATGGAACGGCGGCCGCTGGCCGAGGAGCACGCTGTAAATATCGTCGTTGCTTGTTTTGACGCCTTGCAGGAACGTTTTGTACGGTCGATCGGCGACGTTGACAAGGCCGGTGTTATACCGTTCTCCCGTATATCCCTCCCACCAGCGTCCGGTGAGCGGCTGATCGACGTAGTTGAACCAATGCGTGCCGATGACGAAGCCGAGGGACGCAGCCTGCTCGACGTAATTGCGGTACCGGAGCTGGCGTTCGTCCTGCGTTTCGACCGAAACGACGCCGCCGTTCAAGCCCTGGTCCGACGTGCCGTAATTAAATTCGGTAATCAGCACGGGCTTGCCGCCGGACTTGTCATGGACGCTGCGCAGAAAATCGGTATCCAGGTTCCGGTCGTAATAATTGATGCTGATCGCGTCGAAATATTTTCCCGCCGTCTCCGCCAATAGGTCGCGCAAGCGCTCGTTGCGCACCGCTCCGATCAGCCAGCGGTCGCCCAGCAGCAGATGGTTCGGATCGTATTTGCGGAATACTTTGGCCACCGTGCCGTAGAGCGTATCCGCATACAGCCCGATGAAGTCGTACATATCATCCAGCGCCTGCGGCGTTCCTGCGCTAAGCGGCGCTTCGTACAGCTCGGAAAAATCGGCCGCATTCGTGTTCCAAGCGGTATTAAAGGCTGCAATATCCCCGTTGTATTTTTCCTTCAACAGATCGACCAGCCTGCGCTTGGAGGCCACCTTGCTCGCCTTGGCTGCGGGAATGGCGCTTGCGATTTTGTGGAAGTGAATCTCGTTTTCCATGAAATACCCGATCAAGTAAGGGTCGTCCTTCCATGCCGGAAGCTTTGCCGCAAACGCATCGTCGATTTTCTGTTCGGCCCCGTCGGCGAAAATGTCGAAATAATGCAGGCCATCCACCTGAGCCCACGCCATATCGGATGACGAAGGCAGCATTTTCGCGTAGGGAAAATGCTGCGCCGAAGCGGTGCTCCCCGACCACGCGCCGGCCGTATTGAAGCCCCACTTGCGCAGCCGGTCCACGGCCTCCGCAAAGAAGGCGTTCGCATCGTACGGCTGTTCCGTCTTCTTGATCCGATTGGCGAGGAAATAGGAGAAGTCGTTCGGATTGCCGCGGAAAGCCGTTGCGAACGGCCCCGTAAACGAAGGAATCCATTCGTAAATGCCTTCCCTTCCCGTCACTTGCGTATATGTTTCATTGGCCGTAATCCCGTTTACGCCGAGGCTGAAAAAGATATTGCCGTCCGGGTCCGTCATCACCGTCCGTCCGCCTGCCTGCTGAATCGCGAAAAAGCCCGTCTTTTGCAAACCGTAGTCCGCCGCGCTGCCTAGCAAACCGCCGTAGCCGTCCCGGTCGTCCGGAACGGCCAAGCTCCCGTAATACGTCCGGTCCCGCTCAAGATCGTCCTGAAGCTCCTGATCGGACGACACTTTATCGGCAAACGGCGTTTTGATCGATTGTCCGTAGCGGTCGACCAGCAAATCCGACTTCATAAAGTATCTGAATGTTTTCGGATAACTCGGTTCGAGACCGTCCGCCTGCGCATAAGCATCGATGCCCGTTTGGGATGCAATGTCGATCGGCCCTTGGTACGGCGTGTATTGCGCGTCGGTGTCCCGTTTGTAATAAATCGCGGCCCCCGGCGCCGATGCGGACAACGTCAGCTTCGCCGGTCCGTCCAGGATCGTTCCCGAAGGAATATCCGCCTGAACGGAAGCGGTGCCCGCATTGATCATGACCTTCGAAACCTGCGGCGTCCACGCTTTGGCCGCGCCTTCCAACTGAAGTTTCAAGTACCTCGTTCCAGCCGGAAGCCCTTCGCCTTCGTACACGAACAACTGCCAGCTCTGCACGGGCTTGCCGGACGGGTACGCGGCAACCGGAAACTCCGTGTAGGTTACGCCGTCGGGCGAGACGAAAAAACGGAGATCGACGACCGGCGTTCCCGTCCAAAAATAAGCGCCCACCGTAAAATGCTGCACGTCCGTATCCAGTTGATAGGTAAAGTAGCCGGGATCGGTGGTGTTTCGAACCGCCCTTGCCGTATCGTTGCCGAAATTGCCCGGGTTGGACGAGTCCAGCCCGACGTTCCACGAATGCTTGTACGTGAGGCTGAAATCGTTCAGCGGATCGACAATGCGGGCGGTCTCCGCGCGGACGGGCGCTCCGAATGCAGGCAGCAACGCCGCCGTGAGCAGCCAGATCAGCATCCGAAATCGAACCTTGCGACCGTTCATCGTTCATCCTCCTTAAATGAATGAAGTCGGATCAAGCAGCAGCCGATGATGTTCGTCCGGACGCATACGGATGCGCAGGCTTGCCGGCGCCCTGCCCGGAATGCGCCAATGGGCGCGGATAAAGCCGTCTTTCTCTTCCACGTCCGCGTCGAAGACGGGAGCGCGCTCCGAAATCGCAAACGCAAAGATCGCGCCGGCTTCGGTCACGGTACGCAAATCGATCGTAGCCGCAGGCCCGGAATAAAAGACAAAATCAAGGTGTATCCTCCCGTCTTCCTGAGCCAGCTCCCACTCGAAGCCTCGCCGTCCGTCCCAAGCCGCGGCCAGCGTCCGTACGGCCAGATGAAGGTTCTCCCCGCGCAGCCCTGCCTGCGCGCCTTCGGCATACGCTTCCATTCCTTCCGTTATGCCGCCGATTTCCAGTCTTACGCGCAGATCGGAAGCCGCGATCTTCCCTTGCGTCGGGTCCAATGCCGGATGACGGCCGCCGCCGTCCGTCGCAAACTGGATGCCGAACAGCACATGACCTTCCCGCTGCTCGCTTCGGAACACGGCGGAGCAAAAATCGTAGCCGTCGTGCAGCACGCGCAGACGCGCATAGGCGCACGCTTCCGGGCCTACCCCGAAGTAAGCCAGCATATTGCGGCACTGATTCCACATGATGTTCTGCGTGAACGTGCCCAACGAAAAACGTTCTTCCATATGCATAACAGCCCATCTGTCCTGCGACCCGTCCGATCCCCGGTTCACCAACTGCCGGATCTCCCGCACGCCGTCATAGGCGCGGAACCAACCGCGATACGGCTTAGGACAGCTTATATTCAAGCCGAACCAAGGCGGCTCGAACACGAAGCGCTCGCTAGCCGCCAGCTCGACGTCCCCGCCGCATGCCAATTGCAGGAAGGAAAGTTTGGCATCCGGCAGCAGCGTATCGTATGCCCTGCCGTGCGGCCCGGACCACTGCTTCAGCAGCGGGTGAAAGTGAACGGCCACCATCCGCCAGGCCATGTCCAGAAGCTCCTCCGTCCATCTGCGCGCCGACGGGTTTTGCGCATAGGCGGCCAGACCCGACAATTCCTCGATGGCGACCAGGCTGTAGGTCGGGCTGTTGTATTCGTTAAAGGTTCCCCGTTCCCGGGTATACTCGTAAAACCGCTCCAGCCGCTTCAGTCCGTATTCGGCAAAGCCCGGGACCGCGTAATGTTCTCCGGCGACGAGCGTAACGAGCGCCCCCATGATCGCGATGTTCGTATATTCCGGACCGACATTCCGCCTGCGGATCGCTTCGCAGCTGTTCAACACCGCCCTCCGGACGGCTTCGGACAAATCGGACGGAAAAGCGGAGCCGTGCCGAATCGCGGCAAAGAGCAAGCGCTTGCCGCAGAAATCGGCCCAGTTCCAGTCCGGAGGCGCCATCCGCTCGATCGGCTCCTCGTAAAACCAGGGCCAGATGCCGAACGTAGGCGAGGCGGGATCTTGATCCTGAAGCGATACTATGTTCGCCAGAATGTCCCATGACCGCTGCCGGTAAGCGGCGAATTCGCCGTCCAGCAGAGCGAGCGCATAATCGAGCGTCTCCCGGATCGGATGCACAAATTCGGCGGATCGGATGGTCGTATGGTAACCCGGACTTTTGAACGGACGGCGCAGCATCCGGATCGGCTCGTTGTAATCCGCATGCATGGCCTCCACGGCCCGGACGAAGGCATCCCTGTGGCCCGGATTCATTCCCCTTCCCCCCGCAGCGCTTCGGAAACCAGCATAAGGGCAAGCCCTTGGCCGTACAGCGTAGGGTATTGCGGAATCGCGTTGTACGCTTCAACGCTTTCCAGGACCGGCGTTCCGCCGGATACGCCGCGCACCTCGCCCCGCTCATCGACCGCGGCCGTGACCGCGTCAATCGTTCTTTCGGAATGGACGCGCATGGAAGGCTCCAGCCACCCGCTCCGGACGCCCCGGAGAATACCCGCCGCAATGCCCGCGCTCCCGGACGTTTCCGGATAAAAGCCGCTGCGGTCCAGCACCGTCGGCCATAGACCGCTCGGCTGCGCAAACGCGAGCAAGCCGTCAATCAGACGCCGGTAACCGTCCGACGCTTCCGGCGGAATCGGGACCAGGCCGCGGATATTGTCCAGGATCATCGGCGTCGCAAGCGCGATCCATGCGTTGGCGCGCGTCCAGCGGGCCGCCGACATATGATTCCCGGCCGCGCAGTTCCAGCCGTGGAACAGAACGGCGCTTTCCTCGTCGCGAAGCAATCGGTAATGCAGCAGCAGCTGGCGAAGCGCTTCTTCCGCGAAGGCGCGGTTGCCGTATGACTTGGCCATCTCGGACAGCGGCAGGACGGCCATAAACACCGTGTCCGCCCATACCTGCTCGGCGAACTGGACGGCTTCCGTGACCGTATGCTCCAAAGCGCCTTCCCGGGTGCGCGGGGCTTCCCTAAGCAGCCATTCTCCCGCCGCAAGCGCCAGATCCCGGTACAGGACGTCCGACGTATGACGATGCAGTTCGGGGAACACGGCAAAGGGCGCCATCGCATTGACGGCCCGGCTGCCGCCCGCTTTGCCCCGGTTTTTCTCCGCCCAACGGACGAGAAAATCCATCGCATCGGTACGGCCCGTGCTCTCGTAATAATCCCGAATCGCGATGACGCCCACTCCCGGAACCCAGTCCCACTGGTCGAAATCCAGTCCCCAGTTGCCCGCGTGATCTTCCGTCATGTACGCGAACAAGCGTCCGGCCGTCTCCCTCAGCGAATGATTTCTTGCGGTGCTCATGCGGTTCACCTCATCTCGAATGCGGACAGCCCGCCCGGCCGCGGCGCTTCGGCGAAAGCCGGGCGGCCGCGGATTACTTCATGCCCGCTTTGTTCTGGTCATACCATTCCTGCACCAGCTTCTCGACGTTGTCGCCGCCGAGCCGCTTCCATTCCTTGCGCAGCTCGTCGAGCCCCGCCTGCGGCGTCATCTGGGCTCCGCCCGTGACCACCTTCGCCTCGATCTGCTCGGCGATCGGCGAGAACGCGGAGATCAATTGGTTCGCTTCCGGCAGATCCGGATTGAACGGAATATCCCGGCGGTATTTGTTTTTCATGGCGACAGTCAGCGAATCGGCCTTGGCCTTGGCGTATTCCTGCGAAATCGGGTCCTGCGCGGCCATAATCGGGAACCATTCGGGTTTCGGGCTATACTGGTTCAGCACGGCGTACTCGCGGGCATAAAAGACTTCCTGGCGAAACTTTTGCGGATCGATCGTTTGCGGCACGCCGTTCACCAGCTTGTAGTGGACGTTTTCCTCCCCCAGCTTGAGGGGCTGCCAGCCTTTGTCGATCATCCAGTCGAGGAACTTGACCGCCGCTTCGGCCTGCTGTTCTTTCATGTCTTTATTGAACGTCACGTAAATGTACGGCGCGTTTTCCTGGTACAGACCGTTTTTGCCGTACGGGGTTGCGACCGGCTCGAGCGCCACCGGCTTCGCCGACGGATCGTTTTTCTTCAAATCGCTGTATTCGTTCGGCATATCCCACGATCCGAGGAAAATGCCGGCTTTGCCCGTCGTCCAGAACTGCTTCGCGCGTTGGGCGTTTTTGTCCGTAATATATTCCTGATCGATCAGACCTTCGTCGAACAGCGTCTTCTCAAACGCGAGCACATCGGCATAACGGTCCGCGATCCGGCCGAATTCCAGCTTGCCGTCGTTCAAATACCACTGATTCTCGTGGGTGAAGAACAGGCTGCGCATAATTTGATAGCCGTTGGCGTTAAAAACGATTCCGTACGTGTCGGCTTTGCCGTTGCCGTCGGGATCGTCCGTTTTGAACTTGCGGGCCGCATCCAGCAGCTCGTCGATCGTCGTCGGCGTTTTCAGCCCCAGCTTGTCGAGCCAGTCCTGGCGAATCCACATGCCGTGGTTCGCGATCGTGTCGATGCCGCGCACCGAGGCGACGGCGTACAGCTTGCCGTTGATCGTCAGGTACGGTTTCAGCTCCGGATGAGCTTGCAAATAAGCTTTGTAGCTCGTGCTGTACTTGTCGATGTATTGATCGATCGGCTGGATCGCGCCCTGCGAAGCCAACGTCGAGATGTATGCGCGGTCGTACTCCCAGATCAGGTCGGGCGCTTCTCCCGCCGCGATAAGCGTATTCAGCTTTTGCTGCGACTGGTTGCGCGGAACCGGAATCCACTTGACCGTCGCCGGCGCGTTCTCGTTGATCCATTTCGTCCATCGGTTGCTCTCGTAGCTGCCCTCTTCCGCCGACACTTCGCCGCGGTCGAAAATCGAAACGCTGATTTCCGGTTTCTTCGCTTCTTTCGCGTCTGCGGGCGCGGACTTGCCGCTGTCCTTGCCGCACGCGCCCAGCATCGCGAGCGATACCGCCAAAGCCAACAGCACCGCTGCCGTCTTGCGTTTTTGCTGCCTCATCGTGTTTTTCTCCCCTTCAGCAAATTCGTTTTATATCAAGAGGCGAATGCCTCCCGACATCATCCTTTGACCGAGCCGATCAAAACGCCCTTGACGAAATGGCGCTGCAAAAACGGATACACGCACAAAATCGGCGTAACCGACAGCACGATCGCCGCCGCCTTGATCGCCTCCGGCGTCAGCAGCGCCTGGCTTGCTCCTTCGCTGCCTCCCGCGCTGTTCAGCAGACTCGCGTCGACCTGATTGATCATTTGGTAGAGCTTCACCATCAAGGTTTGTTTCGTCGATCGGGTAATATAGAGCAATACCTGAAAATACGAGTTCCACCAGCCTACCGCGTAAAACAGCGAGAGCGCGGCTAATATGGGCTTGGACAGCGGAAGAATGATTTTGGCCAAAATCGCCAAATCGTTGGCGCCGTCGATGGAGGCCGACTCGTCGATCTCCTCGGGCAGCCCTTCGAAAAAGCTCTTCATCACGAACAAATTGTAGGTGCTGATCAAGGCCGGCAGCCAAAGCGACCAATAGGAATTTATAAGGCCCAGCGTTTTGATCAGAATGAAATTCGGGATCATGCCCGACACAAACAGCATCGTAAACGTGATGAACAGCAGCAGCCCGCCGCGTCCCATGAGCCTTTTTTTCGACAGCGGATAAGCGGCCAGCACCGTCATGGCCATATTGAGCAGCGTGCCGACTACCGTCACCAGGACGGTGTTCTTCGCCGACACGAGCAGTTGTCCATCGTCCAAAAGCCGCTTGTAGGCGTCCGTATTAAACTCGACCGGCCACAGGAACACCTCGCCGGATGTAATGGCTCTGCTGCTGCTGAACGAGGACGCCGCTTCGTACCAGAACGGATACAACGTGAACAGGGACAGCAGACCGAGCGCCGCATAGTTGACGGCTGCGTACGTTTTCGCGCTGAAGCTGCGGCGGGATTTCATCGCTTACCTCCTCCTACCATAACCCTTTCTCCCCAAAGCTTTTGATGATCCGGTTTACGCTCAACACGAGAATGAACCCGATCGCGGATTGAAACAAGCCGAGTGCCGTCGTGTAGCTGTAATTGGCGTTCTGCAGCCCGACCCGGTACACGAACGTGCTGATCACGTCCCCCACTTCGAGAACGGCGCTGTTTTGCAGCACAAGCGTTTGTTCGAGGCCCACGTCCATCATTTGTCCCATTCGCAAGATCAGCAAAATGGCCATCGTTCCCCGAATCCCCGGCAGGGTAATATGCCAGATTTGCCGCAAGCGCGACGCTCCGTCCATTTTGGCCGCCTCGTAAAGCTGCGGATCGATATTCGCCATCGCCGCCAAATACAGGATGGTCCCCCAGCCGGCTTCCCGCCAAATCGAAGACAGCGTGTATACGACCGGCCACCACGTGGTGCTCGCCATAAAATAGATCGGATCGATGCCCATCGATCGGAGAATCCAATTGACGACGCCGGTGCTCGGCGACAACAGCGAAATGAAAATGCCGCCCAGAATAACCCATGAAATGAAATGAGGCACATAGAGCAAATTTTGCACGGTGCGCTTGTACCATTCTTTGCGGACTTCGTTCAGCATGAGGGAAAGGACAATCGGAACGGGAAAGCCGAAAACCAGGTTGTAGACGTTCAGCAGCAGCGTGTTTCGCAAGATTTTCCAGAAGTCCGAGCTTTCGAACAGCATGCGAAAATGCTTGAGTCCTACCCACTTGCTCCCCCAAATTCCGTCCACGAAGCGGTAATCTTTAAACGCGATCACTTCGCCGACCATCGGTGCATATTTGAAGACCACATAATATCCGATAACCGGCACCAGCATCAGATATAAATATTTGTCGCGCGAAAGGCGACGTTTGAAGACCGAACCGGTTCGCTCCGCCGCACGCGGATGAAAGGCGGCCGCCTCCGCACCGGCTTGGGAAACGTTTCCCGTCATGCTATACACCCCTTTATTCTCTATCCTGATGTTCAAATCTTCTCGCCGCCTTCAACACGGCTGCACGACTAATCGTAATCTGTAAACGCTTTATTGACTATTTGAGGATTTTAAAAAGAGGTCTCATTTCTTGCCATTGAGCGATGTAACTTTTTTATACGGGTTTGATTTTTCTGTCATCCGGCGCAAAAAAGGGCCTCTCCCGCAATGGGAGAAGCCCTTACTCCGCTAACGGCCCGGAGGCTTCGGGGGAGGCGTGAGCCGCAATCAATTCCCGGTATTCCGTCGGCGTCATGCCCGTATATTTTTTAAACGTCCGCAAAAAGCTGTGGATATTCGTATACCCGACTTCCTCGGCAATTTCGCCGATCTTTAATTTCCGGTCCGCGAGCCGCTCTTTGGACGCTTCCATTCGGATGGCAATCAAATAATCCATGAAGTTCTGTTCGGTATGTTCCTTGAACAGCTTGCTGACGTACGGCGGCGTTAACTGGAACTGCTGGGCCAGTAAGTTCAGCGAAAGATCGCTGCGTCTGTAATGCTCATGGATATAGGCCAAAATTTTGTCGACGGTATCGTTCTTTCCCCGCTGATTCCGGCGCTCCACCACCATCTGAAGAAACTGGCAGAGCAGCCCCTCCGTCACCTGCTGCGCTTCCCGCCAGTCCCGGCACTGGCTGAGCTGGTCGTGCACTGCGGTGATTTTGCCGGCGTACGGCCGCATGTCCAATCCGATCGACGCCGCCATTTTATAGGATTTAAGGATAAGATCGAAGCAAAGCTGCCGGATCATGTCGGGCGAATAACTGCTGCGCACCGATTCCTCGAACACGGCCCGCAGCGATTCCAGCAGCCTGCTTCGGTCCGCCTGCTTGAGCGATTCCACGACGGTATCCGCAAGCTGCAAAATCCGGTCATACGCTCCGCCATTCGCCTGCTGAACGTCGTCGATGGAGACGACCGCCCCCGCGCCCATCACCATCTTGTACTCAAGCGCACGGAGCGATTCTTCGTAGGATTGGGAAAGGTCTTTCATGGCGGAGCGAAATCCGCCGATGCCGAACGTGACCGTAAGGCCGAACTGCCGCTTCATGATGTCGCGGATCGAATCCGCGGTCGCCAAAGCGCGCATTTGATTCTGCTCCGCATCGCCGCCTTCGAAGCTCATGATGATCGCCGCCAATCCGTCCTTCATTTCGACGGCGACCCCCCGGTTTTCCATGTTGATCAATTCTTCGGCGATATTGCAGAGCGCATACGTATACAGCATCAGATCCGTTCGGCTCATCCCCTGCTTGTCTCCGCTGATTTCCGCGCTGCAGACGATATAATGGGCCGGGTACAGCCGGATGCCCGCAAACTCCAGGCGATGCTTCACGGCGGCGTATTCCGTGCGGTAGCCGGTCAGCAGATCGGACACCATCCGCATTTTCAACGCAGGCCGCGAATCCCGAACCTGCTTCTGGAGAGCCTCCCGGTCCGTCATCATCTCGTCAAACACGGATTCGAGAAACGTCAGGCTGCCGGCATCCGGATTCGCCTTCTGCGGCAGAAAGCGCCGTTTGACGGTTCCCAACACCCGATCCAGAGGCCGGAAGGTCCACCGGTTGACGAAAATAACGGCGGAAATGGCTGCGGCAAACATCAAAGACGCCAGGACGAGCAGCAAATTCCGCGTCACGGTTATCGGGCGGTTCATCTGCGCTTTCGGTACGATGCTGACGATTTTCCATCCCGTGTATTTGGACGCGGCATAGAAGATCGTCTCTTCTTCCCCGTTTTCCTTGACCCGGAAGTAACCCGTATCCGTTTTGCCTTGCAGAAGCCGCACCATATCGCTTTGGTTTTTCAGACTTTGAAACAGCATCGTTTTGTCGTCGTGGGAAACGACATTCCCGTCCACATCGATCACGAAGATATGGCCGAGCCGTCCGCCGTTCGCATCCTTGATCAAATTGTACAGCATCGTCTCATCGATATTGACGGCCAACAGCCCCTTGCGATAGCCCGGACTGCTGACAGACGGGTAGACGCGCACCAGCGTCACGACATTGCGGGCGTTGGTCCCTGCCCCGATCCGGTGCGTCGTGAGCCACTTGGAATAGCCCTCCATATCCATGTATCCGCTGAGCCAGCGCAGCTCGGGATTATCCCGCCCTTCGATCAGCGTCTGATCGGTCAACACCTCTCCGCTGATGCCGGAGTAGATGTAAATGGAAGAAATATACGGATCTGAATTCATAAGCCCTTTCATTTTGTTGCTCAGTCCGTAATAATTGCTGTATCTGTGGGCATTGTCCGAATAACTGTCATACATAAAATAAACGAATTCGAGCTCCTCGCTCAGCTTCAGCAAATCCTTGTCGAGCTCCTTCAGGACCATTTCGATTTTTTGGTCGACCTGCTTGAGGAGCGCGATATTCGTAGAGTTGACTTCCGATTCCAGCCGACCGGTCGAACCGATATAGGAAAGCCAGAACGTCATGCCGATTACGATCAAGAAAATGGCGCCGTAAAGCGCTATAAATTTATTCGATAAGCTCGTTTTCCATCGCATGTCGATCGCCTCATGTCCATTGTAGCGCACCGACGCGAGAAGCGTTAGCCCATCCTGCATATTTGCAGGCGGGCTAACGCTAAAATGAATATATTTGTCACAAAGTAAGAGCGAAAAAAAGCGCCCGGTAACTGTCATATAAAAAATCCGATGAGCACAAAAGAAAGTGCGAGTGGCATACGGTAACGAGTTCCATCAACCTCGAAGAGGCAAAAATAACGACAGGAAACAAACATGATAGTAGCTAAATAGATTTAGGGTTATTTTCAAAATCTTCAGAAAAATTATTGAAAGGATTATTACTTATAAAATATCCCCGCTTTATTATCCTTGAGTGTCCTCGTCACTTTTGTATTCTAAAATATGGAAGCGTCCCGTCAAGTGGTGTAAAATCGATTTCTACCGAGTGACCCAGATTTATTTCTGAGTCGCGTCACTTTAGTAGAAATCATACCGTGGCTTCCCTTGTCAAGAAGCTCGGTGCCATTTTACACCACTACTAGGGGCTATAACACTGCTTTGGGATAGACTGCGTTAGATTACTGCTTTGTTTAGGCGAATGCGGTCAAGATGACAGCTATTGTATTGAATACTCCGTGAATGATCATGGCCGGAATCACGGATCCAGTACGTTCGTAGGTCCAGGCAAAGACGACCCCGCTGATAAAATTTACTGGCATCGCATTGAAAGTAGGATAATGTGCCGCTGTAAAGATTAGCGAGCTAATTACAATACTCCATCCTGCTCCTGTGCGTGTTCGCAACCAGCGGTATACAAAGCCGCGATAAAAAATCTCTTCATATACCGGTGAAATGATTCCAGCGGACACGATTCCGATTAACACAGTGAACCCGTTAACTTGTTGTTTGAGGGCTTCTGTCTTGCTGTTATCTACACTGTTGCCGAATAAACTGGTGATCATGACGGCTGCTATACTGAGGGCAATAAGCACCAGGAGCCAAATCAAGATCCGCGACCAATAGCTTGAGGGAAAGCTGCGTACCCCTACAGACTGCCACGTCAGTCCATGGGGGCGCAAGGCAATAACATATAATCCGGCTAACAGGACAATCGCAATGGTTAGACCGGTCAACGTACCGGCATAAAGGGGAACATTCAGCCATTTTTCGTATAAGGACTGCACGCCGTGTTTGATGACAAAAATGACAAATCCGAATTCGAGAAGCAGTAAGGCGGAGAATTCACGCCAAGACCACGGATCATTGTGTTTCCATTGTTCTGCTGTTTGCATACATTCATCCTCCAGTACAAGTCTGATATAATGACTATACAGGGTGACGCAACGTCACCCACAAGATTTATTTGTCAGGAGAATAGGCATGAACAAATGGACAACTGGGCAAGTGGCCAAACAGCGCAACATTTCGATTCGAACGTTGCGCTATTATGATCAGATTGGTTTATTGTGTCCCAGTAGTAAGGATGAGCATGGCAAGCGATATTATTCCGAAGAGGACCTGTTCAGGCTTGAGAAAATTATGCTGCTGCGTTCATTGGCGTTGCCGCTTGATGAAATCTCCCGGTTGCTGAACACAATGTCTTATCGGGAAGTGCTTGTGGCCCATCATAACTATCTGCAAGACCAGTTAGTCACCATACAGAAACAGATTGCCCATACCGTGTCTCTCATCAACATGGTTGATTTGGAGGATTCACTGTCTTGGGAACGCGTGTCCGAATTGGTACGACAAGCGGATACCACGCCGAAAAGATGGGTCGATTACTTCACGGAGGATGAACAGGCATTTTTGCACAAATCGCTGCCACGTTTGGAAAGCGGAGATCGGATGACGCAGCAATATGTATCTCTGCTGCGTCGTATCGAATGGTGCCTTTCCCATGGCATTGGTCCACAAACAGAGGAGGGGCTGGCGATTGCTGCAGAACTCATCGAGTTATCTCACAAGACCTTTGGCGGAGATCAGGCATTAGCGGATAAATTTTGGGAAGTGCGCAAACTTCCAGCCAAAGAATCGGGATTATATCCGCTGACGGAAGAAGTATTGCAGTTTGTGGAACAAAGCATTGCCTATGTGGAGCAGCAAAAACAGACCGCCAAAGGGGAGGAAATCTGAAAGAACAATCTGGAGGTCATTGGACCTCAGTCAATAGATTGGACACATAAAATCGAGAAAATTACGCAGCTTGGCAAAACATACGTTCGTATTGATTTGGCGTAAAATACCCTATAGCAGAGTGGATTGTTCTTCCATTATAGAAGCACGCGATGTACTCAAAAATCTTCTCCCTGGCTTCTTTCTTTGTTTTGAACTTATGCAGGTAAACGAGTTCTTTTTTCAACACACTATAAAACGACTCAATACAAGCGTTGAGTAGCCCGGGGGGATCGCACCCCCAGGCTCTCTCAGAACCGGACTTGAACCTCTCGGCTCATCCGGCTCCCATTATCCAGCCCAACTTAAATAATTCTTCTCCCATTGGACGAAAAGTTTGGGTTCCCGCTTCGCAATCTGTATGAGCCAATTCCAGGCCCGCTTGCGTCGCTGTCTGAACCTTTTGTACTTTCTCATCGTCCACTCTAGTAGCG
>NZ_KB899839.1 GCF_000378425.1 Cohnella laeviribosi DSM 21336 | reverse complement strand
ACCTACGCGGTGCATTGTGGCGAATGCTTTGAGATACGCGTTGGTGATCGCGGTATTCGGTGCCGGCTTGAGCTTGACCGGAATTGGTATGTCATCATGAGAGAAGCGCGATTCAACTTGAGGAGTAAAGATATTTACCAAGTCCGGTTCGTCTAACGACAAGCAGAGGGAAAGTCATCCGTGCTGACTTTTCCTCTTATCTCTTCACTAAGGACACGATTTCTGGCAAACCTTGGACACCTAACACTGTCATATTCCGGCCAATATGGGTTGGCAGTAACAGTAACGATTGCGCTGAGACTGTACCAACCTACCTTCGATGTAACGATTGTGCAGAATCTGCACCGCTTGACTTTCGGCGCAACGATTGCGCTGAGACTGCATCACCCCTCCTTCGATGCAACAATTGCGCAAAATCTGTATCGCTTGACTTTCGACGTAACGATTGCGCAGAATTTGTACCTCCTGTCCTTCGGCGCAGCGATTAGGCAATTTTAAGCGGACCGTAGTTCCGCTAATCCTGTCCAATTCGCAAATATCCGGGCGATCCCGGACACACGTTCCGTTAATCAGCCCCTGAAGGAGCCGTTAGGGGTTATATGACGCAAATAACGGATCCTGTGTCAAAAAGTAAGACGATTTTGCGCTTCAGCTGGTATATAGCGGATTTCCTGTCCGTTTCCTCTAGCCGCCATCTTGCACGCTTGTTCATTATCTCTCCCAAACCTTTGCCAAATTCTCGCCAAGCTCGAACCCTTACCTAGCCCTCGCTGTATTCACGCCAAATGCTCTCCAAATGCTCTCCAAATGCTCTCCAAATGCTCTCCAAATGCTCTCCAAATGCTCTCCAAATGCTCTTCACCTCTTCAACTCCTCGCCAAATTCGCACCAGGCCCTCGCCTGATTCAAAGCCTTCGTCAACTCCGCGACGATCTTTTTCGCCCGCCATCCCGCAAATGCAAATTCATAAAAACGGGTTCACTCAGTCTTTCCTTGGAATAGCTTTCGGCATCGCCGTTTGTTCGCGCACGGCTAGCGCAAATGAAGCCCGACCGGGGCGCAAAGAAAGTGCATGCGGTGCGTGCATGCAGGGTGTACGTACGGTGCATGTATGCGGGTGTGTGCATGTGTTGCGTACGTGAGACGCATATACGCGGTGCATGTACACGATACATGTACACGATACATGTACACGATACATGAACGTGGTACATGACCCGGCACGTGCATGCGATGCGCTGCGCCAGGCGCTAATACGGGATTTCAGCGTGTTGAAGGGCGGCAAACCGGCAATACTGAAAAAAAGGAAAAGAAACCCAGAGAGAGGGACGGGAGGATAGCGCGGTGAAGAGGGCCATACAACTAAGGTTGTTTCAGGCGCTGCTTCTGCTCGCCATTCTGTTCGGCGTCGCCGAGGCCAGGCTGGCCTGGGTGCAGCTCGGCTTCGGCCGGTCGGAGACGACGCACGCTTCGCTGGAGCGAAAGGCCGTTCTGCAGCGGTCGGACAGCCTTGTGCTCGACAGCGGCCGCGGCCACTTCGTCGACCGAAACGGCGCCTTGCTGACCGGCGAAACGGTGCGGGCGCTGGCCGCGTTTCCGGCGCAAGGAGGACCGCACGGTACGGACGAGGCGATCGGCAAGCTGGCCGACATTCTGGAGACCGACCGCGGCCGGTTTCAGGCATGGCTCGACAATCTGAAGGCGGCCGACGTGTGGCGGGAGGGCGACGGAAAGCGCGCCTATGCCCTGACCGAGCGTCAGGCGGCGCAAATCCGGCAGCTCGAACTGTCGGGCATCGCCATTTTGCCCTACCGCAACCGGTACGCCGATAGGGAAGCGCTGTCCACGCTGCAGGCAATCGGCTACGTGTCGCAGCATCCGGAACGGATCGGGCAAATTTACGGCGAGCAGCTTAGGACCGGGCTTATGAATAAAAACGACCTGATCGGCGGAGCGGGGCTCGAGCGTTCGCTCGACCGGCTGCTGAAGGGCATCGGGCCGACGAAAGCGATCCAGCTGACGGACGCATCCAGAAGGCCGTTGGAGGGGCTGGGCATCCGGGTGATGGCTCCGGACAATCCCCATTACCCGGTGCAGGTCAAAACGACGCTCGACCTTCGGATGCAGCGGGCGGCGGCGAACGTTCTGAACGACCACGGCATCAAGGAGGGCGCGGTCGTCGTGCTGGACGCGGACAATGCCGATATTCTGGCGATGGTCTCGCTGCCCGCGTTCGACCCGGAGCATATCGGCGTTGCCGGCACGGATGAGCGCAACCATGCGCTTTTGGCGGTTCCGCCGGGCTCGGTGTTCAAGACGGTGACGCTGGCGGCGGCGCTGGAAGCGGGCGTGACGAACGTAAAAGAGAAGTTTTTTTGCAGCGGAACGTACGGCCGCTACGGGCTGCGGTGCTGGCGCGAGCACGGACACGGCGTGCTGACGCTGGAGCAGGCGTATGCGGAGTCCTGCAACGTCGTGTTCGCCGCGCTGGCGGAGCGGCTTGATCCGGCGCTGCTGCAAAAGACGGCCGAACGGATGGGACTCGGCAGGCAAGTCGGCTGGAGCGTAAGCCGGTTCATCGACGGAGAGCCGCTGCGGCTGCTGCCGGAGGAGCAGCCGGGCGTTATTTTTGCCGACCTGGAGAAAGCGAAGGACGGGGGCGTAAGAACCGGTTCGGGAATCGGGCAAAGAGACGTGCGGATCACGCCGCTGCAGGCGGCCAACATGGCAGTCACCCTGCTGCACGGAGGCACCGTGCTGGCGCCCCGCCTCGTCAGCGAAATCCGCTATGCGGACGGAGGGCTGCTGGCCAGCTTGCCTCCCCAGAAGGCGGCGTCCGGGCAGGGGGCGATATCGCCGCGAACCGCCGCGTTCGTCCGCCGGGCGATGGAGGCCGTCGTAACGAAAGGAACCGCCGCCGACGCCTTGAAGGATGCCGTCTGGCCGCTCGCCGGCAAATCCGGCACCGCCGAGCTTGCCGGCACCCGTTCGGCCTATAACGACCATTGGTTTGTCGGCTATGGTCCGGCCAAAGGAAAAGCCCGCTACGCGGTAGCCGTCCTGCTCGAAAACGAGCGGGTCGGATTGCGCAATCGGGCTGCGGCGGTATTCGGCGATATCATGGAGGCGCTTCGCCGGATCGACTCGGAACGGAGCCCGAAATCCTGAGGGCGAAGGCCCGATCTCCAGAAGCATTGACGCCGATCCGTTCTCCTTACTCCTCCTTTTGATGCGGAGCCAGCGGCGAGACGGTAAATTCCTCTTTCGGCAGGCGGATCCACTTTTGCAGATAGCCCTGATCGTACAGCGCCTTAAGCAGAATCAGCAGAATCGGGGCCAAAATCAACCCCGCCACGCCGAACAGCGACAGCGAGACGAGCATGGCGGCCAGCATCGTGAATGCGGATACGCCCACCGTATTGCCCGTAATGCGCGGCTCCAGCACTTGGCGGGTCAACGTGACGACGACGAGCAAAATCGTCAGCCAGACGGCAAGAACGGTATCCCCCGTAATAAACAGATACAGGATCCAGGGAATAAACAGCGTGCTGACCCCAAGCAAAGGAAGCACGTCGAAGACGCCGGCGAGCAGGGCGATCGCGAACGCGTTTTTGACTCCGAGCAGCAGCAGCGCGGCGAAAATGACGACAAACGTGATGCTGACCAGCTTGGCCTGCGCCGAAAAGTAGGCCCCGATGCCTCTGAATACATTTTCGCGCAAAAAAGCGAAGGCGATCTTCAAAGTTCTGGGAGAACGATCCGTTGCCAGCTTGCGCCACCAATCGATTTCGACGCTCAGGAAATAGGCGAGGATGATCGCCATGACAAAGTTGAACACGAACGTGGAAAAGGAGGTCAAAAACGAAACCAGCTTATTGAGAAACGTCGTTGCCACATTCGTGCCGAATTCGGTCAGCTTGTTGACCGCTTCCTCCGCTCGGTCCGTGATGTCGGGCGGGAGCCTGTCGATGTGCCCCTTGAGATTGTCCGCGATCGCGGTAACCTGCCCGGTCAATATTTTTTGGTAATGGGGCAAATTGGCGCTCAGTTGATTGATCTGCGAATAAAAGATAAAGCCGAGACCCGTCAGCAGCGCCAGCACGATCAGCGTAAAGAGAAGGATGCTGATGCCCGAAGCGATCGATTTGCGGATGCCGATGCGGTGAAGCCGTTTGGCGAGCGGCTCGATGCAAAGGAAGACGAGAATCGACAAAAAGACGGGAGCGGCAATGCTGTACAAAAAGCTGAATATGTACATCGTAAGCCAAACGGTCAGCGCGATCACGCCGATGTCGAAAGCGGTTCGCCAATATTTCTTGTACAAATGAAGCATGAATTCCCCACCCTTGCTTGGAATGGAACCGCCGAAAAAGACGGCTTCTTTTACATGATACCAAAAAAGATGCCCCCAGCCATGCTCAATCCTAAATACGTATGATAAAATGATAGGGTGGCAAGATTTGCGCGCACTCTATATCAAGCAGGCAAGTTGGTGGGGAAACATGGACAGAATCCTGTGGTGGGTGTTTTATTACTTTTCGATATACGCGTTTTTGCCGGGATTCTTCAGCCGGGTGTTCGGATTGCGCGCTTTTCGGCGCGGCCTGACGGACCGCGAAATTTCATTGACGTTCGACGACGGTCCCGATCCAAGGTATACGCCGCAATTGCTGGATTTGCTCAAGGAGCACGGAGCGAAAGCGACATTCTTTGTTGTCGGGGCCAACGCCGAAAAATACCCGGACATCGTCAAACGGATTCATGACGAAGGACACGATTTGGGCATTCATAATTATGTTCACCGCAGCAACTGGATTATGCGTCCGAAGACGGTCAAGCGCCAAGTAGAGCGGACTTCGGACATCATTTACGGCATCACGGGCGAAAGGCCGCGGTTTTACCGTCCGCCCTGGGGCATCATCAATATTTTCGACTTTGCCCGGCGGTCCTCGCTGCAGATCGTGCTGTGGACGTCCATGTTCGGCGATTGGAAAGAAAAAGTCGGCGCCGACAAGCTGTACAGGAAGATGCGGGAGAAGCTCGGTCCCGGCCAGGTGTTTTTGCTGCACGACTGCGGGGAAACGTTCGGAGCCGATCCCGCCGCTCCGGCCAATACGATCCAGGCGGTCCGGCGGATTCTGGAAGACGGCGCCAGCCTGGGATTGAGGTTTGTCGGGATCGGAGAGATGATCGAGCTGACCGAACGGGCCAAAGCGGAAAAGCGAAAGAAAGCGGAGGCGAAGCTGGCCGTGAAGAAAAAAAAGCTCGCATCCATCGGCGAGACCGCCGCGGCTTCGGCCCATCCGCGCGTCGGGCCGTTCAAGCGGGCGGTCGTGGCGGTATGGCTGCTGTGGGAGAAGCTCTTTCACTTGGTGTTCCGGCTTAAGCCTTTGGGCAATCACGATTTTATGCACTACAGGGTGCGCAAATACAGCGGTCCGGCGCTGAAGCTTCAAGACGGATCGGAGCTTAGGCGCGGCGATCTGATCATGGAATTGCACTTCGACAACGCCAAAATGTACGAAATCGGCATGACGTCCCGTTCCGCGCTGCAAATCGCGATCCGGCTTATCCGCGAGGTCGAGGGCATTCTTCCCGACATCGCGCTGGAGATGGAGCGGCTGCCGCAGCGGGACGAGGTCAAGGCGATCTACGGCGTGACGATGATTGCAAAAGGCGCCGAAACGATCGGATTTGAGACGTTCGAATTGCCCCGCGGATGGTTCGCCTCGCTTACCAACTGGTATTTGCGGCTGCTGATGCGCGTTATCCGGCCGGGCGGGGCGAAGAAAGGCACGGGCGCAATCGCGGCCCGAACCGTCGTCATGACGCGGGAGCGGCTGGCCGCCTGGCGCGGCCGCGTCCCCGCCGCCCGCACGGTCCGTCCGAAGCCGCCGGAAAAACGATCCAAGCAGGCGGAACAGGAGGCATTCGACGAAGAGACCGTGCACAGTCCGGTAGGTTGACCGGGCAAGCCGAACGGCCTAATTTAAAAAGCGAATTCAACAAAAAAACAAGCAACCCCCGGCGTTCGGGAGGTTGCTTGTTTTGCTTCGGTGCGGATATGTTGCCGGTCCGCTGCGCGGCATCAGAATTTCATGACGCCGCCGCTGCTGGCATTGGTGACCATGGCGGAATAGCGGGCGAGATAGCCGCGTTTGATTTTCGGCTCGAAGCCTTTCCATTCCTTGCGCCGGCGTTCGAGCTCCTCGTCGCTGACCTCGAGCGTAATGGTGCGGTTGTTCATGTCCAGCTCGATGATGTCGCCGTCCCGGACGAGTGCGATCGGTCCGCCTTCGGCCGCTTCCGGGGAAACGTGGCCGATCGCGATGCCGCGCGTAGCGCCCGAGAACCGGCCGTCCGTGACGAGTCCGACTTTCGTGCCGAGGCCCATGCCGACGATCTGCGAGGTCGGAGCGAGCATTTCCGGCATGCCGGGCCCGCCTTTCGGCCCTTCATAACGGATGACGACGACGTGGCCTTCCTTCACCTTGCCTTCGGCAAGTCCTTTCAGCACTTCGTCCTGCGAGTCGAAGCAGATCGCCGGACCGCGGTGGTAACCGCCGACCGATTTGTCCACGGCGCCGACCTTGATGATCGAACCGCCCGGAGCCAGGTTGCCGAACAGGACGGACAAGCCGCCTTCCGGGCTGTGCGGGTTGTCGATCGGACGGATAACCTCGTGGTTCTTGATTTCGCAGCCTTCGACGTTTTCGCGCAGCGTTTTGCCGGTTACGGTCAGCACGTCGCCTTTCAGGGCGCCTTCTTTCTTGAACAGCTCGTTGAGGATGGCGCTTACGCCGCCGGCTTCGTGCAGGTCTTCGATATGATGGTCGGAAGCGGGCGCAAGCTTAGCCAGATAAGGAACGCGCTTCGCCACTTCGTTGATCCGCTCGATCGGATAATCGATGCCCGCTTCGTGGGCCAAAGCCAGCGTGTGCAGCACCGTGTTGGTGGAGCCGCCCATGGCCATGTCCAGCGCGAATGCGTTGTCGATGGAGTCCTTCGTCACGATATCAAGCGGCTTGATATCGTTCTTGATCAGTTCCATCAGCTGCTTGGCGGACTTCCGGACGAATTCGCGGCGCTCCGGGGAGACGGCGAGAATGGTGCCGTTGCCCGGCAGCGCAAGGCCAAGCGCCTCGGCCAGGCAGTTCATCGAGTTGGCGGTGAACATGCCGGAACAGGAACCGCAGGTCGGGCAGCCGTACTGTTCCAGCTCGGTCAGGCTCTGCTCGCTGATCTTGCCGGTCATGTAGGCGCCGACCCCTTCAAATACGGACGTAAGCGAAATGGCGCGTCCGTCCTTCGTGCGGCCGGCTTTCATCGGGCCGCCGCTGACGAAGATCGTCGGGATGTTGATGCGCAGGGCGGCCATCATCATGCCGGGCGTAATCTTGTCGCAGTTCGGAATGCAAACCATGCCGTCGAACCAGTGCGCGTTGACGACCGTTTCGATGGAGTCGGCGATGATTTCGCGGCTGGCGAGGGAATAGCGCATGCCGATGTGTCCCATCGCGATGCCGTCGTCAACCCCGATGGTGTTGAATTCGAACGGCACGCCGCCCGCCTCGCGGATCGCTTCCTTGACGATTTTGCCGAATTCCTGCAAGTGGACGTGACCGGGTATGATGTCGATGTAGGAATTGCACACCGCGATAAACGGCTTGTCGAAGTCCTCTTCCTTAACCCCCGCGGCGCGCAGCAGGCTGCGGTGCGGAGCGCGGTCAAAGCCTCTTTTGATCATGTCCGACCGCATTTTTTTCGTGGCCATTTCCAAATCCCCCATTCTTGTTGAGACGCTGGCTTCCTTCCAGATAAGAATAATTCTATCATAAACCCGATCTTTTTCGCCATAAATGTTCGGGCTGCCTCCGCAGGGGGAGATCCGCCCGCATTGGCCGTTTGTCCCGTCGGAAATTTATGACTTCGAAAGATTTTTTTAGATAAAATCTATCCTATTTTTGAGGAAGTAGTATAATAGGTTTATAGAGGATTATTTTGGAAATGCGTAGGGGGCAGTCATCATGGCACCGTTTAAGGAAATTCTGTTTTCGATCGTGGAGACGATGGGCGCCACCGCGATTATTTTGACGCTTTTTCGTTATAAGTTCACAAGCTACCTGCTCCCGGCCTTCGCCGTCAATCTCGCGATGGCGCTGCAAAGCTTTGCCCTGAACGACATAAAGGAACTGACGGATTATTCGCCATTGATCAACATGGTCCTGCTGAGCGCCTTTATTTGCAAGATCGTCCGGGTTCCGCTGCTGTGGTCGTTTGTGGTCAGCGTATCCGGCTACATGGTGTCGATTGTCGTTCAAGCCGGACTGGTCGCTCTTTCCGGTTATCCTCTGTCCGAACTGCAGACCGATTCTTCCAAAATCTACGCGATCCAGACGGCCACAAGCATGCTTCTGATCGTTTCGTCCTATTTTCTCTACCAGCGCGGCATCGGGTTGTCCTTTCAATTCAAGCAGCTGAGCTTCAAGCCGGAGAAAGCGTTCGTCGTTTCGCTGATCGTCGGCATGGCGGTCGCGTTCTGCATCCTGTTAAAGTACCGGGCCGTGTATATGGATCTCATGTTCCTGCTGCCGGCGCTGTTCGTATTCGCCTACTACCTCTTGAAAAAGGAGTCGAAATGGAATGATTGATTTCCTTGCCTCCAGAATGGCGGTGGCGATCAAACGTTCGGCCGTCGATCATCCCGCGAGCGTGGACGTGCTGACCTTCTCCCTGATCGCGATTCTGAACGGCCTGTCCATCGTGCTGATCACCATGGCCGTCTCGCTGTTTACCGGGAGGCCGGGGGAAGCGGCGACGGCGCTGGCCGGCTACGCGCTGCTCCGCCAAATGTCCGGGGGCATTCATCTGAAATCCGGCGATCTGTGCGTCGTCGTATCGGTGCTGGGCCTTACGGCGATGTCTTTCGCCGATTTTAACGGGACGGCCGTAGCGGCGATGACCGGTGCGGCAGCTTTGCTTGCGCTTGCGTTCGCGCCTTCGCGAATCGACGGACAGACGCGCATTCCCCGCCGTTATTACCCGCTGCTGAAGGTGCTGTCGGTATTGACGGTTTCGTCCAACTTTCTGATTATGTCTCCGGTGCTTGCCGCCGCGTTTCTGGTGCAGTGCCTGACGCTGATCAGGGGAAGGAGGTGAAGATGATGCAAAAACGGTTTTTTCATGCAATCGCGTCCGCGCTTGGTCTTGTCGCAGTTGCAGTCGTTTCCACGGCCTGCCTATGGTACTTCCATCAACCGAAAGTACCGCAAGAATTGCTGAAGTAAGCGGTCTCGGGGGATGATGATGGTTCTCTCTGTATCCAAGGACCCGGAAGCCAAGTCGGGGTTCTACGAGCTGCCTGCGGACGATGTGCTGTTTATCGAAGCGCCCAAGTATAAAGACATGGTCAGCTTTCATACGCTGACCGAGAAATATTACGCTCCCGGTACGCTCAGATATTGGGCGGAGGGGTTGAAGGCTTCAGGTTTGGATTTTGCGCTGGTCGACCGCACCAATGCCATCCATCTGAGCAAAGTCAAGCATGTCGACCGGCGCTTCCGGATTGCCTACTTCGACGAGAGAAGGTCCAAATTCTGTACCATTTCGATCAGCAACGTGAACAAGGTGCTCCAATATCTGAGCGTATAAATTGTCGGCTGCCGAAGGGCAGCCTGTTTTTTTGGGGGCGCAGGGAACCGGCGGATAAAAAGGAAGCGGCTTGCCGCTTCGTTTTGCACAAGCTGCGGCGGCAAGCCGTACGCCAAGGACGGTGGCCTTATGGCGTTATGCGTTTATCGGGAAAGAGCTTGGCCAAGTTCGCGAACGGAAGGTTCTCGAAGTGGTCGGTTTTGTAGACAATTTCCGTCTCCAGCTTGGCCTCGTCCGAAAGCTTGTTGCGGCGGAACTGCAGGCGGTCGAACAGCTTGACGAGAATGCGCGCGGTGTTCACCGCGTCGTCGATCGCCCGGTGATGGGAGCCTACGAAGGGGATTTCCAGCATTTCCAGCGCATTTTTCAGCCCCATTTGCTGGTGTTTCTCCAGCTTGAACGTTTTGGACAGCATTTTCTGCAAATTGTTATGGTTGACGATCCAGTCGGTTTGGATGCGATGCATCCGGCATTCGTTCACGAGCTGCCGCTGATCGTCCGGCCCCCATGCGCACAGAAAGTATTCTTCGCTGCCGATCCATTCGACGAACTTTGCGATCACGCCGGACAGCGTGTCCGCCCCGTCCACATCTTCCTGGGTAATGCCGGTGAACGACGTCGTATCCTCGCTGAGCTGAGGCACGACGACAGGCCTTACGAACGATTGAAAGGTATCGATAATGGCCGGCGCTCCGTCCACCAGCCCGACCTTAGCCGCGCCGATTTCGATGATTTCCGCGACTTGTCCTTTTTTGCGGCGGACGGTCATTTCCAGATCGTATACGATATAAGTCAATGGTAACACCTCAAAATCCGCATGCGTAGAAACGTGTCCTTCGTTATTATAGTTCCAGCCGCCGTTTTTGTCATGGGAAACCGTTTATTTGTTATAATGATCGCATGAAAACAACGACGTTATTGTATGTGGAAGACGATCCGGAGATCGGTACGCTTGTTTCCCGCTATTTGCGGGAGCGGGGCTTCGAAGTCAAATGGCTGCGCAGCGGAGAGGATGCGGGGGCTTTCGCCGAAGGCTGCGACCTGGCCGTTCTGGACATTATGCTGCCCGGTCTCGACGGCTTCACGGTCGGCCGGCGCCTCAAGAAGCTCGCCCCCCAAATGCCGATTCTGCTGCTGTCCGCGCGGACCTCGATCGACGACAAGCTGCAAGGGCTCGAATTTGCCGACGACTATTTAACCAAGCCGTTCCACCCGGAAGAGCTGGAAGCGAGAATCAGGGTGCTGCTGCGCCGCTTCGGCACGTTCGCGTCCGAGCCGGTGGCGATCAAGCATCTCCTTTTTTACGAAAACGAGAACCGGCTGGTCAACCGCGATACCGGGGAAGAGATTGTGCTGACCGGCAAGCAGTTTCAGATTTTCACGTACATGGTGCGGCATCTCGGCCAGATTTTGACGAAAGAGCAAATTTTCGAAGCCGTATGGGGAGAGCCGTATTTGGAAGGGGATAAAACCCTGATGGTGCATATCCGGCATTTGCGCGAAAAAGTGGAGCGCGACCCCAACGCCCCGGAAGTGATCGAAACGGTTCGGGGCATCGGCTACAGGGTGAGAGCATGAAGAAAAGCGGAGCCGGGAACGGCACGAAGTTTCGCGATTCGCTGCTGTTCCGCTACATGATGATCGTTTTGCTGGCGCTGCTGTTCCTTCCGGTCGTGGTTTCGGCGTTGTCGATCTTGTTCACGCTGTTTCATAGTCCGGCCGAATTGAAATACGGGTCGGCCGACGAATTACAGACCGAATGGCATGCGGAAGCCCGGCGGCTTGACGGGGCGGATGCGGCGGCGGTGAACGCGCGGCTTCGCGCGCTGAAACAGCGCTATGCCGACGCGACGCTGTTCTGGGTCGACGGGGAAGGGCGGACGCGGCTGCAATTGCCGGAGCGGGGAGGACTTCCGGAAACATGGACGGCGGACGAAGCGATCCGCTTCATGAAACGGAGCGTGGACGCGGACCCTTTCACGGTGGTCGCCTTTTTCGGACCGGAAGAGAAGGGGCCGGGCTTTATGGTGCTGCAAATGCCGAGAGCCTTCCTGAACATCGAATGGCCCGTTCAATCGTATGCTCCGCTTTATATCGGCCTTATGCTGTTCATGTTTGTCGCGTTCGTCGTCATGTCGTGGCTGTTTTTCCGGAACATCCGCCGGCGGCTTGTCCGGCTTGAGGCCGCGATGGCCCGAACGGACGAAGACGGACTTCCGGCTCCGGTCGCCATTTCAAGACCGGACGAAATCGGCCGACTGGAGCATGCGTTCGGCGTGATGGCGGACCGGCTTCGCAAAGGGCGAGAACGGGAGCGGGAAGAGGAGAAGCTTCGCAAACAGCTCATCTCCAGCCTGTCGCACGATTTGCGGACCCCGCTGACCGTGATCCGCAGCCATGTGCATTTGCTGGGCCGGGAGCGGCTCAGCGCGCAGGGCGCCGAGTCCGTCAAGCAGCTCGAAGCGAAAACGGAGACGCTGGGCGCTTTAATCGACAACCTGTTTGCCTACACGCTGATGACAAGCGGCAAATACCCGCTGCGGATCGAAACGTGCGATATCGTGCGCCTCGTCCGGCAAAGCGCCGCAACCTGGTACCCCTTGTGGGAAAAAGAAGGCATCGAGGCGGAGATCGAACTGGATGGGGTTTCGCTGGTTTGGAAGGCGGACCGGAACGCCTTTCTCCGCGTGCTGGACAACCTGTTCCAGAACGTGGTCCGCCACGCCCGCTCCGGCGGCTATGTCGGCATTCGCGCGCAGGTGCTGGACACGGGAATCCAGGCGCTCGTCATTTCGGACCGCGGCCCCGGCATGCAGGCGAAATCGGACGCCAAGGGCGGCGGCATCGGCCTGGCGATCGTCGACCATTTGCTGCGCGAGATGAAGCTGGAGCGTCGGACCGATTCGGACGAAGGCGGAACCCGGATCGCGATTTGGCCGAACCGGGAACATTTTTAGGGAGCATTTTTAAACGAAATTTAAACTCGGGGCGTTCTTCGTTTTAACCTTCGGGGGCTATGATGGCTTCCGGGGTGAGAGAAACATGAGCGAATGGATCATCCAAACGAAAGATTTATGCAAATCGTACCGGGGCCGCCTGGCGGTCGACCATGTCAATCTGAACATCGCCAGGGGCGAAATTTACGGCTTTCTCGGTCCGAACGGCGCGGGCAAGACGACGACGATCCGCATGCTGCTCGGTCTGATCAAGCCGACCCGGGGAAGCGTCGAAATTTTCGGCAAATCGCTCAAGCGGGAAAAGCTGCACATTTTGCGCAAGATCGGCTCGCTCGTCGAGTATCCGTCCTACTACGGGCACCTGACCGCCGTGGAAAACCTGGAGGCGATCCGGAGAATCTTGGACGTGCCCAAAACCCGGATCGCGCAGGTGCTGGAAACGGTCGGCCTGACGAAGGACGCGAAGCGCCCGGTCAAAGGCTTTTCGCTGGGCATGAAGCAGCGCCTCGGCATCGCCGCCGCCCTGCTCGGGGAGCCGGAGATGCTGATTCTGGACGAGCCGACCAACGGGCTCGATCCTTCGGGCATCCTCGAAATCCGCGAGCTGATCAAGGCCATGCCGAAGCAGCACGGCATAACGGTGCTGGTCTCGAGCCATCTGCTCAGCGAGGTGGAGCAAATGGCGAGCACGGTCGGCATTATCCGCCAAGGGCGGATGGTGTTTCAGGATACGATCGAAAGCCTGCGCCGCCAGTCGGAAGGCTCGATCTCCGTGGCCGTATCCGAGCCGGAGGAGGCGCTGCTCGCCTTGCTTCGCATGGGGTTCCGGGGGAAGCTTGAAAACGGGCGGATCGCGCTGGAACGTACGGACGACCAAAGCGTAGCCCGTATCGTCAAGGCGCTGGTGGAACAAAACCATGCGGTCTACCGCGTAGAGGAAAAGCGCAAGTCGCTGGAGGAGCTGTTTCTGCAGATCGTCGGGGAAGGAGGCGGCGCATGATGGGCCGGGTGCTGTCCTCAGATCTGCTGAAAATCCGCAGAAAGGGATTGTGGCTGCTCGCCGTATCCGGACCTTTCGGGATTGTGGCGCTGCAGGCGCTGAACTTCGGCATCCGCTACGATTATTTGACCAAGAAGTATGCGGACGACTTGTGGGGCGGGCTGATTGAAAACATCGCCTTGCTTGTTCCGGTTACCGTTCTCGCCGGCGTTACGCTGATCAGCTCCCTGATTGCCAACGTGGAGCATCAGACGAACTCGTGGAAGCAGCTGCTGGCGCTGCCCGTGCCGCGGACGGCGGTTTTTGCGGCCAAATTTTTGCTGTCGGTCATCCTGCTCGGCGTATCCTGCGCGCTGCTCGCATGGGGGACGGCGGCGCTCGGCGTTGCGCTGGGGTTCGGCTGGGACTTTCCTGCAGTAAAGATTTTGAAAATCAGCTTTCTGCCGTTTTTGGCCTCCTTGCCGTTTCTGGCCTTGTTGCTCTGGATGTCGTTGACCGTTCGCAATCAGGCGGCTCCGGTCGCGATCGGCCTTCTCGCCGCCGTCTGTTCGCTGTTTGCCGGCCAATTGCCGGAATTCGTGCCGCTTGCCTGGCCGTTGCTCGCCGCAGGCCCGCCTTCCGGACTTCGGCTGGCCGTAGGCGGAGGCGTGCTGCTGGGGGCGCTCATTCTCCTCGTCGGCGCGGTTCATTTTGAGCGAAGGGATGTGGACTGACGATGAGAAGCTTTCTGCGTCTGTTGTCGGCGGAACGTCTGAAGCTGGCCAAATCCCGTTTCCGCTGGCTGCTGCCCGCAAGCCCTCTGCTTGCCGCCGTTGTCGGACTTCTGTCCAATCCTCCGGCCGGCGCGCCGCCACGCGTAGAGTTCGCGGTCGTCTTGTCCGGCATGTCCTTTCTGCATGCGATGCTGCTGCTGCCCATCTTAACGGGCATTCTGGCTTCGGTCGTATGCCGGTACGAGCATGCCGGGGGCGGATGGAAGCTGCTGCTCTCGATGCCGGTGACCCGTCCGCAGCTGTATGCGGCGAAATATGCGCTGATTGCGCTGCACCTGGCGGCTGTGCAGGCGTTGTTCGGGGCTTTGGCCGCAGCGGTTTTCTACGTCAGGGGATTCGAAGGCCCGCTGCCGTGGGACATGCTGCTCCAAAGCGCCGCGGGCGGCTGGATCGCCAGCTTGCCGCTTGCCGCCTTGCAGCTTGGCGTCTCGCTGGCTTGGTCCTCCTTCGCCGCGCCGCTCGCCGTCAACGTCGTCTTTACGCTCCCGAACATCCTGATCGTCAATTCCGCCGATGTCGGCCCCTATTATCCCTGGGCGCAGCCGCTGCTGGCGATGGTGCCCCGCGACGGCGAAACGTTCGGCGCTTTGGGCCTGCCGTTGGAGAGCCTGACGGTGACGGTGCTGGGCAGCTTTATCGTCTTTCTGGCGGGGGGACTGCTCTATTTCCAGCGGAAAGACATATGAGTGCCGAGCGGCTGATGCCGAGCTCGCGGGCGATTTCCCGCTGGGTCCGCTCGTCTTCGCCTCCGTCCAGGCCGATGTTGATGATCAAGATGAAGTTCTTCAGATTTTCGCTGGTGTTGTCGGGGAAGTTTGTGCGGTGAGATTTAAATAGAGTGGGAAAAGCGGGGTGACCGGTAGTGAAATCCAAAGGCATTTTTGTGTTTTAATCAACGGTAGGGAAATTCCAAGGGCCGATGCCCGTTGGTTGGGACGGTGAGATCCATGAATCAACTAAAAGATCTTCAGAAGCTCATTAAACTCACAGGCGATCGTGCGATGCTGGATGCGAAAGCAAACGGAACCTACATCGTATATAAAACGAACAAAGATCAAATCGTAAAAAAGTACAGTAACGGTGAAGTAATCCCCGTATCCGAACAGGATCTCTCTCATGCATGAACCGTCTGCGACTATGTATGTATTTGCCGGGAACAACGGCAGTGGAAAAAGCACCATCCGTAATCTGATCGCCGAAAAATATCAGCAGGAAAAGAAGCCGTTAGGCTCGCCAGGGATTGCATTCGCATAAGACGCGATTTTTCTGTGGAAACAACATTAGCTGGCGGCAATGCCAAAACAAACGGATTTAAAGTTACGATGTTTTATGTTGGTCTCGGAGATTACCGCCTAAATATCGAGAGGGTTGCAGCTCGCGTAAAGAATGGCG
This sequence comes from Cohnella laeviribosi DSM 21336, assembly GCF_000378425.1. Classification (GTDB taxonomy): domain Bacteria; phylum Bacillota; class Bacilli; order Paenibacillales; family Paenibacillaceae; genus Cohnella; species Cohnella laeviribosi. The sequence continues at coordinate 32,492 of NZ_KB899839.1, read as the reverse complement.
GGCATCACATTCCCTCCGAAGATATCGTCAGGCGACATGCAACATCCATTCAAAATTTACTTTCTTATCTACACTTGATCGACCATCTGATTGTTATTGATAACAGTCGTTCGGAAGGCGAAATTGTTTTGGAGGTTAACCACAATACGATAACCTATCGAGCGGAACGGATTCCGCAATGGGTTGAAGGAATTGAACGGAAATTATCGACATCTTAGGGACAGTCAACATCCTGTAAGGCCGTCTTTTTTGATAACTGACCAATTAACATACAATATAGGGTTTCCGTTTTTTCGGAGGTAATGTTCTTTCCAGCTTCGTAAGCCGGCCAAGTGAAACTTTAGGAATTATTGTACGTTAATTGGTCAGTCGTAGTTTTTTCACCGCTTCGTCTTGTAAAACTCGTGGTAAAGCTTCATCAGCGCCCGCTTCTCGATGCGGGAGACGTACGAGCGGCTGATGCCGAGCTCGCGGGCGATTTCCCGCTGGGTCCGCTCGTCGCCGCCGCCGTCCAGGCCGAACCGGCCGCGGATCACTTCCTGCTCGCGCTCGTCCAAAATATCGAGATTGCGATAGATTTTGCTTTTTTCTATTTTAAGCTGTACTTTTTCAACCACTTCGTCGGGCTCGGTTCCCAGAATATCCTGCAGCGTAATTTCGTTTCCTTCCTTGTCGGTCCCGATCGGATCGTGCAGCGACACGTCCTTGCGGGTTTTTTTCAGCGACCTCAAATGCATAAGGATTTCGTTTTCGATACAGCGGGCTGCGAACGTAGCCAGTTTGGTGCCTTTGTTCGGCGAATAGGACTCGATCGCCTTGATCAAACCGATGGTGCCGATCGAGATGAGGTCCTCCAGATCCTCGCCGGTGTTGTCGAACTTTTTGACGATGTGCGCCACGAGCCGAAGATTGTGCTCGATAAGCAAATTCCGGGAATGGGGATTGCCTTCCGCCATCCGGCGCAAGTGCAGCGCTTCTTCTTCGTCGGTGAGAGGCTGGGGGAATGCGTTGTTCTTGACGTAAGAGACGAGCAGGGACAGTTGCTTCAGAAACAGGGCGATTGCCGTAAACAATCCGGGCACGGATAGGCCACCTCCGGCTGTCAGTCGATATCACGCAAAGAAGCATTACCATTGTATGTGGGTAGTCGCCCATGCGTGCCTGTACGGCCGAAATGAGGCCCTCTCTCCCGTTCGCGGTTCTGGCCGCGGCAATATGCCAAGGCGAAGGATGCCGCGCGGTCATTCCTCCGCCAATTGCCGGAGCACGCTGCCGACGCTGTCCGAGATCGTATAACGCGCCAGCCTGTCCAGCGGAGTCGGGCTTTTGTTGATCAGGATCAGCTTTTCTCCCTGGTAAAAACGGATCAAGCCCGCGGCCGGCTGCACCGTCAAAGAGGTTCCGGCGACGATGAGAACGTCCGCTTGGCGGATGTACGCCACCGCTTCATCCAGCAGGTCCGAATCCAGATTTTCCTGGTAAAGCACGACATCCGGCTTGACGATTCCGCCGCATTCGCACAGCGGCACCTGTCCGGCCGTGCGGAGGATATATTCCAGCGGGTAAAACGCGCGGCATTTCATACAGAAATTGCGGTGGACGGAACCGTGCAGCTCGAGTACGTTCCGGCTTCCGGCAAGCTGGTGCAGGCCGTCGATGTTCTGGGTGATCACCGCTTTAAGCTGCCCTCGTGCTTCCAGCCGGGCAAGCGCGTAATGGGCGGAATTGGGCTTGGCGTCCGGATAAATCATGTGCGTTCGGTAAAAGTCGTAAAATTCTTTCGTGTGCGTTTCGAAATAGCGCCGGCTCAAGATTTCTTCCGGGGAAGGCCCTTCTGCATTGCCGGTACGGTACAGGCCGCCCGCGGAGCGAAAGTCGGGAATTCCGCTTTCCGTCGACGTGCCCGCCCCTCCGAAAAAGACGATATTGCCGCTGTGGCGGACGATGTTTTTCAGTTCGGTCCAATTCATGGCTTCACCTTCCGGGAATAATCAGGCGTATAGCCCGGCCGGGGCAAGTGGTTCATCAAATTGTCATAGGCGTTCAAAAAATGTTCGATTGCCCCGGCGCCGGGTTTCCGTTACGGTTAATTATAACCGAAAGCAATCGTCATGGACGATCCGGCGGGAGGTGACAGCGATGGCAGCGGCGGGCATGATCGTCGTAACGGGTGCGGCAATCGCATCGCTCTTGGTCATTTTGTACGGCTATAAATCGATCAAGGAAACGGGAGAATGACAATATATCAAGAAGCCTGACCGATCAGGCGATGAGCAAAAGGCTGCTGCGGCGAATTTCGCCGCGGCAGCCTTTTGCTTGTTCCGCGTTCGCCGCTGCGGAAAGGAAACATCATGCCCGCAAACATAAATGTTGCTGCATAGGTAAAACCTAAATCTGATCATTCCGCTGGTCAGAAAGGAGACTGAAGATGGCCGTTAAGCAAGCTGCCCAAGGCGGCGCAAAGTACAAGCCGCTGTCCATGACGGCGAAGGAATATCAGGCGTTTGCCAAAAAGCGCGAGCCCGCCCGTCCCGTATGGGCGAACTGCCTCAAGGCGTTTCTGGTCGGGGGAACGATAAGCGCGTTCGGACAGGCGATCCAGTATTTTTTTATGGCCGCTTTCGGCATGGATTCCCGTCAGGCGGCCAATCCGACGGTCGCCGTGCTTATCCTCATTTCCGTCGTGCTTACCTGCCTTGGGGTGTATGACAAGATTGCGCAATGGGCGGGAGCGGGAACGGCGGTGCCGGTTACGGGCTTTGCCAACTCGATGTGTTCGGCCGCGATCGAGCACCGAAGCGAGGGGCTTGTGCTTGGCGTCGGCGCAAACATGTTCAAGCTCGCCGGATCGGTCATCGTGTTCGGCGTCGTGGCCGCCTTTATCGTAGGGATTGTTCATTGGCTGATCGGAACGGGGGGATAAGGCCGATGCTGCACGGTCAACGAACGTGGGTGTTCCCGAATCCGCCCGTCATTGTCGCAACAGGCACGGTCGTCGGACCGGATGAAGGGGAAGGCCCGCTTGCCGCCGATTTCGATCTCGTTCATCCCGACCTTCAGATGCAGCAGCCGAGCTGGGAAAAGGCGGAACGGCTGCTGATGGAGCAGGCGGCCGATATCGCGATTCACAAGGCCAAGCTCAAAAAAGAAGACATCCAGTTTTTTGTCGGCGGCGATTTGCTGAATCAAATCATCAGCAGCTCGTTTGCGGCGCGTTCGCTCGGAACGCCCTACATTGGCGTGTTCGGCGCTTGCTCGACCTCGATGGAGGCGCTGGCGCTCGCTTCGCTGATCGCCTCCTCGGGGGCGGGGGACCGGGTTTTGGCCGGGACGAGCAGCCACAATTCCACCGCGGAAAAGCAATTCCGCTATCCGACGGAATACGGCTCCCAGAAGCCGCCGACCGCGCAATACACGATTACGGGCGCAGGAGCCGCCGTCGTGGCGAAGTCCGGCGCGGGTCCGAAGGTCACCTCGGCTACCGTTGGCCGAATCGTCGATTTGGGCATCAAGGATCCGTTCAACATGGGAGCCGCCATGGCGCCTGCCGCCGTCGATACGATTCAGGGGCATCTGCAGGATACCGGAAGGGAGCCGGGCTATTACGATCTGATCGTGACGGGCGATCTGGCGGGTGTCGGCCATCCGCTGGCGGCGGAGATGCTCAAAGAGAACGGGGTGCCGATGGAGCAAACCCTGTTCGCCGATTGCGGGCTTATGGTTTACGACGTCGCGAAGCAAAAGGTTCAGGCCGGAGGCAGCGGGGCCGCTTGTTCGGCGGTGGTCACGTACGGGCATTTGCTCAAAAGGCTCGGCAAAGGCGAGATCAAGCGCATCCTCGTCGTGGCGACCGGAGCGCTTCTCAGTCCGCTGTCTTTCCAGCAGGGCGAATCGATTCCGTGCATCGCGCATGCCGTTTCGATCGAAGCCTGATCAACCAAGCGATTCCAAAACTGCTCAATCCATTCGCGTTGCGCCAGCGATGCGCATAAAGGAGGAGACGATGCCAGCATGCAGTATTTGTGGGCTTTTCTGGTCGGCGGGGGCATATGCGTGATCGGCCAGCTTTTGTTTGATATCGCCAAACTGACGCCCGCCCACACGATGGCGATTCTTGTTGTGGCCGGAGCGATCGTCGACGGGATCGGCTGGTACGAACCGCTGATCGAGTTTGCGGGAGCGGGAGCGACCGTGCCGATTACCAGCTTCGGCAACTCGCTCGTGCACGGCGCGCTTACGGAACTTAAGCGCGACGGGTGGATCGGGGTCATCACCGGCATTTTCGAGGTGACGAGCGCGGGCATATCGGCGGCGATCATTTTCTCATTCCTGGCCGCCCTGATCGTCAAGCCCAAAGGGTAGCCGGAGAACCGAACCGGGGCGGAAATCCTTATGTTCTGGCCGAACCGTACAAGCGGTTCGGTTTTTTTGCGTCGAAGCCCTAACCTGTCGAACCTCCGGCCGCGGGAAGGGGCTTGCGCCCGTCGGGGACGGATCAGGCCGACGAATCCGGTCCCCGCCGAAAGGTTTAGGGTTCGTTACTTATCAAAATTTACGATTGTCACCATATTCCGGTATAATAAATTGGTAGACTTTATTTATGGGATTCCATAGGAGGAGACGGGGCATGGAGCAACAGACCGCGATGCAAATTTTGGATCGGATTCGGCGAAATGTGGAATCTTGCATATACGGCAAAACGGACGAAATCGCGTGGATGCTGACCGCGATCGTGGCGGGCGGCCACGTGCTCATCGAAGACGTTCCGGGCACCGGCAAGACGCAGCTCGTCAAGGCGATCTCGCAATCGATCGGCGGCGTGTTTCACCGGATTCAATGCAATCCCGATCTGCTTCCGACGGACATCACGGGCGTATCGATCTATCACCCCAAGGAGGAACAGTTCGTCTTCCGTCCTGGCCCGATTATGGCGAATATGCTGCTCGCCGATGAAATTAACCGCGCGACCACGAAAACGCAGTCCGCGCTGCTGGAAGCGATGGAGGAAAGATGCGTGTCGGTCGACGGCGTCACGTATGCGCTTCCGAAACCGTTCGTGCTGTTCGCCACCCAGAACCCGATCGAATTCGAAGGAACGTACAGCTTGCCGGAAGCCCAGCTCGACCGGTTTTTGATGAAATTTTCGCTCGGCTACCCCGACGAGGCTTCCGAACGGCGGCTTATTATGGAGCCTGGAGCCGGCCGCTCCGCCGACCGGTTGACGGCGGTCGCCACCGTTGAGGAGATCGTCGAAATCCAGCGCCTCGCGGAGCAGGTCCATCTCGACCAGAGCGTTGCGGACTATTTGCTTTCGCTGATCCGCACGACCCGCAGCCATCCGGCCGTGCTGCTGGGGGCCAGCCCCCGGGCCGGCGTGGCGCTTGCCGCCGCCTCGAAGGCGTACGCGCTGCTGCAGCGCCGGTCCTTCGTGCTGCCGGACGACGTCAAGGCGATGGCGCCGCTGGTGCTGGCCCACCGGCTGCATCTTCGTTCGGAAGCCCGGATGCAGGGCGCGACGGAGACCGGCGTGCTTCAGGAAGTGCTGCGGCTGCTTCCCGTGCCGGTCGGATTGGAGCGGTGACGATGAAGCGGCTGCCGATTACCCGGTTCGGCTGGCTATGCGCCGTCCTTTATACTTCTTCCTTGCTGTTTTTGCTGTTCCAAGGCGGGAAAACGTCGCTCATGCTGTTCGTCATGCTGAACGTTCTTGCGCTCTACCTGCTGCTGGGCCGCTGGAGCGGAATCGGCAGCGTGCGGGGAACGCGGAAGCTGGAGGAAAGCCATGCGGGCGCTTTGTCGTTTACCGCCGGCAATCGCTTGCGCGTCAAGCTCCAGATTGAAATTCCCGGTTTCTGGCCGCTGCCGTACGTAATTGTAAGAGAGCGGCTGGCGCGGGCAAGCGGCGGCGAATGCCAGGAATACGAGCTTTCGTTCGTTCCGGACTACAAGCGGAGGGGCACGATTCGCTACGAAACGGCGCCGCTCAGGCGCGGACGCTACCGCTATCAGCCCACGCTCTGCTCGACCCGGGACATCTTCGGCTTGTTCGAGCACAAAGGTTCGTTCGACAACGGGCTGGACATCAAAGTGGCGCCGCGCACGATCGCGATTCGGGAATGGCGGACGATGCGGCGGTCGAGGACGGGCGTTTCGCAGCAGCGGGTCGCTTCCCTGTGGGCGAGGGAGACGACGCAAATCGACGGCGTCCGGGAGTATATCCACGGCGACCGGATGTCGCGCATTCACTGGAACGCGACGGCCAGAACGGGGCAGTGGAAATCGAAGGAGTACGAGCGCGAGGCGCTGCCGAGATTCGTGATCGTGCTCGATGCCCAGGCTTCTTCCTACCGGACCGCCGAAGGGTTCGAACTGGCGATATCCGCCGCGGCCTCGCTGCTGGACTTCGCCTTGCGCAAAGGGATGCCGGTCGGCTTCGTCATCGCCGGCGCGACCAGCCGCTGGTACGGCGTCGAGCGCCATCCCGTCAACCGCCAGGACATTCTCGAGCAGCTGATCGACCTGGAAGCGGAAGACGGAGGCTCGCTCGGCGATACCGTCTTCGAAACGCTGAACCGCTTCGGGACGGGAACGCATATCGTCGTCGTCAGTCCCCGGAAGGACGAGCCGCTCGCGCGGGCGTTGGAAGCGCTCGGCGCCAGCCGGCAGGCGCCCAGCCAAGTACTGGTCGCCGAGCGGAACCCGGGGCCGGACGAGGCCAAAAAGGCGCAGCAGTGGCAGCGCCTGTTCCAGGCGAACGGCTGGGAACTGATCAGCCTGTCGCGCCTGGAGGATTTGCCGGGCGCATTGGAGGTGGGGACGGCATGAGCTTAGGCCTTTCGGCCGCGGGCCGGCGCGCCGAAACCGTGTTCTGGCGGCGGTTGGTGCTCGAGCGCCTGCACCGGATATTCGCCCTGACGATCGCGCTGCAGTTGATCCGGTGCTTCGGCGATTACTGGTGGAGCGAAACGTACGACGTTATTTACGCCGCGTTTGCGGCTTACGCCGTGACCGAACTTGCGTGGTCCCGCGCGTTCGCGCTTCGGCTGTCGCTCCAGATCGCCGCGTCGTGCGCCGCCGTCGTGCTGCTGACCGATTTTACCTGGCACGGGTGGCCCGATTCGCGGGTAAGCTGGGATGCGGTGCGGACGTTTACGGTTTCGCACGGCAAGCAGTTCCATCCGTTTCTCGAGCTTGCCGTAGGCTCGCTTTTGGTCACGCATTTTATGGCGCGCTTGGGCACGACCAAGTCGCGGGCGATCGTTTTTATCCTGACTTCCATCGGCGCCTTGTCGGTCGTGGACTCCTTTCTGCCGCTCGAACTGTGGCGGAATATCGCCTGGACGGTGCTTGCGGGGCTGGGCTGGCTGTTCGTGCTGCATTTGCGCGCGCTGCGCGAGCGCCATTACGAAAGCTGGAACGCGCTGGCGGAGAGGCCGCTTCCGCTGCTTTTGCCGGCGGTTGCCGTCGTCGGCCTGCTCGTCGCGGTCGGGATGTCGATGCCGCGGGCCCCGGCGCTGCTGGAAGACCCGTACACGCTGTGGTTGCAGGCCCAGAACAAAGAGGTGCCGAGTTTTTCCGGAGAAGGAGGTTTGCTAAACGGATCGTCCGCTTCGAAGAGCGCGCTTTCCTCCAAATCCGGTTACGGCCGCAACGATACCGAAATCGGAGGCGGCTTCCGGTTCGACTATTCGCCGGTGATGCAGGTCACCACCAATCAGAAATCGTACTGGCGGGGCGAGACCAAATCGTTTTATACCGGCAAAGGCTGGACCGACCGCAAGGGGATGCAGACCGTTTCGGCCGCCCCCGGCATGAGCGATCTGCCGCTCGAACCGGAGTACCCCGAAGGCGTCGAGCTGCGCCGGGTCACCCAGACGGTCAAGCTGCTGCGGGAGGACCGGATTCCGGTGCTGTTCACGGCCGGACCGGCCCGAGGGCTGGAGGACATCGACGCTTCCGGCAACGCCCGATTGTCCTGGAACCCGGAGGAATGGGAACTGAAATTTCCGCGCGCGGCGCAGGTGAACAGCTACACCGTCGTATCCGAGGTTCCGGTGTTCGACGAGGCGAAGCTGAGCGCGATGTCGGCCATTCCCGCAGACGGCAAAACCTCCATCGATCTTGCGCCTTATTTGCAGCTGCCGGAATCGCTGCCGGATCGGGTGCGCGAGCTTGCGCGCGAGGTCACGCGGGATGCGACCGGCGATTTCGACCGGCTGAAAAAGCTGGAGCAGTATTTAAGCTCGACTTACCCGTACACGAACGAGCCGGATGTGAGCAAGAAGAAAAGCGCCGACGTCGTCGACGCGTTTCTGTTTGAGATTCGGGAAGGCTACTGCGATTACTATTCCACCGCGTTCGTGGTCATGGCGCGGACGCTCGGCCTGCCGGCGCGGTGGGTCAAAGGCTATACGTCCGGATACGATCCTTCGGAGGAGGAGCGGCTTCGCGCGGCGGGCGGCGGCTACCGGCCGGACCCGAACGGAGCCGGAACCTATACGGTCCGCAACGCGGACGCGCACTCCTGGGCCGAGGCGTACTTCGAAGGCTACGGATGGGTTCCGTTCGAGCCGACGGCCGGCTTCAGCCTTCCGCTTCCTCAGCCTGAAATCGCGCCGGTCCTTCCCGAATCCGTCTCCGAGGACGTTCCCGACGCGGCCGCCGATGAGCCGGCGGCGCCGTCCGCCGAAAGCCGCCTGCCCGCTGCGGCGGCGATTGCCGCCGGCGCGATCGCGCTTGCGCTCGCCGCGCTCTGGGGATGGTTCCGGCGCGGCAAGCTGCTGGCCTCCTGGCGCCGGTTTCGCAACCGGGGAACGACGCCGAATCAGCGCATCGTCCGGGAGACGGAGCGCCTGATCCGTTATCTGCAAAGGAAGGGGCTCAAGCGCCAACCCCACGAGACGCTGCGGGAGACGCTGGCGGGCTGGAGCGGCCGGGTTGCGTCGCTCGGACCGGAATTCGAATGCGTGCTGCATCAGTTCGAGCGCGCGCGATACGCCGGCGGCAGCGGAGACGAAGAGGCGTACCGCCGCTTTATGGAAGCCGCGGACAAAATCCGCAAAACGCTATAAACAACGGAAAGTCCCGGCCCGGCGCCGGGCTCTTTCGTTTTTGCAAGGCAGGGCGGCGTGTGGTATATTTTGTTCATCATTGTTCTGTTGACAGGGGACTCAAAGCGAATGTTTCAACGATTGCTGCCGGATCAGATCGTAAGCGCCGTTTACGATATCGATCTGTCCGCTTTGCGCGCCCGGGACATCCGGGGCATCATTACCGATCTGGACAACACGCTCGTCAGCGCCAAGACGCCTTTGGCTACGCCGGAACTGGCCGCATGGCTGGAGAAGGTCAAGTCGGAAGGCTTCCGCGTGGTCGTGCTTTCGAACAATAACCTGACGCGGGTGTCCAAATTCGCGGAGCCGCTCGGCATTCCGTTCATCCCGGCCGCCCGCAAGCCGTTTTCGGCCGCTTTCCGCAGGGCGCTGGAGCTGCTTGGGCTTTCGCCCGAAGAAGCGGTCGTCGTCGGCGACCAGATGCTGACGGATATCCTCGGCGGCCGCAGGATGGGGATGCACACCATTCTCGTCACGCCGATCGCCCCGGGGGAAGAAGGCTGGGGGACGCGGATCAACCGCATGATCGAAAAAGTCGCCCTGTCCCGTTTGAAGCGGCGCGGACTTTGGCCGACGAAGGAGGAACGTTAATTTTGCCAGACATGCAAGAGACACGGCAGCGTTGCGCAGGCTGCGGAATCGCGCTGCAGTTCGAACGCCCCGATCTGCCGGGCTATGTGCCGGAATCGGCGCGGAGCCGCGATTCGGTTATTTGCCAGCGCTGCTTTCGCATCAAAAATTACAACGACGCCTCGACGGTCGCGATCGACCAGGACGACTTTTTGCGGATGCTCGGCGGCATCGCTTCCACCGACAGCCTGGTCGTCCACATCGTCGATCTGTTCGACTTCGAGGGCAGCATCATCTCGGGCCTGCAGCGGTTCGTGGGCAACAATCCGGTGCTGCTCGTCGTCAATAAGATCGATTTGCTTCCGAAGGTCACGAATTGGAACCGGCTGCGCAACTGGGTGCAGAAACAGGCTCGCCTGAACGGGCTGAAGGTGGCGGACGTCGTCCTCTGCAGCGCCCGCCGCAACATCGGCTTCGACAAGGTGGTCGAGCGGGTGGCGGAGCTTAGGGGCCATCGCGACGTTTATGTCGTGGGCGCGACGAACGTGGGCAAAAGCACGCTCATTAACCGGCTGATCGCGGATTACAGCGATTTGAACCGGGAGCTCACCGTCTCCCGTTACCCCGGAACGACGCTGGACGCGATCCGCATCCCGCTCGACGACGGGAAGTCGATTATCGACACGCCCGGCATCGTGTACCGCTCGCGCCTGTCGGAGATCGTACCCCGGGAAAGCCTGAACGCCGTCTTGCCGGAAAAACCGCTCAAGCCGCTGACGTACCAGCTGAACGCCGGACAGACGATTTTCCTTGGAGGGCTTGTCCGGTTCGACTTCGTGGAAGGGGAGCGGCAATCGTTTACGATCTATGTCTCCTCCGCCTTGCCGGTCCACCGGACGAAGCGGGAGAGAGCGGACGAGCTGTATGCGGCGCACCGGGGAGAATTGCTGTCCCCGCCGTCGCGGGAAGCGCTGGACGACATGCCGCCCTGGACGCGCCATTCGCTGCGACTGCCGATGCATGCCGAGCTGGATATCTTCGTTTCGGGGATGGGATGGATTCAGGCCAACGGAAAAACTGGCGCGCTGGTGGACATTTACGCCCCCAAGGGCGTCAAGGTGCTGCTGCGCGATTCGATGCTGTAAAAAGGGGAAACAAACCTTATGGACAGTCATACGCTGCTATTCGGGGTGATCGGGGACCCGATCCGCCATTCGAAGTCTCCCGTCATGATGAACAGGGCTTTTCGGGAGGCGGGGATCAACGGCGCGTACGGCGCCTTCCATGTGCGGCCGGACCGGCTCGGGGAAGCGATAGCCGGCATTCGCGCGCTCGGCTTCAGGGGATTAAACGTGACGATTCCCCACAAAATCGAAGTGATGGCGTATTTGGACGCCATCGACGAGAGCGCCCGGGCCATAGGGGCGGTCAACACGATCGTCAACGAAGACGGCCGGTTGACGGGCTACAATACGGACGGCATCGGCTATGTCCGGTCCTTGAAGGAAGAAGCCGAGCCGGAGCTTGGCGGCAAGCGGATCCTCGTCGTCGGCTGCGGCGGCGCGGCGCGCGGCATCGTCTGGGCGCTGACGCGGGAGAAGCCCGCAAGCATCGTGCTCGCGAACCGCACGGAGGAGCGGGCGCGGGAGCTGGCGGCCTCGTTCGCGCCGGATGCGGGCGTGACGGCCGTCCGCTGGGAGCAGCTTCGCGAAGCTTGCGCGGATGCGGACGTCGTCATCAACACGACGTCGGTCGGCATGGCGCCGAATGTAGACGCGACGCCGATCGATCCCGCTTGGCTTGCGCCCGGCGCCGTCGCCAGCGATCTGATCTACAACCCGCTCACCACCGCTTTTTTGCGGCAGGCGCAAGCGCGCGGCTGCCGCATTCACGGCGGGCTGGGCATGTTTGTCTACCAAGGCGCCTATGCCTTCGAATACTGGACGGGCCGCCCGGCTCCGGTGTCGGCGATGCGCGAAGCGGTGCTGGCCTCGTTCGCGGAGGGCGGCACGGCGGCAAGCTCCGCGGCAGCCGCGGGGACAAACGCCGATTAGCCGATTGCGCCCAAGCGCCCGGCATGCCCGGTATATTTTGCAATCCGGTATGATCCATCGACCAATCGAACGAAAGCAGGTTTGAATGTATGCTGACAGGCAAGCAAAAACGTTTTCTGCGCTCCGAAGCGCACCATCTCCAGCCGATTTTTCAGGTGGGCAAAGGCGGGGTCAACGACCATCTGATCCGCCATATCGAGGAGGCGCTGGAGGCAAGGGAACTGATCAAGGTCAACATCCTCAACAATAACGACGACGACCGCTACGAGGTGGCCGCGGAACTGGCGGAACGCTCGGGCGCCGAACTGGTGCAGGTGATCGGGAAAACGATCGTGCTGTACAAGGAATCGCGCGAGAACAAGCAGATCGAGCTTCCCGAGTAAAAAAGGAACGAATGCGATGAAACGAACGGGTTTAATGGGCGGCACCTTCGATCCGATCCATATCGGCCATCTGCTGGCGGCCGAAGCCGCGCGCGAAGCCGCCGGGCTGGACGAGGTCTGGTTCGTGCCGTCTTTCGTGCCTCCCCATAAGCCGCAGCCGGGGGCAAGCGGCGAAGATCGCAGAGCGATGGTGGAGCTTGCGATTGCCGGGCATCCCGGTTTCCGGGTCGAGGAGACCGAACTGAAAAGGGGCGGCGTCTCGTACACCATCGATACGGTAAATACGCTTAAGGCCGATTATCCGGACCGCAGCTTCTATTGGATTGTCGGCACCGACATGATGAACGATCTGCCCAACTGGCACCGGATCGAGGAGCTGGCGGCGCAAATCTCGTTTATCTGCCTGGCGAGGCAAGGCGAGGAAAGCATGGAGCATACGCTCCCGGAATATTTGCGCAGCCGGCTGATTCCGGCCTATATGCCGCCCGTCGGCATTTCGTCGACGGACATCCGAAGCCGGGTAAGGCGCGGACAGTCGATTCGCTACCAGGTGCCGGAAGCGGTGAGAGAATACATCGGGAGGAAGGGCTTATATGAATCGTGAAGCGCTGATGGAAGCGACCCGCCGCCAGATGCCGGAGCGAAGATGGCGGCATGTGCTCGGCGTCGTCGCCACGGCCGAGGAGCTCGCCGCAAGGTTCGGCGGGGATCGGGAGCAGGTATGGCTGGCCGCGCTGCTGCACGATTATTGCAAAGCCTGGCCGGTCGACCGGATGGAAACCATTATCCGGGAGCAAGGGCTTCCGGCGGAGCTGCTCGAGTATGACAAAGAACTCTGGCATGCGCATGTAGGCGCCTGGGCCGTGCGCGAGGAGCTCGGCATCCGCGACGAGGCGGTGCTGGACGCGATCCGTTACCACACCTCGGGCCGGGAGAACATGACGCTGCTTGACAAAATCGTTTGTCTTGCGGATTATATGGAGCCGGGACGGGATTTTCCCGGCGTGCATAAGATTCGCGAACTCGCCAACCATAGCCTGGAAGAGGCGCTTGTGGCGGGATTCGATTCCACGATTTCTTTTTTGCTTGAAAAGGGCAAGACGATCTTTCCTTTAACGGTACTTGCGCGAAACGATTTGATCCGAACGATCGAAAAGCGGACGCAAAAATCCTAAACGGGAGGCTGAGTATGGCAACAGCGGATAAATTGCTTGAAACGGTTGTCGCGGCGGCGGAAGAAAAGAAGGCGCACGAGTTGCTGGCGCTGAACCTGCAGGGGATATCGCTGGTGGCGGATTATTTTGTCATTTGCCACGGCAATTCCGAGCCTCAGGTGCAGGCGATCGCGGCGGAAATCCGCAAGCGCGCCGAGGAGCTCGGCGTGAGCGTGCGGGTGGAAGGACTCGAGACGGCGCGCTGGGTGCTGGTCGATATGGGGGATGTCGTCGCGCACGTGTTCCACCGGGACGAGCGGGAATATTACCAGCTTGAGCGGCTGTGGTCCGATGCGAAAGCCGTGACCTTCGCATGACGCTGACGGCTGGCGCGTTCCACAAGCTCCGGGTGAGGCGGGAGCGGGCTCCGTACGGCTGGTTTCTCGGCCCCCTCGACGCGGAAGGCCCCGAGGTGCTTCTGCCCTATGCGGAAGCGGTGGACGGCCGTCCCGAGATCGGGGACGACGTGGATGCGTTTCTGTTCCACGACGATCAAAACCGGCTGACCGCGACGCAACGGAAGCCCCTGCTGACCGCGGGAGAGCTGGGAAGACTTGCCGTCGCCGATTTTCACCCGCGGTTCGGCTGGTTTCTCGAAATCGGCATCGGCCGGCAGCTTCTGCTGCCGCTTAAGGAGCTTCCGCCCGGAAAAGAATGCTGGCCGCAGAAAGGAGACGAGCTTCATGTCGTCATGAAGCACGACAAGCAGGGCCGCATGCTGGCCCGTTTGGCCAAGCTCGACGACTTTCAAGCGAAGGTCTTCCGCGCTCCGGGCTCGTGGCGCAACGAGCTGAAGACCGCCTGGGTCACGGACGTGTTCCGGGACGGCGTCTTCGTTCTGGTGGAAGGCGGCGTGCTCGGCTTCGGCGCGCTGGGCTATATCCCGAACGGCTCCGCTTCGCGAAAGCTGCGTATCGGGGAAAAAGTCGAAGCGCGGGTCACGCACGTTCGCGAAGACGGCAGGGTGACGCTGTCCTTGAGACCCTCCAAGGAGATCGGAAGACTGGAGGACGCAAGCCGCATTCTCGCTTTTCTCAAAGAGCGGCCCGGCGGGGCGATGCCGTATTCCGACGCCACGGAAGCGGACATTATCCAGCGCCGGTTCGGTCTGAGCAAAAGCGCGTTCAAGCGGGCGCTCGGCAAGCTGATGAAAGACGGACTGATCGCGCAGGAGGGCAACTGGACGAAGCTGATCGCCGGCGAGGGCGGCGGCAAGGAGAAACCGGAGCCGGAAAAAGACTGAAACGGGGAGAAACGATGCGTTCATACCGGCAATTTGCCTCTGTATACGACCGATTGATGGAAGAGATGCCTTACGCCGAATGGATGAGCTTCGCCCGCCGCTGCTGGGAGCAGTACGGAATGCCGGCCACCGTCGCCGATCTCGGCTGCGGCACCGGCAACATCGCGATTCCGCTCGCCAAGGCCGGTTTCACCGTGTTCGGCATCGACCTTTCGGCGGACATGCTCTCCGTCGCCCGCAGCAAGTGGGAGTCGTCCTCGGGAGCGGGCCTGATCCGTTCCCGGGAGCCGGGCTCGATCCGCTGGCTGCAGCAGGACATGCGCGATTGGGAGCTCCCGCACCCGGTGGACGCCGCGATCTCGTTCTGCGACAGCCTGAACTATCTGACGGAGAAGCCGGATATTTCCGCCGTCTTCCGGCGGACGTTCGCGGGACTTGCGCCCGGCGGACTGTTTTTGTTCGACGTGCACGCGCCGCGGCAGCTTGCGCGTTACGCGGAAGAACAGCCGTTTGTTCTGGACGAGCGGGATATCGCTTACATATGGACATGCGAATACGACGCCGAGCGGATGGAAATCGAGCATGACCTGACCTTTTTCGTGCGGGAGGACGAACGCGAGGGAGGAGAGGGCGGCAAACCGCAAGCGCTGTACCGGCGGTTCGAGGAATCGCACGTCCAGCGCGCCTACGACCCGGACTGGCTGAGCGCGGAGCTGGCAGCCGCGGGTTTCGAGCTGCTGCATCTGTTCGCCGATTTTAAGTGGCAGGAGCCGGACGAGAACGCGGAGCGGCTGTTTTTCGTCGCGCGGCGTCCGCGCTGAACGCTGAAGACCGGCTCGTCAAGGAATTGAACCGTGCTCCGAATCCCCGCCCCCGCCTTTGACCGGACATATCCGGAACGGGACGGCCCCGAATGGCATCGCTGCGGATGCCGGCCGGGAAGCCGTTCTTTTTTTTCTGCGATCGGCCAGTTGACATCCAGTATTTGATTTCCGTTATTTGAAGATCATTTTCGGGATTACTTCTGAACCGTCTTCTTTTGGTCCCTTCCGACAAACGAGCGAACCAACGTTGCCGTTCGGCTAGAAAAGACGAGTATGTACGGGCAGCTATATTGGATTTTGTGCAGGAAGCCGGCTCCTTTCGCCCATTTCCGGACCGTATGCTGGATAAATCCGTTGAAATTGCCGGGGGAGAACGGCATTTCCGGTTTTAGCGGGCCTAAAAACGAGATAAATCCAACATAGACCGGCTTTCGGCACCTAAACGGCTAATTGGGTTGGATTTTTCCTCGTGCAGGGATGCGAATGAAGTGTAAAAACCGCAACTAAAATTTAAATTTCGTCTGAAGTGGGGGTTATCGAGCTTTCCAATTGCCAAAAAAGAAACTGCATGCGCGAAAAAGCGTGTGCGGGGCAAAATAATTGCTTTTGAAGCAACTGCGGAAACGGTCGTGTTAAAAGAGTGAACCGAGCTGCGCAATCTCACCGGACTGCCGCTCGGTTTTTTGTTACCCGTTCATGGGGACCGCCGCAGATCGGGGCAAGAGGCAACGAACATGAGCGAACGGGATATCGGCCAATATCGGCAAAAGAGATGCGCGCGCAAAAACGCCGCAGGCGTTCAACGGAAGGGGAGCGGAGTCCCCGCGATGGAACGCCGTGCGGCTTTGTTTGTCGGTTCGGCTTATGACCGGCCCTGGCCGACCAGACTGTTTTTGCGGATTTCGACGGTGCGAATGCGGTGGTTTTCTTTTTCAAGCACGATGAACGTGTACGCATCCACCGTAATTTCCGATTTGGGATCGAATTCGGAAAGCTGATTGTACAGCCACCCGCCGATGGAATCCACCTCTTCGTTCCGGATGTCGGTGCCGAGCAGGTCGTTGATGTCCGACAGCAGCACCTTTCCGTCCACGATATAATGATCGTCCGCGATTTTCTCGATGGGCTTGGGTTCGTCCGAGTCGAATTCGTCGCGGATTTCGCCGACGATTTCCTCCAGGATGTCTTCGATCGTAATCAGGCCGGACGTGCCGCCGTATTCGTCGAGCAGAATGGCCATATGCACCTGTTCCTGCTGCATTTTGCGCAGCAGCTCGCTTACCGGCATCACCTCGGGAACGGTCAGGATCGGCCGGATCAGCGAACGAAGATCGATTGCGGACGGGGCGGTCACATATTCGATAAAAAGCTTTTTCGTATTGATGAACCCGATGACGTTGTCCTTGCTGTCGGTTACGACCGGGTAACGGGTATACTGCTCGGTACGGATCGTATTCAGGTTTTCCTCAAAGCTTTTGTTCGTATACAAACAGACCATGTCGGTTCGGGGAACCATAATTTCCCGGGCAAGCAAATCGTCGAAAGCGAAAATATTGTTGACGTAGCCGTATTCGCTCTTGTTGATGTTGCCGCTTTCGAGGCTGTCGGAGAGAATGATGCGGATTTCTTCTTCCGTATGCGCTTCTTCGTGCTCGCTGGCCGGCTTCATCCCGAACAACCGGATCAGCTTGTTGGCCGAACCGTTAAGCAGCCAAATGAACGGATAGGCTACTTTGTGAAACCAGATGATCGGCTTGGCCGTCAGGAACGCGATGCGTTCGGCCAGGTTGATCGCCACCGACTTCGGCGCAAGCTCCCCGAGCACGACGTGCAAATACGTCATGGCGACGAAGGCGATCAGATAGGAGAGAAAGCTGCTCATTTCGCCGCTAAGGCCGAGATCGTCAAATACGGGATGAAGAATCTTCTCTACGGTCGGTTCGCCGAGGGCGCCGATGCCGAGCGCGGTAATGGTGATGCCCAGCTGGCACGCGGACAAATAGCCGTCCAGATTGCTCGTGACCTTTTGCACCGCAAGCGCGCCTTTGCGTCCTTCTTGAACCAGCTGATCGACCCGGCTGGGGCGAAGCTTGATGATGGCAAACTCCGTGGCGACGAAAAAGGCGGTTAGAAAAACCAGTACGGCAACCAAAATCAAATTGACGACCAAATCCGTTTCCAACTCCAATCCAATTTATTTGAAAAGTTCTTATGAACTTATAATAAGACCTGGAGATTTGAATCTCAAATGCGGTTTTGGGCGGGATTCGCCTGAATTGGCCGGTTAGGGTCCAATATCCATCATTGCGGGAAACGGGGAGGACTTTTATGGCTTTGACAATCCGTTATCTTCATTTTATGATGAGTTCAAAAGAACTTATGACAAGAAGGTGACCGAACATGGAAACCTTTACGCTGACTCGCCGCGAGATGGCCTTGTTCCTCCGGGCGTTGTCGGGCACCTGCCAGAAGTCGCCGCTTGTCGTGCTGCAGGAAGCATGGATTCGGGCTCACCGCGAGGATCTGGAGCAGGGAAAATCGTTTGACGCTCTTCTGTCCACTCTGTTGCCGCAAGTGTTCGAAAAGCTCGTCAAAGGCCAGAAGCCGACGGGTTTTTCCCTTCGCGATATTGTGTCTCTGGGCAACTTGATCGAATACACGAATTTTTCCGTCACGTCGATGCAAAATTGGGTTAAGCGCGATTTCAAAGCCTATCTGGGCACGCCCAAAGCCGGCAAAAAATATTCCCTCGACCAGATGGTGCTGCTGTTCATGATCGAGGACCTCAAGTCGTCGCTCGATTTCGAATCGATCCGCCAGCTGTTCGAGATGCTGTTCCACCCTTTGGACGGCGGCTCCGAACCGGTCATTCATCCGCTTCAGCTGTACGAATCGTATTCCGCGCTGTTCGAAGAGCTGGACGAGAACAACGACCAATTGCTGGACGTGCCGATTCACGACGGGAGCCTGCGCAACCACGACGCGTTTATCGAGCAGCGGATCGTGCAGAAGACGGAGCACTTCGTGAAGTCGCTCGAGCACCTTAAGCCGGAGGAACGCGAGACCGTGCGGAACGTGCTCATCATCGCGCTCATTTCCGTGCAGACCGCCTTTTTCCACTCGCTGTCGCGCCGTTACTGGAACGCCACGCTGTTTTTGCGGCATTTGCGGAGTCTGTGAAGATCATTTGCTTCCTTATGGCAGCGGATAAAGGCGAATCTTTCGCCGCTTGACAGTATTCGCCTCATTTGGCTATAATCATGGCATACTTTTATGGCTGTGAAAAGGAATAGTAGCCATCTTCGCGTCATCCAGAGAGCCGGCGGCGGGTGCAAGCCGGTTGTCGCGAACGGCGAACTCGCCTTGGAGCCTCTGCGCGTAATCCGGCCCGTCCGCACGGAAAGCGGCTTGTCGGCAAGCGCGGCGGTTTCTCCCCGTTACGGAGACTGAAGTGGACGGATGCCCAGGCAGGGCGAACGTCAACTAGGGTGGTACCACGGGAGCCAGACTCTCGCCCCTAGCGTTTACGCTGGGGCGGGAGTTTTTTCGTTTGGCGCGAACTGCGCAAGCACACATTTTGACAGAACAAAGAGAGGGGCATAAACGCCATGACGCAAGACCAGCAGCAATCCGGCTATCAGCCGCAGCAGATCGAACCCAAATGGCAGCGCTACTGGGAAGAGCACAAGACGTTCCGCACAACCGAAGACAAAGATAAGCCGAAGTTTTACGCGCTTGACATGTTCCCTTATCCGTCCGGCGCAGGCCTTCATGTCGGCCACCCCGAAGGATACACCGCGACGGATATCGTCAGCCGCTACAAGCGGATGCGCGGCTACAACGTGCTCCACCCGATGGGTTGGGACGCGTTCGGGTTGCCGGCGGAGCAGTACGCCTTGCAGACGGGACGGCACCCGAAAGACATTACGGAAGAGAATATCAACAACTTCCGCCGCCAGATCAAATCGCTCGGTTTCTCGTACGACTGGGACCGCGAGATCAGCACGACCGATCCGAATTATTACAAATGGACGCAATGGATTTTTATCCAGTTGTATAAGAAAGGACTGGCGTATGTCGCCGAGGTGCCGGTCAACTGGTGTCCCGCGCTCGGAACGGTGCTCGCGAACGAGGAAGTCATCAACGGCTTGAGCGAACGCGGCAATCATCCGGTCATCCGCAAGCCGATGCGCCAATGGATGCTGAAAATTACCGAATATGCCGAGCGCCTGCTGGAAGACCTCGAGGAGCTGGATTGGCCCGAAAGCATCAAGGAAATGCAGCGGAACTGGATCGGCAAGTCGACCGGCGCGGAAGTGACCTTTGCCGTCGACGGGCACGAAGGGCTGTCGCTTACCGTGTTCACGACGCGTCCGGATACGCTGTTCGGGGCGACCTATTGCGTCATCGCTCCCGAGCACGAATTCGTCAAGAAAATTACGACCGAAGAGCGGCGGGCGGAGGTCGAGGCTTACATCGAGCAGGCCGCGCGCAAGAGCGATCTGGAACGCACCGATCTGGCCAAGGACAAGACGGGCGTGTTTACGGGCGCTTATGCCGTCAACCCCGTCAACGGCGCGAAACTGCCGATCTGGGTCGCGGATTACGTTTTGGGCGGCTACGGCACCGGCGCGATCATGGCCGTACCGGGCCACGACGAACGCGACTGGGAGTTCGCGACCAAATTCGGTCTGGACATCATTGAAGTCGTCCGCGGCGGCAACGTGAAGGAAGCGGCTTACACCGGCGACGGCGAGCATGTCAACTCCGGCTTCCTGAACGGGCTGCATACGCAGGACGCGATCGCCAAGATGATCGAGTGGCTGGAGGAGAAGGGCTGCGGCCGCGGCAAAGTCACCTACCGGCTGCGCGACTGGCTGTTCAGCCGCCAGCGCTACTGGGGCGAGCCGATTCCGATTCTGCATTACGAAGACGGAACGATGGAACCCGTGCCGGAGGAGGAGCTTCCGCTGCTGCTGCCGGACGTGGAGTCGATCACGCCTTCGGGAACGGGCGAATCGCCGCTGGCGAATGTGAAGGAATGGGTCGAGGTGACCGATTCCAAGGGGCGCAAGGCGCGCCGCGAGACGAACACGATGCCGCAGTGGGCGGGAAGCTGCTGGTACTACCTGCGGTTCATCGATCCGCACAACGACAAGGAGATTTGTTCTCCGGAGAAGCAAAACGAATGGCTGCCGGTCGACCTGTACATCGGCGGCGCCGAGCATGCCGTGCTTCACCTGCTGTACGCGCGCTTCTGGCACAAAGTGCTGTACGACCTTGGCGTCGTCACGACGAAGGAGCCGTTCCACAAGCTGGTGAACCAAGGGATGATTCTCGGCACCAACAACGAGAAAATGTCCAAGTCCCGCGGCAACGTCATTAATCCGGACGATATCGTCAACCAATACGGCGCGGATACGCTTCGGATGTACGAAATGTTCATGGGGCCGCTGGAGGCGACGAAGCCCTGGAATACGAACGGGGTGGAAGGCATTTACCGCTTCCTCGGGCGCGTATGGCGCTTGTACGTGGACGACAACGGCCAGTTGAATCCCAAGATTCAGGACGTACCGGGCGCTGAAGGTTTCCGCCGCACGTGGCACAAGACGATCAAGAAAGTGACCGAAGATTATGAAGCCCTGCGCTTCAACACGGCGATCAGCCAATTGATGATTTTCGTCAACGAGGCGTACAAGGCGGAGGTGCTGCCGAAGAAAGCGATGGAGAACTTCGTGCAGATGCTGTCGCCGATCGCGCCGCATATTGCGGAGGAACTGTGGCAGCGGCTCGGCTACAACGAGACGATCACGTACGTGGCTTGGCCGGAATACGATCCGGCGCTGACCGTCGATGCCGAGGTTGAGATCGTCGTGCAGGTGAACGGGAAGATCGCCGAACGCGTTTCGATTCCGTCCGATCTGGACGAAGAGGGCATGCGGGAGCTGGCGATGGGATTGGATAAAGTGAAGGAACTGACCAACGGCAAAACGGTTCGCAAAGTCATTGCAGTCAAAGGCAAGCTCGTCAATATCGTGGCGAACTGACAAAGATGGGGCGGCACCTCTCTATGAACATAGGAGGTCCGCCCCTTTGCATTTGCGGCTGGTCAAGGGTTGCCCCGGGGTCCCCTCCGCTTTTGGGGCCGTAAGGAAAGCTCCGCCTTTTCCAGGTCTTCTTTGAATTTGGCGTGGGTTGTTTGCAACACCCGGGAAAACGCGTTTTTCGTCGCCCGGTCCAGTTCCGCGAGCGCCGCGGCGGTAATGCCGCCCGGCACGGACACCCTTCGCTGCAGATCGGACGGCGAACAGTCCGGCTCCTGCAGCATCCGGGCCGAGCCCAACAGCATCTCGCAGGCGAGCGTAGTGGCGGTCTCGCGGTTGATGCCGGTCTCGGCGACCGCCGCTTCGATAAACTGTTCGAGCAAAAACGCGAAAAACGCCGGTCCGACGCTGGAAAGGTCGGAAGCGACCCGGACCTTCTCCTCGTCAATTTCCACCGGCCGGCTGATCGATGAGAACAACTGCCGAAGAAGCGCGCGGTCGTCGTCGTTTAATCTGGCGCTGAACATGAAGAGAGTCGCCCCGCATCCGACGGAATTGACGACGCTCGGAATGATTTTGGCGACTTTGGACGGAACGATCTTCTCAAGCGTTTCAATCCGGATCGGGCTTGTGATCGACACGATGATCCGGTCTTTCGTCAAAACCGGCAAAATATCGTCGAGCACGGCGCGAAAATCGGACGGTTTGACGCAGAGAAAGATCAGATTCGCATCGCTTGCGGCCGAAAGGTTGTCGTCGGCGACAGCGAGTCCGGGATAGCGGGCGGCCAGAGCTTCCGCTTTGGAGCGCGTACGGGATGCAAGCGTCACTTGTTTCGGCGACAGCGCTCCCGCTTTCAGAAACGCTTCCGTCAACAGGCTGCCCATGCTGCCCGTACCGATGAAGCAGACCTTCAAGGCTTCTCCCCTCCTCACTGACGCTTGCTTCATTCCATTTTATGAACCGGGGGTTGGCCGACATGCGCTTTCGATTCAAAAAAACGGAAGGAGATGACCCGAATGCGCGATTTTTTAAGCCGAAGCCCGTCTGCAGGGCGGCGTATTGCGGCGGCTGCGGCCGTTGTGGGAGCCGCTTTGTTGGGCTATGCGCTGATGCAGCCGACGAAAGGAGCGGACATCCCCGGATGGGAGCCGGTCAACGAGGCGATGGCCGAGGTGTTGGCCGCAGAAGGGCGGGAGTCCGGCTCTCCGGGCGGGGCGTCCAAGGGGGCGGCTCAGGCCGCGGCCGTATCGCCTGCCGGGCCGGCCGCCGCTTCGGCGCCATCGGCCGCTCCTCCCGGTACGGAGAGGCCCGGAACGCCTGAGGCGCCGGACGAAGCGGCGCAGGCGGCGTCCGAAGCGCCGGAAGCATCGGCGGCGGCGAAAACGGGGCAAGCGGCGGCATCGGGGCCAGCGTCGAATACAGGGCCGGCAACGGTACCGGGGCAAGCATCGGCGCTTGCCGGGGCAACGACATCGCCGGCCGCCCCGGCTGCCAAACCGGATTCCGCCGCTTCCGGATTGTTGGACCTGAACGCGGCGACCGAGGATCAGCTCGACGAGCTGCCGGGAATCGGACCCGCCAAAGCGCGGGCTATCGTCGAATACCGGAAGACCCGCGGAGCCTTTCGCTCGGTCGAAGAGTTGAAAAACGTCAAAGGAATCGGCGAAAAGCTGTTCGCCAAAATCCGGAATCTGGTTACCGTGGCTTCTTCCTGACGACGCATGCGATCGAAAATCCGCTGCTTTTTGAGGGCTCACGGGAGAAGGAAAGACGCGCCGGAGGGCCGGTCGGCTCGGCCTTTGGAATGCCTTTTCTCTTAACAGGAAATATGAGACAATAGAAAGGAATTTGTCGGCGAATGACGACATCCTGTACGGCTTGGATCGGGCGTTGGCGGCCAGCCAAGCGGAATTCGCGTTTATGAACATCCGGTTCGCCGCGCAGAGGCGCCGGATGGGAAGGAGGCAACCCCATGGCGCAATCCGTGCGCAAGGATTGGGACACTTATTTTATGGATATCGCGTTCATGGTTTCAACCCGCTCGCGGTGTCCTAGGCGTCATGTCGGCGCCGTGCTCGTACAAGGCAAAAAGCTGCTCGGGACCGCGTACAACGGCGCGCCTATGGGCGTGCCCGACTGCTCCGAGGCCGGCTGCATGATCGTGGAGGAATATGAGCCTTCCCCCGGAGACGGGGCCCCCATGGTCAAAAAGCAGCGGTGCATCCGGACGATTCACGCCGAACAAAACCTGCTGCTGTTCACCGACCGCATCGACCGCGAAGGCTCGACGGTTTACGTGACCGACGAGCCCTGCTGGACGTGCGCGAACATGCTGGCGAACAGCGGCATCAAGGAGATCGTATACCATCGGGCGTACGCGAAAGACCATGAGAAGGTTTCCGCTCTGATGGAGCAGAAAGGCTTGCTGTTTCGCAGGCTCGACGGCTACACCCCGCCGCCGGATACCGAAGTCCAGGACGCGGCGGAATGAAACGGCGATGGCAAAGGGGAAGAACCTCTTGCGCTTTGAGCGCGGGAGGTTCTTTTGTGTTTGGCGATCGGCAGAGAGTTTCGACAAGGAGGCGGCGATATGGCCAGAAGGCCGTTGGTTGCGGTTGCCGGATGCTGGGCTGCGGGCGGCGCCGTGCTGTCCGTTTGGGAAGGATGGACCGTGCTTGCGGTTTTGGCGGGCATGCTGCTGCTTTTGTCCGCTTGCGCGTATTTGGGGCGAATGCCGCCGAAGCTTGCCATTCTGCTCGGTCTTTCGATCGCGCTGGCGGCGGGGGAGAGGGCATGGGTCGAGGCGCGCAATGTGTCCGTCCTGCCGTCGCTGCTCGGCGATCCCGACGGCCGGCAGGTCGAAGCGTCGGGCCGGCTGGTTTCGCCCGTGGACGTAGACGGGGATTTGGCGACGTTTCGGCTGCGCCTTTCGCGCCTGTCGGAACATCCGGTCGTTCCGAAGGAGAAGCTGCTCGTACGCGTCCGCTTGGCGGCGGAGGAAGAGAAGCGGGCGGCTGCTTCCTGGAAGCGGGGGGATGCCGTTACGGTCGCCGGAGAGCTGCGGCTGCCGAACGAAGCCAGTAATTTCGGGGGGTTCGACTATCGTTCGTACTTAAAGCGGCAGGGCATTCATTGGACGCTTTCCGCCCGGGGCGCCGCATCCGTCGCGCCCTTGGGCGAACCGGTTCCATGGAGCGCAAAGCCGCTTCGCTGGATTGACGAGATGCGTTCGCGCATCGGCGGCCTCATGGACAGGCTGTACGGCGAGGAAGACGCCGGCTATATGAAGGGGCTGGTCGCGGGAATCCGGGAAGATCTCGATCCGCAGCAATTCGATGCGTTCGCCAGCCTCGGGTTGACGCATATTTTGGCGATTTCCGGGCTCCACATCGGCGTCGTCGTCTTTTTGCTGCTTCGGCTGGGGGCGGTCTTCCGCTTGACCCGCGAGCGGTCGCTGGATCTGACGATGGCGGCGATGCCGGTTTACATGCTGCTGACCGGCGCTTCCCCTTCGGCGGCAAGAGCCTGTCTGATGGCCATGATCGCGCTGTATTTGGCCCGCCGCAACAGGCTGAAAGACGGCCTTCATCTGCTGTCCGCATCCGCTCTGATCATGCTGGCGTGGAATCCGCGGTTGATCGAGGACGTCAGCTTCCAGCTTTCTTTTCTCGTAACCGCGGGTTTGATCCTGCTTGTGCCGATTGCATCGGCTTATTTGCCCGTTCGCTTCAAATCGCTAAAAAGCGCCCTTGCGGTGGCGATTACCGCCCAAATCTGCTCGCTGCCCGTGTCGATTTTTTATTTTCATCAGTTCCATTTCCTTTCCCTTCCCGCGAATCTGCTGCTGGTCCCGTTCATCAGCTTTGTCGTCCTCCCGCTCGGAATGGCGTCGGTCGTGCTCGGCGCGCTTTGGGGCCCCCTCGGCGCCTATGCGGCCCAAGCCGCGACGTGGTGCAACCGGTTGACCTTCGACTTGACGGATCGGCTCCAGTCCGCCGGCTTTCTGCAGACCTACTGGCCGCAACCGCCGCTCGCTTGGGTGGCGTCGGCCTATCTTCTGCTCGGCTTAACCGCCGTTTGGCTGAAATCGCGCCAGAACCGCAGCGAAGCGGCTCGGGTCATGGCGGAGCGCCATGCGGACCGTCTCCGGCGTCTCGAGGCGTTCCGCTTCGATCCCGGAATCCGGGCGAAACGGGTTCGGGCGTACGCCGAAACGGCGTTTGCGGCACACGAGGCGACGCGGCCGTTTGCCGCCGGACACGGGGAGGGCCTGACGCAGGGTGGAACGCAGCCGCTTACCCCTGAAGACGAGGCCGTGAAGCCAACGGCTCCTGCGCCGCAAGGCAGGCGCATCGGCCGTCTTGTTGCGGCTATCCTGACCGTCCTGTGGTCCTTGTGGCTGATTTGGGGTCTGCAGCCGGCCTGGTTGGACCGGACGGGGAAGGTGATGTTTTTGGACGTCGGACAGGGGGACAGCATCCTGGTGCGGACCGGCCAGGGCCGGTTTGTTCTGATCGACGCCGGAGGGACCGTTTCGTTTCGCCGGGCGGACGAAGCGTGGAGGGAACGCCGCGACCCGTACGAGGTCGGACGGAAGACGCTGGTGCCGCTGCTCAAGCAGCGGGGCGTGCGGCAGCTCGATGCGCTCGTCCTGACGCACCTCGATCAGGACCATATCGGAGGCGCGTTCGCCGTCCTGCAGCATTTCCGGGTGCGCGCCCTGCTGTTCAACGGCACGCTCAAGCCGACCGCGGAGGCCAAGCGGCTGTTCGAGCTTGCGCTCCGATCCGGCGTATCCCTTTATGCGGTTCACGAAGGGATGCGGTGGGCGATCGACGGTACGGCGCAGCTCGAAGCGCTTTATCCGGCGGGGGCGGGCGGAGCCGGTGAAACGATCGCAGTCGTGGACGAGCAGAACGAGCGCAGCGTCGTGCTGCTGCTTACGTTGTACGGCAGGCGCTTCCTGCTGCCGGGAGATTTGGAAAAGGCGGGAGAAACGGCGATCGTAACCCGCCAGTCGGAACGGGCGGCGTCGCAGGCAAAGGCGAATGCGGCGGATATGGGAGGGATCGACGTGCTGAAAGCGGGCCATCACGGCAGCAACACGTCCACATCCGCCGTATGGCTCATGTGGTGGAGGCCGCGCGAGGCCGTTATTTCGGTCGGGCGGAACAATGTGTACGGCCATCCGCATCCCGACGTTCTCGAACGGCTGCGCCGGGCGGGCACGCTCTGTTTCCGCACCGATTTGAACGGAGAAATCCAGTACCGGGTGCGGCCGGACGGTCGGCTCGACCGAAGGACGAAGCTGGCGCAAGCGGCCGTTCCGTAAACCGGAGTCGGCCCGGGCCGGAAGCGCGGAAAAAACGGCGACTGAACCGTCTCCGTTTGGCCCTTTCCGGCGAACGAGCCGCGAGCGAACCCACACTGCCGTTCGGTTCGAAGACAGGGATAGACGGGAATACCACGCGTTGAAGTCGGTCGCAACGTGAGCTTCGCTCGGAGGGGGCCGCCCCGAGCGCGATTGGGTTACGTGCGGTAGTGTGCAGCACGCCAAGTAGTCCGTCCAGTACGCTACATTGCTTGCAGTCGCTGCGCTTACCCGTTAAATAGTCCGTCCAGTACGCTACATCGCCGCCGTCCGCGGTGCTCATCCGCCAAGAAGTCCTTCCAGTACCCTACATTGCCCCCAGCCGTGGTGCACAACCACCAAGTAGTCCGCCTAGTACCTCATATGGCCTCGAGCGGTTATATTAGATTTTGTGCAGGCTGCGCCGCGCAATCTTGGACAACTTCGGCCTCTGCCGATTTGCCGTTCGTTATTCTCTTTTCGGGTACCGCGCGATTCTTGGGCAGGGGGGCAAAATTCCAAGTTCGACAGAGTATTTGGAAATGCTTGTTCGTTCATGGGTCGGCCGCCGAAAATACCGCCTTTTGACCGGACAGACAAACGTCCCTTTTTTTGCTAGACTGTGAGTGGTGTTGTTCGTTTCGCGTTTCTAGCAATTGGATATGAAAGTCCCGGGAACTTCCGGACCGACGGGATGCAACCTTTGGACGAAAGATTGCGTCAATGGAAGTGCAGGGGAGGAGGATCTTCTGTGGTGGAGCTCAGCCTGATCAAAGCTGCGCAAGCCGGCGATCGAGACGCCCTTGTCGCGCTGCTCCGCGAGATCGAAAGCCAGGTGTACCGAACGGCTTATTATTTATTGAATAACGAGCAGGATGCGTTGGACGCTTCGCAAGAAGCGCTGATCCGGATTTATACGAAAATCGATTCCTATGAAGAAAAAGCGCAATTTCGGACATGGGTGCAACGGATTGTCACGAACATTTGCATCGACAAATTCCGCCGCAACCGCCCTTCGGTTTCCATCGACGAGCATGAGCTTGTTTTTCATGCGGCGGACGATGTGGAAGGGGAAGTGATGTCGCAGTATGCGGCCGAAGACATACGCCAAGCGATCGGCAAATTGCCGGAGCACCACCGGACGGTGGTCGTGCTCCGGTATTTGCAGGATTTTTCGTATAACGAAATCGCGGATTCTTTGAATTTGCCGCTCAACACGGTCAAGTCTTATTTGTTTCGAGCCCGGCAACAGCTACAGGTGCTGCTGCATGATTATCGGAAAGGTGGTGTCCGGGGATGAAGTGCGAAGAGGTGATGGAACTCGTGCAGCGTTCGCTTGATGAAGATTTGAGCTCTCAGGAACATGCCAGCATGATGGAGCACATTCGGCAGTGCCCGGAATGCGCTGCGATGTTCGACCGCCTCACCCGCCTGTCGCAAAACCTTGCGGAGCTGCCGCGGGTGGAGCCCCGGTACAGCCTTGTGGACGCCATATTGCCGCAGTTGGAGCAAATCGACGCCGAATCGGCGGGCGTCTTGGCCGCCGGCCCAACCGGAACGGACGGCGATTCCGGCAGCTCGGGCGCGGCAGACGCCGCTTCGTTCCCGGCGGCGGAGCTCTCCCGGACCGAAGCGGACGGTCCGGCAAAACGGCCGGCCCGGTCGTGGATGCGGCGGTTCGGGGCAGCCGCGACGGCGGCTGCGGCCGCCGTCATCGCTGCGGTCATGGCCATCCACCCGTCGCCGTGGCTGTCGAATACGGCCAAGAAAGACCAAGCGTCGGAGGCCGGCGGGAATGCCGTCATGAATTTGAGCGCGGCATCGGCGGACTCCGCCCCTGCGGCAAGTCCGTCCTCCGCGGGAGCAAATGCGGATGAGGCTCTCCCGAAGAATCCCTCGGAAAATCCGGCTCCCTCTCCCGGACCGGCAATGGCGGAAGATCGCGGCTCCGGGAAGGACGAGACGTATGAGGAGACGCGGTCGATCGGCAAAAGCGGCGATGGGGAGGCGAAAACCGGCGCAAGCCGGTTGGAAGACAAAGCTGCCGGAACAGGCCAAGCGCCTGCGGGAAGCGGCAACAAAACGTTCGAAAAAGGCGGCCAAGCGCCTGCGGAAGACGCCGCCCAAGCACCTGCGGCAGCCGCCGGCGAAACGCCCGAAGAAGACGGCGCGAAGGCGCTCGACGCCACCTCGCCTCCCAGCCTAACGCCTCCCTCGCCGGGTGCGGAGCCGCCGCATGAAGCGCTTGCCCTCCCTTCGGCTTCGCCGTCGGCGGACGGGCCGGCATCTCTTGCTTTCGGGTCGGTGAGCTCCCCCGACGGGACGCGCTACGCGTTCGCCGAAGGCGGACGCCTGAAGGTTTGCGATGCGGACGGCAAGCTTCTGTTTGAGAGCGAGGAGCGGCCGGGGACGCTTTCCCGCCTTCAGTGGAGCGAAGACGGCAAGACGGTTTACTACGCATGGACGGCGGAAGACGGCACGGAATCGGTTTATTCCTGGAGCCTGGAATCGGGAGAACGGAAGGGCGGCTGAAGGCTGCACCATTCGGCTCCTTCCTGCGTATAGTGTACGGAACGGCGGAAACCGCCAGAAGGACGAAGGTCGCGGTCGTTCGCGCTCGGTACCATGGGCCGGCCGGCGAACGTTGACATAGATGTCCTACGACAAAGGGATCGCGTCCCAAGCCAGGCGCGGTCTCTTTGTTGTTTTTTTGCCGATCTGAACGTATAATTTTCTGAATGAGCGAGAGAGCGACAACGGGACGGAGGGCATGTGATGGAGTCCGGACAAGCATTTCGCGAGCTGCGGGAAGGCAAAATAAGGCCGGTATACGTTTGCTGCGGCATGGAAGCTTATCGGATGAACGAATTTACGGAGCAATTGGTCTCGCGGCTTGTCGAGCCGGAACACCGGGAGATGGCGATCATGCGGTACAATACGTCCGAGCATTCGATCGACGAAATTATCGACGAGGCGGAGACGCTTCCGTTTCTTGTGCCGCATAAGCTGGTGATCGTACGCGACAGCGTCGTGTTCGCTTCTTCCGGGAAGGAAGCGGCCAAGATCGAGCACCGTCCCGAAAGGCTGCTGGAATATATGCGGTCTCCGATGGAAACGACCGTTCTCGTCTTTATCGTTCCCCACGAAAAACTGGACGAGCGCAAGAAAGTGTCCAAAGCCGCCAAGCAAAGCGACGCGGTGGTAAACTTCTCGCCCCTGTCGGCGGAAGAGCTGATGCAGTGGGTGGCAAGGCGCGCCGAGAAGCAGCGGCGGACCATCGAACCGGCGGCCCTTACGGAGCTGCTTCGCCGCGTCGGCACGGATATGGCGGCGCTCGCGGCCGAAACGGACAAGCTGTGCCTGCACGCGGGAGAGAACGGAACGGTGACCGCCCAATCGGTGGCCGACCTCGTGCCCGCGAGCACGGAGCAAAGCGTGTTCAAGCTTACGGAAGAAATCGCGGCGCTGCGCACGGACCGGGCGCTCGCGATTTACTACGATCTGCTCAAACAGCGGGAAGAGCCGATCAAGCTGACCGCGCTGCTTGTCCGGCAATTTCGCAATATGCTGTTTATTAAGGAGTTGTCCAGGCAAGGCTACACGCCCCAGCAGATCGCCGGCCAGACCGGCTTGCACCCGTATGCGGTAAAGATGATGGGCGAGCATATCCGCAGCTTCAGCACGGACCGGCTTGCGCGAATTCTGGAGCGGCTTGCCGAGCTCGATTACGCGATGAAGACGGGACGGGTGGAAAAGACGCTCGGGCTGGAGCTGTTTCTGATGGAGACGGGAGCGCGGGGAGGCTGACGCCCCTGGCTTTTCGGCACAGCCGGACGGAAAAAGAGCCGTACCGTGCGGGATCGACCGCACGGTACGGCTCTTGCGCTGCTTATGTCAGGAGCAAGCTTACGCTTGCTGGGACAGAGCGTTCAATTTTTTGGCCAGGCGGGATTTTTTGCGGGCAGCCGCATTCTTATGGATGAGGCCTTTGGTTACCGCTTTGTCCAGCTTCTTCTGAGCCAGTTGAAGTGCTTCTTTGGCAGCGTTCACGTCGGCGCTGGCAATAGCCAGATCGGCTTGCTTGACGGCCGTGCGGAGCGCGGATTTTTGGGAAGCGTTACGCAGACGGCGCTTTTCGCTCGTCTTCGTCCGTTTGATGGCGGATTTGATATTCGGCATTGATTTCACCTCCCACTGCAAAACAAGAAGTATTTCTCCACACAACTTGTAACATTCTATCATGCAGGGGGGCAAAACGCAAGCAGAACCGGTTAAGGGATTGCGGCGATTTTTCCCGCGGCGGCAAGCTTTTGCCGTCCATCCTGTTGTCGAAGGGGGAAGGCCCAAAGTGGCGGATGAACGTCTGGATTTAAGCCAATACGGTGTGAGAACGGATCTGGCGCTCGAGGCCAGAGAAGCGGCGCAGGCCGACGGAAACGGCGACATCCCCGGTGTGCTGAGCGAGACGAACAAGGAATCCGGCATTACCGTAACGCGGATGCACATTCAGAACGAGGAAGGCGCGCGGCGGATCGGCAAAATGATCGGCCACTACGTCACGCTGGAGGTTCCGGAGCTAAGGCGCGGCGATTCCAGCCTGCAGGATAAGGTGGCGACGACGTTTGCGCGCGAATTCGAGGCGTTTCTGCAGCGGGTCGGAATCGGCAAGGACGCGAGCGTGCTGATTGTCGGGCTGGGCAACTGGAACGTGACGCCCGACGCGCTCGGCCCGCTTGTCGTGGAGAACACGATGGTGACCCGGCAGTTTTTCGAACTGATGGCCGATCAGGTGAACCCGGGCTACCGTTCGGTAAGCGCGGTGGCGCCGGGGGTGCTGGGCACGACCGGGATCGAGTCGAGCGATATTGTGCGGGGCATCGTGAACCAATCCAAACCGGAATTGGTGATCGCCGTCGATGCGCTCGCCGCCCGCTCGCTGGATCGTGTCAATACGACGATTCAGATTGCGGATACGGGCATTCATCCCGGGTCGGGCATCGGCAACAAGCGCAAAGGGCTGACCAAGGACATTCTCGGCGTGCCGTGCATCGCGATCGGGGTGCCGACGGTCGTGTACGCTTCCACCATCGTCAACAATACGATGGATATGGTGTTCGACCATATGAAAAAGCATACGGACAACACCGAGCCGCTGTTCGGCGTGTTCGGATCGATGTCGGAACAGGACCGTCTGCAGCTTGTCAAGGAAGTGCTCGATCCGCTCGGCCATAACCTGCTCGTTACGCCCAAGGAAATCGACCAGTTCATGGAAGACATCGCCAATATTATCGCCAGCGGATTAAACGCGGCGCTGCACGAGGCCGTCGATACCGGCAATGTTTCGGCTTACACCCATTAAGCGGGAAGTCCGGAGAAAAAGACGACAAAGAAGCCTGACCAAACCTTGAACTGACCCCCGTCAAGTAGACAGTACAAAAAAATAAAAATCGGTTAAGCGGCCTTGGTCCTGAATTCCATGGGACTGAGGCCGTTTAGTTTTGCCTGTAATCGCTCGTTATTGTAAAAACGGATGTAGTCATCTATGTCTTTTTTGAGTTCCTCAAAGGTACTGTATGTATGCAAATAATACCTCTCACATTTCAGGGTTCCCCAGAAGGCTTCCATTGGACCATTATCAATACACCTGCCAACTCGGGACATGCTCTGGGTTAGTTTGTCGGCAAAGAGCTCCTT
>NZ_KB899838.1 GCF_000378425.1 Cohnella laeviribosi DSM 21336 | reverse complement strand
CAAATGATTGGCAGCATGAGTCGCAAGGGCAACTGTTACGACAATGCCTGCATCGAATCTTTCCACAGCGTTCTCAAGAAAGAGCTCATTTACCAAACGAAATTTAACACTCGTAAACAGGCGTATGATGCGATTTACGAGTACATTGAATTGGAGTATAACCGCATCCGTATCCATTCGTCGATCGGTTATCTGACTCCGTATTTGTACGAAAAAAGGTACTATGAGCAACTCCAGGCAGGATAAAAGTTGTGTCCACTTTCTTGACAGTGATCCAGGATACCCGATTGAATTGCCTTTTCGGCACTTAAATCGGGGGCCGAGGCGAAAACGGACTTTGCAGTTGCTATTAAGGCAACTGCAATCCCGCTAGACCGGTTTGGCGAGTCGGATACCCGATTGAATTGCCTTTTCGGCACTTAAATCGGGGGTCGTGGCGAAAACGGGCTTTGCAGTTGCTATTAAGGCAACTGCATTCCCGCCCGGCCGGTTCGCTTGGGGAAGCGGCAGAACATGGAACCGAAATAGAAATGAACCTCCAATCTCCACGATTGCCGTGGTTTTTGGAGGTTCGTTTGTTCTTATATCCGCCTAAATCATCAGCAGCTCGCGAATTTCCTCTTCGGTAATGGCCGACAGCGCTTCTTCGCCGGGCTGGATGACTTCGGCGATCAAGTCCTTTTTGCGCTGCTGCAGCTCCACGATTTTTTCCTCGATGGTGCCCTGCGCGACGAGCCGGATGACCTGCACGACCTTTTTTTGCCCGATCCGGTGCGCGCGGTCCGCCGCCTGCTGCTCGACCGCAGGGTTCCACCACAGATCGTACAGAATGACGGTGTCGGCGCCCGTCAGGTTCAGGCCCGTACCGCCCGCCCGAAGCGAGATGAGGAATAGATCCTTCTCCCCTTCGTTGTATCTCCCGCACAGTTCCACCCGCTCCTTCGCAGGCGTTTGGCCGTCGAGGTAAAAGTACGGCAGCCCCCGCAGCTCAAGCTCCTCGCGAATCAGACCCAGCATGGACGTGAATTGCGAGAAAATGAGCAGCCGTTTGCCGCCGGCAAGCGCCTCCTCGACAATTTCCAGCAGCTGTTCCAGCTTGCCCGAATCGCCCGTGTAATTTTCCACGAACAACGCGGGATGGCAGCACAGCTGGCGCAGCCGCGTCAAGCCGGCCAAAATCTTCATCCGGCTCTTCTGGAAACCTTCCGTGTTCAGATGGGCGATCGTCTCCGCCTGCAGCTTGGCCAAGTAGGCCACATACAGCTTCTTCTGCTCGGCGGTCAATTCCGACATTTGCAGCGTTTCGATTTTGTCCGGCAGCTCTTTCAGCACATCGCTCTTCAGCCGCCGCAGAATGAACGGCCGAACCCGCCTGGCCACCGTCTCGCGGGGCAGCTCGGCAAACCGGCTGCGACTTCCGAACAGCTCCGGGAATACGGCGTCGAACAGCGACCACAGCTCCTCCAGCGAATTCTCGATCGGCGTCCCGGTCAGCGCAAAGCGGCACCCCGCCCGGAGGACCTTGACCGCTTGGAATGTTTGGGTCGCATGGTTTTTGAGCGCCTGCGCCTCGTCGAGAAACAGCGTGTGAAACCGCTGCTTGGCGTAATGCTCCATATCCCTCCGCAGCAGCGGATAGGAAGTGATCAGCACGTCCACACCGTCAAGGTTCTCAAGGACGCCGCTTCGCTCCTGCTTATCGCCGGCGGCGAGGCTCACCCGGAGCTCGGGGGCGAACTTCGCGATTTCGTTGCGCCAGTTGTAGATCAGCGAAGCGGGGGACACGATCAGCGCCGGCAAGCCCGACTCCCGTATCTGGTCCCGGACGGATTCGATGAAGGCGATGGCCTGCAGCGTCTTGCCGAGTCCCATATCGTCGGCGAGTATGCCGCCAAAACGATAATGGGCGAGCGTCTTCAGCCACTGGAAGCCGAATTTCTGATAATCCCGCAAAACGGGCGCGAGCCCTTCCGGCACGGCGAAGTCCAGGTTGTCCGGATTGCGCATGTTGTCCAGCATTTGCCTGAGCGCGCGGCCAAGCTTGACGTTCCGGGTTCTCGGGCCTGCATCCATCAGCGGCAGCCCCCGCACGGGGGCGAGGTCGAGCCGGGAGCCTTTGATCTCGTTTTTCCGAACGCCCATTTCCTCCATGAGGCGGGCGACTTCCGCAAATCCTTCGTCTTCCAGCGACAGGAACGCACCGCTGGACAGGCGGTAATATGTTTTTTTCTCGATCAGCGTCTTCAGGATCAGGCCGATTTCCCGTTCGTCGATGCCGTCCATATCGAAGCGGACTTCCAGCCATTGCGTCCGGGCATCGAGGTCGATCGTCATGCGGGGCGGGGGAGGCGTGTCGCGCAGCATCGCTTCCAGGGCGGCCGTCGCCGAGACGTCGGCCCATTTCTCCAGCTGCGGGAGCAGCCGGTATTGGAACCGGCAGATCCGCTCCTCGTCATCGAGATACAGCTCGCTGCCGTTGTACTTGAACGAAGCCCGTTCGATAAGGCTCATAATGCGCCCTTCGGTTTCCATATCGCGCAGCAGGATGCGGTCCGCGTCCGCTTGCCTGCTTTTGCCCGGCTGCATCGGATCGATCGCGATGTCATCGTAGATGTAGGTCAGCCTGGCGAGCAGCCGGTTGTTCAGCCAATCCAGCTCCACTTTCGCCTGCAGCTTGGGGCTGACGATCCGATCGGCGACCGCCTGGGCGATGGTTACGTTTCCGATCCGGCGCAGCCCCGGGATGACCCGATCCATGAACGGCTCGATCTGCGCCGGGGGAATGAGCATCTGCTTCCCCGGCTTATAGGCGAACATGCGCTTCAACTCGTCAAGCCGCCGCAGCGAGGCATCGTCCATCCGGTGCAGGATGCCGTCCGCCACGACAACGCCGTAGCTGTCCATGACAAGCGTCCGTTCGAGGCCGCGGATGTCCAGCTGAAAACCTTCCTTCGGCGCCTGGTTCAGCTCGAACTCCAGCGGCGGCGGCTCGTCGGTCACGATAATCCGTTCGGCGGTCCGCATGCCGTGCTCGAACCGGACGTTCGCCGATTCAAACAGCGGCAGCATTTCCTCCCACGCGTACGGGGGGATGATCATGCGGCGCTCAAGATGCAGGGAGGAGCCGCCGTTATGGCTGCGGAAGGCTTCGCGGTAGGCTTCCTCGCTGCGCCCGATTTCGATCAGGCGGCGCACGATCGCCTGATCCTCCGGCTTGAACGCGTGCACCGTCGGATCGTACGTGAACAGCTTGGCGAACGCATACGGCAGCTTGGCCTCGACCTTTTGCAAAAAATCTTTTATTTTCTGAACGACATACAGCCGTTTCGGCCCCACTTTCATTTCGACGGCCATCAAAGGGGAACGGCCGTGGTCGTTTACGGGCGAACAGACGAACTCCGTCTCGAGTAACTGCGGCTCGCTTCCGGGCTCTTCGTCGTTCGGATAGGCGGCCGCGGGCGGCGCGTCGAACAGGGAGATCATGTTTTTCGCAAACTGAATATCCCGGCTGGTGAAGACCGGCGCCGGAGGCGGCGTGAACGGAACGATGCGGGACGGCTCCGCGGGCTTGGGCTGCGACTCGTAGAGATGGATGAGCACGGCGGCGATATGCTTGCAAAGGTACTGGCTATGATAGGCAGGACATGTGCATCTGGCGTCCTGAATGCCGGTATCGTCCATCACGATCCGCTGATAATAATCCGTGCCGCCGGCCACGCAGGCGCTGTATTGCCGATGGGCCGCGTCGTATTCGACGCCGGTTACCCGATGTTCCTCGTAATATTTGCGCCCGCGTTCATACGAAAGATGTCCGCACAGCAGCTTGATTTGTTGAAGCGACAGGGAGCTGGTCATCGTTCGTTTCCTTCCGCTTATTGTCAATACTTCATTATACCACAAGCGATAAGCGGTAAACGATGCGGGTTGCGCGCGAACGCGGGATTCCGGCTTACCTTTCTTTAAGTTGAACCAGATGCGTGAGCCGGGGGGAAACGATCACTTTGATGACGTGGCGGTCTTTGTCGTACTCCAGCTTGCCGGAACCGGCGGAAGAAACGGGGGATGCGCCGAGCACGTAAAACAGATCGTCGGCCAGCGTCCGCAGGCACACGTCCCGCTCCGACTCTTCGAGTTCGTCCCATTCGTATCGCGTCATTTCAAACGTTTCGTAGCAGTCGGGAATGGAAACCAAAGCATTGGTCAAATCGTCCAAAATACGATCGTACGGCCTTGTGTATCGGATCGCCATCGGCTCACGTCCTCTCGCGGGTTCAGGATCAACGTATTCCAGGTATTGCATAAACTTTATTTGCAAAGAATAAGTCCGTATAATGATTACTTGAAACCGATCTGCGCGGAAGAACGATAGGAAGAACTACAGGGGATGATCAAAGTGACTGCCAGGCAGCGAATATGGCGCCTGCTATCGAAACCGTTCGTCTTTTTTTCCATTCTGATGGCACTCAAAATTTATCTGGCCCGGTTCGTGATCTTCGACGGAGGCCATGTCTGGATGCCGCTCGCGACGGGCATTCCCTCGGTATGGGTGGCGTTTTGCCTCGTCGAGCTGCTGTTTCACAAACGCAAGCTGGGCGCTTATTTGGTGGTCAATCTGATTCTGACGACCGTTTATTTTGCCGTCATCATGTATTACAAGTATTTTGGCGTCATCGTCACTTACCATGCCTTGCAGCAGGTCGGCCAGGTAACGGAAGTGAAGAGCAGCGTCTTCTCGCTTTTGCATCCTTATTTTCTTCTGATCTACGTCGACATTGTCGTTTTGTTTATTTTACTGCTTGTCAGCCGCAAGGTGCGGGCTTGGGGAAGAAGCCTTGCCGTCCGCGAGCCGCGGAGCGCCACCGCTGCCGTCGGCGTTCTCTCGCTCGCCATGTGCGTGGCCAGCATCTATCCCTATAAAGACGGAATGAACGAGATTTTGCAGGCCCAAAACATGGGCATTCTCAATTATGAAGCGTACGTCGCGTTCGGAGCCTCGAAGGACGAGACGATCGATTCGAGCAAGGTGACGCAAGAGAAAATCCGGGAAATCAAAGGGAACGAAGCCAAGGCCAACCCCGCCTATTGGGGAGCGGCGAAAGGCAAAAACGTCATCGTCATCCAGCTCGAGGCGTTCCAGAACTTCCTGATCGGCTTGAAGCTGGACGGGCAGGAGATTACGCCCAATTTGAACCGGCTGGCGAGCGAAAGCCTTTATTTCCCGCATTTCTATCAACAGGTCGGTCAGGGCAACACCTCCGATGCGGAATTTGTCGTGAACACGTCGTTCTACATCCCCCAGCACGGCGCCGCATCGCAGGTTTATGCGGACAAAGAGCTGCCCAGCATGCCCAAGACGTTTGCGGAGAACGGCTATGAAACGGCCACTTTCCACACGAACGACGTCATCTTCTGGAACCGCAAAGAGCTTTACAAGGCGCTCGGATTCGGCAAGTACTACGACAAGACGTTTTTCGGCGAAGAGGACCCCGTCATGTTCGGCGCATCGGACGAAGTGCTGTACGACAAGACGGCGGCCAAGCTCGGATCGATGCAGCAAAGCGGCAAGCCGTTCTATGTGCAGGTCATCTCCATGTCCGGCCATCACCCGTTTAATTTGCCGGAGCGCAAATACAAGATGAAGCTGCCCGACAAATACGAGGACACGCTGGTGGGAGACTACATCCGGGCCCAGAATTACGCGGACTTCGCGTTAGGCCAGTTCATCGACAAGCTGAAGGCGAACGGCGTCTGGGATAACAGCCTCGTTGTCATCTATGGTGACCACCAGGGGCTGCCCGTATACTCGCTGACCAAATACGAGAAACGATTGATGCGGGAAATCTACGGCCGCGAATACGAGGCTCCGGATATGCTGAATATTCCGCTCATCATCAAGCTTCCCGGACAAACCGAAGGCAAGGTGCTCGAGCAGACGGGCGGGCAATCCGATCTGTTCCCGACCATCGCGAATTTGGCGGGCATTTCGTTGGCGAACCATATTCATTTCGGCCAGGATATCCTGAACGAAACGCATAACGTGCTGCCGCAGCGGTACTACCTGCCTTCGGGATCGTTTATCAACGACAAGGCCGTATTCGTCCCCGGACTCGACTTTAAGGACGGAGTCGTCTATCCGTTCGGCGGGGGAGAAGCCGGGAAGGACCTGGTGACCGAAGAGCAATATAAAAATGCGCTGGAGCTGATCAGCATGTCGGACAGCTATGTGGAGTCTCTGCCGGAAAGAAAGTAACAAAATCAAGCAGACGTCTCCACCAATCGGCTGCAAGCAATTGGACGACCCCCGCCGGATAATCCCGGCGGGGGTCTTGTTTAGCTTAAGCGCAACCGCGCGACTCTTCCTGAATTCACTTGCACGAATACAACGAAAGCCCTGCCTCTCAATCGTTCTTGCGGCTCCTCGGCCGCTCCAGTGAGAATTCGTGTTTCCTTCCAGCAGCCGTTTGAACATAAGGAATGTGAAAGGGAACGGGAGGCATAATCCCCTTTGACGGAAAAATCAGAGGGTTACACTTAAATTAGTGCTTAATGTTATCATGAATGGATAGGAATGTCAACTTCCTTCCGCCGTTTTCGGCAAAACGACGGTCACGATCGTTCCTTCCCCCGGCGCGGAGCGGACTTGGGTCTGGCCGCCGACTCCTCTGGCGCGCTCTTCCATGCTGAACAGTCCGACGCCCTGCCTTTCCGGCATCGGCACGAATCCGACGCCGCGGTCTTCCACCCGCGCGTGGACATGCGTTTCGGATTCCCATACGTCGACCCGGGCTTCGGCAACGCCGGCATATTTGCCGATATTGGTCAACGCTTCCTGAATGATCCGGTACAAGGCGGTTTCCACTTGCCGGTCCAGCCGGCCGGAAAGCTTGCAGGTCAGATGGACGCGGATGCCGTAATGCTGGGAAAACATCTCCGAATAGCTTCGCAGGGCCGGCGCGACCCCGAGATCGTCCAGCACGGACGGGCGCAGCTCCCAGGCCAGATTCCGCACCTCTTCCATAATGGCGGTGACGTCTTGGCGAAGCTGCTTCAATTCCGGCGGGTGGTCGGGGTTGGCCAGCAGCCGGTCGAGATGAATGGCCATGCCGAACAAGCTCTGTCCGATGCCGTCGTGCAGCTCGCGGGAGAAGCGTTTGCGCTCTTCTTCCTGAATGCGCATGACGCGCGTCATCATTCGCTGCAGCTCCTGCTCCGCCTGCTTGAGCGGAGTCACTTCGTTGCGGATGGCCAAATATTGATAGGGCTCGCCCTTTTCGTCCAGAAACGGCACAATGGTCGTGTACACCCAGTAATAACTGCCGTCTTTCGCCCGGTTCCGGATTTCGCCCCGCCACACGTTCCCGGAGCGGATGGTGCGCCACAGATCGCGCATGAACGCTTTGCTATGGTAGCCCGAATTGATGATCCGGTGATCGCTGCCGATCAGTTCTTCCCGGCTGTACTTGGAAATTTCGCAAAATTTGTCGTTGACGTACTGAATGATGCCTTTGCGGTCGGTTACCGCCACGATCGACGATTCGTCCAGCGCAAGCTTCAGATGGTTGAGCTGCTGCAGCGTTTGCCTGAGGTTGCGGCGGAAGGCGGCATCCATTTGAAACGCAGGGTCGTCGAGACATTCCAGCAGCTTGTTCACGCGTTGCGTCTCTTCAGGTGTCAAACGTCAGCAACCCCTTCTTGAGCGCATATTTTACCAGGTCGGGCCGCGTCTTGAGACCGAGCTTCTCCATGATATGAGCTTTGTGGGTTTCCACCGTCTTGACGCTGATGACCAGGCGATCGGCGATTTCTTTGTTGGAATAGCCTTTGGCGATCCAGCCGAGCACTTCCTTTTCCCGTTCCGACAGCTGTTCGTAGGAATCGGCCCCGTCTCCGTTGCGGACTCGCTCCATATACTCGTTCATCAGCCGCTTCGTGGCGGTCGGATACAGATAGGCGTCGCCTTGGGACACGGACCGGATCGCGGCGAGCAGTTCCTCGTGCGGCGCGCTCTTCAGAATGTAGCCGGAAGCGCCGGCTTTAATCGAACGGAACAGGTACTCTTCGTCATCGTGCATGGTCAAAATGAGGACGGCGGTGTCCGGCAGCAGCTTTTTCAATTCGGCCGTTGCGGTGAGCCCGTCCTTCCCGTGCGGCATGCTGAGGTCCATCAAGACCAGGTCGGGCTTAATCTGTAGAGCCATCCGAATCGCTTCGTCTCCGTCCGCCGCGTCGCCGACCACTTCGATGCCGGGCTTGCTTTCCAGCAGCATCCGAAGTCCGGAGCGGACGACGGCGTGGTCGTCCACGAGCATGATCCGAACCATTCTCTCTCCTCCTTTCCCGTTTACGTCTTTATCATATCAGGAGAACTCTCCAAAACGAACCTGCCGGTCTTTCGCGTCGCATTCGCCCAGTTGGCCGAGCCAGTTGGCGGAAAGCTGGAGCACGGCCAGATTTTCCGGAGTGTAGCAGCGGACGGAACGGTTGCCCGCCAGAAGCACCCCCTTCAGGCGGCCTTGCGACAAGACGGGGAAGCCGGCTGCGACCTGCAGCTTTTCGACTAACATCAAGGGAGATTGCTCTTTCATTCGTGCGGTGCCCGGGTTGCAGGGGTCCAAGATGAGCGGCCGGCCGATTCTCGGAACGGTGCCTTCCAAACCGCGGCCGATCCGGATCGAGAGCATGCGGTACCGTTCGTCGCCGCAGCCCGACGCGACTTCCCAGACCAGGCGGCGCTCCCGCTCCCGGTACCACGCCAATGCCGCCACGTCGACCGAAATCAGTTCGCGGAGCTGCTCAAGTTCCTTTTCCGCAAGTTTGCAAACGTTTTCCACTTTCCTTTTCACCTCGTTTCCCTTGTTATGCCGACCCTTTTATCCTCTCATCATTTTATTCTTTCCACTTGCCGCTGTAAGTCGGGGAATTCCCTTAATTTCGGCTAAGAAATGGCCTGACGGAACCCTTACGGAAAAATCAGGGAACTGTCCTCGTCGTTTTCAGCGTTTGTCCCGATGGGGAAAACGGCGCCGGCAAGCTATGATGGAGCCAGAAGAGAGGAGTGGATGCAAATGGGAAACTGGCTGAGAACAAACCGGATCGCCGCCGCTTTGCTTGTGGCCGTGAGGTTTTACCTCGGGTGGAAATGGGTGGAAGCGGGCTGGCACAAGATTGCGGACGGTTTTAACGCCGCAGGGTTTTTGAACAAAGCGATCAAGAACCCGGTGCTGGAGACCGGTACGGAAAACGCGATGTACCCCAATTACGTCGCTTTTCTGAAGCATTTTGCGCTGCCGAATGTAAAGCTGTTCAACTTCCTGATTCCGTGGGGCGAATTCCTGGTCGGGCTGGGCCTGATTTTGGGCGGACTGACCCTCACGGCGGCATTTTTCGGCATGCTGATGAATTTCATGTTCCTGATGGCGGGCACCGTATCGAGCAATCCCTGGATGATCTTGTTCGGCATCATCATCCTGCTGGCCGGTCCCAACGCGGGCAAGTTCGGGCTTGACTACTATCTGCTGCCCGCACTCAAACGCGCGTACCGCCAAATCGTCAAACGTCAACCGCCAACCCCTCCGGCCGCTCCGGTGAACGGATAAGGAGCCGCGGGATGGATTCATTCGCCAACGATTCTCGACTCCCCACCCCCTGTATTGCCCCGGACTTTATGCCGCAGCTTTTGCGGCGAGGCCGGGGCGTTTTTTTGCGCGTGCGGCCGCTCCCATTAGCTCATGAACGAACAAGGATGTTTAAACGCTCTGCCGGACAGCCGCCGTAGCCCATGAGCAGTCGCAGTCTGAGCGTCCTTATCTTGGTTAACGCGACAATATAGCAACTCGATAGCAACTCGGCTAAGCGTCTAAAGGTGCGCGGCTAAATTGGAATAAATCCAATCGAATGCATCGTTCAGGCGCAGGAAGCCGGTCTATGTTGGATATATCCAGTGTTTTGGCCCGAAGAAGCCGAATCTGCACGGCTCTCGGGCCTTTTCGTTGGAGAAAATCCAGCATAAGTGCCGGAAAGAAGCGAAAGGAGCCGGTATCCTGCACAAAATCCAATGCCCGGAAGGAACCCGACGGTTCCGCCCCATTCCGAATCCGGTCTTCAAAAAACGCCGATAGAAGCCGACAGAGAATGTGGATGGGGCCGTCGTCTTTTTTTTTGGCGTGCCCCGGCGGCCACAAAAAGTCGAACGTGCGGTCGAACGAACGGTCGAAAAATTTTGAAACCATGTCCGGCTAGGCTCGTATATTAGGATGAAAATTGCGGCCTATCGGACGGAAAGACGCCAGATCGGCTTTCGACCGGCCGTTCGATAAGATGGCGCCGCGATGGCCAAGTTCAAAAGGGAGTGGAGAGATGAAGAGCGTCATCAAGTTTTCGCTGAACAACAAGTTTGCGCTTTGGTTGTTCACCCTCATCGTCCTCGTATCCGGTTTATATTCCGGTGTGACGATGAAGCAAGAGAGTTTGCCCAATCTGTCGCTGCCGTTCCTGAGCGTGACGGCCGTGTATCCGGGCGCGACGCCCGACGCGGTGGTCGACGAAGTGACGGCGCCGCTGGAGCAGCGGCTTCGCAATCTGGACAACGTGAAAAACGTAACGTCCACCTCCATGGAAAATGCCGCCAACATCATCGTGGAGTTTAACTACGGCCAAGACATGGACAGGGCGGCCACCGACGTTCGCGAAGCGATCGACGCGGTGACTTTGCCGAGCGGCGTGGAGACGCCGACGGTGTCCAAGTTCTCGTTCAATTCCTTCCCGGTCATCTCGGTTAGCGCAGCCGGTCAAGGCAGCCTCGAGGATCTGACCAAAATCGTCGAAGACGAAATCAAGCCCGCGCTGGAAGATATCCAAGGCGTCGCTTCGGTGTCGGTGGCCGGACAGTATATGAAAGAAGTGCGGCTGACCTTCGACAAGGCCAAGCTTGCCCAGTTGGGCCTTAGCGAAGATACCGTCAAAAGCCTGATCCAGGCCGCCGCCGTCAAGGCTCCGCTCGGCGTGTTCGAGCTGGACCGTTCGGAAAAATCGGTCGTCGTGGACGGCCGCGTGGCGACGCTGGACGACTTGCGCAATCTGACGATTCCGGCCGTCGGTTCCGGTGCCGCCGCCGGTTCCCCGGCAGGCGCTTCCGCCGGCTTCCCCGCAGGCGGGGCTGCCGGTGCGGGCGGTCCGGGCGCTGCCGCCGGTACGGGCGCGGCTGCCGGAGCAGGAGCCTCCATGCCGGCGCTGCCGGCCGGGGTGCCTACCGTCAAGCTGGGCGAAATCGCCAAGCTGGAGCTGGTCGGCCAGGCGGAGTCGATTTCCCGGACGAACGGGAAAGAATCGATCGGCATCCAGGTCGTTAAAGCCAACGACGCCAATACGGTCGATGTCGTCAACGCCGTCAAGGACGAAGTGGACGCATTCAAGAAAAAGTATCCGGACATGGAGTTGGTCGTTCTTCTCGACCAAGGCAAGCCGATCGAAGATTCCGTGATGACGATGGTGGAAAAGGCGTTGTTCGGCGCTCTGTTCGCCGTCATTATCATCCTGCTGTTCCTGCGGAATTTCCGGTCGACGATCATTTCCGTCGTTTCGATTCCGCTCTCGCTCATTATCGGCGTGCTTTTGCTCCGGCAATTCGATATTACGCTTAACATCATGACGCTCGGCGCAATGACGGTCGCGATCGGCCGGGTCGTCGACGATTCGATCGTCGTCATCGAGAACATTTACCGCAGGATGTCGCTGTCCGGCGAGAAGCTGAAAGGGAAAGAGCTTATCATCGACGCGACCCGGGAGATGTTCACGCCGATCATGTCCTCGACGATCGTGACCATCGCGGTGTTCCTGCCGATCGCGCTGGTAAGCGGCATGGTCGGGCAGCTGTTCATCCCGTTTGCGCTCACGATGGTGTTCACGCTGCTCGCCTCCCTGCTTGTCGCCATTACGATCGTGCCGATGATGGCGCATTCGATGTTCCGCAGCGGCGTCAAGCCGGGCAAGAACGAGCATCACGACAAGCCGGGACGGCTCGCCGAATGGTACAAGCGGATGCTTGCTTCCACCTTGCGGCACAAGGTCATTACCGTTGTCGTGGCGTTTGCCCTGCTGTTTGGCAGCTTCCTCCTGGTGCCGCTGATCGGGACCAG
This sequence comes from Cohnella laeviribosi DSM 21336, assembly GCF_000378425.1. Classification (GTDB taxonomy): domain Bacteria; phylum Bacillota; class Bacilli; order Paenibacillales; family Paenibacillaceae; genus Cohnella; species Cohnella laeviribosi. Next base: position 37,044 of record NZ_KB899838.1, on the reverse strand, counting down.
CTTCCTGCCGGAAGAAGAAGACAAGTACATGATGATTACCTACAAGCCGGAACCGGGCGCCCGCCTCGAAGATGTGGAAAAGAGGGCGCTGCAGGCGGAAAGCTATCTTCTGGAGCAGCCGGACGTGACGAACATGCAGTATTCGGTCGGAGGCAGCGGCAATCCGTTCATGATGGGCGGTTCCAAATCGGGGCTGTTCTATCTCCAATTCGATCCTGACATCAAGCAATTCGAGGAGAAAAAAGAAGCGATCGTCGCCGGCCTGCAGAAGAAGGTTCCGGAGGGAACCTGGAGCGAAATGGACATGTCGGGCGGAATGGGCGGATCCAGCTTCAGCCTCGGCGTTTACGGCGAATCGCTGGATCAGATCCGGCCGGTAGCCGAAAAGATCGCGGAGATGATGAAGCAGGATCCGGCCTTCGCCAAAGTCGACACGAGCCTGTCCGAAACGTTCGGCCAATACACGATCGTCGCCGACCACGCGAAGCTGAGCCGGTACGGTTTGACCGCCGGGCAAATCGCGATGAAGCTGATGCCAAACCGCGATCGGCCGGTGCTGACGACCGTTCAGGAAGAAGGCAAAACGTATAACGTGTATGTGGAAGTCGACAATAAAGCATACGCCACAATTGCCGACATCGAAAACGAAACGCTGCAATCGCCGCTTGGAATGGAAGTCCCGATCAAGGACGTAGCCAAGGTCGAGGAAGGAACGGCTCCGAGCTCCATCACCCGCGAGGACGGCCGGATGGTGGTCAACGTAACGGCGGAAGTGACCACCAATGACGTCGGCAAAGCTTCCTCCGATCTGCAAAAGAAAATCGACGAGCTGGACTTGCCGGTCGGCGTCGAGGTCAAGTTCGGCGGCGTAACCGAACAAATCAACGAGACCTTCACGCAGCTCGGGCTGGCGATGGCGGCGGCCGTCGCGATCGTGTACCTGGTGCTTGTCCTGACGTTCGGCGGCGCGCTGGCTCCGTTTGCGATCATGTTCTCGCTGCCGTTTGCCATCATTGGCGGCCTGGTGGCGCTGTGGCTGGCCGGCGAAACGCTCAGCGTATCGGCGCTTATGGGGGCGCTTATGCTGATCGGGATTGTCGTGACGAACGCGATCGTGCTCATCGACCGCGTCATTCACAAGGAGCGGGAAGGCCTGCCGACGAGAGAGGCCATTCTGGAAGCGGCCGGAACCCGTTTGCGTCCGATTCTGATGACGGCGCTGGCGACGATCGGATCGCTGCTTCCGCTGGTGTTCGGAATCGGAGGCGGAGGCGGCATCATTTCCCGCGGACTTGCCGTTACCGTCGTCGGCGGTTTGATCAGCTCCACCCTGCTGACGCTGTTTATCGTGCCGATCGCATACGAGGTGTTGATGAAGCTGCGGCGCAAGCCTAAGGAAGGTTAAGATGAACGACAAAAAGAGGATGGTGCTGGAGGCGGCCCTCCGATGCTTTTCCCAAAAGGGGTTCCGGGCCACCTCGATGCAGGATATCGCGGACGAAATCGGAATGGCCAAAGGTTCCTTGTACTTCTATTTCAAATCCAAGGACGAATTGCTTTTGTCGGTGGTCGGTTTCGTCATCGAGCGCCTGATGTCCGGGATGAGGGAACTGCCGGAAGAGCGGCATTTCCCTCCAAGGGAGAAGCTTTGCCTTCAGCTCGCCCGCCATTTCGCCAACTTCCGCCGGGAACGGGAATTCGCCGCATTGCTCATGAGAGAGCCTGCTCTCGGAGCGAAATCGGAAGTACGGGACGCTTTTTTGGCTTTCAAGAGCCGTATTATCCTGTGGTACCAACAGCGCATTCTCGAGATTTACGGCCGGGAGGCCGAGCCGTATTCCTGGGACGGGGCGGAGCTGCTGAGCGGAATGTCGCTCCACTACATGAGCCGGATGCTGGAGGGAGGCAAGGCGTTTGGCGACCGTCGGCTCGCGCGTTTTCTGGTCCAGCGGCTTGACGATGTGATGGAGGGGATGATTCGCAAAAAGGAGCGGCCTCTGCTCAGCCGGGAAGACGTGCTTTCGTACGACGGCTCCTATTCCGATCCGGAGATGAAGTTCCGTCTAGCCGCAAGCGAGCTGCGCAAGGCGGCGGAGCAGGCGAAGGACGGGGAGTTTCCGGCCGAGCGCAAAGCGGACTTGTTCGCCAGCTTGTCCTTGATGGAGGACGAATTGGCGAAGCCGGTTCCGGAACCCCTTGTTCTCCGCGGCATGCTGGCTTACGTGAAAGAGCTGTCGCTTCCGGCCTGGGCCGACCTGGTCGAGCGGCTGGAGTCGAGCCTGTACCTTGACCGATAGCCGCCGGGCCATACGGTTGTCTTGCATTGGAGACACAAGCTTAGGCCGGGAAAATCAAAAAAGGGCGCCTCGCGCCGATCCTTGCGGATCGGGCGGGGCGCCCTTTTTGCCGCTCTCCATGCTTTACGGACAGACGGAATACGAAATGCCGAAATCCAGCTCGAGCGCGCTGCCGGGTTCGACAAGGATCAGTCCTTCCTTGCGGTTCAATGCTCCGTTCGGAGCGGTCCACGGCTCGACGCAGATGAACGGCTTGCCTTCCACCGACCACAGCACGACCGTACCGAATTGCGGGCTGTAGTCAAGCTGAACCCGGCCGTTCTGGCCGAATGGAAACGCGACGGTCGGCGTCTTGGGATCGAGAAGCGCCACCGATTCGACGAGCCCGCTCAAATCGACGGTGCCGGCAAACGGCTTGATCTGGCCGTCATTGTAGTCGAGCAGGCGGGTGGCGTCGGACTCGTAGAACAGCCGTTTGTTTTCGCCTGTGGCGAAATACGGGTGAAACCCGGCCTGAACGGGCATCGGCCGGTCCGACAGATTGCGGTACGTCTGCCGGATACCGAGCCTGCCTTCCTTGAGCTGAAAGGCAAACCTCAGTTCGAAATCAAACGGATAGGAAGCGAGCGTCTCCTCGCTGCTTTTGAGAACAAGCGTCAGCGCGGCTTCGCCGTCGGTTTTCTCGTCGGCCACTTCCCAAGCGGAGGTGCGGGCGACGCCGTGGTTGCGCATCCGGTAGACGGCGCCCTCCCACTCATACTGCCCGTCCTTCAATTGCCCGCAAATCGGGAACAGGATCGGAATGCCGCCGCGGATGTTGGCGCTCGGATCGAGAAAGGTGGCGCGATCCAGATACAACAGTTCTTGGCCGTGAAGCTGGCAGCCGATGACGATGCCGCCGCGTTCCGGACATATTTTCACGCTTGACCGGGTAGCCGGTTCTTTCAGTTCGTAAATCCGGTAAGTGTCGGTATAGGAATCAATCGCATACGCATTCGTTGCGGTCATGCTTGTCCCTCCTTTGTCTTCTTCCCTACATTATAGAGCTTGCGCGTCCGAAAGTGGAGCAAGGCCGTTGGGCCTTAATCCCGCAACAAGTCCCACTTCTCTCTCGTCTATTAGCAGTAGGCACAGAGATGGGGGAGTGGAGACGATGGACCCGCGCGCAACGGCGGCCAAACCGGCGGCGCACCCGCCTCGCGGCGGAAAAAGAAGGGCTGTCCGCAAGCGGCGGCTTGGATTTTGGCGGGCGATCGGGCGGCTGTTCGTGCTGGGGATGGTGCTTGCCGCGCTGTCCGCCGCGTGGCTGTTCCTGACGCCTTCCGGCACCGCGCTGCGGTACCGGGCGGCCGATACGCTGATCACGACGCAGCACCGGCATTGGGCGAAATATATTATTGGCGAAAAGGGATTGCGCGAACGGGTCGCGGCTTATGCCGCGAAATTCGAGCAAATGGGCGAGGAACGGGACACCCATGTCATTCGTCCGCCTGCGGAGAACGGCGATGCGAATCCAGGGGAGAACGTGGAGACGAAGCCGCTTACGCAAGTGGAGGAAGTGGACGGAAGCGGTTACCACGGCTACTTGCTGACCGTCAGTGATCCGAAAAAAATCCGCCTTGTCGTCCCCGCCGTCAAAGGGCGCGGGGAAAAGGTCTCCAGCATGGTGAAGCGGACCGGAGCCGTGGCCGGCGTCAACGCCGGAGGTTTTGCCGATCCGAACTGGAAGGGAAACGGATTTCAGCCGATCGGGATCGTAATCTCCCAGGGCAAAATTTATTATGACGGCTTGGGCGGCAGCAAGAGCACGCAAATCGTCGGCATCGACCGCGACGGCAAGATGATCGCGGGACGCTATACGGTCCAGGAGCTGCTGGACATGAACGTCTCGGAAGCGGTGACCTTCCAGCCGCGGCTGATCGTAAACGGCAAAGGACTGATCAAAAACCACAAGGACGGCTGGGGCATCGCGCCGAGAACGGTCATGGGGCAGAAGGAGGACGGTTCCATCCTGTTCCTCGTCATCGACGGCCGTCAGCCGGGATACAGCATTGGGGCGGACCTTTACGACTGCCAGCAGATTATGCTCGAGCACGGGGCGGTCATTGCGGCCAACCTCGACGGAGGATCGTCGACGGTTCTGGTGGAGGAAGGCGGAAAGGTCGTGAACAAGCCGGCGTCCAAGCACGGCGAACGTTATTTGCCTACGGCGTTTCTGGTTTTTGACGACCCTTCCTCGGTCGACGTGCCGAACATATGGGAAGGCTTGAAGCCGAGCGATATCGATCCGTCCAAGTGGTGACGGCGTTGCCGCCGATCAATACAGCATCTCCCCGAGCGGTCCTTCCTCGTCGATGATGTCCTGGATTTCATAGACCGAAATCGGGAAATAAGGAAATCCCCAAGCGTATGGAACGATGGCGTACAACGGAAAATAAAGGACAAGGGACTTGTCGGCAATGTAAAAATCCTGATCTTTTGCCATTCCGGGGAATTTTTCGAGCAGCGGAAGATCGCGCGCCTTGATTTGCGCCTCGATGATCCGGTTCAGCCGCTTCTCGTAGTCGCTTCCCGGCTTGAACAGTTCGCCGAGCGAATAGCTGCGGCCCGTATCCGCATCGAAGGTGAGCGACTTTTGCAGCGTATTGCCGTGAGCCCCGCCGGCGAACGCATAATTCAGCAAGGACAGGCTAAGGACGCCCCGCTGGTTCGTTTTGATCTCGAACGTGCCGTCCATCTCCCGGATGTCGGGGCTGGGGTAGCCTTGCTCTTTCATCAGCGATCTCGTCTGTTCCATGATGAGATCGTTGATTTTTTGTTTTGCGCCGGGATTCGTTCCTCCGGTAACGACCGGCACGTTGATCTTCACATGATCCTGCGCGATGTTGGCGATGATAATCGGGAGCATGAGCGTCTGGCCGTTCATCTTCTTTCCCCTTCCCGCATGGGCTGCCGTCTCCCTAGCATATGCGCGCCGGGAATTCGGCGTTCGCGGAGGGGAGGCTGCCGCCGGCGATGCGACCGGCTTGCCGCCGGAAGACGCATCCAGGCTTGCTGTCAGAACAAGGTCAGTTGCACCGGCGCGCACATGGCGGCCCGTTCCGCGGGTGCTTGGACGGGGCCGGCCGACGCTTGCCGCGCTTGACCGGCGCCTCCCGGCTCGGCCCGGTTCGCTGGGCGGCGTTCGCTGTACGCGCCGGTATCGGACAGCCCGTATCGCGCCAGGCACTCGGCAATCCGGCGCTTGACCGGCCGGACATACGACTCCGGCGGCCGGGCGGAGCGCCAATACAAGCGGCCGTAACGCTCCGTCAGGCGGGGGTAGGCTTGCCGCAGCACGTCGAAAAACCAGGTCTTCACTTCCGGCGTAGACAACCGGAGAAACGAAACCATCAGCCGCTTGATGCCATGATCCGCGCATGCGGACGCGAGCGCTTCCGTCGCCGCCGGGCCGTCCGTGATGTAAGGCAGGACCGGCGCCATGAAGACGTTCGTTTCAATGCCCACTTCCATCAGGGCGCGGGCGCATTTGAGCCTCTGCCACGGAGCGGGCGTTTGCGGCTCGAAGGTTCGCCATACGTGCGGATCGAGCGTATGCAGGCTGATGTTGACCGAGGAGCCGGGCATCCGGCGGAGCAGATCGAGGTCGCGGAGCACGAGCGGGGAGCGGGTGGTGATGCTGACGGGAACGCCGAACTCGGCCAACACCTCCAGGCATCCCCGGGTAAGCCGGAGCCTGGCTTCCAGCTGCTGATACGGGTCGGTTGCCGTGCCGATCGTGACCGATTCGGGAAGACGGGAAGCGGCGGCCATCCGGGTTAGCTCTTTTCGAAGGAGCGACGGCGCGTCCTCCTTCCAGAAAATCCGGTTTTGAAAAGCGTCGTCCGCAGATTGCCCGAGATAGACGTGCGTGCTGCGGGCGTAGCAGAAGCTGCAGCCGTGCTGGCATCCCCGGTAAGGGTTAATGGACCAGTCGAACGGCATGGAAGGGGCTTTGACCGCGTTCAACACCGATTTGACGGCAAGCGGCTCGTACTGCGTTCTCGTCATTTGGCGCTCCTCCTTCGGTCCTGTTTTCTAAAGGGAGTTTACCAAACATATGTTCCCCTGTAAACCGCCGGCTTTTTCCATGAAACGAGCAAAGAAACGCACAAAAAAATTTTTTTGAAAAACGCTTGACATTCTCGGTCGAATTCTGTAATCTATAAAAGTGTTCGCGAGAACTTCGCTGGTGTAGCTCAGTTGGTAGAGCAACGCATTCGTAATGCGTGGGTCGGGGGTTCGAGTCCCTTCACCAGCACCACTTAACTGTCCAATGACGGCGCGTCATTCCGATCTTGAAGGAGGACGCGCTTTTTGCTTTTCGGTGTCCGCTTGCAGACGTTTAAGCGCTCATGATTTTATGCCGTTTCCTGAAAAAATGATAGATAACCAAAGCGCCGGAATATGCGGCATATCCCATGATGCACCCGGACATATTCAGCATCGCGTCATCCGCATCCGCTATGCCTAAGCAGGTCGCGAATTGAAAACCGTCGTTTTTGTTCGCGATCGTGTTTTGGACGCTCTCTTTGACACGTCCCGGATTTCCAAAATACTTTAAGAATCGATTTTTCCAGTAAATTAAAATGAAAGGGAAATCATTGACGATTGACGATCAGGTCAGCAAAGAGGCATGTTTCTGCCCCTGGCCGGTTGGCAGCCGCCTTCGGGTGAAGGCGGTTTTTTGGCGTCGGCCGTTTCCAGAATTATGGACATTTTAAAGACCTTGTCTTTTAATCGGCGCGCCTTTTAACATGGTAGTCAAACCACGATTTGCCATTACGAAAGGAGCGCTTATGAACAACGTAGAACAGTTGGAAGCGAAGCTGGCCGAACCTTCGGACGCGCTGATCGAGGATCTGGCGCAAACCGAAGGGGATCTGCTGTTGCTCGGCATCGGCGGGAAAATGGGTCCGAGCATGGCGCGGCTGGCGCTGAACGCCATCCGAAAAGGCGGTTTGAACAAAAAAGTGATCGGCGCCTCGCGTTTTTCGTCTCCGGGTTTGCGGGAGGAGCTCGAACGGGACGGGGTCGAGACGATCGCGGTCGATCTGCTGAACGACACGGAGCTGCAGCGGCTTCCGGACGTCGAGAACCTCATCTACATGGCGGGCAACAAATTCGGCACGAGCGGGAACGAATCGTTCAGCTGGGCCATGAACGCCTATGTGCCGGGACGGGTGGCCGAAAGGTTCAAACGTTCGCGCATCGTCGTTTTTTCCACCGGGAACGTCTACCCGCTGACTCCGATCGCGCGCGGAGGGGCGACCGAAGACGGGGAGACGGGGCCGATCGGGGAGTACGCGCAATCCTGCCTGGGACGGGAGCGGGTGTTCGAATACTTTGCCAAAAAGAACGGGACGCCGATGACGATCTTCCGGCTGAACTACGCCATCGATTTGCGATACGGCGTTTTGCTGGAAATCGCCAAAGCGGTGAAGGAAGGAAGAACGATCGACCTTCGCATGGGGCACGCCAACTGCATCTGGCAGGGCGACGCCAACGAGTTCGCGCTGCGCTCCCTCAGGGTGTGTTCGACTCCGCCGAACGTGGTGAACGTGACGGGGCCGGAGACGATCTCGCTGCGCTGGGCGGCGGAAGAATTCGCCAAGCGGCTCGGAACCGATCCGGTCTTCGACGGCACGGAATCCGATACGGCGCTTCTCAGCAATGCGGCCAAATCGTTCCAACTGTTCGGTTATCCCCGCGTATCCCTCGCCCAGATGATCGACTGGATCGCCGATTGGGTCAAACAAGGCGGACAGACGTGGAACAAACCGACACACTTTCAGGAGCGGGAGGGGAAATTCTGATGAGCGGAAGCGGAACGCTCGACGAAGCGAAACGCAACGCGCTGCATGAAGGGCTGGTCATACCGGCGCACCCGCTTGCCCTGAAGGAGGACCGCAGCCTGGACGAAACCCGCCAGCGCGCGCTTACCCGGTATTATATCGCTTCCGGCGCCGGAGGCATTGCGGTCGGCGTGCATACGACCCAGTTCGAGATCCGCGAAGCGGGCCTTTACGAGACGGTGCTGCATCTGGCCTCCGAAGAAGTCGACGCGGCTTCCTTGAAACGGCCGTTCCTGCGGGTGGCCGGGATTTGCGGCCCGACGGAGCAAGCCGTGGCGGAGGCGCGGACGGCGGCCGCGCTCGGGTACGACGCCGGCCTGCTCAGCATGGGAGGGCTGCAAGGTTGGACGGAGGAAGAAGTGCTGGAACGGGCAAGGCGGGTGGCGGCGGTCATCCCCGTATTCGGATTTTATTTGCAGCCTTCCGTCGGCGGAACCATTTACAGCTACCGGTTCTGGCGGGCGTTCGCCGATATTCCAGGCGTCATCGCCATCAAGATGGCGCCGTTCAACCGCTACCAGACGATCGATGTCGTCCGCGCCGTCTGCGAATCGCCCCGCAGGGACGAAATCGCCCTATATACGGGCAACGACGACAACATCGTCGTCGATCTCCTGACCGCCTACCGTTTTCGGGTAAACGGGCGGTGGATCGAAAAGCGGATCGCGGGCGGACTGCTCGGCCATTGGGCGGTATGGACGCGGAAAGCGGTAGAACTGCTGGAGGAGATCAAGCAGGTGCGGGAATCGGGGGCCGTCCCGGCGTCCTTGCTGACGAGGAACGTGGAAATCACCGACGCGAACGCGGCTTTCTTCGATCCGGCGAACGGATTCCGGGGCTGCATCGCGGGCATTCACGAAGTGCTGGTCCGGCAAGGGCTGCTGGCCGGCCGGTGGTGCCTGAATCCGGAGGAGGACCTGTCTCCCGGACAAAAGGAGGAAATCGACCGCGTTTACAGCGCGTATCCGCATTTGAACGACGACGAGTTCGTTTCGGCGCATTTGAGCTCCTGGCTGTCGAAGTAGAACCTCGAAACGGACACGGCTCTTTTGGCGAACCGTGCCCGTTTTTCGTATAGTCAGCGGGGCGGGAGGGAAGCGAATGCGGTTCAAAGACGTTTTCTCCATTATCGGCCCGGCGATGATCGGGCCTTCCAGCTCGCATACGGCGGGCGCCGTCCGGCTCGGCCTTGCTGCCCGCCGGCTGCTGGGCGGGACGCCGGTCGAAGCGGACGTCGCTTTTTTCGGCTCGTTTGCCGAGACGTACGCCGGGCACGGCACCGATCGCGCGATTGCGGCCGGACTGCTCGGGTATGCGACGGACGACGGCAGAATCCGCACGGCGCTGGAGGCGGCGCATGCGGCCGGCATGGCGATCGCGTTCCGGGAGGGAATCGGTCCGTACCCTCATCCGAATACCGTGCGCCTGAAGTTGCGTTCGGCCGAACGCGAGACGACGATGACAGGCTGCTCCATCGGCGGAGGAGCGGTGGAAGTGGTCGAAGTGGACGGCTTCGACGTCCGCTTCTCGTGCCACTATCCGACGTTGGTGCTGTTTCACCGGGATCGGGTCGGGTTTTTGGCGGAAGCGACCGCGTCGCTGACCCGATCGGGCGTGAATATCGGCAGCATGGACGTCGACCGCAAGGAGCGGAACGGGGAAGCCCTTACCGCTCTGGAGCTGGATCAGTCCCCGCCCGCCGCTTTGATCGGCGAGCTCCGGCATCTGGCGGGCGTTCGGCGCATCTGCACGATCGATTTGACCCGGGGAGGGGAGTAAGCCATGCGGTTTCGCAGCTTGCAGGAGCTGGCGGACGTTTGCGCGGAGGAAGGAAAGCCGATTTCCGCCGTCATGATCGAGGATCAGGCGAACGAAAGCGGACTTGGCGAAGAAGAAATCCGGCGGCGCATGTCCGAATATTACGCCGTAATGAAAGAAGCGGTCGCACGGGGAATGCGGGAGGACACGACGTCGGCCAGCGGGCTGACCGGCCTGGACGCGCAGCGGGTAGGACGCCTTGTGCAGCGGGGGGAAAGCGTCCTCGGCGCCGATGCGGGCAAGGCGTTGTCTTACGCGCTGGCGGTGTCGGAGGTGAACGCCTCGATGGGAAGGATCGTCGCGACGCCGACGGCCGGCTCGTGCGGGGTCATCCCCGGCGTGTTCGTCAGCGCGCAGGAAAGGTTCGGCTGGGACGACGGGCGGATGGTCGACGGGTTGTTTTGCGCGGGGGCCATCGGGTACGTCATCGCTAACCGGTCGTTCGTCTCCGGGGCGGAGGGCGGATGCCAGGCGGAGATCGGTTCGGCGATCGCCATGGCCGCCGGAGCGCTGACGGAGCTTAGAGGCGGAACGCCGATGCAGTCCGTTCACGCCGTCGGCCTGGCGCTCAAAAACACGCTCGGCCTCATCTGCGATCCGGTCGGAGGGCTGGTGGAAATCCCCTGCATCGTCCGCAACGGCTTCGGTGCGGTGACCGCGCTGGCGGCAGCCGACATGGCGCTGGCCGGCGTCAGGAGCGTCATTCCCGGCGACGAAGTGATTCAGGCCATGCTGGAGGTCGGCTCGGCGATGCCGGAAGCGTTCCGGGAGACGGCCAAAGGCGGGTTGGCGAATACGCCGACCGGCCGAAACATCATGAAGGAATTGAAAAATCGCGCCAAGCGATCGGAAAGGGAGCGGTCCGATGACGGAGCTTGAATTGTTGAGGGAAGCGTTTGACCTGCAGGAATCGCTGGTGAGCATGCGGCGCATGTTTCATCAAAATCCCGAATTGAGCTTTCAGGAGCGGTTGACTTCCTCCGAAGTGGCCGCCGAACTGAAGCGGATCGGAAGCTGGAGCGTCAGGACGGAGGTCGGAGGGTTCGGGGTCGTCGCGGAATTGACGGGCGCGGGCGGAGGGCGGACGGTCGCCTTGCGGGCGGACATGGACGCGCTGCCGATCGCGGAAGAGACGGGGCTGCCGTACGCGTCGGTTCGGCCGAACGTCATGCACGCCTGCGGCCACGACGCCCATACGGCCATGCTGCTCGGCGCCGCCCGCCTGATCGCGCGGCGCCGAGCCGAGCTGGAGGGGACCGTCCGGCTTTTGTTCCAGTCCGCCGAAGAAATCAACGAAGGGGCCAAAGCGATGATCGCCGAGCGGGCGCTGGACGGAGTCGACGAAATTTACGGTCTGCACAACGATCCGCTGCTGCCGGCCGGCCGCTTCGCTTTGCGTTCCGGGAGCATGATGGGCTCGGTCGACCGGATCGAAATGACCGTCGAGGGCAAGGGCGGCCACGGAGCCATCCCGGATGCGAGCGTCGATCCGGTCGTCGCCGCGGCCTCCATCGTCATGGGCCTGCAGACGGCCGTAAGCCGGGAAATCTCCCCCTTCGAGCCGGCGGTGGTCACCATCGGAAGCCTGCAGGCGGGGGAAGCCGGCAACGTCATTCCTTCCCGCGCCCGCCTGACGGGAACGGTGCGGACGTTCTCGCCCGAAGTCCGGCGCTCCATGCCCGAACGTCTGGAACGGTTGGTCCGGAAGCAGGCGGAGGCGTTCCGCTGCCGGGCCGAGCTGCGCTATATCGAGCAGGTTCCCGTCCTGTCGAACGACCAAGCTTGTTGCCGGGCGGCATGGAACGTCTTGACCCGCCTCGCCGGGGAGGCGAACTTGGAGGAAGCCAGGCCGACGATGGCCGGAGAGGATTTCTCCGTCTATTTGCAAGCGGTGCCCGGGTGCTTCGTCTGGGTCGGCTCGGGGTCTTCGGACGGCGGGGAAGCGTACGGTCTGCACCACCCGAAATATACGATTGACGAACGCTGCCTGCCTTACGGGGCGGCTTATTTCGCGGCGATCGCCATGGAGCGGACGAGGCCGGACGGGTAAAAGGTTTTTTCGCGGCGGCGCCGAATGTATTTCTCATTCCGCAATGCAGCACGCGAAGACGGAGGTTGATCGATGTGGCAAGGCGAAATACGGAAGAGCAGCGCCAGGAGATCAAAATCGGCATTATCGGACCCGTCCCGGCGGTGGAGCAAATCAAGCAGACGATCAAGGCGTTCCCGACGTTCAAACCGGTTTTCAAAACGTTTCGCGAGGAAAAAGCGGTCCCCGCGCTGGCCGCCGAGTTGCGCGGACAAGTGGAAGTGATGCTGTTTTCCGGTCCCCATCCGTATCAGTTGGCGCAAGAAGCCCATCGTTTCGACATTCCGGTGCACTACGTGCCGCTGAAAGGGACGGGGCTGTTCCGCGCCCTTTACCGGCTCCATAAGGAATACGGGCTGTCCTCGCTTTCGGTCGATTCCGTTCCGCCCAAGGCTATGGCCAAGACGCTCAAGGATCTCGGAGAAGAATTCGTCGAGGTGTCCTGGTTCTCCGGCGGGCTGAACGCTCCCCTCGACGATCTTGTCGCCTTTCACGCCCAATGCTTTCGGGAAGGCCGTTCCGGCGCGGCGTTAACCGGAATCCACGCCGTATCCGAAGCGCTGAATCGGCTGAACATCCCCAACGCGTTTTTGATTCCGACGGAGCAGGACATTACGGTCGCGCTCGAGAGGGCTCTTCTGGCCACGGAAACGAGAAGGAGCAAGGAGTCGCAGGTCGTGTTCGGCTTCGTGAACGTGGACGATTTCGGCAAGGTGGCGGGAACCAAGTCGTCCGAACACGAAGTTCAGCGCCTGAAACTGGACGTTCACCGCACGCTGCTCGGATACGTCGAATCGCTGGACGGCCACCTGACCCATCTGGGCGGAGACGAGTACATGTTCGTGACGACGCGGGGGATCTTCGAGCGGGAGACCGGGGGGTACAAATCGGTCCCCCTTGCCAAAGTGATCGATCAAGAGTACGGCCTTTCCCTCAGCATCGGCATCGGCTTCGGGCGGTCGGCGGGCGAAGCGGGGATGCACGCCCGGGCGGCGCTTCGGCATTCCAAGGAAGCGGGCGGCAATTTCTGCTTCATCGTCCGGGAAGACAAGAGCCTGATCGGGCCGCTTGAAATGACGGAGTCGCTGGAATACGACCTGTCCCTGCTCGACGCCCGAATGCTGAAGGAAATCGAATCCGCCGGCCTGTCGCTCCAATATGTCAGCCGTCTGATCGGCAGCGTCACCAGACAGGGCCGGACCGACTATTACGCGCAGGAGCTGGCGGAGATACTGGGCGTAACGGTGCGAAGCACCCATCGTTACCTGACGGCTTGGTACGACGCGGGCTTGGTCGAAATCGTCGGCGAGACGAAAGGGGAGTGCAAAGGCCGGCCCCGGCAGATTTACCGCCTTTCGTTCCTCAAGGACTTGATCCGGTAGAAGCCGGAGTTGACAGGCGTTCTTCCGGTTGGCTATCATTTGGATATATACCAGATAAGAACCAATGTCGGCGGGAACCGGCATGCATAGCGAAGGGGTTTGGAGATGACCAACAAACCGAGCCGAACGACATTCCGGAAACGGTTGGATGAAATGGTATCCCTGTTGAGAGAAGAAATCGTGTCCGGCAAGCGTCCGATCGGCGAATTTTTGCCGTCCGAGCAGGCCTTGGGCGAGCAGTTCCAGCTCAGCAAAAATTCCGTCCGGAAAGGCCTCGAGATGCTGGTGGCGGAAAAGCTGATCGAGAAAGTGCCGAGAGTCGGCAACCGCGTCGCCAGACCGGACGCGGAGGGCGTCGTGACCGTAAAGTTCGGCTATTATCCGTCCGTCCTGCAGGAAGGGCTGATCAACCGGGTGCTTTCGGACTTTCACACCGGGCATCCGCATATCCGGGTGCGGTCGATTCCGCTTCCGTACGACCAGTTCGCCGGCACGGTCGCGGAATACATGCGAAGTGACCTGCTGGACGTGATGACGATCAACTATACCGATTTCCGGCACATGGCGGAGGGCGGGCTCACGGATCTGCTCGAGGAGCTGGAACCGAAGCCCGAGCTGTATCCGTTCGTTTCCAAAGCGTTTGCGGACAACGGCGCCGTCTGCGCGCTCCCCTTCATTTTTTCGCCGGTCGTCCTTTGTTACAACCGGGATCATTTCGTCGAAAAGCAGCTTCCCGAACCCGACAGCGGCTGGACGTGGGACGAATTGCTGGCCGCGGCGGAAAAACTGAGCGAAAGCCAAGGCCGGTACGGGTTTTACTTCCACCTGCTGTCCGATAACCGGTGGCCCGTCTTTCTGCTGCAGTCGGGCGCCGCATTCGCCCCCGGCGACGGCGGGAACGACGGGCGGCTCAGGCGCAGCCTGGCGCTGTTCCGCCAGATTCAGCGGGACCGCAGCCTGTTTCCGAACTATATGTCGGAAAGCGACGCCGACGCGGAGGATCTTTTTCTCCAGGGCAAGCTGTCCATGATCATGACGACCTATTTCAGCCTGAACCGCTTTATCGGCGCCCCCTTTTCGTTCGACGTGGCCCCGCTCCCGCATCTGGGCGAGGCGAGAACGCTGCTTTTGGCCATCGGGGCGGCGGTCAGCCGGAAATCGAAAGTGAAAGAAGCCGCCCGGACCTTTCTGGACTACATGCTGTCCTATCCGGTCCAGCTCAAGATCCGGCAGCGGACGCTCAGCATTCCGGCGAACAAGAAGGCTGCGGAATGGCAGGGCAAAGAATCGATGGTTCGCCCCTCCCGCTTTCATATGTACCGGGAAATCATCCCGACTTTCCGCTTGTTTACGGATTTGAATCTGGCGGCGTCCCAGCTGGAGACGGTGCGGAAGGAACTGAAGCTGTTCTGGTCCGGCATGGAAGACGAAGAATCCGTCATCCGGCGGCTGAAGTCGCAGCTTTATCCGGTTGGCGCGCGGCAATAGGAGGAATCCGGCGCAAGGAGAAGAACGGCTTCGGCCGTTTTTTGTTTATGTCATATTATCTACCCTGCCAGAACAACCCCAAGCATCCCCTGTCCTTAATCCGTCTTTATTTGTCAGTTTTGTTGACGCATACCCCGAGGTTTTCTATGATGGATATAGACTAGATATGAACAAAAACGAAGACATCGGCCGATTACGGGGAGAGGGGGAGGCGGAAAGCTTTCGGATGCGGAAAAACAGGTTCAATGGCGCGATCTGTCGGCTGTCTTTAAATGGTCCATAAAGCCGAAGGGCGTTGACGACGCTTTCAAAGCTCCTTTACAATGCAGATATGAACCAGATAAGTATTAGAAATAGCGTTGCGACATACTCCAAAACCGAAGGGAAGGTCTGCATGTTCAAAAAAGGGATTCTTCTTCTCGCGATCCTGGTCTGGTCTCTGGCGTTGGTCGCCTGCGGCTCGAACGGCAACCGGGATACCGCCGCTTCGAGCCCGCCGGCATCGCCGCCGCCGTCGGCATCGGCTTCCGGCGAAAGCTCCGGCACGCCTGCGGGCGAAGCGTTGTCCGGCGAAATCACCGTCTGGGCCCATCCGTACGTCAGCGAGGAAAAAGCTTCGGAATTGAAAGCGTTTTGGAATGCGGTCATTCAAGATTATAATGCGAAATACCCCAACGTGAAAGTGAAGTACGAGGAAATTCCGTGGAAGGAACGGGAGCAAAAAATCTTGACCGCGATCGCTTCCGGAACGGGACCGGACGTCTTCTACCAAATTCCGGACCAGGTGCCGCAGTTCGCCAATCAAGGCGTGCTGGCTCCGTTGGACGACTACCTGGCGGACGCGGATTTGGCGGATTTCAACGAAGGGGCGCTTCGGGCCGGCAACTTCGGCGGCAAGCAATACGCGCTGCCGATTCTGCAAGAGACGCAAACGCTCATTTACAATGCCGATATCGTGAAGGCGATCGGCGAGGACCCGGCGAAGCTCCCGACGACTTGGGACGAATTCAACGCCTGGGCGGAGAAGGCGGTTTCGAAAGGTTATTACGCCCGCGATTTCGCCGGAGCGGAAGCTTGCTGCAACGCGACTTTGTATCCGCTTTTATGGCAAAAAGGCGGAGACGTTCTCGCGGAAGACGGCAGCGTCATTCTGGACAACGAAGCCGGCGTGGCCACCTTCCAATACATCAAGGACATGTACGACAAAAAATGGATTCCGGCCGATTCCGTCTCGAACAAAGACCAGTTCCCCGAATTTTTGTCCGGCAAAATGATGGCGATCTGGGGAAGCGGGTATACGGTCAACGTCCTCAACGAAGAAAAAATCAACTACGTCATCGGCGAGCCGCTGACGGATAAGGTGAAAGCGACTTTCGGGACGGTCGGCATGTTCGTCGTGTCGGAAAAAAGCAAAAACAAAGCGGCGGCGGCCGAGTTCGTCAAGCTGCTTACCAATAAAGAAAATCAGGAGGCCTTCAACAAATTGACGAACTACATTCCGGCCCGGAAGTCGGCGGGGTCCATCCACGACGGCGACGAAGCGATGAAGAAGATGACCGAAATCGCCGCCGTCTCCCGCCCGGGAATCGTAAGTCCCGTCGCGCGGACGATTATGCCCAAGATCCAGGCGGAAATCGCCGCCATGCTCGAAGGCGCCAAAACGCCGCAGGAAGCCGCCGGCGCAGCCGCTCAGGCCGTGAAAGACGAATTGGCCAAATTGTAAGGAAGCCGTCGCCGCTTGCGGGCGCGCACGGTTTTGCGGGAGCCGCGCAAGGGGTGCGCGGCTCTTCTGTTCCAATCTGATCTTCGGGGGGACGCGGATTGAAAGCATATGCGACGGCGGATACCGCCAACGTCTCGGCGAAACCCGGGTTGGCCGCCCGCTTGAAAAAAGAATGGCGGAAAAACGCGTTCGTCTACGTCGTTCTGGTGCCGGTTTTGCTTCATTTTCTCGTGTTTCAGGCCTTCCCGCTCGGCTTCAGTTTCGTACTTTCGTTCATGGACTGGCCGATCATCGGAAAAGCCGAGTTTGCCGGATTCAAGAATTGGGAAACGTTCCTTCACGACAGGCTGGCCTGGAAGTCGATCGGCAATACGCTCCTCTTCTCGCTGTATTACATTTTGCCGACAATGGGGATCGGGCTGCTGCTCGCGCTGCTCGTGAGCGTCCGGTCGAAGCTGGCCGGCTTTTTCAAAAGCGTCTACTTTGTGCCGGTCGTCACGTCCTTCGTCGTCATCTCCGGCATTTGGGCCTGGATATTCAAAGGGAACGATACCGGCATTTTCAACTACGTGCTAAGCTGGTTCGGAATCGGGCCGCAATTGTTTTTCTCGGACTCGAAGCAGGCGATGATCGTGCTGGCGTCGCTGAGCGTGTTCAAAGTCTGCGGAAGCACGATGGTGTACTACTATGCGGGGCTGAAGTCGATTCCGGCGCATTTGTACGAGGCGGCCAAAATCGACGGGGCTTCGGGCTGGACGATGTTCTGGCGCATCACCTTCGTCCTGCTGCTGCCGATCCATTTTTACGTGGCCATTTTTACGACGATCGGTTCGTTTCAAATCTTCGATTCGGCCTTCCTGCTCACGTCCGGCGGACCGAATTACGCGACGACGACAATCGTCTACTACTTGTACCAGGAGGGCTTCGTCGGCCTGCGCATGGGGTATGCGAGCGTGCTGGCGTATGTCCTGTTCTTCATCGTATTGATCCTGTCCCTTGTTCAGCGGAAGTTTCTGGGCAAGGAAGTCCATTATTAACGGGGTAGCCGGAAGGGAGCCGCCGATATGCCAGCCGCGTTAAAAAGACTGCCTTTGTACGTCGTCTTCGCGCTCTTGGGCGCCGTCTTTCTGTTTCCGTTCGTCCTGA
Organism: Cohnella laeviribosi DSM 21336; assembly: GCF_000378425.1. Classification (GTDB taxonomy): domain Bacteria; phylum Bacillota; class Bacilli; order Paenibacillales; family Paenibacillaceae; genus Cohnella; species Cohnella laeviribosi. Next base: position 19,207 of record NZ_KB899838.1, on the reverse strand, counting down.
TGGCGCTCGGCTCGTTTCAGAAGGTGGGACGGGCGATCGCCGACCCGCTGTTCTGGATTCCGGACGAACCGACCCTGTACAACTTCAACTACATCTTCGAAGCCAGCAACTTTGCGAGATGGATCGGCAATTCCTTGTTCCTGACCTTGGTCCCGGTAGCCGCCCAGCTTTTTCTCGCGGGCTTGCTCGGCTACATTTTCGCGAAAAAGCGGTTTTTCGGCAGGGAAACGATATTTTGGCTGCTGATGGCGGTCGTCATGGTGCCGAACCAACTGCTCATCATCCCGAAATTCATCATGTTCAGCAAGTTCGGCTGGGTCAACACGTACGCCTCCATTATCGTCCCCGAGCTCTGGTCGATTATGGGCGTATTCCTCGTCCGGCAGTTCATGCTGACCATCCCGAACGACATGGAGGAAGCGGCTTACATCGACGGCGCCGGAGACTTTCGGGTGTTCTTTCAGATCATGCTGCCGCTGGCCAAACCGGCGCTGGCCACGGTAGGGACGTTCGCTTTCATCTCGTGCTGGAACGACCTGTTTACGCCGCTCATTTTCCTGACGGCGGAAAAGATGTATCCGATCACGGTCGGCCTGTCCTCGCTATTGACCAAAGAAGGGAATTTCGGCATCGAGATGGCGGGCGCGGTCCTTTCGTTCATTCCGACGTTCTTGATTTTCCTGTTCTTTCAGCGCTATTTCACCGAAGGGATCGCCATGTCCGGCATCAAATCCTGAGCGGCGGCCGCTCCAAACGCATAGAGACATACCACTTGACGGAGGGAGAACAACCTTGAAAACTGTGATCGCCCAAGCCGGCGCCGTGAAAACGGCGGAACAGCCCAAGCCGCGGGTAGCCCCGAATTTCGTGTTGATCCAAACGGTCTTTTCGGCCATCAGTCCGGGGACCGAAATGTCCATGGTAAAGCGGGCCGGCGACCGGCCCGTTCAGCTCGGCTACAGCGCCTCCGGCATCGTGCTGGAAACGGGAGAGGGGGTTGCCCACGTGCGCCCCGGCCAAAAGGTGGCCTGCTACGGAGCGCCGTTCGTCCATCATGCCGAAACGCTGGCGGTGCCCAAACACTTGGTTGCGCCCGTGCCGGACGGCGTGACCTTCGAAGAAGCGTCGCTGGCCGGATTGGGCGCCATCGCGATCCACGCCTTGCGGCAAGCCGACCTCCATTTCGGGGAAAGCGTCATTGTCGTCGGCCTGGGGATTCTCGGCCAGATCATCGCCCAGGTCGCGCATGCCGCTTCCTGCCACGTGATCGGCCACGACCTGCTCCCTTCCCGCTGCGAGCTGCTGCGCCGGGCGGGAATATCCCGCGTGTACGATACGGCTGAAGAAATGGAGCGCCATTTGTCCGAACATACGAGAGGGGAGGGGGCGGACGCGGTTATCCTGTGCGCCGGCGGCCATGCGCCGGAGCTGATCAACGCATCGCTGAGGCGCCTCCGCGACAGAGGAAAAATCGTCGTCGTCGGCGATTTGAAGATGGAATTCGAACGGGAGCTCATGTTCGCGAAAGAAGCGCAGATTCTCATTTCCCGCGCCGGCGGACCGGGCCGGTACGACCGGGATTACGAGGTGGACGGGTTCGATTATCCCGTCGGGTACGTCCGGTGGACGGAAGGCCGCAACGTCGAGGAGTACCTGCGGTTGTTGGCCGAAAAGAAACTTCGCGTTCGGGAGCTCATCTCGGAGGTCGTGGACGTGGAAAACGCGGCGGATGCGTACCGGCTGTACACGAGCGCTCCCGAGCGGACGGTCGGCGTCCTGCTGCGGTACGCAGGCCGGCCGGCATGAGAAAACCTCCATCAGCTCGTCGATTTGGACACTTCCCATGCGGAACGGTTCGTGCCGGCAGATCGATAAACGTTGGAAAAAAGAAGAAGGTTTCGGCGCGAGCGATTCTTTTGACAAACAAATATTGCACTTACATCCGTCCGGGATTAGACTGGAATTACCTATGACGATTAGGGGCGGATTCCCGATGCGAATGAACTGGTATTACCGGATGATGCTTTCCTACACGCCGATTTTCTTTGTCGCCATTTCCTCGCTGATTTTAATTTTCTTTACTATGCTCAACCGTTCGTCCGAAAACCGCTACATGGAGACGAACAAGGCGATTGTCCGGCAATTGATGGAGAGTACGGACGCCACGCTGAAGCTGATCGAGCGGAACGTGGTGAGCGAATTGTACACGGACAAATTGCTGCAAACCTTCTTTAACGACGAGCCGAAATCGTTGTTCGACTACTACACGATTCAGAAAAAGCTGATCGACGTCAAATCGACGCTTCCGTTTGCCAGTTCCATCTATTTGTACAACGCCGCAACCGACAAAGTCTTAACGGAATCCGGCGTCTTTCTGCTGCCGTCTTTCGGCGACAAGGCGTTTTTTGCGGACGCGTACGAGAGGCGCGTTTCCGCCGGCTGGACCGATCCGCGGCCGTACAGCCTGTCGGCGGACGATCCCAACAAGCAGCAGGTCGTTTCGCTGATCAAGGTGTACCCCTACGCTGCCGACAAGCAAGGCGCCGTCGTCATCAACGTTTACTTAAGCTCGATTGTGGCGTACCTGAACCAGTTTCATCCGAAGACGACCGAATCGGTTCAGCTTCTGGGCAGCTTTTTTCATCCGCCGGACACTTCCGGGCTTGATATGTACGTGCGTTCAGAATATACCGGGTGGTATTACCGGGCGGACATCATCCACGCGGAGGAGTATTCCGTGCTGTCGATGCTGTCGAACATTTGGTTCATTATCGTGCTGGCGATCATCGTGCTGGCTCTCGTGCTGTTCACGCTGATCACGCACGTCCACTACAAGCCGATTCAGGCGATCCTCGCCAAAATGGAAGGCTACATGGCGCGGAAGAGCGAACAGCTCGGGCTCAAAACGCATGCGAACGAGTTCAAGTTCATTGAAACGGCGATCGACGACTTGCTGCGAAAATCGGTCGATTATGAAAACCTGCACAAGGAAGGCGAGCGGCTGCGGCGGCAAACGTTGTTCCTGGAGCTGCTCGAAGGGTTCCGGACCCTGACCGAGCCGGAATGGGAGAAGCAGATGCGGTCGTTCGGCCTGCCGCATACCTACAAACAGCTCGGCGTCGTGGTGCTGGAAATCGACCGCTACCGTTCTTTTACCGAGAAATACAAACCGGCCGATCAGAACCTGCTGAAATTTTTGCTGGAGACCGCGTTCCGCGAGCTTGTCCAGCAGCGGGGCTTGTCGATGTGGCACGCTTGGGTCGAACCCCGGCAAATGGCCGCCGTCCTGCACTTGCATGAGAGCGGTACGTCCGGACAGGAGACGCTGCGGCAGGCATGCGAAGAGTTCCAAAAGTGGCTTGCCGGCAATCTGGAATTGACGGTGTCGGCCGGGATCGGCGAAGCGGTCGATTCGATCGAAGACATTGCAAGCGCTTTCCGGAATGCGAAGGAAAACGTGTCCTTCAAAGCGGCATTCGGAACGGGCAGCATCATCGACAACCGAACCATCGGCGCGAGAACGAACGGAGAATCGTACCGCTGTTATCAGGCGATCATGGAGATTGCCCATTATTTCCGTTCGGGCGACGAACAATGGAAGTCCGGGCTCGCCGATCTGATGGGGAGGCTGCAGGACATGCCGGCTTCCCGCTTGGAACTTGCGGCCTTTCTGAACAACCTGATTCACAGGCTTGGGAAAGAGATCGGCGCCTTGTCGCCGGACATAAAGCGGCGGTGGTCCGACCGTTACGAACGCCGGCTCGCGCAAATCGCCGACGAGACGGAAACGATCGCCGAGCTGCACGAGAGCCTGGAGGCGGAAATGGCCGCGTTGGCCGAAGAGATCGAGCAGGAGCAAGTCAGCCGCAAGAAACATAAGATCGCCATGCAAATCAAGGAATACATCGACCGCAATTATGCCGATCCCAGCCTGTCCCTCGTTCAGGTCGGCGACCGGTACGGGCTCAAGCCGCGCAGCGTCAGCAGCCTGTTCAAAGAAGAAATCGGCGAAAATTTCCTCGATTACCTGCTCAAGGTGCGGTTTAACCACGCCAAGGAGATGCTCGTCCATACGGATGAGCCGATTCAGAACATTGCGGAGAAGGTCGGCTACACCCACGTCATTTCGTTCCATCGCGCGTTCAAAAAAATGTACGATCTGCCGCCCGGAGAATATCGGAACGTCTATCGGCTGCGGCTGTTGGAATAAGCGCCAAGCCGGCCGTTTCCCGCAGGCAGGACGGACTGTTGAGAAACGCTCAACAGTCTTTCTTTTCATTCCGTAATTTAACACGATACCGCGTTAATGTAATAAAATAAGGCAAAAAAGTAAAGCGCCGGAAAACGGTTAAGGCCTGAAGGCACGGCGTTTTTGGCGTATTGGTTAACCGGAGGATTAATGACAATTTCCCGAACGGATTTCACCTGTTACAGTGAAGGGCGAGCGTGATCACCTCATGGAGAAGCGAAAAGCGGGGAGGACTGGCATGAAATCCATTCGCCAAAATTGGCAACTGTACTTGCTGCTGTTGTTTCCCTTCGTTTATTTTGTCTTGTTCAAGTACATTCCCATGCTGGGCGTCGTGGTGGCGTTCAAGGATTACAACATTTTCAAAGGCGTCATGGCCAGCCCTTGGATCGGCTTGGAAGCGTTCCGGGAAGTGTTCGCGATGGACGGTTTCTACAATGCGCTGCGCAACACCTTCGTGCTCAATTTGCTGGATCTTGTCATCGGATTTCCGATTCCGATCGTGCTGGCGATTCTGTTGAACGAACTGCGTATCCGGTGGTTCAAGAAAAGCGTGCAGACGATTCTGTATCTTCCCCATTTTATTTCATGGGTCATTATCGGCGGAATGGCGGTTCAGCTGCTGGCGACGCATTCGGGGGTCGTCAATCAGATATTGACTTCTTTCGGTTTGAAAGCGATCCCATTTTTGTCGGAGCCGATTTACTGGATTTTCTCCTACTTGGGCATCGGCATCTGGCAAAGCGCCGGATGGGGGACGATCATTTATTTGGCCGCTTTGACGGGCATCAATAAAGATTTGTACGAGGCGGCCGAGGTCGACGGCGCGAGCCGGCTGCGGAAAATGTGGCATATCACGCTCCCGGGGATCAAGCCGACCATCGTCATCCTGCTCATCATCAACATCGGCCATATGGCCAGCATCGGTTTCGATCGTCCTTACGTGCTCAGCAATCCGCAAGTGATCGACGTATCGGAAGTCATCAGCACATACGTATACAAAATCGGCATTCAATCGGCGAGGTATACGATCGCCACCGCCATCGGCCTGTTCCAGGCGGTCGTCGGTCTTGTCTTCCTGCTGTCCGCCGAGCTGTTTTCCCGCAAAATCAACGATCAAGGCATTTGGTAAGGAGGTTGGCATGATGAAGCAGTACGGCAAGTACGGCAATGGCAAAGCGGCGGATTATGTCATCATGGGTTTTATCGCGGCGGCGAGCCTGCTGTGTTTGGCGCCGATGCTGAACATTCTGGCGCTCTCGCTCAGTTCGAACGGACCGATTATGGCCGGCAAAGTCACGTTTATTCCCGTCGACATCGATCTGACCGCTTACAAAACCGTATTCGGCAACGCCGCCATGATCAAATCGCTGGTGTTTACCGTTTGGATGGTCGCGCTGTTTACCGCCGTCTCCATGACGATGACCATCATGGCCGCTTATCCGCTCACGAAGCCGAACTTGAAGGGCCGCGGTTTTTTTCTGTTCATCATTGTCCTGACCATGTTCTTCAGCGGGGGCATCATTCCCGACTATCTGCTGATGCGAAATCTGAATTTGCTGGACACCGTCTGGGTGCTCGTTTTGCCCGGCGCCATTAACGCGTTCTACTTGCTGATTCTCAAAACCTTTTTCTCCTCCATTCCGGTTGAACTTGAGGAGTCCGCGCGCATCGACGGGGCCGGCCATTTTACCATTTTGCGCTACCTGGTATTGCCGCTGTCGCTCCCGGTTCTCGCGACGTTGGGCCTGTTCTATGCGGTCGGGCGGTGGAACGGGTTTATGGACGCGCTGCTGTACATTACGAAGTCGGACTTGTATCCGCTGCAACTGAGGCTGTACGAAATGGTCATCAACAGCCAGGTCATCGACATGGCGGAAGGGATGAACAATGCCGCCGCTCCGGTGCCGGAAAGCTTGAAGGCCGCTTCCATCATGTTCGCCACCGTCCCGATTCTGCTCGTCTATCCGTGGCTGCAGCGCTATTTCATATCCGGCATGATGATCGGGGCGGTCAAAGGCTGATAGTTACCCTTCTAAAGGGTTTCTATACAAACATATCATTCAAAAGGGAGTTGAAAAGAGATGTTCAATTGGAGGAAAGGCTTCGCGGGATTGCTTGCGGTGGTGATGACGGCCGCGCTTCTGGCCGCCTGCGGCGGGAACAAAGGCAACGACGCCCAAGCCAGCGGCTCGCCGCCGTCCGCGTCCGCATCCGGGCCGGAGAAATCCGAACCGCCCAAGGGCGATCCGATCACGCTGCGGATCGAGCTGTTCGACCGCAACAACACCCCTGCCGGGGCGCCGCCGATTACCGACAACTTCATGACCCAGTATATTCAGAAAAACTTCGGGGACCCGAACAACATCAAAGTCGAGTTCGTCACGGTGCCGAGATCGCAGGAAATCGACAAGCTGAACGTGCTGATGGCGGCGAACCAAGCGCCGGATCTGGTGTTCACCTACGACACGCCGACGGTCCGGAAGTACGTGAAGGACGGCGGCTTGACCGACCTCGGGCCGCTTCTGGAGCAATACGGGCAAAACCTGAAGAAAGTATTGGGAGACGAAGTGCTGGAATACGGCGTGTTCGAAGGCAAGCAGTACGCGATTCCCGCTCGCCGCGTTCTGCTGCCTCAGACGACGACGATTATCCGCGGCGACTGGCTGGAAGAGCTGGGCCTGCCCGTTCCGACGACGACCGAACAGTTCTACAACGCGTTGAAAGCGTTTAAAGAGAAAAAGCCGGGCAATGCGGGAGACAAAATCATTCCGTACGGCTATATCGACTACTTCCATACGCGTCCGCTGGTGTACTCCTTCTGGGAATGGGATAAAATTTCCGACGAAGATCTGTTCGCCAACCCGGAATGGCTGATGCCGGGCAACAAGGAAGGCTTCCGCTTCCTGAACAAGCTGTACAACGAAGGGCTGATCGATCCCGATTTCCCGCTGACGATGAACAAAGATACGACGCAGTTCCAGAAAGACCTGATCAACGGACGCATCGGCGCGGCCACCACCAATACGAACGAACCGGTATACCAAGGCTATTTGGCGGAAGTGCAGAAAGCGAATCCGAACGCCAAGCTCATCCCGATCGATCCGTTCTCGGACTCCCGCGGCAAGCATCCGAAGCCGGTCTATACGCCGAACGGCATCTATTTGCTCGTTCCCAAAGCGAGCAAGAATGCGGAGGCGGTCATCAAATATTTGGACTGGATGGCGCTGCCGGAAAATATTATCGCGCTGCAGAACGGCATCGAAGGCGAAACGTACGAGATGGTGAACGGCGTCCCGCAAACGCTCGACAACGATAAGGCGAAGCAAACGCTGTACAATTACACCGATTACCTGATGATTCTGAACGGCAAATTCGTCAGCCTGACCGACGAGAAACTGAACATCGCGGCCAACGCGTCCGATCCGAATTTCAAAGACTTTACCGTCGCCAGCATCGAGGCGGGATCGAACGACGGCGTCACGAAGCCGACCGTCACCGCGGCGATCGAATCGGAAATCAAGTACGCCACGACACTCAAGGAAAAAGACGACGAGATCTTTGTGAAGGTCGTGACGGCCAAACCGTCCGATTTCGATAAAGTGTACGACAAGGAAGTGCAAGACTATATGAAAATCGGCGGCCAAGCCGTCATGGACGAGAAACGGGCGGCTTACCGCGCCGAAAAAGGCCAGTAAAACCGGTTGAACCGTCCCCTGTTGCAAGCCGAACGGGGGACGGTTTCCTTCCGCATTCAACCCAAAGGAGATGCATCCTATGATCCGTGTAGCCGTCATTGGAACGGGTGCCATATCCGACGCCCACATTGGAGCGTATTCGCAGTTCGCCGATAGATGCCGGATCGTCGCCTTGTGCGACATCGCTTCGGAGAAGGCGGAAGAGAAAAAACGGAAGTTCGCCCTGGACTGCGCCGTGACCGGCGACTGCGACGAGCTGCTGTCGCGCGGCGATATCGACCTCGTCTCGGTATGCACGCCTCCGTTTACGCATGCGGAGATTGCGATTAACGCGCTTCGCGCAGGCAAGCACGTGCTGGTGGAGAAGCCGATGGCTTCGTCGCTGGCGGAGTGCGACCGGATGAACGAAGCGGCGGCGGCTTCGGGCAAGATTCTGTCGGTCGTCAGCCAGAACCGGTTCGGGGACGCGGCCATGAAGCTGAAGCGCGTGCTCGAATCCGGGCTTGTCGGGCGGATCCTGCATGCCCAGGTCGATTCGTTTTGGTGGAGAGGGTATTCCTACTACGATTTATGGTGGCGCGGCACCTGGGAAAAGGAAGGGGGAGGGTGCACGCTGAACCATGCCGTTCATCATATCGATCTGTTTCAATGGATGATGGGCATGCCGGATCAGGTGACGGCCGTCATGCGCAATACGGCGCACGACAATGCCGAGGTGGAAGACTTGTCCGTCGCCATCCTGTCCTACCCCCGGGCGATTGCGCAAGTGACGAGCTCGGTCGTGCATCATGGCCAGGAGCAGCAATTGGTCTTTCAAGGCGAGAAAGCGCGGGTCTCCATGCCGTGGCGGGCGACGGCATCGCTTGCGCAGGAGAACGGCTTTCCGGTCGTGCATGCGGAGCTGGAGCGCGAGATCGAAGCTTTCGCCAGCGGCATTCCGCCGCTGCGGCATGTCGGCCACAAAGGGCAAATCGACGACGTGCTGACCGCGATCGAAAGCGGCACCGGCCGGGTGTTGGTAACGGGACATGAGGGCCGAAAAACGCTGGAAATCATCAATGCGATTTACGAGTCGGCCGCGACGGGAGCGACGGTTGCGCTGCCGCTTCGCCCGGACAGCCCGTTCTTTACCCGGGACGGGATCCTCGCGCATGCCCCGCGCTTCTATCCGAAGAAAAACGCGATCGCCGCCTTCGGCAGCAATGAAATTTCCATCAGCGGCGAGCAGAAGTGACGGCCTGCCAATTTTCATTTCTGCGGGGGAAAACGGCTGAAGGAAGGGGATACGATGGCCATGAAGCACCGGATATACATCCCGACGCGAGCAGCGGAAGCGTAAGAGAACGGTACGAGGAGTACGCCGGAATGAAGCCGAAGGGCTTCACGGCGGAACTCTCTATCATTTGAACATCAGAACCAACTGAAAACGGGACGAAGCAGATACGGACTCTGCTTCGTCCCGTTTGCGCCGTTCGGGCGACACCCGCCCGGCGGATTACCTTTGGAAAAACTCGATCCATTCGTTTTCCGGTCCGTAGATGAAGAAGTACTTGTGGCCGTTCGGCAGCGTCGTGATTTGATCGTGGCCTTCGACAAAAGGAATATTCAGCTTCTTCAGCCTTTCGTACTCCGCCTCGAGATCGGGCACGTTGACCGCGAAGTGGTGCACTTTGCCTTCCGCCGGCAGCTGGTCGTTATATCCTTGGATCAGCTCGATTTCGGTTTCGTCCGAGCCCTCGAAGCCCAGAAAAGCGAGCTGCAGCACGCCGTTCGTGTGGGTGAACCGGGCTTTGACCTGAAGCCCTACGATTTCGGTGTAGAACCGGATCGTCGTATCCAAATCTTTGACAATGACGCCGACGTGATCGATTCGTTTCTTGGCCATGGCGGGTTTCCTCCTTTTGGAATGCCGTTCGATTTGAAAAAAGTATAATCCTTTAATATATAGTAGTCAAGTCGGAATAATAAGAAATTTGTCTTGACAAGTCGAAAGAGCATTCTATACTATGAAAATAGTTTTAGGACATCGGAATTATCGCCAATCGAATACCGGCTTACTGGTCCGCCAGCAGCTCCACAACCGCCATTCTCATCGGGAATGGCGATGTGGAGTTTTTTATTTTTTTTGGATTCGGGAGGTGAGAAGCGGCAACGACAAGTCTTTCTATGAACCGGCATTTCGATTTCATAACCATATAGGGAGTGTACGATTTTCATGAAAAAGACGTTAGCTTGGTTTCTTACGGCCGTATTTCTTCTTTTAGCCGCCTGCACCAACGAACAGAACGCGGCGGAGTCATCCTCCCCGCCCGCCTCTTCGACCGTATCGCCCTCGCCGTCGCCATCCGCTTCATCCGCCCCGTCGGCAGAGGCGGCAACGGAGAGCAGCGCGGCCGACACGCCATCGGCGGCGCTTCCGGACAAGCTGCAGAAGCCGTTGAAAATCGCGCTCGTCACCCGGATTACGACGGGTTCCTTTTTCGCCCAATACAGCCAGGGGATTAAAGACCAGGTCGCAGCCTTCGGCGGCGAGCTCAAAATATTCGATTCGAACAACGACTTGGCCAAAATGGCTTCCAACGTGGAGGCGGCCGTCAACGAGAAAGTGGACGCGATCCTGATCAACAACGGGACGGCCCAGGCGCTCGCCCCCGTCGTGCAGAAGGCGCTGGACGCGGGCATTCCCGTCGTCGCCTACGACAGCGACTTAACCCTCCCCGGCGTTACTTCCATCGATCAGGACGACTATTTGCTGGGCTGGCAGTCCTTGAAGCAGCTCGCGACCGACCTGAACGGAAAGGGCAACATCGGTATTCTGTGGGTCGCCGGCTACCTGCCGATGGAGCGCCGCGAAGTCATGATCGAAGCGTTCAAGAAGCGGTATCCGAACATCAAAGAGGTTGTCCGCGCGGGAAGCGTAACCGCCAATACGGCGCTGGACACGCAGGCCCAAGTCGACGCTTGGCTCAAGAAATATCCGGAACCGGGGCAGCTGCAGGCGATTTACACCACATGGAACGAATTCACCCGCGGCGCATACCAGGCGATCAAGCAATCGGGGCGCACCGACATCAAAATATACGGCATCGACCTGACGGAAGAAGACTTGCCGCTGTTTCAGGCGGAGGACAGTCCGTGGGTCGCGGCGTCCGCCACGAATCCGACGGACATCGGCCAGATCCAAACCCGGCTCGTCTATCAGAAGGTTGCCGGGGAAACGGTTCCGGACAGCGTGTCGATCGAGCCCCATTTGATCCTGAAATCCGCGTTGCCTAAAGAAAAAATCTCGTTTGCCGATCTCGGCAAGTACGTGCCGGGCTGGGGCAGCTCCGATACGGCCAAATCGCCGTGGATGGAGGAACTTGCGAAGAGGGCTCAAAAATGACGCTTGTTCTTCGGTCTATCGAGCATGGATTCGGCGCCCAAAAGGTGCTGGACCGGGTTACGTTCGCGGTCGCGCCGGGCGAAGTGCATGCCTTGCTGGGCATGAACGGAGCGGGAAAAAGCACCCTGCTCCATCTGGCCGCCGGGGTGTATATTCCACAGGGGGGGACGGTCGAGATCGACCGTCGTCCCGTTGCGTTCCGATCCCCGAAGGAAGCCGCGGCGGCGGGAATCGTCTTTTTGACGCAGGAGGTCGACCGCGGACTGGTTCCGGCGCTTACGGTGCACGAGAATCTGACGGTCGGCCTGCTCAAGGATGAGCGCCGAATCGGTTTCTCCCGGCGGACTAACCGTCTCAGGGCCCGGGAGATGCTGCGGCGCTTCGGACTGGACTGGAACGTCAACCGGCCGGTGGCTTCGCTGTCCATTTACGAGAAGCAAATGCTTTCGATCGTACGGGCCGTGGCGGGACAGGCAAAGTACTTGCTGCTGGACGAGCCGACGGCCTCGTTCGACCGGAAAGAGGCGGAGCGGTTCGGCCAGCTGATCGAGGAGCTCAAGCGGCAGGGCATCGGGATCGTGTTCGTTTCCCACCGGATGAACGAGATCTTCGCTTTGTCCGATCGGATCAGCGTTCTTCGCGGCGGCAAGCTGGTCCTGGAGCGAAAGACCGGCCAGACCACGCTGGAAGAGGTGGTGGCCGCGATGACCGGAGGGGAAGCGTCGATTCGGCGCCGGCCATACAAGGAGTTTGAAGGTCCGGAGCAATTCGCGGTTCGCGGCCTCCCGCTCGATCCCGATGCCCCCGGCATCGGCTTGGGGCTCAAGCCGGGGGAAATCGTGGTCGGCTTCGGCCTGCTGGGCAGCGGAAAAACCCGTCTTGCGCGCGCGCTGTTCGGAGCCTCGAAGCCCTACCGCGCCTTGATCCGCGGCAACGAGCGCCTGATCCGGGGAACGCGCGGGGCCGCCCGTCAGGGGCTTGCGTTCGTTCCCGAAGAGAGAGGAAAGCAGGGGATTTGGAAACGGTACGATATCCGGACGCACTTGGCGCTTTCTTTCCGGGGCTGGATCTTCAAATCCAGGGAAATCGCCTACGCCCGGGAACTGATCGGCGCGTTCGCCATATCGCCGGCGATCCCTTCTTACAAAGCGGGCGCGCTCAGCGGCGGGAACCAGCAGAAGGTGGCGATCGCGAAGTGGTTTGCGCGCAAGCCGGTGCTGGCCATTTTCGACGAGCCGATGAAAGGCATCGACGTGGCCGCCAAGGAGACGATCTTTCGAATGATCGAATCCTTGGCGGACCAGGGGGCTTCGATCTTGTATTTGACGGCCGAGCCGGATGATGCGCTGCGCATCGCCGACCGGATCTTTGTCCTGTCCCGGCGGCGGATCGTCGCATGGATGTGCTCCGACAAGGCAACGGCGGAGATGCTGTTATCGGTTGCGGAAAGGGGAGAACAGCCGAGTGGAGGCAATTGAAGTCCGGTCAAAAGAACGGTTGCCGGCGACAAAAACGGTGCCGGAATGGTTGTTCCGCTACGGCGCCGTCATTACGATTGTCGGCGTTATCGCTTATTTTTCCGTCGTGAACGAGCACTTTTTTACGTACAGCAATTTAAGCGATATTTTACGATCCATTTCGATTGTGACGTTTCTTGCGCTGGGCGTGACGTTCAGTCTGGTGGTCGACGGCTTCGACGTGTCTGTCGGCTCCACGACCAGCCTGGCGACGATCGCCGCAGCCTCCGCCCTGGTGCTGCACCGGCAGGAGCTGCTCGTGGCCTTGCTGATCCCGTTGCTGTGCGGCGTCTTCGTGGGGCTGCTCAACGCGCTGCTCATCGTCAAACTCAAGCTTCCGGATCTGCTCGCCACGCTGGCGGTCATGTACATGGTCAACGGGATCCAGCTCACCTATTCGAAAGGCTATTCGATTTACGAAGGGATGCCGTCTTCCGTCGGGGAACAAACCGGGCGCTTCATTCCTTCCTTTAAATTCATCGGCCAGGGGGAGCTGTTCGGCGTGCCGATGCCGGTCCTTTTGATGCTGGCGTTCGTCTTGATCTCCTATCTGTTTCTCGAATTCACCACGTTCGGCCGGCGCATGTATATGGTCGGAGGCAATCCGGAAGCGGCCAATCTGTTCGGCATTTCGGTGTCCGGCTATCGGGTGTTCGCGTATGTCGTGAGCGGCTTGTTTGCGGCCCTGGGCGGGATTTTGCTCGCCAGCCGGATCGGCACGGGACAGGTGTCCGCGGGAGCCCCGCTGCTGATGGATGCGGTCGCGTCGGCTTATATCGGGTACGCCTTGTTCGGGGAGAAGCGGCCGAGCGTCGTCGGCACGCTGCTCGGATCGATTCTGATCGGCGTGCTGCTGAACGGGCTGACGATGATGAACGTGCCTTATTTCGCGCAGGACATCGTCAAAGGCGGCATTTTGGTATTGGCGCTGGCCTTTTCGTTTTTGAGAAAAGATCCGGCGCATCGATAAAGGAGGAGGATTTCGGATGGAGAAAAGAAAGCTGGGAAGCAGCGGTCTTGAGGTATCGGTGATCGGCTTCGGCGCTTGGGCCGCAGGCAAAGTGGGATGGGGCCGCGTCACCGAAAGCGAGCTGGAAGAGGCGATCATCCGCGCCTACGAAGAGGGGGTCAACTTCTTCGATACCGCCCCCGTATACGGCTTTGGCGAATCGGAGCGCCTGCTGGGCCGGGTGCTGAAGCCGTTTCGAAAACAGGTGATCATCGCGACCAAATTCGGATTGGTCTGGGATGCGAACGGAATCCATAACGACGTATCCGCCGCGGGCGCGCGCCGAGAAGTGGACGAAAGCCTGAAGCGGCTCGGAACGGACTACATCGATCTGTACCAGGTGCACTGGCCGGACCCGACCGGAAAAGTGCCGATCGCCGAAACGATCGGCGCGCTGAAGGATCTTGTCCAGGAGGGGAAGATCCGCCATATCGGCGTGTCCAATTTCTCGGTCGAACAGCTAAGGGAAGCGCAGGCGATCGCGCCGATCGTCTCTCTTCAGTCTCCATATAACCTGCTTCAGCGGAAGGCGGAGCGTCTGAAAGAAATCGCAGCCAAGTACGGAAAAACGCCCGGGCAGGTCGCCTTGCGCTGGCTGGCGGCGAATCCCGCGGTCACTTCCATTATCGCAGGGGCCAAGACGGCCGCACAGGTGGAGGAAAACGTAGGCGGCGTCGGCTGGGACATCGACGATCCCGATCTGCGGACGCTTGACGCAGCGTTTCGCGATGAGTGAGCCCGCCTCCCCGGGTGCGGTAGCCTTGTCCTGATCGATCCGATGGATGCCGGAATAACGGGTTCAATGCGCTCCTCGCCTCTCTGTCCGGTCCGGACAAGAGGAGGAGCGTTTCCGTTTTGACCAGAAAGGATCGTTGACAAAATCCGAGTAACCCGATAAAATATCAATACTGACTGACCAGTCAATCTGGAGGGAGGGGTAGTTATCGCCTCTGATCAGCAAGCAACGCAGCGGGATTTGCGCAGGGAGCAACTGCTGGCGATTGCGGTGGAACGGTTCGCCAAATACGGTTATCACAAAACGAAGATTTCCGATATTGTGGCCCAGGCCGGCGTGGCGCAAGGAACGTTTTACTGGTATTTCAAAAGCAAAGAATCGATTGCGCTCGAAATTATCCAATCCGGGAAGGAACGCTTGCTTCAGGTCATCGGCAAAGGCTATCGGACCGAGCCCGGGACCGTGCAGGAGATGGTTCAGGGCTCTCAGCGGCTGCTGGCCGACATTTTCCGGTTCGCCCGCGACAACCGTTATTTTATGGAACTGCTGCTGACCGAGCGCGGCGAGGACGAGGCGATCCGCCAAGCCTTCAGGGAGGCGCGCGTTGCCATGGAGGAAGCGTTCAGGCGCAATATCCAAAGGGCCATCGAGTTCGGCATGCTGCCGGAATCGATGGATCTGCACGTGCGGGCGGCGCTCCTGATGAGCCTGATCGAAGGGATTGTCGCCAGATGGCTGTTCGGCCCCGTTCCTCCGGATTCCGATTTGGCGAATCTTACGCCTGAACAATTGGCGGCAGAGGCGGTCCGGTTTGAGTTTTTCGGCTTGCTGGGCATTTAGCCGCCGCATGGTACGAGTTAAGGAGGATGAAGGGAGTTGCTGGCATACGCGATCCGGCGTATCGCGATGATGGTGCCGAGCTTGGCCGGGATCATCGTGATCACATTCATCTTGACCAGGGTGCTGCCGGGCGATCCAGCCCTGATGATAACGGGCGAGCAGGCGTTGCCGGAGTTCGTGGACAAAGTTCGCGCCCAGTACGGGTTCGACCAGCCGCTGCTGGTGCAGCTATGGGAATATCTGAAGCAATTGGCGAGGGGAGACCTCGGATACGCCTGGCACACGGGTCATCCCGTAGCCTCGGATTTCATCACGCGGTTCCCCGCCACGCTTGAGCTTACGCTGGCCAGCATGATCATTGCCCTGATCGTCGCGCTGCCTCTCGGCATCTTGGGGGCCGCAAAGCAAAACTCGGTATTCGACCACATCGCGCGGTTTCTATCGTTTGTCGGGTCGTCCGTGCCGATCTTCTGGCTGGGGCTGCTGCTGATCGCGCTGTTCTATTCGAAGCTCGGCTGGTTGCCCGCTCCGGTCGGCCGCATCAGCGACGGCATTTATCCTCCGACGCATGTGACGGGGCTTTATGTGGTGGACAGCCTGCTGAGCTGGGATATGGTCGCGTTGAAGGATTCCCTGCTCCATCTGCTCATGCCGGCCTTTTGTTTGAGCATGGGGACGATCGCGATCGTGACGAAAATGATCAGGGCGAGCATGCTGGAAGTCATCAAGCAGGATTTCATGAGGACGGCAAAAGCCAAAGGGCTGTCGGAAACGGCCGTCATTTGCAAGCACGGTCTCATGAATTCCCTAATCCCCGCGTTGACGGTGATCGGACTGCAGTTCGGCTATCTGCTCGGAGGAGCCGTGATCACCGAAACGATCTTCGCGTGGCCGGGGGTCGGCAATTACGTTACGGAATCGATTCTTTCCGCCGACTACGCGCCGATTCAGGCCATGACGCTGATCAGCGCCGTGCTCTACGGCGCGGTGAATCTTCTGGTCGAGTTGCTGTACGGCGTATTGGATCCGAGGGTGCGTTATGATTAAGCTGAGAACATTGCTGCGTAACCGGTTGACAGTCATCGGGTTGTCGATCGTGTCGGTTTGGATCTTGCTGGCGCTGCTTGCGCCGCTGCTGGCGCCTTACCACCCGAATGAGCTGAATCCGGAGGACAAGCTGCTGCCGCCCAATTCCGAGCATTGGTTCGGCACCGACAATTTCGGAAGGGACATATTCAGCCGCGTCCTGTACGGAGCGCGGGTCACCGTATGGACGGGCATGGTGTCCGTCGGCATCGCCTGCGTCATCGGCATTCCGCTGGGCGCCGTCGCAGGCTATTTCGGCGGAAAAACCGGCAATCTCATCATGCGCGCCATGGATTCGCTGCTTGCGTTTCCGTCGCTGATTCTGGCCATGGCGCTTGCGGCCTCCATCGGACCGGGGCTTTTGGGCGCGCTGCTGGCCGTCGGGATCGTCGCCATACCGGAGTTCGCCCGGCTCATGTACGGCCAGACCGTCGTCATCAAGGAGCATGAATACATCGAAGCCAGCCGGGCGCTGGGCGTCCGGCACCATTGGATTTTGCTCCATCACGTGCTGCCGAACGCCTTCGGCCCCTTGCTGGTGCAGATTACGCTCGGACTCGGTTCCGCCGTCCTCACCACGTCGAGCCTGAATTTTATCGGGCTTGGCGTAAGGCCGCCGACCGCGGAATGGGGCGCGATGATCTCGTACGGACGGGACTATATTCTGTCGGGCGAATGGTGGATGACGGTCTTTCCCGGATTGGCCATTGCCACGACCATTTTCGGATTTTTCCTGCTTGGGGACGGGCTGCGGGACGAACTGGACCCTCACAGCCGTTCCACTAAATAAATAGAAGAGATACTTCATCGTTTGGGAGTGGACAAAAATGAAACGACAAAAGCTGCTGGTTTTCATCTCTACGTTATTGGTCGTCTTGCTGCTTGCCGGCTGCACCAAAAGCGCGAATCCGAGAGAAGGCGCGGGCGCGAGCCCGAGCGCTTCCGACAGCGGGGCGCAGTCGTCGCAGCCGGCTGAGTCTGCCGGCGCGAAGACGATTACGATCGCGTATTCGCAAGGCGCCGGCCAAACGATGGACCCGCACGAGGCGGGCGATTTAACCTCCGCTTCCTACGCGTTCGCGCTGTACGATCAGCTCGTCACAAGCGGAACGGAAGAAAAGGACGGCAAGACGATTGGCCGCACCGACAAAATCGAGCCTTCCCTGGCCGAAAAATGGACCGTGTCCGACGATCTGAAAACCTACACGTTCACCTTGCGGGACGGCGTGAAATTCCAAAGCGGCAACCCGGTGAACGCCGACGCGGTGCTGTATTCGTTCGAACGGGTGCAGACGAAAGGCGAAGGCGGTAGCCTGTACAAACTCGCCAACATCCAATCGGTCAACAAAATCGACGACAGAACCGTCGAGTTCAAGCTGAACGCGCCGAACCATTTGTTCCTGAAGTATCTGGCCACCTTCACGTTCTCCATCGTGGACCCGTCCGTCGCCAAAGGCCAACCGGACGATTATTTGACGCGGCACTCGGCCGGTTCCGGCCCGTTCTCCCTGGAGAAATGGGACCCCGCTTCGGAAGCGGTGTTCGTGGCGAACAAGAACTACTGGAAGGGCGCGCCGAAGGTTGACAAAGTGATCGTGAAATACGTCAAGGAAGCTTCGAACCGCGAGCTGATGCTGGAGAAGGGCGATGTCGACGTCGCGCTCGACATTCCTCCGAAAGACGTGGAGAGCCTGAAGCAAAAGGACAACGTGGTCATCCAATCGGATTCCACGAACCGGATCGTCTACCTGGGCATGAACGCCAAATTCAAACCGTTCGACCAGTTGAAAGTCCGCCAGGCGATCAACTACGCCATCGACCAGCAGAAGCTGATCCAGAGCGTCATGTACGGACAGGCTTCCCCCATGACCAGCTCGATCTCGAGCAAATCGCCGGCGCACACGTCCGAAGGGAACCCGTATAAATTCGATTTGGAAAAAGCGAAGTCCCTGCTGAAGGAAGCCGGGTACGAAAATGGCTTTACCTTCGATCTGGTGGTCAATTCTTCTACGCAAGACTATGAGGACATTGCGGTTCTGCTGAAAGCCGACCTGGAGAAAATCGGGGTGACGTTGAACATCAAGAAAGTGGCCCCGGCCCAATACCGCGAGCTGGTCAACAACAAGCAGGCGGCCGCCTTCCTCGGCAAGTATACGTCGCTTGTGAACGACCCGTCCTACCACTACGGCTTTTTGCTCGACAGCAAAGGCGCCTCCAACTACACGGGGTACTCGAACAAGCAAGTGGACGAACTGCTGGCCAAAGCCAACGTGGAACCGGACGAAGCCAAGCGGACGGAGCTTTACAAGGAAGTCCAAAAAATCGTTACGGCCGACGCTCCGTGGGCGTATCTGTACGAAAGCAATCTGATCGCCGGCTTCAGCAAGGACGTCAAGGGTTACATTTTCTACCCGGATGAAATCATTCGGTTCGTTTCGCTCTATAAATAAGATCAAGACAAGGCCCCCGAATCCCTTCGGGGGTTTCCCACCTGAGCACGGGAGGCAACGATGACCAAGCTTCTGTCCGTCGACAATCTGACCGTAGAATTTGCCGGCCCGTCCGGCCCCGTCCGCGTGGTGGACGGCATCAGCTTCTCGCTGGAAAAGGGAGAAACGCTGGGCATCGTAGGGGAGTCCGGCAGCGGAAAAAGCGTCACCTCCTTGTCCATCATGCGGTTATTGCCC
>NZ_KB899837.1 GCF_000378425.1 Cohnella laeviribosi DSM 21336 | reverse complement strand
CCTGTACAACGGAAAGCAATGCCTTTTCCGCACGCTTCCGGGGTTCAAGCAGGGAGGGAAAATAGCTGCCTTTGCGAAGCTTCGGAATGCTCAGATCGAGCGTGCCGACCCGGGTATGCCACTCCCGTTGCCGGTAACCGTTTCCGCTGGTTGGTTCTTTCCGTGTTTCGTTCATAACGCTCGGCACCGATCTGGGCCGCTACTTCCGCCTCCATCAAGGAATGAACAAGAACATTCAAGGCTTCCTTTAAAAAATCCACATCACCGTCAGAACCGGACTTGCGTAAAAGCTCCAAAAGTGACATTCTATCTATAGAAGCCACGGTTTGATCCTCTTTCTAAAGTAGAGTCGCGTCACTTTAGTAGAAATCATACCGTGGCTTCCCTTGTCAAGAAGTTCGGTGCCATTTTACACCACTACTAGGGACTATAACGAGGCGGGATATTAGTGAAAAGAAAACTAGTTAGTATAGTAGGTTTTTTCACACTTCTGTTAGCAATATCAATAATTATTTATTCTGTTTGGCCTTGGTTGTTCTTGTATATTGGAGTTAAAACCCAGCCAAACCCGCCACATCCGGCAATCACATATGGGGAATTTCCGTTTCGGTTGGAATATGAGATTAATGGACGACGAATGGTTATTAATGATACTTTAATATGCGAGTATGATGGTGTTGGTGTTGACGAAGGCCAAGGAAAATATCGTAAATGGAAGCAACGATTAGCTAGCGGAAAAGAAAGAGTTACATTACTCAAAGTCGATGATACTACAGAAATCTATTACAACCCCGGAAGTCCGAGGTATTATATGGGAGATTTAAGTGAATCAGTTTATTTTAAACATAATTTTCCTGATGCTTCAATTATAAAAAAAGATGGTAGATTCACTACTGATAGTGTAATTCGAGCGGATCTTTTACAAAAAGAATATAATATTCGATTAATCCGTTGGGATTATACGCAACCGATAAAAAACAGCTTTTCTTAAGTTGTATAGCGCATAGCTTGGTTCGGTAAGATTGAACTTTTGGACCACATGCGAGTGTGACAACTCCATGTGGTTTTCTTTTTGCTTTAAATCGAGAAGCCAAACTATTAGTTCGTATTTAGAAGGTCCTTTTGGAGAAGCCCCAAGAATCGTTATCAGGCAATCCGGTATTTTTATTTTTTTCGCCCTCGGCTACGGATTCCGCTGTTGAAATTGCGTCCATCCATTCAGCGACGACAACGGAGAAACGACAGCCGAAAAAAATTTCGCATTGATAAAAATGATACCAGCCTCCCCGTTTTTTCAAATTAATCCATTTACCATTCCATTTTCATCTTGTGTTTTTTTTAACATTCAAAATATGATGCATATAAGGGTTAAGCGATTAATTTAGCGTTCCTGTCTTTACGCCCGAATTCGGTCCGCCGGGATACATGCATACGATGCCGTTCACCGGGCAGCCTGTCGCCGATTTGTGGGAAATCTGCCTGGCGATGAGCCGGCGGATCCGGGAACGGTTCCGACGGAACTTCCCGGCGCATGGCGAGAACGGAGCAGACAAAAACATAAATTTTCAAAAAAGATATTGATTTCTGAAAACGAATCCATTATGATGTTACGTAGGTAAAGCGCTTAATTCAATTTTCCTCATGAATCTGCTCTGTTTTGGCTTAAAGAACCCTTTGGTCAGCGGACTTATTAATGCTAACCCTTTCAGCTTATAAGTGAATCGCTTAATCCAACAATTTAAATTCATCGATTACCCTCGCTTTCAACAAGATCCATAGACCCCACTTCCGACGAGACTACCCAGCGTTTAGAGCAGCGACAAGCAGCACCTATCTTAATAAATATGAAAGCGATTACAATTCGTGAGAAAATCTTAATTTGATTTTCTTTGAGGGGAGGTGAGGCGGCGAGTGCGGACAGACTCAAGCCTCGGGGAATTCCTGCGCTGATTGTGCAATTGCAATTCCGCAAGTCCATCCTTATTGAGGGGGAAACCGATCGATGAAGAAAACGATGTTTTCAGCCTTGTTGGCGAGTCTGATCTGTCTGGCGCTGGTTGTCGCCGGATGCGCATCCAAAGGGGGCAACGCCGAATCGCAGGCACCCGCTCAAGCTTCCGGCAGCGAATCCGGCGGCGGCCAAATCCACATCGGCGCGGCGCTTCCCGACTTCAGCGACAAGTGGCTGAGCTATTTGCAAGAAGGAATGGAGAAATATCAGAAGACGCAGGACGGCGTGAACGTGACCTATGTGGATGCGCAAAACGACGCCAGCAAGCAGTTGGCCCAGATCGAAACGTTCATTTCGCAGAAAGTGGATGCGATCGTGATGGTTCCCGTGGACACGGTCTCGGCCGTCGATATCGTCGACAGAGCGAACAAGGCGAATATTCCGATTGTCGTCGTCAACCGCTGGTTCGAAGGGGTCGACAAAGCGGCGTCGTATGTCGGCTCGGAGTCCATTACCGCCGGGGTCATGCAGATGGAGGAAGTCGCAAAGCTGCTTGGCGGCAAAGGCAACATCGCGATTATGACCGGGCAGTTGGGCCAGGAGGCGCAAATCAAGCGCACGGAAGGGAACAAGCAGGTGATCGGCAAGTACCCGGATATGTCGATCGTGCTGGAAGGCACCGCCTCCTGGGATCGCGCGAAAGGGATGGCGCTCATGGAGAACTGGCTGAATTCCGGCAAAAAAATCGATGCCGTCGTGTCCAACAACGACGAGATGGCGATCGGCGCCATCATGGCGGCGGAAGCGGCGAACAAAGCCGACGGCATGATATTCGCCGGCGTCGACGCGACGCCGGATGCCCTCGAATACGTCAAGTCCGGCAAGCTGCAAGTAACGGTATTCCAAAATGCCGACGGCCAGGGCAAATCCGGTCTTGAGACGGCGATTAAAGCGGCGAGAGGTGAGCAAGTGGAGAAGAACGTGTACGTTCCTTACGAGCTGGTCACGAAAGACAATGTCGACGAGTACGTGAAGAAGTGGGAGTAAGCCCGACGGATATTCTGCGCGACTGCGCGATAAGAGCATGTCTTTGCGATATGTTTTTATCGCGCACGGAATACGCGCTGCGGCTCGCAGCCCGTCGCGGATCGAAAAGACAGAACAGATGGCGAGGGATGGTTAAAGATGAACGAATCCACCGTAGTGACGGAACAAAAGCTTGGCGGCCGAAGCGGCCCGTTTACGCTCGCTTCGTTGCTCAGCCGCTACGGCATGCTGCTGGTGCTCATCGCGTTAATGATTTTGATGTCCTTGCTGACGCCTACTTTTCTGACCGCCGACAACCTGCTCAACATTGTCCGCCAGATGTCGGTGGTCGGGATCGTGGCGATCGGCGTCACGTTCGTCATCATTACGACGGGGATCGATCTGTCCTCGGGCTCGGTCATTGCGCTGGTTTCGGTCGTTGTCGCGACGCTGGCCCATCCGGGCGAATATCCGCTCGTGCTGACGATTTTGGCGGGGCTGGGAATCGGAGTGCTGACGGGCCTGATCAACGGAACGATCATCGCGAAGGGCAAAATCGCCCCGTTTATCGTGACGCTCGGCATGATGACGGCCGCAAGAGGCGCTGCGCTGCTGTATACCGGCGGAAGGCCGATCGGGAATTTGTCGGATTCGTTCCGGTTTATCGGCCAAGGCAGCTTGCTCGGCATTCCGGTGCCGATTCTGATTTTTCTCTTCGTCGGCGTCGTGTCTTATCTTTTGCTCAATAAAACCAAATTCGGCAAATACATTTACGCCATCGGAGGCAACGAGCAGGCTGCGCGGATTGCCGGCATCAACGTCGACAAGTACAAAATCATGCTCTATGCGTACGCGGGTCTGCTGTCGTCCGTCGCCGGCATTATTTTGACCTCGCGCATCGCTTCCGGACAGCCGACCGCCGGCACGATGTACGAGCTGGACGCGATCGCGGCCGCGGTCATCGGCGGCACGAGCCTTGCCGGCGGCATCGGCACCATTGGCGGGACGATTATCGGCGCGCTCATTATCGGGGTTATGAACAACGGATTGGACTTGCTGAATGTGTCTTCGTATTGGCAGCAGATTCTGAAAGGCGCGATTATCACGACCGCCGTGCTGATCGATTCGCGGAAGAACAGGCGAAAATAGCGGCCGTGAAGAAGGCGCTGCGGGAGGTGATCCGGATGAACCCGGACTATATTTTGGAGCTGACGAACATTACCAAGGAGTTTCCCGGCGTGAAAGCGCTGGACAATATTCAACTGAAAGTGCGAAAAGGAACGGTTCACGCCTTAATGGGCGAGAACGGGGCCGGCAAATCGACGCTGATGAAGATCATTTTCGGCATCTACACGCCCGACCGGGGAACGATCAAGTACAAGGGCGAGGAAGTCAAGCTTTCCGGATCCAAGGACGCCTTGCGGCTCGGGATTTCGATGATCCATCAGGAGCTGACGCCTGTGCCGGAGATGACGGTGGCGGAGAATCTTTTTCTGGGACGGGAACCGACGAAGAGCTTCGGCTGGATTCGCAAGAAAAAAATGGTCGAGGACGCGCGTAAGCTGTTTGATTCGCTGAAAATCGACATTGACCCCAACGCCAGAATGGCCGACCTCAGCATCGCGAATATGCAGATGGTCGAAATCGCCGCCGCCGTTTCGCGCAATGCCGACCTGATCATTATGGACGAACCGACTTCGGCCATCACGGAAAGGGAAGTCGAGCGGTTGTTCGGGATGATCGCTTCTCTGAAGGCCAAAGGCGTTACGATCATTTACATCTCGCACAAAATGGATGAGATCTTTCGCATTTGCGACGAGATTACCGTGTTTCGGGATGGACAATTCGTCGGTTCGAAGCCGGCCGGCGAGCTGAACCCGGAATCGCTGATTCAAATGATGGTCGGCCGGGAGATCAAACAGGTGTTCCATAAGGACGAAGCGCCAATCGGCGAGGTGTTGCTGTCCGTCAAAAATTTGACGCGCAAAGGCAAGTTTCGAAAGGTAAGCTTCGAAGTGCGAAGCGGCGAAATTCTGGGCATTGCGGGGCTGATGGGCTCCGGCAGGACGGAAGTCGTCGAAAGCCTGTTCGGCATCGTCCCTCCGGACGAAGGCGAGATTTTCGTCAAGAACGAACGCGCGCACATTCGATCGCCGCAAGATGCGATCCGATACAAGATGGGATTGCTGACGGAAGACCGGAAAGCGACCGGCGCTTTTCTCCCTCTTTCCGTCAAGGACAATATGATCGTGTCGAGCATCGACGGGTACTTGAACAGAGCCGGATTGCTGAAAGGGAGGTTGGTCAACGACATGTGCGGCGCGTTCGTGGAGCGGCTGAACATCAAAACGCCAAGCCTCAACCAGCAGATCGGCAGGCTGAGCGGCGGCAATCAGCAGAAGGTGCTGCTGGCCAGATGGCTGCTGAGCAATCCGGATGTTCTCATTTTGGACGAACCGACCAGGGGAATCGACGTCGGGGCCAAAGCGGAAATTCATAAATTGATGTCCAGGCTGGCCAAGACCGGCAAAGCGATCGTGATGGTGTCCTCCGAGCTGCCGGAGATTCTCGGCATGAGCGACCGGATCGTCGTCATGCACGAAGGGGAGAAAAAAGGAGAGCTCACGCGGGCCGAGGCCAGCCAGGAGAAAATTATGGAACTGGTTTACCGTTGAGATTCCAAGGGAGGAATGGACGTGAGAGAGTCGATTCGCTGCGGGGTCATCGGACTGGGCAGGCTCGGCTGCTGGCATGCGCTGAATTTGGCTTCGAACATCAAGGGGGCAAAGCTCGTCTGCGTGGCGGATACGGTTGCGGAGCAAGCGGAGAAGATCGCGCGGGAGCTGGGCGTTTCCCGTTGGACGAACGACCCTGACCGCCTGCTGGAAGATCCCGAAATCGATGCGGTTGTCATCGCGGCGCCGACCGTTGCCCATGCGGATCTGGCGATTCGTGCCGCGCGCAACGGCAAGCACCTGTTTGTCGAAAAGCCGCTGACCCGGCACCTGGAGGAGACCAGCGCGGTCATCGAAGCGATTCGCGCCAACCGCGTTCGCTGCCAGGTCGGGTTCATGAGGCGGTTCGATCCCGCCTATTCCGAAGCCAAGCGGCGGATTGCGGCGGGGGATATCGGCGCCCCGATTTATTTTAAAGCCGTTTCGCGCGATCCGGTGTCGCCGCCTGCGGCCTTTATCGCAAATAGCGGCGGCATGTTTTTGGATATGGCCATTCATGATTACGACGCGGCCCGCTATTTGATGGGAACGGAGGTGACAAGCGTGGCCGCCCACGGCAGCGTTCTGGCCAACGATTTTATGCAAGCGCTCGGCGATGTCGACCAGTCGCTTACGTACGTGACGTTCGACTCCGGCGCCGCCGGCGATATCGAGAGCAGCCGGAACGCGGGATACGGCTACGATATTCGAGCCGAAGTCGTCGGTACGGAAGGGACGCTCGTCATCGGCTCGCTTCGCCGCCGCGATGTTGCGCTGCTGACGTCCAAAGGCCGTACGCACGAGATTGTGCCGGCCTTTCCGGAGCGCTTCAAGGATGCGTTTCAATTGGAGATGGCCCATTTCATCGAAGCGCTGCGCGAGGGGAGGACGCCCGCGGTTACGGAGGAAGACGGCCTGGCCGCCCAAGAAATCGCCGCCGCCGCGCAGGCGTCTTTTGAAGCGGGCCGCAGAATCGAGCTGCAGGAATGGAGGAATCGAAACCGCTAGTCGGCATCGGCCGGACGCTATCGTTTTTGCGCTGCCGCTTGAGGTAGAATAGGGGTAAAAAACGGGATCGTGACCATGAAACCTACCATTTACGACATTGCAAGAATCGCCGGCGTATCGGCGGCCACCGTGTCGAAGGTGCTGAACGACAGGGGCCGGATCAGCGACAAAACGAAGCAAAAAGTATTGAAAATCGTCGACGAACTGCACTATCGGCCCAATGTTCTGGCTTCGGCCATGAAGGGGAAATTCACGTATCAGATCGCGCTGCTGATCCCCGACATTGACAATCCCGTATACGTCTAATTTTTGAAGCACATTGAGGAAGCGGGGCAGCAAGCGGGTTTCAGCATCGTCATGTGCAGCACGGACAACGATGCCGAGAAGGAGGCGAAGCAAGTCGCCTTCATGCGCCAGAAGCGGGTCGACGGCTTCATCATCGCTTCGAAGTTCCGCAACGACGAGGTGCTGAAGGAGCTTCTGGAAGACGGCGTGCCGGTCGTGCTGTTCGCATTTGAGAAGCCGCCGTTTTCCATCGATATCGTGACGGTCGACGATTATCTCGGCGGCGTGGCGGCGGTTGAGCATCTGGTTTCCCTCGGGCATCGGCGCATCGGCGTCATCGCGGACGGCTCGTACAGCAGCGCCGAACGGGTGCGCGGCTATTACGCCGCTCTTCAATCGGCGGGGATCGCCGCGGAAGAGGGGCTGGTGGCCGAGTGCCAAACGATCACGCTGCAAGAAGCGGAGGAAGCCGCCGGGCGGTTGCTGGGCCGCCGCGACAGGCCGAGCGCGGTATTCGGCTGCAACGACGTCATGGCCGCCGGCGCGATGCGTGCGGCCAGAAAGCTTGGACTGGACGTCCCCAAGGACTTGTCGATCGTCGGCTTCGACAACACCGATTGGTGTTCGCTCCTGTTCCCCGAGCTAACGTCGGTCGCGATGCCGCTCCCGGAGTTGGGGAAGAAGGTCATGGAAGTGATCGTCAACCGGATGGAGCGGAACGAACCTACGAAGCAGACCGTCCGCATGTTTCCCAAGCTTGTCGTTCGCGGCTCGACGGGACCGGTCTGAAAGCCGCCGCTTCATGGCAGCTGCGCCATAGTAGGGTAATCGATTACCCGATTTTTTTGCAGGCAAAGGGAGGAGAGGGGTATGAAAATCGCGTTCAACCAGGCGACCACCATGAAGCATTCCACGCTTGAGCTTGATCTTGCCTATTGCGAGAAGCACGGATACGACGGGATCGAAATTCGGCTGGACAAATTGAAAGACTATTTGCGGCGTCATCGGCCGCAAGAGCTGAAGGCGTTCTTCGAACGGAGCGCCCTGCGGCCGCTTGCGTTCAATGCGCTTGAGCAGATCAGCTTTCGGGACGAAGAAAGCTTTCGGCAAATCGTGAACGACCTCAAGTTTTTGGGCGAGATCGGCGGCATCATCGGCTGCCGTACCGTCATCGTCGTGCCCGCCTTTGACGTGGGCGATTATACGAAGCAAGCGATTAAGGACGAGACGGTGCGCGCGCTCCGCCATTTGGCGGACTTGGCGCGGCCGTACGGCCTTCGCCTTGCGTTCGAGTTTGTCGGCTATCCGAACTGCTCGGTCAATACGTTCGGCCAGGCTTACGACATCGTCCGGGCGGCGGACCGGGACAACGTCGGCATCGTGCTGGACTGCTTCCATTTTCATGCGATGAATTCGAGGCTGGAGGATTTGCGGCAGGCCGATCCCGCCGACATTTTCGTCTTCCACATCGACGACTGCGAGGATTTGCCCGCCGGCGCGCTGCGGGACCGGCACCGCGTATGGCCGGGCCAAGGGTGCATCGATTTGGATGCGATTTTGCGGACGCTGAAGGAGATCGGCTACGGCGAGATGGCGTCCGTCGAGTTATTTCGGCCGGAGTATTGGGAGTGGGATATCGAGCGGGCGATCCGAACCGGCTACGAGACGGCGTCCCGTGTCGTTCGGTCTTATTTTCCGCCGGTGAAAGCGTAACAAAAAATGTGTTGTGCGGATAGAGAATTCCGTGTATGCTTAAGTCGAGACGGGAGATTAAGCGCTTAATCTAAATGTCTGACCCTATGCTGAATACAGAAATGGAGGGATGGCGTTGGCAACCGTGCGCTTGACAATGGCACAAGCATTGCTTCGTTTTCTGGACGCCCAATATGTTTCGATCGACGGCGAGGAAACGAAATTCGTTCGGGGCGTTATGGGCATCTTCGGTCACGGCAACGTAACCGGCATCGGCGAAGCGCTGGAACGAAGCCCGGGCAGCCTGACGCTGATTCAAGGCAAGAACGAGCAGGGAATGGTACATGCGGCGGTCGCTTACGCGAAGCAGAAGAATCGCAAGCAGATTTTTGCCTGCACCACTTCCATCGGGCCGGGCGCGCTCAACATGGTAACGGCGGCCGCGACGGCGACGGTCAACCGCATTCCCGTTCTGCTTCTGCCCGGCGACAATTTCGCTTCGCGCCAGCCGGACCCTGTGCTGCAGCAGCTTGAGGTGGCGAGCGATTATACCGTTTCCGCTACCGATCCGTTTAAGGCGGTCAGCAAATATTGGGACCGGATCGTGCGGCCCGAGCAATTGATGTCGGCCGCCCTTCAGGCCATGCGCGTGCTGACCGATCCGGCGGAGACCGGCGCGGTCACGCTGGCGCTGCCGCAGGACGTGCAAGCGGAAGCGCACGATTACCCGGAGGAGTTTTTCCGCCGGCGGGTTCATTATATCGACCGCCGGCCGCCTGCGGCGGAAGCCGTGCGGCGCGCGGCCGAGCTGCTCGCCGGCAAGCGCAGGCCGCTCATCGTAGCCGGAGGCGGCGTGCTGTATGCGGAGGCGGTTCAGGAGCTTCGCGAATTCGCCGAAGCGTTCGGCATTCCGGTGGCCGAGACGCAGGCGGGCAAAAGCGCGCTGCCGTGGGACCATCCGCTGAACGTCGGCGCGATCGGGGTCACCGGTTCGCTTGCGGCGAATTTGCTGGCGAAGGAAGCGGATGCCGTGATCGGCGTCGGCACCCGGTATTCCGACTTCACGACGTCGTCCAAATCGGCTTTTGCGCATCCGGACGTCCAGTTTGTGAACCTCAACGTCAGCGCGCTGGATGCCGCGAAATGGAGCGGCGCCGCGCTGACAGGCGACGCGAAGCTCGGCTTGCGGGCCCTCGGTTCGGCTCTTGCCGAACGCGGTTACCGGAGCGGCTACGAAGCGGACGAGATTGCGGGCTTGAAGCGACGCTGGGATGCCGAAGCGGACCGGCTGTTCGGGCTGGAACACGAGGCGGGCTTATCGCAGACGCGAGCGCTCGGCGTCATTCAGGAGACGATCGGCCCGGATGCCGTCGTCGTCTGCGCGGCGGGCAGCCTTCCCGGCGATTTGCACCGGCTGTGGAGGCCGTCCCGGCCGAAGACGTACCACATGGAATACGGCTTTTCCTGCATGGGCTACGAAGTCAGCGGCGCGTTCGGCGTTTCGCTGGCCGAGCCGGACCGGGAAGTGTATGCGCTGGTCGGAGACGGCAGCTATCTGATGCTGCATTCGGAGCTTGTCACCAGCCTGCAGGAAGGAAAGAAGATTACCGTTCTGCTGTTCGACAACCACGGCTTCCAATGCATTCACAATTTGCAGCGGGAGCATGGCAGCGACGGCTTCGGGAACGAGTTCCGCTATCGGGAGGAGGCGACCGGCCGGCTGACGGGCGGCTACTTGCCGATCGATTTTGCCGCTCACGCCCGCAGTCTCGGCGCCAAAGCGTTCTTCGCCGCTACGGCGGACGAACTGAAAGCCGCGCTGGAACAAGCGAAGAAGGAGCGGGTATCGACGCTGATTCATATTCCCGTCGTTCCCGGGACGAACACGGGCGGCTACGAGTCGTGGTGGAATGTCGGCGTTGCGGAAGTGTCCGTAAGCGACAAAGTGGTTCAGGCGCACGAGAACATGAAGCGGAAGATCCGAGCGGCCAAACCGTACTGAAAATGAGCCGGCCCGGCCGCAATCACCTTGCATCGCTTCGGCGGGCCGTTTTGGAGGAGAAATAAGCGATGGCCAATTTTCCGTTTCGACTGGGGGCGCACCCCATCAACTGGGTCGGAGAAGACGTGAAGGAACACGGAGAGGAAACGACTTTCGAGCAGATCGTCGACGACATGCAGCGGCTTGGGCTGGAAGGAACGGAAATGGGCCGAAAATACCCGAAAGATATTCCGACGCTCAAGCGGGAATTGGCGGCTCGCGGCTTGCAGCTTGTGTCCCAATGGAAATCGGTCTTGTTTTCCGACCCTGCCCGCAGAGACGAAGAGCTGAAAGCCTACCGGGCGCACGCCGAGTTTTTGCATCAAATGGGCAGCACCGTCATCAGCACATGCGAGGTCGGCGGCTCCCTCCACTTCGACCCCCGCCGTTCGCCTTGCGAGCAGGAAGTGGTGAGACTGGACGAGGCAGGCTGGCGCAGCCTTGCCGAAGGGTTGAACGCGGCCGGCGCGATTGCCCGGGAATACGGCCTCAAGCTGACGTACCATCACCACGGGGGAACGGTCGTGGAACGCCCGGAGGAAATCGACCGGCTGATGGAGATGACCGATCCGGACCTTGTCTACCTGCTCTATGACACGGGCCATGCCGTTTACGGCGGGGCGGACCCGCTCGCCTTGCTTCGCAAGCACTACGGCCGTATCGCGTACGTGCATCTGAAGGACGTTCGCATGGCCCTGCTTGAAGAAGCGAGAGCGGAGCGGGCCGATTTCCTCTCTTGCATCCGCAAAGGCGTGTTTACGGTGCCGGGAACCGGGGACCTTGACTTTCGGCCTATCGTCGAGGAGCTCGTCGCCCGCGGCTACAGCGGCTGGGTGATGCTGGAGGGCGAGCAGGATCCGAAGGTCCATCCGGCCTACGAGTACGCAAGCAAGGCGCTGCAATATTTGCAGTTCATCTTATCGGAGAAAGAGGGGCAACCGCAATGACGTATGTGAACTTTCCCGCCGGACGGGAACTGGACTTTGCGGCCATCGGCAGGCTGTGCATCGACTTAAACGCCAACGAGATCAACCGGCCGATGGAGGAGACGCGCACGTTCACGAAATATGTCGGCGGCTCTCCCGCCAACATTGCCATCGGCATGTCGCGCCTGGGCATGAAGACCGCTTTTATCGGTAAAATCGCCGACGATCAGATGGGGCGTTTTATTCACCGTTACTTGAACGACAACGGCATCGACACCGCGAACGTGGTCGTCGACAAGACGGGCGCGGTGACCGGGCTGGCGTTTACGGAAATCAAGAGTCCGACCGATTGCAGCATCCTGATGTACCGCGACAATGTCGCCGATTTGAAGCTGACGCCGGGCGAGGTGAGCGAGGAGCTGATCGCGCGGACCAAAATGCTGCTGATTTCGGGAACCGCCTTGGCGCAAAGCCCGTCGAGGGAAGCGGTGTTTCAGGCGCTGGTCTACGCGCGCAGGCACGGCGCCGTCGTGGCCTTCGATCTCGACTATCGCCCGTACACGTGGAAGTCGGAGGAGGAGACGGCCGTCTATTACAATCTGGCGGCGGAGAAGTGCGACATCCTTCTGGGGACGCGCGAGGAGTTCGACATGATGGAGCGGTTCGAGCGCAACCCGGACCGCAGCGACCGGGTGACGGCGGAAAAATGGTTTGATCACGCCGCCCGGATCGTCATCATCAAGCACGGCAAAGCGGGCTCTATCGCCTATACCAAAGACGGAGCGAGCCACCGGGCCCGGTCGTATCCGGCCAAAGTCGTCAAGACGTTCGGCGCCGGCGACGCCTACGCCGCCGGCTTCCTGTACGGCGTGATGCAGGGGTGGACACTGGAGAAGAGCATGTCGTTCGGGAGCTCGGCGGCCAGCATTGTCATTTCCAGCCATAGCTGTTCCGACGCCATGCCTACGGCGGATCAAGTCGAATCGTATATGGCCAGCTGCGAGCGGGGCGAAATTGTCGGATAACGGTTGAACCGGGCAAAGAGGAGGGCATCTAACATGACGCAAGTGTTGAAAAATTGGATTGCAGGCCGCTGGGTCGATGCGCAAACGGACCGAACCGAACCCGTGTACAATCCGGCGACGGAAGAAGTGCTGGCATCGGTTCCGCTGTCCACGAAGGAAGATGTCGACCGGGCGGTAGCGGCCGCCAAGGAAGCGTTCAAGGCGTGGAGCCGCACGCCGGTGCCGCGCCGCGCCAGAGTGCTGTTCAAGTACCAGCAGCTGCTGGTGGACCATTGGGAGGAGCTGGCGCGCCTTGTGACCCTGGAGAACGGCAAAAGCTACAACGAGGCGTACGGAGAGGTGCAGCGCGGCATCGAGTGCGTCGAATTCGCCGCGGGAGCGCCCAACCTGATGATGGGCAAGCAGCTTCCCGACATCGCCACCAATCTGGAATCGGGCATGTTCCGGTATCCGGTAGGCGTCGTCGGCGGCATCACGCCGTTCAATTTTCCGATGATGGTGCCGTGCTGGATGTTTCCGCTGGCGATCGCGTGCGGCAATACGTTTGTGCTCAAGCCGTCGGAGCGGACGCCGCTGCTCGCCAACCGCCTGGCCGAGCTGTTTCGCGAAGCGGGATTGCCGGATGGCGTGTTGAATATCGTTCACGGCGCGCATGACGTGGTGAACGGCATTCTGGAGCATCCCGGCGTTGCCGCCGTGTCCTTCGTCGGCTCCCAGCCGGTGGCCGAATACGTCTACAAGACGGCTTCCGCCCACGGCAAGCGCGTGCAGGCGCTGGCCGGCGCCAAAAACCACACCATCGTCATGCCGGATGCGGACCTGAACCTGGCCGTCAAAGAGATTATCAACGCCGCCTTCGGTTCGGCCGGCGAGCGCTGCATGGCCTGCTCGGTCGTCGTGGCGGTCGGGGAAATCGGCGACGAGCTTGTCCGGAGGCTGGTGGAAGCGGCGGACGGCTTGACGATCGGCAACGGATTGGAGCCCGGCGTATTCCTTGGCCCCGTCATTCGCGATTCCCACAAGGAGCGGACCTTGAAATATATCGAGATCGGAGAAAAGGAAGGCGCGCTGCTGGTGCGCGACGGACGCAAGGACTCCGCCGCGAGCGGCCAAGGCTATTTCGTCGGCCCGACGCTCTTCGACAACGTGCAGGCAGGGATGAAAATTTGGCAGGACGAAATTTTTGCCCCCGTTCTGTCCATCGTTCGCGCCGATTCGCTGGAAGAGGCGATCGAGATCGCCAATCGTTCGGAATTCGCCAACGGCGCCTGCATTTTCACGAAAAGCGGAGCGGCGGTGCGGCAATTCCGCGAGACGATCGACGCGGGCATGCTCGGCGTCAACCTGGGCGTTCCGGCGCCGATGGCGTTCTTCCCGTTTTCCGGTTGGAAGAAGTCTTTTTACGGCGATTTGCATGCGAACGGCAACGACGGCGTCGAATTTTACACCCGCAAGAAAATGGTGACGGCCCGTTGGTAACGGCGGATGGGGGGTAACGTAGATGGCACTCGTGTCCATGACCGAAATGCTCCGAAAGGCGCTGGAAGAGCGGTACGCCGTCGGCCAGTTCAATCTGCTGAACCTCGAGTTCGCGCAAGCGATTCTGCTGGCCGCGGAAGCCGAACGGGCCCCGGTCATTCTCGGCGTCAGCGAAGCTTATGTCCCGTACATGGGCGGCCTGAAGACAATTTCGCGCATGGTCCGCTCGCTCATGGAGCATTTGCGGATTTCGGTTCCGGTCGCGCTTCATCTCGATCACGGCACCACGTATGAATTATGCATCCGGGCGCTTCGCGCAGGCTTTACGTCCGTCATGATCGACGCCTCGCATCTGGAGCTTTCGCGCAACATCGAGGTGACTTCGCGCGTAACGGAAGCGGCGCATGCGCTTGGCGCCTCCGTCGAAGCCGAGCTGGGCCGGATTACCGGCAGGGAAGACGATCTGATCGTGGAGGAAGCGGAAGCCATGTATGCCGTGCCCGAGGAGTGCGCCAAGCTGGCGAGGGAGACGGGCGTCGACTGCCTTGCCCCGGCGCTCGGCTCGGTCCACGGCCCGTACCGCGGCCAGCCTCGGCTCGGCTTCGAACGGATGGGCGAAATTCAGCGGCTGACGGGATTGCCGCTGGTCTTGCACGGCGGAAGCGGATTGCCGGAAGAGGAAATTCTGCAGGCCATTTCGCTGGGCACCGCCAAAATCAATATGAACACGGACAATCAGATGGCCTTCACGGCGGCAATCCGGACATATCTTCAGGAACATCCCCAGGCTTACGACCCGAGACATTACTTCATCCCGGCGAAGGAAGCGGTTCAAGCGGCGGTTCGGGCCAAAATCCGGTTGTTCGGCAGCTCGGGAAGAGGATAGGAGGAAACGGCAGATGGCTACCTTAAAGATCGGCATTATCGGCGCCGGCCGAATCGGCAAAATCCATGCCGACAATTTGCTGCGGCATCCGAATGCGGAAGTCGTCGCGGTCAGCGACCTGTTCGCCGGTCCCGAGCTGGAAGCTTGGGCGGCGGCGCGGGGAATCGGCTTGTTGACCAAAGAAAGCGCCGACTTGATTCATCATCCGGACATCGATGCGGTCTTTATTTGTTCTTCCACGGATACCCATGTGCCTCTGATCAAGCAGGCGGCGCAGGCGGGCAAGCATATTTTCTGCGAAAAGCCGATCAGCATGGAGATCGAGCGTACGGAGGAAGCGCTGGAGGCGGTCCGCAAGGCGGGAGTCAAGCTGCAAGTCGGCTTCAACCGGCGCTTCGACCATAATTTCAAACGGGTGAAAGAACATGTGGAAAGCGGAACGATCGGCGTCCCGCACATCGTCAAGATTACGTCCCGCGATCCGAGCCCGCCGCCGGAAGCGTATATCCGGACTTCGGGCGGCCTGTTTATGGATATGGCGATTCACGATTTCGACATGGCCCGTTTTCTGTCCGGAAGCGAAGTCGTCGAAGTTTTCGCACAGGGAGGCGTGCTCGTCGATCCGGTGTTTGCCGAATGCGGCGATATCGATACCGCGGTCATTACGCTGAAGTTCGCGAACGGGGCGTTCGGCGTCATCGACAACAGCCGCAAAGCGGCGTACGGGTACGACCAGCGCGTCGAAGTGTTCGGGTCGAAAGGAGCGGTGGCCGCGGCGAACGACTTTCCCAATTCGGCGGTCGTCAGTACGGAAGCGGGAATCTCATCCGACAAACCGCTTCATTTCTTCCTGGAACGGTATGCGCAAGCGTACGAGGACGAAGCCAGGCAGTTCATCGACAGTCTAGCCAACGGCACGCCGGTGCCGGTCGACGGCGAAGACGGACTGCAGGCCGAGCGCATCGCGCTGGCCGCAAAATGGTCTTTCCGGCTGAATCGCGTCGTCAAGCTTGACGAAATTGCGGAGTTGCGGAGCCTGCAGGCCAATTGACGAAAGGGAGGTGCGACGGTTGTCCAAATTGCTGATTACCCCGGACTCCAACGCCGCAAGCGGCAAGTTGATTTCGATTACGCCGGCTTCTGCCGGCTGGACGTACGTCGGCTTCGAGGTGTTCAAGCTGTCCGAAGGACAGTCGCTCGCGCAAGAGACGGGCGCGCGGGAAGTGTGCCTCGTCCTGCTGAGCGGGGTGGCGGATGTCGCCACTTCAACCGAGCAGTGGCGGGGAATCGGCGGCAGGATGAGCGTGTTCGAGCAGACGCCGCCGTACTCCGTTTACGTGCCGAGCGGGGACCGCTACCGGGTGGAGGCCAAAACGGCGCTGGAGCTGGCCGTCTGCTCCGCTCCGGGAAGCGGCGGTCATCCCGCCCGGCTGATCCCGCCCGAGCAAGTCGGGATCGAAATCCGCGGCAGCGGCGCGATCGAGCGCCGCGTTCACAACATCTTGCCCGAGCAAGAACCGGCCGACAGCTTGCTGGTGGTCGAGGTGTTCACGCCGGGCGGGCACTGGTCCAGCTACCCGCCGCACAAGCACGACAGGGACGCGCTGCCGGATGAATCGCTGCTGGAGGAAACGTATTATTTTCGCGTCCGGCCCGAGCAGGGGTTTGCCCTTCAGCGGATCTACACGGACGACCGCTCGCTGGACGAGACGCTGGCGGTCAAGGACGGCGAGGCGGTTCTCGTGCCTTGCGGCTATCATCCGGTGTCGGCTCCTCCAGGCTACGACGTTTATTACTTGAACGTAATGGCCGGTCCGCGCCGCACCTGGAAGTTTCATAACGATCCGGACCACGCTTGGATCCTGTCGGCAAACGCGAAGCCGTAAGCGGGCGCTCAACGGTTGCAACCGTCCCGGCGGATTCCTATAATTGTAATAAAGAGAGGGGATGGCGCGCCCATCCCTTACTATTTTCTTAAGAGGGACCCGAATGAAAGCGACGATTTATGACGTGGCCAAAGAGGCCGGCGTGTCGATCGCCACGGTATCCAATGCGATTAACGGGAAGGGCAAGATCAGCAAGAAGCGGCGCGAGCAAATTTTCAAAATCATGGAAAAGCTCAACTACCAGCCGAGCCGGATCGCATCCGCGCTCGTCGGGAAGAGAACCTATACGTTGGGGCTGCTCATTCCGGATATTTCGAACCCTTTTTTCAGCGAAATCGCCCGCGCGATCGAGGATCATGCCCATCAGACCGGCTACAGCGTCATCATTTGCAGCACGGACAACAAGGACGAGCGCGTCGAACGGTATATTTCCGTGCTTGAGCAGAACAGCGTCGACGGCATCATCATCGGGACGGGCATCGACAACCTGGACATTTTGACGCAACTTCAAGAAAGAGGCGTTCCCTTCGTCATGATCTCGCGGGAGACGTTTGCGCTGGCCGCCGATACGGTCGTCGCCGACGACTTTGTGGGCGGGATGCTGGCCGCACGGCATTTGGCCGAACTGGGCCACCGCCGCATGGCCATTCTCTCCGAGAACTTGAAGGTGAGCAGCAGCCGCGAGCGCATTCGGGGTTTTAAGCAGGGGCTGCTCGATATGGGCGTTCCGTTTGACGACGCCGACATCGTCATTTGCGAATACCGGATCGAGGAGGGGAGACGGGGCGCTCAGGAACTGCTGGCGCGCGCAGACAAGCCGACGGCGATTTTTTGCTGCAACGATTTGCTCGCGATCGGCGCCATGCAGGTAGCGAGACAGCTTGGCGTCAAAGTGCCGGACGACCTGTCGATCGTCGGTTTTGACGACACCATTTTGGCCAGCGTGACGAACCCGCCGCTGACGACGGTCGCTCAACCGATCGAACAGATGGGCAAGCAGGCTTTTCAATTGTTGATCCACAACCTGGACAATGCGGACGCCGCCAAGCAGCGGGTCGTCATTCGGCCGGAGCTGACCGTCCGGCAGTCGACCGGTCCCGTTCGATAAACGGTCTAAGTCCATTGATTGAACCGCATGCGAGCATTTTTCGCTTCATGCGGTTTTTGCGTTTTATCGCGAAGCTAACATCATTTTCTGATTGACAAAAGGTCCCTGACGGAGGTTTAGTAATACTGGATTGCGAGAAAAATGCGAAGATGCATTCCGCCAAAGTTAAAGTGATAGCGCTTACCGTCTTGGTTTGAACGGTAAACGATGGATGAGGCATACCGGTGCTGGCCGAAAGGTAGGAGAGTTGGATGAAGCTCGGACGGATCAATACGTTGCGGAATCAGATTTTTACCGGCTTTATGCTCGTGATGCTGATCGTGCTGGCGACGGCCGGAATTTTTACTTACGACAGGGTGTCGGTTCTGCTGCGCAACAGCGCCGAACGGCATATTCAGCAGACCGCCGTTCAGGCGACGGGCAAGCTGGAGGCGCTGCTGGGACAGATCGATACGCTGACGACGCAGGTGGCCACGAATGTGTCCGTGCAGCGGCTTCTCGCGCGTGAGGCCGAGGGGAGGCGGGCGAGCTTCGAAGAGCGCCAGTCGCTGCAGCAGGTTGCCGGAAACTATCAGGCGTATGCGACGGGCATCCGTTCGCTCGAGCTGTACACGACCGATTACCGAAGGCTGTTCCCGCTCGACGACGCAAGCTTGAACAGCCGGGTGCCGGCCGAATGGATCGCCAGGGCGGATCAAGAGCAGGGACGGCTGGTCTGGCTTGGGCTCGATCCGAACGATACGGACGTCGTCGTCGCCATCCGCCGGGTCCGGCTTGTCGAACGCTCTTTTTCGCATGGCGGCTATTTGACCGTTCGCATCGATCGGAGTTATTTCGGCCTTGCCGATTCGTCGGCGGACCGCGATCCCTCCGCCCGGGAATCGATGATGCTGCTGGACGAAGCGGGCCGCACGATCTCGTCCGATTTCCCGTCCGCCGAAGGGGCGGAGGCGATTCGCAACGGGACGGGCCGATACGTCACCGTCGCCGGAGAGAAGTATATCGCGGTCCGGGAGCGGTCGGAGACGACCGGCTGGACGCTCGCCATCCTGACGCCGGTCGATTATACGACCGAAGGCATCTCCGTGCTTCGCGCCGCCGTTATCGTGTCCGGCGCCGTAGGCGGCCTGCTGTTTCTGATTCTCGCGTTCATTCTGTCGACGATGATCACGCGGCCGATCCTCAACCTGATCAAGGCGATGCGCGGCGCCCGGCTCGGCACGCTGAGGCCGAATCCGAGCACGTCTTCCACGGTTGAGATCAACGAACTCAATCACACGTACAATCAGATGGTCGCGCATTTGAACGAGCTGATCGAAGTCGTTTACCAGAAAGAGATCAACCAGAGCCGCACCGAGCTGAAAGCGCTGCAGGCGCAGATCAATCCGCACTTTCTGTTCAATACGTTGGAAGCGTTCTATTGGGCGCTGGAGGATAAAGGGGAGGAAGAACTGGCGCGCATCGTCGTCGCCATGTCCGGCCTGTTCCGCTACGTGATCGGCCGTCCGGACGAGGACGAGTGGGTGACGCTCGGGGACGAGCTCGATCATGCCGAGCGTTATCTGCAGATCATGGAGATGCGCATGGTCGATCGCTTGTCCTGGCGGATCGAAGCCGACGAGGAGAGCCGCCGGGTGCCGACCCCGAAGCTGCTCATCCAGCCTTTGGTGGAAAACGCGATTCTGCACGGCGTAGAGCAGCGCGTCGGGCCGGGAACGGTCATTCTGCGCGCCTGCGCTTCGTCCCGGCCGGGATATACCGTCGTGTCGGTCAGCGACGACGGGCCCGGCATCGACGAAGCGACGCTTCGCTCGCTGCGCGAAGCGATGGAGCAGGGCCGCTCGGTCTCCGGCAGGGGCGCGGGCGTCGGCATTGTCAACGTCCAGCGCAGACTGCAGCTTTATTACGAAGGTCGGGCGAGCGGCCTGAACATTTGCAGCACGGAGGGCCAGGGCGCCACGTTCAGCTTCGAGATCCCAAACGAAACTCGGGGGGGAATGCCGCATGAAGACGATTCTGATCGTAGATGATGAGCCCAGAACGAGACAGGGCATCCGCAAGACGCTGGAGGCATGGTCGCTCGGCCGTTACCGGATCGAAACGGCGTCGAGCGGCGTCGAGGCGCTTGCCTGGCTGAAGGAGAACGAAGCTAATCTGCTCATCACCGACATTCGGATGCCGGAGATCGGCGGTCTTGATCTGGTGGAAACGCTAAGCGGCATGCCGCATCCGCCGGTCGTCGTCGTCATCTCCGGCTATCCCGAATTCGACTACGCGCATAAAGCGCTTCAGCTTGGCGTCGTCGAATATTTGCTGAAACCGATCGACAAGTCCAAGCTGGTTCAGGCCATCGAGCGCGCGCTCAAAAGGCAGGAAGAGCTGCATCGGATCGAGCGGATGGAGAAGCTCGTCGATCCGAAGCTGATCGAAGCGGGAGAACAGGAGCTAAAGCACGGCACCTTCGTGCGCGAAGCGATCCGCTATCTGGACGAGCATCTGGCGGAGCCGGTGTCGCTGCGCGAAGTGGCGGATCGCCTGCATCTGAACGCCAGCTATTTCAGCGTGCTGTTCAAGGAACAGACCGGCCTTACGTTCAGCGATTACTTGACCCGCAGGCGGGTGCAGCGGGCCAAGGAGCTGCTGGCGGGCACCCGTCTGCCGATTCAGGAGATCGCCGAGCGCGTCGGCTATCAGTCGGCAAAATATTTCGCGAAAGTCTTCCGTTCCCTGGAGTCGGTCAGCCCGGGGCAGTATCGTCAAAACCTGGCCGATTCCGAGGAAAAAATCCAATAAAAGTGGTCATCGTCCCAATCCCCGTGACCTTCAACCAAACCCGATCCGGTGATAGCATGTCATTAAAGCGATTACAAAAACAAATTCTTCAACGGAAAAGGGGTTGTAAACGTGTTCAAGCGGAAATGGACAACGACGATGGCTTTGGCGCTTACCCTGGGTCTTGTTCTCGCTGGCTGCGGAAAAAACGATGCCGGCCAGAACGCTGCGGAACCCAGCGGCAGCAAGGATGCCGGCGGAGACAAGGTTACGATTCAGTTCATGCATCTGTGGCCGGAAGGCGTCTCCGCAGGGCAGAACAAGATCGTCAACCAGATTATCGAAGCGTACCAAAACGAGCATCCGAACGTCACGATCAAGCAGGAAGTGCTGGACAACGAGCAGTACAAAAACAAGCTGAAAGTGCTGGGCTCGTCGAACAATTTGCCGGATGTAGGCGTGACTTGGGCGGCCGGATTCCTGCAGCCGTACGTGGACGGCAAGCTGTTTACGCCGCTTGACGACCTGCTGACGGGCGAGCTGAACGGCAAATTCGTCGCGGGAACCACCGAAGCTTACGCGATTAACGGCAAAACGTATGCGCTTCCGCTGGAATTCAACATCGCTCCGGTCTACTACAACAAGACCATTTTCGAGCAAAACGGCTTGCAGGTTCCGCAAACGTACGAACAATTCAAGCAAATCGTGAAAACGCTGTCCGACAAAGGCATCGCGCCGATCGCGCTGGGCAACAAGGACCGCTGGACCGGTTCCCTCTGGTACATGTACCTGGCAGACCGCATCGCGGGACAAAAAGTGCTGGCCGACGCGATCAGCGGTTCCGGTTCGTTCGAAGACGAAGGCCTCGTGAAAGCGGCCAAAGAAGTGCAAGCGCTTGTCGACAGCAATGCGTTTGTGAAAGGCTTCAACGGGCTGTCCAACGAAGAAGCGAAATCGGAATTCCTGAACGGCAAAGCGGCGATGTACCTGATGGGCACGTGGGAGCTTCCGAATTTCACGACCAACGAAGAGATTCCGAAATCGTTCCGCGACAGCGTAGGCTTCTTCAAGTTCCCGACGGTCGAAGGCGGGAAAGGCGACATCAACAGCTGGGTCGGCGGTCCGGGCGTAGGCTTGTTCGTATCGGAAAACTCGAAGGTCAAAGAAGAAGCGAAAAAGTTCGTCGAATACTTCGTGACCAAATGGGGCGAGCAATCCGTCACCGGCGCGGGCGTCATCCCGGCGACGAAGGTCGATACGTCCACGATGGATCTGCCGCAGCTGTATATCGATCTGTTTAACGAGATGAACAAGGCGAGCAGCATTACGTTGTTCGCGGATGTCCAAATGAAACCGAATGCCGCCGAAACCCATCTGAACATGATTCAGGCGCTCTTCGGCAAAGCCGTGACGCCGGAGAAGTTCGCCCAAGAGCATACGGCGGCCATCTCCAAAGGAAACTGACGGTTCTCTGGCATCGATAAAGGGGAGGCGGACGATTCGACCGGATCGGGCCGCCATCCCCTGATTCATTCGGAAAGGGTGCAGCCGCTTTGGATAAAGTATTGTCGAACAAGAAAATGATTGCGCTGTATGTGCTGCCTGCCCTGCTTCTGATATTGGCGATCGTCTATATCCCGATCGTCCTGACCGCCTTTTACGGCTTGCACGAATGGAACGGCATCGGCGCGATGACGTTCATCGGTCTGGGCCATTACAAAACGTTGATGCAAGACAAGGCATTCTGGAGCAGCGCGGGGCATTCTTGCCTGCTGGCGATCTTCTCGGTGCTTAGCCTGATTCTGTATCTGATCGTCGCGATGGTGCTGGCCGCCCGGATCAAGGGGGCGAACCTGTTCCGCAAAATTTACCTGATCCCGATGCTGTTGTCGTCGGTGGCCATCGCCCAGCTGTGGCTTCGGGTTTATCATCCGACGAACGGCATCCTGAACAGCTTGCTTGTTTCCATCGGAATCGACAATCCGCCCGCATGGCTTGCCGAGCCTTCGATCGTACTGTATGCCTTGTTCATTCCGATCTTGTGGCAGTACGCAGGGTTTTACATTCTCATTTACTATGCCGCATTAAAAAACATTCCGTCTTCGCTGGAAGAAGCGGCGAAGATCGACGGCGCGAACGCGCTGCAAATCGCCTGGAAGATCAAGCTTCCGCTCGTGATGGAGGTCGTGAAGGTCACGATCGTCCTGGCGGCCGTCGGGTCCTTGAAATATTTCGACCTGATCTTCGTCATGACGGACGGCGGTCCGAACGGCGCGAGCGAAGTGATGGCCTCTTACATGTATCACGAGGCGTTCAGAGCTTACGATTTCGGCTACGGAAGTGCCATCAGCTTTTTCCTGCTCGTCATCTGCCTCCTCGTTACCTGGGTCATCCGCAAGCTGACCGCCGCCAAAGACACGATTCAATACTCGTAAGGAGGAACGCATCATGACGATCGGAGACGCGGGGCGCCTTCAAAACAACAGCATGCCCGCAGCAAGGCCGGAGATCGGACGCAAGTTCGGTTACGCGCTGCTCTACGTCGTGCTGGTCGCCGTGGCCGTGCTGCAGTTGCTTCCGCTGGTATGGCTGCTGTTTTTCTCGTTAAAAAA
The DNA here is from genome assembly GCF_000378425.1 of Cohnella laeviribosi DSM 21336. Lineage (GTDB taxonomy): Bacteria > Bacillota > Bacilli > Paenibacillales > Paenibacillaceae > Cohnella > Cohnella laeviribosi. The sequence goes on along the minus strand of NZ_KB899837.1, from coordinate 28,894 downwards.
CAACCAGGAAGTATTCGATCAGCCGGCGCTGTCGCCGCCTCTCAATCCGCATTGGGAAAACTACGCGAAAGTATGGAACGCGGGCAATATCGGCGTCTACTTCCTGAACAGCGTCTGGATTACGGTCGTCGCGACCGTGATCACCGTCCTGCTGGGAAGCCTGGTGACGTTCGCCCTGACGCGGATGAAATGGAAAGGACGCGCTTTCGTGCTCGGCCTCTTCATGGTCGCGATGATGATTCCGGTCCATTCCACCCTCATTCCGTTGTTCAGCATGTTCAGCGAGCTCGGCCTTACGGATCGCCCGTTGTCGCTCATCCTGTCGTACGTCGCGTTTAATATGCCGATTACGATCATGATTTTGCTCGGCTTCTATTATGCGTTGCCGCGGGAAGTGGAGGAGGCGGCGATCATCGACGGCTGCTCGGTCAACCGGATGTTTTTCCGGATCATCCTGCCCATGACCGCTTCCGTGCTCGCGACAACGACGATCATCAACCTGATCTACAACTGGAACGAATTCATCTTCGTCAACACGTTCATCAGTTCGGACACGAACAAGACGCTGACGGTCGGCGTCCAGAACTTCGTCGGCCAATATACGACCGACTGGGGTGCAATCGGCGCTACGCTGATGATCAGCATCCTGCCGATCCTCGTCGCGTACCTGTTCTTAAGCGACCGGATCGTGGAAGGAATCGCCGCCGGTTCGGTCAAGGGATAATGCAATCGCCCCGAAGTCTCCATGTTGGAGATTCGGGGCGATTTTTTTTGACTCGCTTTATTGCCTGGTCCTCGGCGGTTGTCCTGCGGGAACGCCGCTTTCGGCGCGCGAACGGGGGGTGTTTCTTGAACGTTTTCCGTCCGGCTGTGCGAGAGGGAGCAAATGGTGTTGCCGTTATGCCCGATTCCGGTCCGCTGCGCGATTTCGGCGCAAAGGGCCTTTTTTGCCCGTTCGGCGCGCGATATGGCGTTCGTGAAAAGTGAACGAATTTATTTATAATAGTTCACGTAATTGGCATTTGATTTTTATTATTTGAACGATTTTAATTTTATTCGTTCACAATCGGAGGTGGCTTGGATGCCGGCTATCGAACTGAACAAGCTGACGAAGTATTACGGCAAGCATCTGGCGTTAAACCAAGTGGATCTGCGCGTGGAACAGGGCGAAGTGTACGGGTTCATCGGTCCGAACGGCGCGGGCAAATCGACGACGATCCGCATTCTGCTCGGCCTTCTTCGCAAGGACGGAGGGCAGGCGCGCGTGCTCGGCGGCGATCCGTGGCGCGACGCGGTGACGCTCCACCGCAGGCTGGCCTACGTGCCGGGGGATGTCAGCCTGTGGCCGAATCTGTCCGGCGGCGAGGTGATCGACCTGCTCGGCCGGCTTCGCGGCGGTATGAATCCGAAACGCCGGGCCGAATATCTGGAGCGGTTTGCGCTCGACCCGACCAAGAAGTGCCGGACCTATTCCAAGGGCAACCGGCAAAAGGTCGCCTTGGTGGCCGCCTTTGCCTCGGATGCCGAGCTGTTCATCCTCGACGAGCCGACCTCCGGGCTGGACCCGTTGATGGAGGCGGTGTTTCAGCAATGCGTAAGAGAGGTGAAAGCGGAGGGCAAAACGGTGCTGCTCTCCAGCCACATCCTGGCCGAGGTCGAAGCGCTGTGCGACCGCGTCAGCATCATTCGTCAGGGGCGTATCGTCGAGACGGGGACGTTCGCCGAGCTGCGGCATTTGACCCGCACGTCCATTTCCGTCGAGACCGCGTTGCCGGTCGCCGGGCTGTCCGAACTGCCCGGCGTGCACGATCCGGTCGTCGAAGACGGCGGCACTCGCGCGCGCTTTGCCGTCGACGCCGGCGAGCTGGTCCGGGTCGTCCGCTTTCTCGCTCCGTTCGGCGTGCGAAGCCTGGTCAGCGCCCCGCCGACGCTGGAGGAGCTGTTTATGCGGCATTACGGAGAAGGGATCGAAGCGGGAGGAGAACGGAGATGAACAAGGACATTTGGACCGGCGCCGGCTCGCTTATTCGTCTTTTCCTGCGGAAAGACCGCTTGATCCTGCCGGTTTGGGTGATCGTCTTGGCGCTTCTTCCGCTCGGCTACGGCTCCAGCATCGCGGAGCTGTATCCGTCCGAGGAGATGCGGGCGCGCTTCGTCGGCACCATTGCAAGCAATCCGGCCATGGCCGCTTTTTACGGCCCGGTGTTCGGCTCGAGCGTCGGCGCCCTGGCGGCCTGGCGGTCGAGTCTGAACCTGATCTTCGTCGCGCTGGCCAGCGCGCTGACCGTGATCCGCCACACGCGGACGGACGAGGAAGCCGGACGCCGCGAGCTGCTTGGCGCGACCGCCGTCGGCCATCATGCGGGGCTTACCGCCGCGCTGATCGTCGTCTTCTCCGCCGATCTGGCCGTGGGCCTGCTCATGGCCGCCGGTCTGATCGGCACCGGTCTGCCGGCGGCAGGCTCGCTTGCCCTGGGGCTGTCGATGGCGGCCGCCGGCTGGGTCTTTGCGGCGGCTGCGGGCGTTGCCGCGCAGCTTTCGGAAGGAGCCGGAACGGCGCGAAGCATGACCGTGACGGCGCTCGGGCTGGTGTTCGCGCTGCGGGCGGTCGGCGATGTCGGCGAAAGCGGCGGTATGGGCTGGCTGACGTGGCTGTCGCCGATCGGCTGGATGCAGCGCGTTCGCCCCTATGCGGACGAACGCTGGTGGCCGTTCGCGCTGGCGCTCGGGGCCGTCGCCGTGCTGACGGCAACCGCTTACCGCTTGTCGGCGCGCCGCGACATCGGAGCCGGCATCGTTCCGCCGCGTCCCGGTCCGGCGGCCGCCGGGCCCGGCTTCCGCAGTCCGCTCGCGCTGGCCTGGCGCTTGCAGCGGGGGGCGCTGTACGGCTGGTCGGCCGGCTTCGCCGCGCTCGGGCTCGCCTTGGGCGGCGTCGCGAAAAGCGCGGCCGACGGATTGGCCGAAAGCCCGCAGCTGATCGACATTTTGGAGAAGCTCGGAGGCAGCTCCGGGCTTGCGGATACGTATTTTGCCGCAACGATGAATATTCTGGCCCTGGCGGTATCCGCCTACGCCATCCAAGCGGTGTTGCGGCTGCGGACGGAAGAAACCGAAGGGCGCGCCGAGCCGCTGCTTGCCACGTCGGTCGGCCGCCTGAGGTGGGCGGCTGGACACCTGCTCTTCGCGCTCGCGGGCCCGGCGGCCGCGCTGGCGGCGGGCGGGCTTGCGGCCGGGCTCGCCTACGGTCTCAGCGCGGGCGACGTAGGCCGCGAGTTGCCGCGCGTGCTGGCCGGCGCGCTCGTTCAGCTTCCCGCGGTCTACGTGCCGGCCGGCATCGCGCTGCTTCTCTTCGGCCTGCTGCCGCGGCTGGCCGCGCTGAGCTGGGCAATGCTGGCCGCGTTCCTGCTGCTGGGCCAGCTCGGCGCCTTGCTCGGCCTGCCGGACTGGGCGCTCGACCTTTCGCCTTTCACCCATATCCCGAGGCTGCCCGGAGGCGACGTCTCCTTCCCTCCGCTGCTCTGGATGCTGCTCCTGTCGGCGGCGCTTGCCGCAGCGGGGCTGTCCGGCTGGCGGCGGCGGGACCTTCGGCCTTAAATGCGGAAGCCGGCGCGCGCTTGCAGCGTTCGCCGGCTTTCCTTTTGTTATAATAGAAGCATAACGGCCGAGGAGGATGTCGTGTCGCCATGCCCAGGGAACGTGTCCGCAGAAAAACCACCAAGCAGGAAGATCTTCTTAAAGCGGCGGAGCGGCTTTTTTTGCAGAAAGGGATCCGCCAGGTCACCGTCGAAGAGATCGTGCGCGAAGCGCAAGTGAGCAAAGCGACGTTCTATAAATATTTTGCCGACAAAGAGAGCCTTCTTCAGCACTGCCTGGAAACGATCGTCAATTACGTCATCGCGCTGCTCCGGGGCATTCTCGAAAAGGGCAAGCGGGACAAGCTGACCAAAGAAGACTTTCTCCGCATCTTCGACGTGAACGAGTACGAGCGTTTTTTTCAATCCGATTTTGCCCGCGAGCTGATGCAGGATTATCCGGACCTCGTCCGCCGGATGGACGACCGCTGGCAAGGCGTCATCGTTCCGCTGTTCCACGATCTGATCCGCATGGCTAAAGTCGACGGCATTGTCCGCGTGGACGTCGATCCGGACGTGCTGCTCATCTATACGATGCTCGTCCGCAAATCGTTCGCCGACGCCCCGATGCTGCCGGAGAGCATGAGCATGAAAGATCTCGCCCAAAAATTTTACGACCTGTACCTGTACGGCGTCATCGAGCGCGGGACGGAGGCCTAGGGCTCCGGAGACGCGCTTTCCGCAAAGCGGGCGCTATTCATCGGTTTAAGGAGCGATTGATCGTGCATCCGGCTTCGGAATTTCCGGATACGGAGGAGGATAAGGATGAAAGCGCGCCAGTTCAAGAAGTGGGAGGAAATCCGGAAAAAAGGAAAAAAGAAATTCATCCTGCATCATGGCGTCATAGGATGGGGCCTTCCGTGCGGCGTCTTGTTCCCCTTTGTCAGCTCGTTTTTGGAGAATTCCAGCGTTCGGTTTGACCAGTCCTTTTTTTCGTTGCTTACCGCTTCCCTGGTCCTGTTCCCCTTGGGGGGAATCCTATTCGGCTTATGGATCTGGCACGGGTTGGAGCAGGCATACAAGAAAAACATAAATGAGTAGAAGAGGCGAAAACATAAAGCTCGAGCGGTTGGATCATTTTGTGTTGACCGTTAAGGATATGGAAGCGTCGCGCCGGGACCGATCGAATCGGTTTACATTCGCGGCCCGGATGATAACCTTGTCGAGATTTCGTGTTATACTTGAAAAAAACGGGGAGCGCTACGCCCGCTAGGCGGCGCTCCCCGCCGTATTTATATGCAGCGCTTGCCGCGTTCATGAACTCTTCATCCGTTCTTCATCAACCCTTCATGCGAAACATCCGGCAGCTTGATATGATCGGCATAGACAAGTGCGGCCGCGGGCGCGAAGCCGCATGGGCCGCGGTCCTGCCGGACCGTTTTTGTTCGAAGGGAGGAACCATTCATGGATTCGTCGGTTTTCGTTTTGTTCGGAGCGACGGGGGATTTGGCGCACCGCAAGCTGTTCCCCGCCTTATATAATCTTCATCTGGAAGGCAAGCTGCCGTGCGGGTTCGCCATCGTGGGACTGGGGCGCAAGCCGTTTTCGGAAGAGCAATTCCGCGGCCGCGTGAAGGAGGCGCTCGCGCGCTTTTCCCGGCGCGGCGCGGACGATTCGGCGGCGCAAGCCGAATTTTTGCGGCTCGTCCATTATCAAATCCTGGAGGCCGACCGGGCGGAGGATTACAAGCGGCTGCTCGACCGGGTCGAAGGGCTGGAGCGCCAAGCCGGCATTCCCGGGAACCGGCTGTTTTACTTGTCCGTCTCGCCGGACTGGTTCGCCTCGATCGCGCGTTTGCTGAAGGAAAGCGGGCTGACCGGCGGTCCCGGCTGGAAGCGGCTTGCGGTCGAAAAGCCGTTCGGGCGCGACCTGGCCTCCGCCCGGGAGCTGAACCGTTCGCTGCTGGAGGCTTTTCCCGCGGAGGATATCCGCTACGTGGACCATTATCTCGGCAAGCCGATGGTGCAGAATTTGCAGGCCTTCATCTCGGCCAACCCGGTGCTGAAGGCGGTCTTAAACAACCGCTACGTGGCCAACGTCCAGATCACCGCCAGCGAAACGCTCGGCGTCGGGGAGCGGGCGGGCTACTACGACCGCGCGGGCGCCGTCCGCGACATGTTCCAGAACCATATGCTTCAGCTTCTGATGATGACCGCGATGCACTCGGATGTGTATGACAAACAGCGCATACTCGAATCGGCGATCCCGATCCAGGCCCAGGACGCCGCTAACTTCGTCGTGCGGGGGCAGTACGGGCCGGGCGAGCTGGAAGGACGGAAGGTGCCGGGCTACCTGGACGAGCCGGGGGTCGCGGCCGGGTCCCGCACGGATACGTTTTTTGCGGCCCGCTTGGAGCTGGACGACCCGGTATGGGGCGGCGTGCCTTTTTTTATCCGCACGGGCAAAAGAATGAGCGAAAAGTCGACCCGCATCATCGTCGAGTTCCGCGATCCATTGGAGAAATATTCGCATGGGGAGCCGAAGCGCAATTATTTGGCGGTGCGGATACAGCCGGAGGAAAGCGTCGAACTGCAGCTTAATCTGACCGGTGCGGACGGCGGGGCGGCCGAGACGCGGCTTCGTTATTCCATTCCGGAAGGCGAATTGCCGGAAGCCTACGAACGGCTGCTGCACGACGCGCTCAGCGGCGATGCTTCCTTTTTTGCCAAATGGCCGGAGATCGAGGCGTCGTGGCGATGGCTCGCCCCGATTTTGGAGGCGTTCGAGGACGACCGGGTTCCGCTTCATGTCTACGCGGCGGGAACCGACGGTCCGGAGGCGGCGAACCGGCTGCTGGAGCGGTACGGATTCAAGTGGCTTTGACCCTCGTTCGAAATTGACGGAATTTCCAATGTAAACGTCCTCTTTTCGCGGCCGATATGCTATTCTAGGAAAAGATGTACGTACAAGCCTATAAGCTTACGGGGAGGACGTTTGAGCAATGGCGAATCAAGCTTACGAAGGAACCTATCACGGCGAACCTGCGGTCTGGCTGCGGTCGGGGCCGTACGAAGCGGCGGTGCTGCCCGGCATCGGCGCCAACCTGATCGCTTTCCGCGATACGGAGCGGGGATACAACTTTCTTCGCGAGCCGGGGGCGGACGGAATGGAAGCGTTCCGGAAAAATCCGGGCGTGCACGGCATTCCGATCCTGTTCCCGCCGAACCGGTACGACGGGGGCAAGTTTCCGTGGAACGGCAAGCTGCTGCAGTTTCCGGTGAACGAGACGGAGCGGGGCAACCATCTGCACGGCTTTTTGCACACGGCGTCCTGGCGCGTCGAGCGCTTCGGCGCCGACGATGCCGAAAGCCGCGTGACGCTGGCGCTGAAGGTGGACGCGTCGCACCCGATATACCGGTACTTGCCCTTTGTTTTTACCGTCAAGCTTGAATATGCGCTGTCGGACGAGGGGCTTCGCCAGCGGGTGTGGGTGCGCAACGAAGGGACGGAGCGGATGCCCTGCCTTCTGGCGTTCCATACCGCCGTCAATGCGCCTTTTGCTCCGGGAAGCACGAGCGAGGATATGCGGCTGAAGCTGACCATCGGCCAGCGTTGGGAAATGGACGAGCGCATGCTCCCGACGGGCCGGCTGCTGCCGCTGTCCGAGGGAGAGCAGCGGATGCGCGAAGGCGCGCAGTCGCCGTTCTTCGAGGCGATGGACAACCATTACACCGCGCAGCCCCAGAACGGCCGCAACCGGATGGAATTGACGGACACGCGCGCCGGGGTCAAGCTGGTGTACGATGCGGGAACCGCGTACAAGCAATGGATGATCTGGAACGACGGCGCGAAGGGCGGCTTTTTCTGCCCCGAGCCGCAAGTGAACCTGGTCAACGCGCCGAACGTCGATCTGCCGGCCGAGGACATCGGCCTGATCGGCCTGGAGCCCGGTGAGCTATGGGAAGAGACGAGCCGGCTGTACGTGATCGGCTAAGACGAGAAGCCGCCGGTCTGCGATGCGCAGAAAGTCTGAGCCTGCTGAGCCTGCCCGGATGGGCGGGCTATTTTTGCCGAATCAAACATTAAAAAATATATATACTTGAAATAAGTTAGTTTAAGGACTATACTTCGGGTAAGACGTTCAAGCGGGAGGGAAACGCAAAATGGCTCAGCATCACGAACAAGGCGCGTACGCGCGCGGCATTCGCAAAGTCCGGACAGCGCCAATCCAGCAGGTCGGTCCGGGGCATCGCAACAGCTATATCCTGGAGCCGGGCCTTTGGGAAGAGCACGATCCGTTCTTGTTTTTGGCCGAGGACTGGTTCCGGCGCGGTTCCTTCGATCTCCATCCCCACCGGGGGATCGAGACGGTCACCTATGTGATGGAGGGCAAGCTGGAGCATTTCGACACCAAAACGAATCAAATCGACTATCTGCTGCCCGGCGACGCCCAGTGGATGACGGCCGGCCGCGGCGTGATTCACAAGGAAGACCCGGCGCCCGGAGAGACGGTGCATTCGCTGCAGCTTTGGGTGAACCTGCCGCGCGCGCATAAGATGACGGAGCCCTATTATCAAAATTTGCGCAGCGCCGATATGGCGGTCCGCTCCGAGCCGGGGGCGACGATTCGCGTCTTTTCCGGTTCGTCCGGCAAGGCGAAGGCGGGTACGCGGAATATTGTCCCGGTGACGATGGTCGAATTTACGCTGGAGCCGGGAGCAGCGGTAAAGCAGGAGCTGCCGGGGGCGTACAACGGCTTTCTGTTCGTGCTGGAAGGAGAAGGGCGATTCGGCCGCGACGGCACAAAGGGCGAGACGCGAAGCGTGCTGTTTCTCGATTCCGCCGAAGGCCACGAACGCAGCGAAATCGAACTGGCGGCCGTCACGAAGCTTCGCGCGCTGCTGTACGCCGGCCAGCCTTTGCGCGAACCGGTCGTCGCCCAAGGTCCGTTTGTCATGAATACGTACGAGGAAATCGTTCAGGCCTACGAGGATTACCGCAACGGCAAGTTCGCCTGACGCTGCCGGTTCAACCGGTCAAAGGCGTCCAGGATCCGGTGCAGCATCCGGTGCGAAGCTTCGATCCGTTCGGCCTGCGCGCGGATTTGTTCGGCGGTTTGAATGTAGGGAGCGGGTCGGATTTGGTCCGACCACCTCTTAAGCATCGCTTCCATGCAGGCGGCCGTCGTCTCCAGGTGAAATTGCAGGCCGAGGATATGCGGGCCGAAAGCGAAGGCCTGGTTCGCGCAGGCTTCGCTGAAGGCGAGCCGAACGGCTCCCGCCGGCAAATCGAACGCGTCCCCGTGCCACTGAAAGGAATAAAAGCGGTTCGGCAGCCCATCGAGAAGCGGATGCGTCTTGTCCGTGCGCTCGATGGGGTGAAAGCCGATTTCTTTTTGCTTGTTGCGGTATACCCGTCCGCCCAGCAGCTCGGCGAGCATTTGGCCGCCCAGGCAGATGCCGAGAATGGCTTTGCCCGAAGCGATGGCCTGGCGGATGAACGTCTTCTCCGGTCGGAGCCAGGGATACTCCGATTCCTCGTATACGCTCATCGGACCGCCCATCACGATCAGCAGATCGAATGCGGCCATGTCGGGAAAAGGCCCTCCGCCCGAGGGGTCCATGACCGCATACGGAAAGCGTTTTGCTTCAGCCCAGCGGACAATCGCGCTCTCGTCGTCGAACGAGAAATGTTTCAACAGCAGCAGCCTCATCCGGTTCCCCTCCCATTTGAACGTAACGCATGCCTTTTGTCTGTATTATAATGTAAAAATAGATGACATAAAACGAAAAACATCATTTTTATGTCAGAAATGTTGTCAGAGACAAAAAGATTGATTCCTTTCGTGATAATTATTCTCATCGACGGGCATAATGCAAAAAGAAGCCGAAAAGCCCAAAAGCAGGTTTGGCTGCTTCTGGGCTTCGGATTGCGAGGCCGGCGCCGCATGGCCCGTGCCGTCATGGAATTAAAGCTTCGGCTCGAACGTTTTGCAGTCGGTTTCTTCGGAATTGCGCGCTTCCTTCCCTCGATTGCTGACGACGTAGATCGAGGAAGCGGCGCATTGGTTGCCGGCTGCCCAATATTTGCAGGAATTCACTTCGCAAAGCACATCCTTGGCCATCGTTGATCACCTCCGATCCTCTTCTTAGGATGGGTGAAATGCGGGGTGTTCATACCCGTGCGAAGCCGGTCCGCGTTGGCCGGCTTATTTGGCATGAAAAATTCTTCCGCTGCCGATCGCACCCAAGCGCCGGCCCGTTTTCGTGTATAATGGATTCGACAAAACCTAAAGCGGGGGGCTGACGCGGGGTGTATCATACAAAGAAGCTGCTTATGCTCGGTTCGGGGGAACTGGGCAAGGAAGTGATCATCGAAGCGCAGAGGTTGGGCGTCGAGACGGTGGCGGTAGACCGTTACGAAGGGGCGCCGGCCATGCATGTGGCGGACCGCAGCTACGTCATCGACATGCTGGACGCGAAAGCGCTGCGCGAACTGGTGGAAAAGGAGAAGCCGGATTTGATCGTGCCGGAGATCGAAGCGATTGCGACGGCGGAGCTGGTCAAGCTTGAGGAAGAGGGCTATCGCGTGATTCCGACCGCCCGCGCGGCCCGGCTGACGATGGACCGCGAGGGCATCCGGCGGCTGGCTGCGGAGAAGCTCGGGCTGCCGACGGCCCGTTACCGTTTTGCCGACACGTACGAGGAGTTTGCCGCCGCCGTGCGCGAGATGGGATTTCCGTGCGTCGTCAAGCCGCTGATGAGTTCCTCCGGCAAGGGCCAGAGCGTCTGCCGTTCCGAAGCCGAAATCGCGGAAAGCTGGCGCATCGCGATGGAGGGAGGCCGGGTTCAGCAGGGCCGGGTGATCGTGGAGGAATTTATCCGCTTCGATTCGGAAATTACGCTGTTGACCGTCCGTTCCGTGAACGGAACGCAGTTCTGCGCCCCGATCGGCCATATTCAGCAGGACGGGGACTATATCGAATCGTGGCAGCGGCATGCCATGACCGAAGGGCAGCTTGAGGAAGCCAAGCGCATCGCCCGCGCCGTCACGGACGAGCTGGGCGGAGCGGGGCTGTTCGGCGTGGAGCTGTTCCTGGCCGGGGATAAGGTGTATTTCAGCGAAGTGTCGCCGCGTCCGCACGATACCGGGCTGGTCACGCTGGTCAGCCAGAACCTGTCCGAATTTGCGCTGCACGTGCGGGCCATTCTCGGGCTGCCGATTCCGGAGATCAAGCTGGTGTCCTGCGGGGCGAGCCGTCCGCTCAAGGCGGCGCGCGAGCTTGGCGAATACCGGATCACGGGAGCCGAAGAGGCGCTCGCGGTTGAGGATACGCAGCTTCGGATATTCGGCAAGCCCGTCACGAAAGCAGGCCGCCGCATGGCTGTCGCGCTGGCGACGGCGGAGACGGTGGAGAAAGCGCGCGAGCGCGCCGGCGCCGCGCACGCAAAGCTGTCGGTCGAGGAAGCCTGACCGACCCGAAGCGCGGCTTACGCGACATAAGGCGCGCTAAAGCTGCGGCAACTGGAGGTGGCAACGATGACGATCAGCAGCCGTTTTGCCGTCGCGGCTCATATTTTGTCGCTGCTCGATATGTTCAAGGATAGCCGGCTGACGTCGGAGATGATCGCGGGCAGCGTCAACACCAATCCGGTGGTGATCCGGCGTATTATGGGCATGCTGAACAAAGCCGGCCTGGTCCGCACGAGCGCGGGCGTGGCGGGAGCGAAGCTGGCGCGGCCCATGAGCGAGATCACGCTGCTCGACGTCTACAGGGCCGTCCAGGGGGAGCAGGAGGGCTTGTTCGCCATGCACGAGAATCCGAACCCGGAATGTCCGGTCGGCCGCAATATCCAGGGCGCGCTGGAGACCGCGTTCCGCCGGGCGCAAGCCGCTATGGAAGGCGAACTGGCCAAGGTGACGATGGCGGACATCAGCCTGGATATCTTGCGCAATGGCGCTGAAAATCATTGATTCAAGCCCGCCGTTAAGCGATAATAAAGTGGATTCCCCCATGATTTTACGGCAAAGCGAACGGCAGAGCCGGCTTTGTTTATGCATATAAGGAGGACCAATCATGCGCTATATCAGTACCCGCGGCAAAGTCGGGAAGATCGGGTTCGTCGACGCGTTTCTGATGGGGCTCGGCGATGACGGAGGCCTGCTCGTTCCGGAGGAAATCCCCGTCGTTCCCGCAGCGAAGCTGAAGGAATGGGAAACGCTGAGCTATAAGGAACTCATGTTGAATATTTTTTCCTATTATACGAATGACGAAATTCCGCAGGACGACCTGAAGGCGATGGCGGAAGCAAGCTACTCCACGTTCCGCGATCCGGAAGTCACGCCGGTGCGCAAGCTGAGCGACAGCTTGTATCTGCTGGAGCTGTTCCACGGTCCGACCTTTGCGTTCAAGGACATCGCCCTGCAGTTTATGGGCCAGTTGTACGCATATGTAGCGGCCAAGCGCAATTTGCAAATCCATATTCTCGGGGCGACTTCGGGCGACACCGGGGCGTCCGCCATCGAGGGCGTGCGGGGCAAGGAAGGCATCAAAATCTGCATTTTGCATCCGCATCAGAAGGTCAGCAAAGTGCAGGAGCTGCAGATGACGACCGTTCAGGACGACAATGTGCTCAACCTGTCCGTCCACGGTAACTTCGACGATTGCCAGGGCTTGATCAAGGAGCTGTTTGCGGACCTGGACTTCAAAGCGAGAAACCGCCTGTGCGCGATCAACTCGATCAATTTCGTCCGGATTTTGGCCCAAACGGTCTATTATTTCTATGCTTATTTCCAAGTGAAAAAACAAACGGGCGCGGAAACGGTCGATTTCAGCGTGCCGACGGGCAACTTCGGCGACATTTTCGCGGGCTATCTGGCCAAACGGATGGGACTGCCGGTGCGCAAGCTGATTATCGCGACCAACGAGAACAATATTCTGGAACGCTTCATTCGCGGCGGCCTCTACAAGCCGGGCGATTTCAAGACCACGTACAGCCCGTCGATGGACATTCAGGTGGCCAGCAACTTCGAACGCTACCTGTATTACCTTTTCGGCGAAAATCCGGCCAAAGTGGCGGAACTGATGGAAGGGTTCAAACGCGAAGGGAAAATCGAGGTCGGCTCCGATATTCTCTCCCGGGCGCAAAGCGAGTTCGACGCCTATGGCGTAGACGGAGACGAGTGCCTGGCGACGATCAAAAAGTATTACGCGCAAGGGCAAGGCTACCTGCTTGATCCCCATTCGTCCTGCGGCGTCGCCGCGGCGGAGCGCTGCGGCGGCGACGGCGTCGTATGCATCTCGCTGGCCACCGCGCACCCTGCGAAATTCGACGAGGCGATCCGGCTGTGCGGGATCGAGCAGACGTTCCCCGACGCGATCGCGAAGCTGTTCGACAAGCCGCAGCGTCAAAAGGTCGTCAACGCGTCCCTGGAAGAAGTGGCGCGCGAGCTGGAGACGTTCTACAACGCTTGACGGGCGGTGCGAAACGGAGCAAAAGGCAACAAAAACGGTTGGTCAGAACGCATTGTTCGTTCTGACCAACCGTTTTCTTATCTGCGCAAGTTATTGTTCCGGAGGATCTTTGTCCGGCAACTGCTTCACGTAGCTGTCGGACAGCCGCAGAAGCTCCAGCGCGCGCTCGAACTGGTCTTCGGTAATGCCGCTTTCGCTGGTGGAGTTGTCCTCAAGCGAGTAGTGCACGCCGTCGTCGTAGCCGCTGCCCGGAATGAACAGGTGGCTGTCGTCGATCACCGAACCGGAAGGCAAGTAATACCGTTCCGGAAGCAGGTTCTGCGTCGAGTTGAGCAGATCCTGGCCGAAGTGAATTTGCTGGTCCAGCGGGACGCCCAGCAGGTTGGCGACCGTCGGCAGAATGTCGACCTGACCGCCCGTTTGCTTGAATTCGGACGGATACGTAATGCCCGTCGAAGCCACAATAAGCGGGATGTTGATCATATCGGTGTAGCCGTAAGGGCGTCCGTAAATTTCCTCCATCAGCGCCTTCTCGTTGTTGTCCAGGGAGTAAATCGGCAAACCGAGATGGTCCCCGTAGATGACGATTACGCTGTTGTCCCAAACGCCGTTCGCCTTCAGTTCGTCGATAAATTCGCCCAGTGCATGGTCGGCATAGTTTTGCGCCCGGATGTAGTCGCCGACAAACGTTCCTTCGAACCGTTCGGGCAGCTTCATGTAATATTTGTCTTCCGGAATCGTAAACGGATGATGCGCGGTCATGGAAATGACGTGGGCGTAGAACGGCCGGTCCGCATCGTCCATCTTCTTCAGCTCCGGAGCCGTTTTCCGGTACAGCACTTCATCCGACGCGCCGAAGAACACGGCGTCTTCCGTTCCGAAAAAGTCCTTGTCGTAGTACCGGTCGAAGCCGACCGCTTTGTACAGTTCGCCGCGGTTCCAGAACTCCACCACGTTGGTATGGAACGTCGCCGTATCGTAACCGTGCGAGGCAAGCAGCTTCGGCAAGCTCGGCAGCGCCTTCTTCACGTAATTCATCGTGGCCGCGCCGTGCGGCGGAATATAAAGTGAAGTGTTCACGACATATTCGGCATCGGACGTATTGCCCTGGCCGACCATTTGATAGAAATTCGAGAAATAGAAGTTTTCCTTCGCCAGCTTGTTCATGTTCGGCGTAACTTCCTGACCGTCGATCTTCAGGCCGATCAGGAAGTTCTGGAACGATTCCAGCTGGATGATAATCAGGTTTTTGCCCTTGGCCGCCTGCCAGAAGGACGGATGCTGAACCGGCTGCACGCCTTTCAGCTTATCGATGGCCGCTTGGGTAATCTCCTTCTTGTCCACGATCTCTTCCTCGGACTGGTCGAGAATCGAGTACAGCTCGTAGTTAAGAATGCCCATCTCCTCGGCCTTCGTCCGTTCATTCATGCTGGCGCGGTTCGGGAGAATGTTGAACAGGCACAGAATGACCGACAGCGTGAACAAGGCGCCGATCACTTTCCGGTTTTCCCGGCGGGCGCTCATCCGTTTCCAGTTCTGAACCTTTTTGCTGGAAAACAGCATGATGCCCAAAATGACGACGTCGATGAAAATCAGCACGTAATAAGGATCCATCAAGGAAAATACGCTGTTGCTGACGGCCGTCACCTGGTTGACCTGTTCGAGCGCGTGGTAGGTGGCGATTACGCCGTAGTATTTATAGTACATAAAGACGGAAAACAAGATCGCCGTAATGAACAGGTTGACCAGCAAATACCAGGCCAGCTTATGCTTGCGGGAAAACCATTCGATCAGGCAGAACAGAATCCAGAAAAACGGAATTTCGGTAAGCACCGTCCGCCAGGACGGGCCGTCGTCAAAGATGACGAACCAGGCCAAACAGCTTTTCAGCAATAAGATAATCGTAAAAAAAACGAACGGCTTGTTCCGCAGCAGCTTGTGAGGCGGAAGCAGCGACATGAAAAACCCTTCCTTTCTCCTTTCCGAATCGGGCGTAAGCCGCAAGGCAATTCCAACTCAAACCAAAAAACAGGCCGACGTACGGGTGAATCGCCTGCTTTTTTCAACGCCAATGTTTACGTTCCCGAAATCATGCATTAACATTATGCGACGCCTGGAGAGCAATGTCAAAGGAGCCTTGCGGCAGCCATATCGGAATCAGGGGAAAGATTCGGTGCTCGCGGCCGTTTTTTCAAGGAAAATCAAGCTTTACGGCGCCATGTTCGGCATTTGTTCAAAAGCGGGCTCACAATGCGCTTCAACGCCGCTCCCGTGCTTTGAAATCCCCCGTTGCGGCCTGCGGCAGCCGGACGGCAACACCCAATTTGTGCAGCTTTTCACAAAACGTTCACGTTCCCGGCCTCCCGCTGTGATTTCGGTCACAGTGGTGAGGCTTTGTTGCTTTTAAGATGAGGTCAGAAATCGATTCAATCCAATGTTGGAGGGAATTGGAATGACCAAAGGCTGGGGTGTGCTTACAGGGTGGATGATCGCGGCGGCGCTGGCGCTGACCGCCTGCGGCGGAGGTGACGCAGGCGGCCAGACGGGCGGGGCGTCCTCCTCGCAACCGGCGTCTTCCGCGTCTTCGGCCGCGGCCGGATCGACGAAGGCGATCACCGTCAAGGCCAGCAACTTCAAGTTCGACCAAACGGAGATCAAGGTCGCGAAGGGCGAAACGATCGCTTTGACGCTGGAGAACGAGCAGGGCAACCATTCGCTCAAAATCGACGGCTACGACAAGACCGTCAAAGGCGGCAAGACGGTGACGTTCACGGCCGACCGGACGGGAGAATTCAAGTTTTATTGCGACGTGATGTGCGGTTCCGGCCATGCGGACATGGTCGGCAAGCTGATCGTGGAATGATCCGCGATCGGGAAGGGAGGCAGGAACATGGCGCAACCTGCAACAACGGACAACAAACCGCAACCGGCCGGTTCCGAGACGGGCGTTCCGAATCCGGAACCGGCGTCGCTCAAGGGAGCGTTCGTCTCCGTCATGCTGCTCGGCGCCTTTCTCGCGCTGGCCTGGGTGTCCGTTTTTATTCTGTACGTTCACAGAAGTTAACCGACTATCGCGAGGAAGCGAGAGGAGCGCACTATGCACATACATCGGTTGGAAAAAATATGGCTTGTTTTCGGCATGTCGATGCTGGCGGTGTTTCTGATCATGCTCGGCGTATCCGCTTTCGCGATGGGCATGCAAACGCCGGGCAGCGCGCATGCGCATGCGCTCGATCCGACCCGGCTCGAGGAAACGGCGCCTTTCGACAAGCCCGGCGTGACGCAAACCGGGGACAAAGAGTATGAAGCCGTCCTGATCGCGTACGGGTTCGGCTTCAATCCGGATAAGATCGAGATTCCCGCCGGCTCGACCGTGAAATTCACCGCGACCAGTTCCGACGTCGTGCACGGCTTCGAAATTCCGGGCACGACCGTCAACTTCATGGTTCTTCCCGGGGAAGTCAGCCATCTGTCCTACACGTTCGACAAGCCGGGAGAGTATCTAATCTTGTGCAATGAATATTGCGGCGTCGGACATCAGTCGATGTTCGCGAAGCTGATCGTCACTTAACAGGCCGAAAGGACGAAAACTATGCACTCGACATTTGACCGGAAAGACGGCAAACTCGTGCTTGCCCATTTGCTGTTCGCCTACGGAGCGCTTTTGCTCGGGGGCGTCTGCGGCATGCTGCAGGGCATGGTGAGGAGCGGCTCGATCACGCTGCCGGGCGGCATCGGCTACTACCAGCTGCTGACGGCGCACGGCGTGCTGATGGCGCTGGTCTTTACGACGTTTTTCATTATCGGTTTTCTGTATTCGGCAATCAGCCGGACGATGGGCGGAAAGCTCGGCGAAGCCTCCCGGAGCATGGGCTGGATCGGCTTCGCGCTCATGGGGGCCGGAACGGTTCTCGGCACGATCCTGATTTTGCTGAACAAAGCGACCGTGCTTTATACGTTCTACGCTCCGCTCAAAGCCTCGCCGTATTTTTATATCGCGCTCGTGCTCCTCGTGGTCGGCAGCTGGATCAGCGGCTACGGGGTATTCGCTCAGTACCGCAAATGGAGAAAGGAGAACGGAGGCAAGCTGACGCCGCTGCTCGGCTTCATGGCGGTCGTCACGATGCTGATGTGGCAGATCGCGACGCTCGGCGTGGCGGCGACCGTGCTGCTTCAATTCATTCCGTGGTCGTTCGGATGGACCGATACGATCAACGTCTTGCTCAGCCGCACGCTGTTCTGGTATTTCGGGCATCCGCTCGTTTACTTCTGGCTGATGCCGGCTTACATGTGCTGGTATGTGATCATTCCGAAAATCATCGGCGGCAAAATTTACAGCGACGCCCTTGCCCGGCTGTCGTTCATTCTGCTGCTGCTGTTCTCGATTCCGGTCGGCTTCCACCATCAGCTCATGGAACCGGGCATTTCGCCCTTCTGGAAATTCCTGCAGGTGGTGCTGACCTTTATGGTCGTCGTTCCGACGCTCATTACGGCGTTCTCGCTGTTCGCCACCTTCGAGCTGAACGGACGGGCGAAGGGAGCGAGGGGCCTGTTCGGCTGGGTGCGCAAGCTGCCCTGGAAGGACGTCCGCTTCTTCGCCCCGTTTATGGGCATGCTCGTGTTCATCCCGGCGGGAGCCGGCGGGCTCATCAACGCCAGCAACCAGATGAACGCCGTCGTTCACAATACGCTATGGGTGACGGGCCATTTTCACCTGACGGTGGCGACAAGCGTCGCGCTGACCTTCTTCGGCATCGGCTACTGGCTTATCCCGGCCGTAACGGGGCGCGTCCTGACGGCGGCCATGAACCGGCTGGGCATCGCGCAAACCGTGCTTTGGTGCCTCGGCATGCTGTTCATGTCCGGTGCGATGCACGTCTCCGGCCTGCTTGGCAACCCGCGGCGGACGGATTATACGACGTACAACGACAGCCCGGAATCCGTGCTGTGGATGCCGTATCATACGGCGATGGCGGTCGGCGGCATCATTTTGTTCATCAGTCTGCTGGTGCTGATCCGGATCGTCGTCGGACTTTTGAGATCGCCGAAGGGGAAAACGGAGTATCCGATCGGAGAAGTGTACGACAACGCCGAAAAAACGCCCAGACTGTTCGAGCGCTGGGGCCTGTGGATCGCGGTGTCGGCCGTGCTGATCGTGGTGGCGTACACCGTCCCGTTGATCGGCATGATCGCGGGCGGCTCGGAATCGCCCGGATATGTCATGTGGTAGCCTATAAGCAAATAAAGAGGATTCGGTTCCGGCGCGCCGGGACGAATCCTCTTTTATTTGTCGCGCGTTTCCCATGTGCGCAACAGCTTGCGGTAAATCACCACCATCTGATGGATCTCCTCCGCGTCCAGCGGAGCGAACATCTTTTCCATCAGCGCGACTCTTTTCTCCTGCAGTTCTTTCAGCGCGGCTTCGCCCGCCTCGGTAATTTCCAGCAGCACGACCCTGCGGTCGTTCCTGTCGCCCACCCGCCTTACAAAGCCCATCTTGACGAGCTTGTCGGAAATCACCGTCATGCCGCCCGAAGTCACGCCCAGCGTCTGGGACAAATAGGTGCTCGATTTCGGGCCTTCCGCAACGAGAATGTCCAACGTTTGAACCTGGCTTAAAGAGAGCTCCTTCGGATTGTCTTTAGACCATTCCTGCTTCCACATCCGGCTGTACCGCCGCAGCATGTTGAACAGCTCGATGACTTCTTCCTGCCTCGTTGCCACGATTGTGCCCCCAATTCGACGATATAGCCCGATTTTCTCATATATTGCCCATTATCGCCAGTAAAATCGTGAAAAATCGCGAATTATTGGGGAATGAGAGGATGAAATTTCCGAATTTTTCGCGCTCCCGTTCGAGACGGCCGAATGCGGCGGGAGAAGGCTCGACCGGGCTCCGTACAATACGCACATGGCGATCGTGGCGCCGGCAACGGTTAAAATCCCGAGCGCGCGCCGGAGCGGCGGCGTAAGCTCGGCAAGGCGGACTTCGGAGAGCCTGAACCGGTACGGTTTGCGCAGCTGGACCGCGTACAGCGCGGCGGCCAGGCAAGCGGCGGCAAGTACGGGGGTCCAGTCCGGCCGAATGCCGGAACGCGCCAAGATGGAATTGAAAAGCGAGGCCAAAGCGCCCAATACGGCTGCCTGATAAGGGAAGACGATGAGAGAGTGCACCGCGGGCGATTGGGGGCTGGGTTCCCGTACCTCGCGGTCCGCCTGCTTCGCGGCTTTCAACGGGCCGTTTCGCAGGGCGGCGATGCGCGGAAGGGAAAAGGCGAGAATGAACATGACGGGAAGCAGCACCGGCAGCAGTTGCAGCGCGATCGCGTCCCGCGCTTCGGACCATCCGGAAGATCTCCAGGTCCCAATCGCCGTGACGGTCATGCCGAAGACGGCAAACAGCAGCCAAAAGCTCCAGGTCAACGGTTTTCGGGCTTTGCGCCGCAAGCGCCCGGCGCTCCCGCCGTGCCGCAGCCCGGCCGCGCCCGAAGCGGCCAGCCAGCCGGCCAGCGCGATGATCGCCAACCAGACGCTTCCTGCATAGCTCCACGCTGAGCTCATGATCGAATCCCTCCGGATGTTTGTCCGATTTCGCCAAAGATTTAGGTCTGCTCGATGCGAATGCTTCCGGTATCGGTTTTCACCTTGATGACTTCAGGGCTGATGCCCTTCTGTTCCGGCGCGCGAATGGAGCCGGTATCGGACTGCAGCTCGTAGAAGCCGTCAAAGGCTGCAGGCAAGTATACTTTCACGCTTCCCGAATCCGAATGGATTTCGGCGCTCGACGTGTCCGCCTTGCGCAGCTGGATGCTGCCGGAATCGGAGGACAGCGTGCTTTCGCCTGTCAGCTGCTGAACGCGGATGCTGCCGGAATCGGAGGAGACCGCAAGCTCCGCCTCGATCCGTTCCGCCTCGACGCTTCCCGAATCCGATTTCAGAACGAGCCGTCCGCCTTTGTAATTTTGAATCCGGATGCTTCCGGAATCGGTCGAAAGCTCTGCGGAGCCGGCGGAGGCGCCTGTAAGCCGGATGGAGCCGGAATCGGCCCGCAGCTGAAGCTTTTCCAGCGTTTCGGGATCGGACAGCCGGACGGTTACGTGATGGCGCTCGTTCCAACTCCCCCAGTCGAAGAAGCGAAAGCTCTCGCGCGGATCGAGGTCGAGTTCCAGCCGGCCGTCCCGAATCTGCGCTTCGGAGAGCCGCTTAACCGTTTCCGGCTCGGCCTTGCCTTCCATCACGATCGAGTCGGCTCCTTGCCCGGCGGCTTCGAATTCCACGTTCAGGCCTTGTGACCGGCTTCGGATCGCAAGTTCGCGGAGCTCGCCCGGGCCGAGCTTCCATTCGTGGCGGTAATCCTCCGACGTCGTGCCGGAATACAAATAAAATAAAGCCGCGCAGCCGATGGCGATCAGGATAAGTCCGAACGCGGTGTACAACCTTCTCTTCATCATACGTGCCAATCCCCCGATCCATGTATTCATGTTGCCATTGTACACAAGAAAAGACATTCCACGAACCTGCGGGGGAAGGAGAGGCGACCTGGACTTTAGTAGGGGGTGCCTGGGAAATCTCGGATGGCTTCGAATTCGTCCAGTTGCGGCATTCAAAAAAACGGGCTCCTTCCGTTCAAAAAAAATTCACAACTCCATGTTTTTGTCACATTTTTGTGATATAATATTCACAGATAGCGTTTGCACGGGAGGAGGAATACGCATGCATAACCGTGATATGTCCAGAATGCTGAAATGGATTGCGGCGGTGGTCATTGCGTTAGGCATCGTTTGCTCTGCGATCAACATTGCGGAATTCAACGATAAGAATCTGGGCCTGATGATCGGGATCGGCTTTATGATCGGCGGCCTGCAGATTTTGATTTTCGGAGTCGCGGCTCCTCTGATGCAGAAGAAGCAGGAGACGAAGGAGAATTCCGCGGATCCGACCAAGAAATTGGCTTAAGCCGGGCGCGGCTGCGCCTGGGCGGAGAAGTGGCGGCTCGCGCCGGGAGAACCCCCGGCGCGAGCCGTTTTTGGTTTGCGGAGGCAATCGCGGAACGGAGGACGAACGGCTGAACGGTGAAAAAAGGCGGATGGAAACCGGCATATATTGGCATGGCAATCGGGGTTGAAGCCTGGCTTCACCCCTTTTTTTGGCCAAAATTCGACATACGGCAAATCGGTGAACAAATTATTGCGAAATTGAGACGGTTCCATGACGCCTTTGTTAACTGTGCGCTACTTCACAAGACTTTTTGGTATAACAGAGATGATCGATCAGAAACACGGCCATCTTTGCCGTCGGCGGTCAAAGTGGCAGCGAGGAAAGGGGAGTTTAATATGAAGAGAGGGTATCGGCGCCTCGCCGCTACGATATCGCTGGCTGCGATGGCTTTCATGCTGGCGGGCTGCGGCGACAAGATGGGGGTGCTCAACCCGAAAGGGGCTGTCGGCAAGGAACAGCTTGATCTCATTATCATTTCAACGGTTCTGTGCCTGATCGTCGTCGTGCCTACGCTCGTCATGGCATTCTGGATCGCTTGGAAATACCGGATCAAACGCAAGCAAAAAACCGACTACCAACCGGAATGGTCCCACAACACGAAAGCCGAAGCGTTCATGTGGGGGATTCCGCTCGTCGTCATTATCGCGCTGGCAAGCATAACCGCGCATTATACTTACAAGCTGGAGCCTTCCAAGCCGCTTAAGGCGGAGGCCGAGCCGATCACGATCCAGGTCGCTTCGCTCGACTGGAAATGGCTGTTCCTCTATCCGGAGCAGGGCATCGCTACCGTCAACTATTTGCAGTTTCCCGATAACGTGCCGGTGCGTTTCGAATTGACGTCCGACGCGCCGATGAACTCGTTCTGGATTCCGCAGCTCGGCGGACAAATTTATACGATGTCGGGCATGAAGATGAAGCTGCATCTGATCGCGGACGAACCCGGGGAATATTTCGGATCGGGCGCCAACTTCAGCGGCGAGCACTTCGGAGCGATGCGGTTCGTGGCGAAGGCGACCTCGCAGGACGAATTCGACAAGTGGGTGCAAGAAGTGAAAAACAGCTCGCCCGCGTTGACCAAAGAAGGCTACGACAAGCTCGCGCTTCCGGGCGTTTCCGACAAGCAATTCTTCTCCTCGTTCCCGGACGGCCTGTTCGATTGGATCGTCGTCAAGTACGGATCGGGCGGACACGGCGGTCACGCCGACTCCTCGTCCGAAAAGGGCGAAAGCCACGGGCATTCGGAGCATTCGGAAGCGATGGTCCGGACGGCAACGGCTTCCGAAGAACATGCGCATCATCATGACTAAGCAAAGGAGGGAATCCCATGTGGCAAAATATTAAGGACTTCGCCGCGGACTTTTTCGTGACGGGGGACCCGCTCATTTACGGAGCCGACGTTGCCATTGTGCTGACGATGGCCGCGATCGTGTTCGTGCTTACGTATTTCAAAAAGTGGAAATGGCTGTGGACCGAGTGGCTGACGACGGTCGACCACAAGCGCATCGGGATCATGTATGTCATCGCCGCGCTGCTGATGCTGTTCCGCGGCGGCGTCGACGCGCTGCTCATGCGGACCCAGCTCGCGTTTCCGAACAACGAGTTTTTGTCGCCGGAGCACTATAACGAAATTTTTACGACGCACGGCGTCATCATGATTCTGTTTATGGCCATGCCGCTCATGTTCGGCTTGTTTAACCTCGTCGTGCCGCTGCAGATCGGCGCGCGCGACGTCGCGTTCCCGTTCCTGAACGCCCTTAGCTTCTGGCTGTTCTTCTGGGGCGCGATGCTGTTCAACATCTCGTTCGTCATCGGCGGTTCGCCGAATTCCGGCTGGCTCGCTTATCCGCCGCTGTCGGGAACGATGTTCAATCCGGGCGTCGGGCAAGATTTCTACATTTGGGGCATTCAGATATCGGGTATCGGCAGCTTGATGACCGGGATCAACTTTATCGTGACGATTCTGAAAATGCGCGCGCCCGGCATGAAGCTGATGAAGATGCCGATGTTCACCTGGTCGGTTCTCGGCAGCTCTCTGGCGATCATTCTGGCTTTCCCGATTTTGACCGTTACGATCGCGCTGCTGTTTGTCGACCGCTACTTCGGGGCGCACTTCTTTACCCTCGACGGCGGCGGCAATCCGATGATGTATATCAACCTGATCTGGATGTGGGGACACCCCGAGGTTTATATCGTCATTCTCCCCGCATTCGGGATTTACTCGGAGGTTGTCGCGACATTCTCCAGGAAAAAGCTGTTCGGCTACAAATCGATGGTATTCGCGATTATGGCCATCAGCGTCGTGTCCTTTATCACCTGGGCTCACCACTTCTTTACGATGGGTTCCGGCGGGGACGTCAACGCCTTCTTCGCGATCTCGACGATGATTATCGCGATCCCGACGGGCGTCAAGGTGTTCAACTGGATATTTACGATGTACAAGGGGAAAGTATCGTTTGAAACCCCGATGCTGTGGACGGTCCTGGGCTTTATTCCCTGCTTTGTCGTCGGCGGGATGACCGGCGTCATGCTGTCCGTCGCGCCTGCGGACTTCCAGTTCCACAACAGCTACTTCCTGATCGCGCACTTCCACCAGACGCTGATCGGCGGCGTTGTGTTCGGCTACATCGCGGGCCTGATTTACTGGTGGCCGAAAGTATTCGGCTTCAAGCTCAACGAACGCCTGGGGAAATGGTCGTTCTGGTTCTGGAACATCGGTTTTTACGTCTGCTTCATGCCGCAATACGTCGTGGGCCTGATGGGCATGACGCGGCGCCTCAGCACGTACGGCTGGGATACCGGCTGGTGGGAACTGAACTTCGTGTCGACGATCGGGGCCTTCCTGATGGGAGCCGGCTTCCTCCTGCAGGTATGGCAAATTCTGCACAGCATCAAATTCATGGAGCGCGACACGACGGGCGATCCCTGGAACGGCCGCACGCTGGAATGGTCGATTCCGTCGCCTGCGCCGGTTTACAACTTCGCGCGCATTCCGCATGTGGAGGAAATGGACGATTGGTGGGAGCAAAAGAAACGCAGAGAAAACGGGGTTGCACCCAAGCCGCTTCCGCCGCTTGAACCGATCCACATGCCGAAAAATTCGGGCATCCCGTTCATCAAGTCGTTCTGCTGGTTCGTGGCCGGCTTCGGCCTCGTGTTCGACTGGCTGTGGATGGCGATTCCGGGCTTCATCGGCGTAGCGGTCTGCATGCTGGCGCATTCCTTTAACTACGATACGGACTATTACATTCCGGTCGAAGAGATCGAACGTACGGAAGCCGCGGCGAGGGGGGCAGTCTGATGGCAAACAACAACAATCACGCAGCGGCGCATGCCCACGCCGGAAATCACGGGCACGACGGGCATCACGATCTGGAATCCCTGCGCCTGATGGGCTTCTGGATTTTCCTGATCACCGACTGTATCCTGTTCGGCACGCTGTTTGCGACTTTCGCCGTGCTGCGGGAAAATACGGCCGCCGGTCCGACCGGAAGCGAAATGTTCGAGATGGCCGGCATTATCGCGGAGACGTTTATCCTTTTGACCAGCAGCTTCACGAGCGGCTTGGCGCTGTTGTCCATGAACCGCGGCGACAAAAAGGGCCTGATCGGCTGGCTGGCCGTCACGGCGGCGCTCGGCGCCTGCTTTATCGGTCTTGAGTTGAACGAATTCGTCCACCTGGTGCACGAAGGCGTCACGATTTCGACGAGCGCTTACTGGTCGGCGTTCTATACGCTGGTCAGCACGCACGGAATTCACGTCACGATCGGCCTGTTCTGGATGATTGCGATCATGATCCAGCTGGGACGGCACGGCATCACGCCCGTCACCCGGCGCAAGGTCAACGTGATCGGCCTGTACTGGCACTTCCTTGACGTCGTCTGGATCTTCGTCTTTACCGTCGTATATATGCTGGAGGTGATGTAAGATGGCGCAGCAACATCCGCATTCGCACGGAAGCCACGGTGCGCACGGCGAATCGCACGAGGCGCACGGCTCGCTGAAGTCTTACGTCATCGGTTATGTGCTGTCTCTTATTCTAACGATTATCCCGATCGTTTTCGTCCTGAACGACATCGTGGAGGGGACCGCGGCGGTCGTGCTGCTGTTCGTCACCGCCATCTTGCAGTTCGTCGTGCAGCTCTTCTTCTTCATGCATCTTCGCGAAGAGTCGAAGCCGCGCTGGAACCTGATGACGCTTCTGCTCGGCCTGATGATTGTGTTGATCATCGTCGTCGGCTCCATCTGGATTATGCTGAACAACCAGGTCACATACTGAGAAAAAACGGGCGCCGTCCGCTCATCCACAGCCGGATGAACGGGCGGCTTTCTTTGTGTGCCTTGTCCATGCGGCCGGGCTGCGCGTTTGCTCCGTTCCGGTTTGCGTTTTACAATAGGAGAGAGACAAATGGGGTTCGGGCGGAAAGGAGTGTGCGAGCGAATGCATTCTGCCGCATGGATGCAGGGAGCGTCTCTGCTGGCTTCGCTGATCGGAGGCTGCGCGATTATCGCCATCCGGCTGCGCTCTTCGCGCAAGCCGGCCACGCTGCGAAAAATCATCGCGCCTCCGCTCGGGATGGCGACCGGTTTTCTCATGTTTCTGTTCCCCGCCGCGAGGGTGCCGTGGACATGGGGATTTGCCGCCTTCGCGGCCGGGGCGCTGCTGTTTTCGTACCCGCTGATCGCGACTTCGCGTTTCGAGGTGTCGAACGGCGCGATCTATTTAAAAAGATCCCGGTTGTTCATCGTCCTGATCGTCGCTTTGCTTGCGGTGCGGATTTTGCTTCACGACGTCGTGGAGCATTACGTCACGATTCCGCAAACGGGCGCGCTGTTCTTCTTGCTGGCGTTCGGGATGATACTGCCCTGGAGGCTGGCGATGGTGCGGAACTATATGCGAACGGCAAAGGAAGCGGGGCTGTACCCGGTCTCCAAAGCCGGTGCGGACAAGCGGTAGCGGCGGCGCCCGCTCCGGCTTTGGAAAGGCGGGACGGAATGCCGGGACGCTCAATCCGATCCGGAAATTTTGGCGAAGGCGCGCACCAAGTCGGCGGCGGGGTACGCGCCTGACAAGGCATATTTGCCGTCGATCACAAAAAACGGAACGCCGGTAATGCCCATCTTCTGCGCCCGCTGCAAATCGGCGTTCACTTCCGCCTCTCCTTCGCCTTTCGCCAGTCTGCCGGCCAGATCGCCGGCTTCCAGGCCAAGATCCCCCGCGATTTCCAGCAGCACGTCCCGATCGGCGATGTCCTTGCCGAATTCGAAATAGGCGGTCATGACCGCATCGATCCATTCTTCCCGCCGGTTCTCGGGCACAAGATACGTCAAGCGGTGAGCCAGCACCGTGTTCGGCATGCGGGTGACGCGGTCGAACCGGAACGCGACCCCGACGTCTGCGCCCGCTTGCGTCACTCGTTCCAGCATCGGCGCGAGCCGATCGGGACCGCCGAATTTTTTCTCCATCAACGGTTTGAACGGAAGCCCTTCCGGCGGCAGCGTCGGATCGAGCAGAAAGGCGTGGTAGCTGACGGTTACGCCGTCGCCCGGGGATTGCGACCACTCGAGGATGGCGTCTTTCAAGTTCTTTTTGCCGATACGGCACCAGGGGCACACCATATCGGAATACATCTGAATATGCACATGACTCACCCCGACAATCGCAGTGTTTTTTCACCCAGTATGACAGACTGCATTCCGGATGACAATGTGCGGCTTCGTGCGCGCGATGGTTGCGCGATGGTAAAATACAATGCATAAGGGAGCAAAGGGAGGTTCATCATGAAACTAGCCGTCGACTCCACCGTGGAATTGCTTAACGGCGTTGAAATGCCGCGGCTCGGGTTGGGCGTTTGGAGGACGCCTGCGGGCGAGGATACGGAGCGGGCGGTCCGGGCAGCGCTCGCGGCCGGTTATCGCAGCATCGACACCGCTTCCCTGTACGGCAACGAGGCCGACGTCGGCCGGGCCATCCGGTCTTCGGGCATTCCGCGCGAGCAAATCTTTGTCACGACCAAGGTGTGGAATACCGAGCAAGGGTACGACCGGACGCTCGAGGCGTTCGAAAACAGCCTGAGCCGGCTGGGCTTGGATTATGTCGATTTGTATTTGGTGCATTGGCCCGTCAAGGACAAATACAAGGAAACGTACCGCGCTCTGGAAACGTTGTACGAGATGGGGAAGGTACGGGCGATCGGGGTCAGCAATTTCCACATTCACCATCTGGAGGACCTTATGGGCTCCTGCAAAATCAAGCCGATGGTCAATCAGGTGGAGCTGCATCCCCAGCTTACGCAAAAGCCGCTTCTTGCCTTCTGCAATCGGGAAGGGATTCAGGTCGAATCGTGGCGTCCGCTCATGCAGGGCAGGCTGGATTCGCCGCTCTTGAAGGAGCTGGCGGACAAGTACGGCAAGACGCCGGCGCAAATCGTCATCCGCTGGCATCTCCAGCTCGGTCTGGTTACCATTCCGAAGTCGGTCCGGGCGGAGCGGATCGCCGAGAATGCCGACGTGTTCGACTTTAGGCTGTCGCACGAGGACATGCTCCGCATCGACGGCATGAACGAGGACAAGCGGTACGGACAGGACCCGGATCATTTTGTGTTCTGAACGGTTTGTCGGCATGGCCGCGCTCCGGCGGACCCTGTTGACAACATCAACTGTAATTGATATTATTACAGTAATCACCGGGGAGGCTGCTAAATATGAACAGCGAATTTATTATAGCGGTTCACAGTCTCGTGCTGCTGGCGCATCGGCCGGATGGCATGGCTTCCAGCGAGGAGATTGCCGCGAACGTGTGCACGCACCCGGCCCGGATTCGCAAGGTGCTCGGCTGCCTGCGCAAGGCGGGGTTCGTTTCGACGCGGGAAGGCTCCGGCGGCGGTTACCGGATATGCAGCGAGCCGTCCGAGGTGACGCTTGCCGATGTCTACCGGGCTATGGCGGCCGGATCGCTCATGCCGAGCTGGTGCAGCGGCAATCCGGAGATGGACTGCATGGTCGGATCGAACATGCAGGATGTCATGAATTCGGTGTTTTGCGGCGCGGAACGTCAGCTAGAGAACTATTTTGCCGGAATCACGATCGGGCAAATGCTGACCCGCATCAAAGAACGCCAGATGGCGTAGCGAGCTTTGGCCCGCTTTCGACGCTTGAGGTGAAACGGAAGCTCAAGCTTCCGGTTTATCTATACTTGATTTAACCATCACCCATTATTCCGAGGAGGAGTGGAGATCAATGGCAATCGCGGTCACGAAAGACAACTTCGATGCTACCGTTGCTGAAGGCGTATCCCTGTTGGACTTCTGGGCGCCTTGGTGCGGCCCTTGTAAAATGCAGCTTCCGATTGTTGAGGAACTGTCCGAAGAACTGAAAGGCCAAGCCACGATCGCGAAGGTAAACGTGGACGAAGAGCCCGAACTGGCTTCGAAATTCGGCGTAATGAGCATTCCGACGCTGATTCTGTTCAAGGACGGCCAACCGGTCGACAAGCTGGTCGGCCTGCAAAGCAAAGAATCGCTCAAAGCGAAAATCCAAAGCCAGCTTTAATTCGCTGCGCTTAAGGGGCTGTCTCAAAGGGTAATCCCCGGCCGGCCCCAAGAACAATGAAACCTCCAAAATCCGCTGCAAAAAGCGGGTTTGGAGGTTTGTTTTTTAATCCGGCTCGTCGGAGGGGAAAGCCGGCGCTGTAGTTGCTACAACGGCAACTGCAAAGCTTGATTTCGCGCAAACCTTCGTTTTAATTGCTATAGCGGCACAACACTTCGCTCAAACCTGACATGGAACGAAAGTGTCGACAAATAAAAACTTCATCCACAAATCTTACTGTAAATGTAAAAGTGAGAAGACG
>NZ_KB899836.1 GCF_000378425.1 Cohnella laeviribosi DSM 21336 | reverse complement strand
GGTCGTTCATAAGAGACCGTGAACCTTTTTGGGTCTTCGAATCTCGAAGTCATTTTTAGAATATTCTGTCCTCAACATTCCTTGTCCAGATGGCTGTAAACACAGTTGGCACCTCTCTTACTACTGCCTCATCCTCCGTTTCCATCACCTCATGTTAAGTTTTATCGAAGTGTTGTGCTATAGCGGCAATTAAATCCGGCACATAGCCCGGCGGAAGCCAGCCGCGGCCAACCGAATCCGGATCAAATCGTCCATTGGGCGTGAACGATCGCGCACAAGCGCCATTCGTCCCCGGAGGGGACAAACATCAGAATAAGGCTTTTCCAATCCAAATCGGCGTCTTCTTCCCGCGGGAAGTGGTATTCGACCAGCGAAGCGTTCGGATAGAAGTCGGTTCCATTAAACGGAACGTCGCCGCTTCCGATCCGCTCGTCCGTGGAGACATGGGGAGCGCTGGCGAAATCCTGGTCGTAAACGAATTGCTCGAAGTACTCCTTGAACGTCAGCCTGATCGGTTCCCCCGATCCGTCGTACGTTCCCCATTCGAGCTTGGACGTGTCGTTGAACGACGGCAGCTCGTTCGCATGGAAAATCCGGTCGCTGCTATTCAAATGAGGGTAAGGCGAAAACCGCAGCCCCTCCTTTGGATCGATCCATTCCGCAAGCCGTTCCAAATCCCGGTCGCGCAGCGCGCCGACCACTTCTTCTGCGGCCTCCGTGATTTGGGTTTCGAAGCCGTCGGCGTTTTGCCGCTGCAAGACCGGCTCTCCCGGCGAAGAGGCGGCAGCGGAGCCGGAGACCTGGGCTACGTCGTGCGGGGGTGTGGGCGTTGCTTCGGGATTGGCGGACGAGGCGCCGCTGTTGCCGGCTGAGCCGCATCCGGCCAACTGAAGCGCAAGAAGGGCCGCGGCGAACAGCGGGAACATTCTGCGCATCATTATCCATTCCTCCAGTTTGTCATGATGTTGTACTGGTTAGACGCAAAAACGCTTCAGATGTTCCGTTTTTCTGGAAAATGTAACCAGATATTTTCATGTGTCCGGAAAGCCCGAAGCGCATCCGCAGCGACAGCCGGAAATGCGAAAATGTGGAAATGGCGAGGCCGCCGGGATCGGGATCAGCATGAGCGTTTGACGGGCACAAAACGAAGCGGCGCGGAACAAACATCGGGGGGAATGGAAGGGGTGCGGATGCAGCGGGGTGGGAGTTTGTCGAGACTTTATCCGAATCGGATCGGCGTATGAAACGGCAACCGCCCCGACCTGCAACCGCCCCGACGCGGCGGCGATGGGGCGGCTGAAGCGGCGCTGCGGGCGAGCTGTTGTCCCGCATTCCGGGGATTTGCGCGCCCGCAAAGGGACCACGGCCAAAGAGGCCGCGGCTGCCGGGGTTACACGCCGGAATAGGCCATGAAGCCGCCGTCCACGGGAATGACGGCGCCGGTTACAAAGCCGGACGTCGTCGCGTCCGCCAGCCAGAGCAGGGTGCCGAGCAGGTCTTCCGGCACGCCGAAACGCCGCATGGGCGTATGTGCGATAATCTTGTTGGAGCGCTCGGTCAGGGAGCCGTCCGGATTGGTCAACAAGCTGCGGTTCTGCTCGGTCAGGAAAAAGCCGGGGGCGATCGCGTTGACCCGGATGCCGGAGTCGGCCAGATGAACGGCCAGCCATTGGGTAAAATTGTTGATTGCCGCTTTGGCGGCGCTGTAGGCGGGCACTTTGGTCATCGGACAGGGGGCGCTCATCGAGGAGATGTTGAGCACCGTCGCCCCCGGCCGTCCGATCATCCCTTTGGCGAAAATTTGCGTCGGAATCAGCGTCCCGACAAAATTCAGATCCAGCACCGTGCGCACCCCGGAAAGGCTCAGATCGAAGAAGGTCGTGACCGCCGGATCGTCCAGGTCTTCGACCCGCAGCGTTTCGCGCGTCGTGTTCGCGCTCGGCTGATTGCCTCCCGCTCCGTTGATCAGAATGTCGCAGGGGCCGAACGCTGCGCTGACGACGGCTTCCGCCTTGCGGACGCTGTCCGCATCGGTCACATCGCAGGCGACTGCAATGGCTTCGCCCCCGGCGCTCCGGATCTCCTGGACGACCTTTTCGCCTTTTTCCGCCGTGCGGTTCAAAACGGCGATCCGGACGCCCTGCCGGGCCAGCTCCAACGCCATCGCCCGGCAAAGCACGCCCGCGCCGCCGGTGATGACCGCGGTTTTCCCTGCCAGCGCGGCATGAATCGGCAAATCGCTCATATGCGAACACCCTCCGTCTTTGCATTTGTCGATGCGGCGTACGCATCCCACAATCCCCATAAGTACATAATGCCGAGCGCCCGGTCGTACAAGCCGTATCCGGGCCTGCACTGCTCGCCCCAAATATGCCGTCCGTGATCCGGCCGGCAATAGCCGGTAAAGCCGGTGTCGTGATAAGCCTTCACGATGCCGGTTATATCGACGGTGCCGTCGGAGGCGCGGTGCGACGTCTCGATAAAGTCGCCGTTGTCGAAAACGCGGACGTTGCGGATATGGGCGAACGGAATCCGGTCGTGGAACTCATGAATCATGGCGACGATGTCGTTGTCCGGGTTCGCGCCGAGCGATCCGCTGCACAGCGTGATGCCGTTGGCCGGACTGTCGTTCAGGGAAAGCAGCCTGCGCAGGCTTTCGCGCCCGGTCAAAATCCGGGGCAGCCCGAACACCGGCCACGGCGGATCGTCCGGGTGAATCGCCATCCGGATGCCGTTTCGTTCGGCGACGGGGATGACGGCGTCCAGAAAATAGCCCAGGTTTCGCCACAGATCTTCTTCCGACACCTGGCGGTACGCTTCGAACAAGGAGGTCAGATGGGCGAGGCGCTCCGGCTCCCAGCCCGGCATTGTCAGTCCCTCGTTCTGATTGATCAGGCGCACCAATTCGAACGGGTCGATGTCCCGGATTTTGTCCTGCTCGAAAAACATCGCGGTGGAGCCGTCCGCCAAGGGACGGTACAGATCGGTCCGCACCCAATCGAACACGGGCATAAAATTGTAGCAGATCACCTTTACGCCGACCTTGGCCAGCTTTTCGATCGTGCGGATATAATTTTCAATATACCGGTCCCGGGAGGGAAGGCCCAGCTTGATGTCTTCATGCACGTTTACGCTTTCCACGACTTCCGTGTGCAGGCCGTACCGTTCGGCCGACCGGCAAATCGCCTCGATCCGATCCGTCGGCCACTCTTCGCCGACCGGCACGTCGTGCAGCGCCCATACGATGCCTTCTACCCCCGGGATTTGCCTGATCTGGTCCAGCGAAACCGTATCGTTGTTCTCGCCGAACCATCGGAATACCATGCGCATGACCTATCACCGTCTTTTTTCTGGATATCCAACCGACCCTAAGGTCGTCCTATTTAAAATAATTCGGGAATTTCTTCTGCAGCACGGGCAGATTGGCAATGCTCAGGCTCAGATGCTCCTGCATGATCCGGTCGGCCTTCGCTTCGTCCCGCCGAACGATCGCCTCGTACATGTCCCGATGCTGTTCGTACAAAGGAGTCCACTGCGGGTCGGTCGACAGCCACAAGATCCGGCTCCGGTTCAGGTTGGCGTTCATCTGCTGAATAACGGACCAGGTGCCCAGCTTCCGGCAGCCTTCGAACAGGATGCGGTGGAACGCTTCGTCCAGTTCGAACATCCTCCGGGTGTCATGGCGCTGCACGCATTCCTTCTGCAAAGCCAGATTTCGGTTCAGTTCCGCTAGCAGATCTTCCGGAAAATCCCGGCACGCAAGCCGAACGACGGCCCTTTCAAGCTGCTCCCGCATAAATTGGGCTTCGAGGACCATCTCCGGATCGATCAGCGACACCCGCGTGCCCCGTTGGGGCAGCACCAGCACGAGATCTTCCTGCGCGAGCCTGACGAAGCTTTCCCGGACCGGCGTGCGGCTCACGTTGAACGCGACGGACACTTCCTTCTCGGAAAGCGGCGTGCCCGGAGGCAGTTCGAGGTTGACGATCTGCCGCTTCAGCTCGGCATAGACGGCGTTCCCGGCCGATCCCGCAAGGGGGCGCGCAAATTCTATCGTCTTGATCTCTATCACCTCCCATCATGTTCCATACTACCATACTTGTATGGT
Organism: Cohnella laeviribosi DSM 21336; assembly: GCF_000378425.1. Lineage (GTDB taxonomy): Bacteria > Bacillota > Bacilli > Paenibacillales > Paenibacillaceae > Cohnella > Cohnella laeviribosi. The sequence continues at coordinate 52,840 of NZ_KB899836.1, read as the reverse complement.
AGCATGGAACTTAAAGAAGATAAACATCCAAAGCTTCCCGGTTGGGCGACATTCAACCCGATCGGAAAGGAGGACAAGCGCCGTGATGGACCTGCTTAATGCCATTCTGGTGGATGACGAAGTGTTTACGCGCAAAGGATTGATCAAGCTGATCGATTGGGAGGCCTGCGGTTTTCGGATCGTCGCGGAGGGCGATAACGGAGAAGATGCGCTTGAACTGATCCGGAGCATCCGGCCCGACCTCGTCATTACGGATATCCGGATGCCGATCCTTGACGGACTCGAGCTCATCCGGCAGACCGTCCGCGATCCAGGGGCGTCGCCTGCGTTTATCCTCATCAGCGGATACGACGATTTCAAGTACGCGCAGCAGGCCGTCCGCTACGGCGTGCACGATTTCATTCTGAAGCCGATCGACGAGGGCGAGTTTTCGGACACGCTGCGACGGCTCGGCCGCCGGCTTCGGCAGGAGCGGGAGGCGAAGGAGCGGGAGGAGCGGCTGCAATCCGGGGCGATGATCGAAGCGATCGTAACGGGAGCGGCGGACGAGGCTTTCGTGGCGGAATGGGAAAAACGGCTGCAGCTCGCGCCGGGAGAAAACCTGTATTATTTGCTCGCCGAATTAAACGACGGCCCGGGCTGGCCGTCTTCCAAAGACAACGGGCCGTTCTCCCGGCTGGGGGAGCTTGTCCGCGAGACGCTCCGGCGCCTGACGGGCGAAAGCAGGCCGTTCTACGTGTACGAACACCGCAACCGCATCGGCGTCATCGTTCCGGAGCGGGCTTTGCGTCCTTTCGGCGGGAAAATCCGCCCGTTTGCCGAAGCGCTCGTTCAGTCGTTTCAGGCCGGCGACGGCCGCCTGTTCGTTTATGTCGGAAGGCCCGTTTCCCGGCTGTCCGCGCTGCGGGAAGCATACGAAACCGCAAAGGAGACGCTGCCGTACAAATACGTTTATGACGATAGCGGCATCGTGATTTACGGCGAGCTCGGCGGGCAGCCGGTCCGTTATTTGGGCGCCGACCAGAGCCTCTGCGGCGAGCTGCTCGAACATATGGAGGAGCTGCGGTTCGACCGGCTTCAGGCGACCGTGGACGCCTTGTTCCGCGATTTTCGGGACAAGCGCTGCGCCCCGGAAGCGGTCAAAATGAATATCGACCAGTGCGTGCTCGGGATGATCCGGATTATCCGCGGCATGGACGGGGATGAAAGGGCGCTGTCCTGTCTTGAACCGATGATGAGCTGGCACGACTCGAATTTGTCCCTGGGCGGACTGAAGCGGCTGTTCACGGCGTTCGCTACGGAGTGCGGGCGCTATATCGCCGAGCTCCGCAAGGACCGGCAAAAGGGCGGTATTCAGAAGATCCGGGCTTATATCGAGGAGCATTACCGCGAGAACCTCAGCCTGAAATCCATCGCCGCCAAGTTTTACATCAACCCGGTGTATTTGGGACAGCTTTTCAAGAGAACGTACGGTATATATTTTAACGAATTTTTGCTCCAGCTCCGGGTGAACGAGGCGAAGCGGCTGCTGCGCCAGACCGATTTGCGCGTGTACGAAGTGGCCGAGCGGGTCGGATTCAGCAATCCCGATTATTTCGTCACCCAGTTTGAAAAGCTGGAACGCGTGACGCCCGGCGAATACCGGAGCCGGCTCTTGAAGGAGGGAGCGTCCGACGGGACGAACCGATGAGGCCCCATGATTGCATTGTTTTTTGTGCGTCTTCATTCCGATCTTGTTTGCGGTGCGTAGCGGCTTTAAAGGAATTTCGCGGCGGCGTCGGTTCGGCAATCTGAGGTTAATGGTGAACGAAAAGCGAAGTTTTACATTGGTGGAGATCCGGGATCAGCTTCGCCGGATGCGAAAAAGGGCGGGGCTGATCCCGTGTAAGATCCTAAGCGGCTTGCGGCTGCAGATAGGGGAAAAGAGAACTTTACTTAGCCGTCACTTGCCGCCCGTTTCCATTTGCGCAACGACGGACCTCGCTTCTTCGAAGGTACGGGCCGGGGCGGCGATCATCAGCGTCGCGGCCGACGGAAGCGGTTCGTTCACCTCGATCCCGATCCGCTCGAAATCGCCGGACTTCCAGATGGAACCGAACGATTTCAGAATCGGCTTGCCGTCGTCGACGTAGGAGTAGACCAATGGGCCCCATCCGTTTCGAATTTCTCTATAAAAGCGTACGTCGATCAATTCATACCGCTTGGTAAAATCGTACTTTTCGACTGCGATCGTTCCGCTGAATTCGGCGTTTCGAAACAAAGGGCGGTATAACGTTCCTTTGATCGCAATCGTCGTTTGTTCCGCGGATGACGCGTCGCCGTTGCGAAATTCGACGGCCGGATACTGGAGGTCAATGGATTTCGGGAAGCGGTAAAACGTTAAAAAAGCTGCTAAGGCGAGCAAAACGGCAAGCGAGGAGATCAGAACCTTTTGGATAGTTTTCACGGCATATTCCCCTTGTCATAAGGTCGATAAACCATATTTTACCTTATATTCCGGATTCCCTCTATCCCCGGTGACTCTTCATTTGTCCGAACACAGTCGTTTCCTGTCGTGCTTTATAAATTCTTTAGAATCCTTCTTTAAGATGGCGTTGACAGGTCAACATCCATACGTTTCGGAGGGATTTTCCGTGAGCGGCGCATCCGATTATCTGCTGCAAACCCGATCCTTAAGCAAGAAGTTCAAAAAACAAACGGCTGTCGATCAAGTGTCCTTAAACGTTCGGGCGGGTTCCGTGTACGGCTTGCTCGGCCCGAACGGCGCGGGCAAATCGACGCTGCTGAAAATGATCGCCGGCCTGATCCGCCCCTCCGGCGGCGAAATTCGGTTCGACGGCCGGCCGTGGAGCCGGACGTGCCTCGATCATATCGGGGTGCTGATCGAATCCCCGGCCCTTTACGGCAATTTGACCGCCAGAGAAAATTTGCAGGTTCATACCAGATTGCTGGGCCTGCCCGAAGAACGAATCGACCGCGTGCTGAAAACGGTCGGCCTCGCCTCGACGGGGAAAAAACGCGCATCCCAGTTTTCGCTCGGGATGAAGCAAAGATTGGGGATCGCGATCGCGCTGCTGAAACAGCCCCGTCTCCTGATCCTGGACGAACCGACCAACGGGCTGGACCCGTCGGGCATTCAGGAAATGCGCAATCTCGTCCGTTCGTTCCCCGCGCAAGGCATAACGGTGATTTTATCAAGCCATGCGCTCGGAGAAGTCGAGCAAATCGTGGACGACATCGGGATCATCGACGGCGGAAGGCTGAAATACGAAGGCCGGTTGGGCAAAGACGAAGATCTCGAATCCCTGTTCTTTGCCGTCGTTCGCGACGGCCGCGGAAAGGCGGTGTAAACGGATGCTCAACGCCATTTGGTCCGAACATCTCAAATACAAGCGAAGCTTTGCGCAGAAGATGGTTTTCGCGGGGCCCTGTTTCTTCACCCTTTACGGAATCGTCATCCAATTCTACATTCCGGAAAATGCCGTCATGCCTTGGGATTTGCTGCTGGGCATGATCTTCAACTGGTGGCCGCTGTTGTTCGTCCCGACGGGAACGGCCCTGCTTGCGGCGCTGTCGGAAAACCGGGAGAAAAAAGCGGGCGGATACCGCGTTTTGCGGGCGCACCCGATTGGCGCGCACCGGCTCTGGATCGGAAAAATCGCCGTCATCGCCTATTATACGTTTCTTTCCACCGTCGTTCTGATTTTCGCCGCTTTGATTGCGGGAATCGTTGCGGCCGACGGTCCGGCTCCTTTCTGGAAAATCGTCCGGGCCGGTCTTTTGATTTGGCTGGTCGCGACCGCTCTCATACCCGTCCATCTCTTCGCGGCGGCCCGCTTCGGAGCGCTTGCGACCGTCGCCCTGGGACTTGCCGGACTGTTCGTCGGCGTGCTTGCCGCCCCCGAGCCGTACTGGCTCGCGGTTCCGTGGAGCTGGCCTTTGCGGCTGATGTGCCCCGTCATCGGCGTTCATCCGAACGGCGTGCACTTGCAGCCGGGAGATCCTCTGCTGAGCGCTTCGGTCATTCCCGCCGGTATCGCCGTTTCCCTGCTGTTCTTCGCAGCGACCGCCGCTCTGACCGCCGTTTGGTTTGCCCAAAGAGAGGTGCGCTGACGTGCCGATTCTGCGTCTTTTGGCTTCGGACTGGTTAAAAACGAAACGGACGGCCGTCCGGTGGCTGATTCTCGCGGTGCCCGTCCTCTATGCGTCGTTCCTGCTGTGGTATTTTTCGTCCTTCCGTCCGGGCGAGGAGCTGCAGCTTCGCATCTACAACGTTTTCTTCGAATTGACGGCGGTGCTTCTGCCGTTATGGATTGCCGTCATCAGCGGGTTTCTGAGCCTGCAAGAGGAGCATGCCGGCCAGTTCTGCGGCATTTTGAGCGTTCCCCTGCCTCGGCCGCACATTTATCTGGGCAAACTGTTGCTGTTGCTGCTTGCGGTCGCGTTCGGCACCTTCGCTTCCACGGCCCTGCTCGTCCTCGGCATGCGGTTCGGACTGCAAATACCGAATATCCAGGCCGGTCTGTTTTTTAGCGGCGCCTTGCTGACCTTTGCGGGGGCCCTCTTTCTCATCGGACTTCATCTGATGCTGGGGTTGGCGTTGGGCCTTGGAGCCTCCGTCGGCGCGGGAGGCGCCGGCTTTCTCATGGCGGGCATCATCGGCGCCACGAACGTCGGAGACGCGATCTGGCCGTTCGTGCCGTGGGCGTGGCCGGTCCGGTTGTCCGTTATTCCCGCCGTCCATTTGCCCGGATTTCAGGCGTCCGATACCTCCGCTTTCGAATGGACGGCGGCGCGGCAAGCCGCCGCAGGCCTGCTTCCCGCCCTGGTGTCCTTTGCGGCAGTGGTCGCGATCGGCGTAATATGGTTTCATAAATGGGAAGGACGAAAGCATCAGGAATAGCCGATAGTGAGGTGCGATCGTGAGCCGGATTTTGATCATCGACGATGAACGCGAGCTTGCCCAATTGCTGAAGGACGAATTGGAAGCGGCCGGACATGAAGCGCTCGTCGCAAGCGACGGAGCCGAAGGGGTCTTGCTTGCGCGCAAACAGCCGGATTTGATTCTTCTCGACGTAATGATGCCGAATATGGACGGGTTCGAGGTATGCCGCAGATTGCGGGACGAGGTGCGCTGTCCCATCATGTTCCTGAGCGCGAAGCAAGCGGAAACCGACCGGATTCGGGGGTTGACCCTGGGCGGCGACGATTATGTCGTAAAGCCGATCGGACTCCGGGAACTGCTGGCGAGAATCGAAGCCCACTTGCGGCGGGAACGGCGGAATCGGGACGCCCGGGCGGACGAAACGCGAAGCTGCGTATATTTCGGGGCGCTCGCCCTGGATTTGAAAGCGCGGTCGGTCAGCGTGAACGGCAAGCCGATCGCCCTGACAAGAAGGGAATACGAGATCGTCGAGCTGCTCGCGATGCACGGCGGGCAGGTTTTTTCGCGGGAGCAAATTTATGAGAAGATATGGGGGATTGACGCCGAAGGGGATTCGTCGACCATTGTCGAGCACGTGAAAAACATCCGCGCCAAATTGGCGGCTGCGGATCCGTCGGCCGAATACATCGCGACGGTCTGGGGGATTGGATACAAATGGAACAAACGGCCGTAAGCCAAACCGGAAGGCTTTATGATCGGTACATGAAAAACCGGCCGCTCAAAAGCCAGTTCCAAATCATGATCGTCCTGATCATCGTCTCCAGCCTGTTGGCGACCCTTGTTACGTATGGAGTTTGTATTCTTCTATTCGTCCATCTTGAAAATAAAAGCGTTTATCCGGCCAACCATTATGAGCGGCAGTTGCCCAACGTCGAAGCGGCGATTCGTCGGGAGCAGGCTTCCCTGCTTCGGCCGGCGAACAAAGAAAAACTCGAACGCGTTATCCCGCTGGAGGGAATGGACTATCAAGTGCTGGACGCGCGAGGCCGATATTTGTACGGAACGATGAACGATCCCGTCTTCAGCGACAGCCACCGGCTGTTCGAGAATTTGAACAAAACGGTTGGACATCGGGGGCGATATGTCAAGACGGTGCCGATATTCGATGCAAATGGCGATCTTTCGGGCTTCGTGCAGTTAGCTTATCAGATTCGGGTGGCGCCGGCAGACCGCACGGGACGCTTCTGGATCGCTCTTCTGGCTTTAGGGATATTCGGCGCGCCGTTTCTCTATGTCGTTTTGTTTATATGGCTATATTCCAAAATGTTCGCCAACCGCATGAACATCCCGCTGCGATTGTTGATGGAAGCCGCGAAGAAGATTCAGGCGAAGGATCTCGATTTTGATTTGGACTACCGTTCGGAGAACGAGCTCGGCAAGCTGATCCGCGCGTTTCAAGACATGAAGGACGAATTGCGGCGTTCGCTTTCCAACCAATGGAGGCTTGAACAGGAGCGGACCGAGCTGGTGGAGACGTTGGCGCATGATTTAAAAACGCCGCTGTCCGTCATTCAAGGCTACTCCGAAGCGCTTCTCGGCTCCGCCGGGGCCGACCCGAAGAAGCAAACGCGGTATCTGGCCGTCATCAAGGAAAACGCCGAGAAAGGCGCCGCGCTTGTCAAGCGATTGCAGTACATCACCGATCTCGAAACGTCAAACGACGAGCCGCGCCCCGTGCCGACGCCCGTCGCGGCCTTCGTCCGGCAGGTCGTTCAACCGTATGAACTGCAAATGAAGCGGAAAAACATTCGGTTGACAATAGATTACCAAGGGCCGAGCGATTGGGTCGCGGATATCGATGCGGAGAAGCTGGAGCGGATATGGGACAATCTGATTTCGAACAGCTTGCGGTACACGCCCGAAGGCGGTCGAATCCGCATAACCGTGCGCGTGAGGCCCGACAGGCTCGAATGCGAAATCGCCAACTCCGGTCCGCCTTTCAGCAAGAAAGATCTGGAATACGCGTTCACGAAATTTTACCGGGGCGGCGAATCCCGGAAACGCCAGGACGGGCATGCCGGTCTCGGGCTCTACATTGTGAAGCGGCTGGTGGAAAAACTCGGCGGCAAGGTTCAAGCGTTCAATACGCCGGACGGCGAAGCGTGCATCGCTTTTGACTGCGAAATTCCCCATGGGGCTGTCCGGGAAGAAAATCCGAATCGGAACACGCCGGAATCCCCGGACTTGTGATCCGTGCCGTATTTCACGAAGGCTCCTTCAAATCCATTGGTTCAGGTTTGTTGAATAGACAAAGAAACCTCTCCTTTCGGAAATGGCTGCTTGTCACTTCCATTTTGCCAAGGAGCGGTTTCTTTTTGTTTGCTTAAAGGTGCGGGGCCTTCCTTCGGTCATCCATCACTTTGGGACAGCCCCCAGACGGTTCGGTACGGCCGGTCCGAAGCGACGGTCCAACGGCGCCGGCTAGCGGTCCGTCTCCTTGTCCGATCCGGGAGCGGGGGCGACCGATTTCGTGCGCTCGATCGTATCGTTGACGAAAGCCATATCCTGATTTTTCGCTTTCATATGGGTCGTGCCCTTGTAATTGCCTTTGTGACGGTTGTTTTCCATGCGGACCTCTCCTTTGCCGGTTGTTGCCGCTGCGGGCGCAAACCCTTGATTCGCCTGCCTGCCCGACGCGCCGCGGCGCTGATGTCATTGTGCGCAGGCGGGGCGGTTGTTATCCGCGGTGGCGGCCCGGGCGAGTAGACGGGATTGCCGCGATTCCGGTATAATGACCAAAGAATTGAACAGGATGGCGATCGCGCGGAGGAAAGCCTACCGGCGGCGGTCGCCTCGAGTCAGGAGTGTTCACGCATGCCGCTGTCTTGTGGAATCGTCGGTCTGCCCAACGTGGGCAAGTCGACGTTATTTAACGCGATTACCCAGGCGGGTGCCGAATCGGCGAACTACCCGTTTTGCACGATCGACCCGAACGTGGGCGTCGTGGAGGTGCCGGACGAGCGCCTGCAGAAGCTTGCCGAAATCGTCCATCCGAACCGGATCGTCCCGACCGCTTTCGAATTCGTCGACATTGCGGGTCTGGTCAAGGGCGCCAGCCGGGGCGAAGGCCTCGGCAACAAGTTCCTCGCCAACATTCGCGAAGTCGACGCGATCGTGCATGTGGTCCGCTGCTTCGCGGACGAGAACATTACGCACGTCGCCGGTAAGATCGACCCGATCGGGGACATTGAGGTCATCAATCTCGAGCTGATTTTGGCGGATTTGGATACCGTCGAACGGCGCATGGAGCGCACGCGCAAAAACATGAAGAGCGGCGACAAGAAGTACGCGCAGGAGCTGGAAGTGCTGGAGCGGGTGCACGCGGCGCTCACCGCCGAAAAACCCGCGCGGAGCGTCGAGCTGTCCGACGAGGAGAAGCTGCTCATCCGCGATTTGCACCTGTTGACGATCAAGCCGGTGCTGTATGCGGCCAACGTCAGCGAAAGCGAAGCGGGCAACCCCGAGAGCAACCCGTACCTTAAGCGCGTACGCGAATTCGCGGCGGCCGAAGGCTCGGAAGTGGTGCCGATCAGCGCCAAGGTGGAAGCCGAAATCGCCGAGCTCGAGGGCGAAGACCGCGAGCTGTTTCTGCAGGAGCTGGGCCTTTCCGAATCCGGGCTGGACCGCCTGATCCGCGCCGCCTACAAGCTGCTCGGGCTGTATACGTACTTTACGGCGGGCGTGCAGGAAGTCCGCGCTTGGACGATCCGCAAAGGCACGAAGGCGCCGCAAGCGGCGGGCGTCATTCACAGCGACTTCGAGCGGGGCTTCATTCGTGCCGAGGTGGTCTCTTACGAAGATCTGATCGCGGCAGGCTCGATGGCCGCGGCGCGCGAGAAAGGGCTGCTTCGCCTGGAAGGCAAGGATTACGTCGTCGCCGACGGAGACGTCATGCATTTCCGTTTTAACGTATAACCGAATACGCTGCGGCCCTCCGCTTTTCCGGCGGAGGGCCTTTTGCGTTTAGGCCGCGAAGAGGGGCGATACGTTGGATCGTCTCGGGGGCAATCGTGCCGAAGAAGCCGCGCGGATGTACCCCAAATTTCCTGAATTCGGCATCGGAGAAACTTATGGGCGTGAAAGCGATACAAAACCATAAGGAGGGAAGGGGAAAATGGACATGTCGTTCAAGTTCGGTTTGCGAGCCGGTATGGCCGCGTTGCTGGCGGCTGCGTTTGGCGCTTCGCCGCTGCTGCGGCACCGCCGCCCGTGTCTATCCTGGATTTTTTCCAATATCCTCGTTCGATTTCGATGCATTCCGTACCTATCCTGGATTTTGTCCAATCTGCAGCACCGAATGAAGGGCCTTTTCCGCTCAAGCCCGCAATTTCATTGGAAAAATCCAATTTAGCAAGGCTTGTAGAAGGGGGATGCCTCGTTTCGTTGGATCATTTCCAATATACCCTTCACGCTGCTGGAGCCCCCTTTAAACAGACGCGAGCGATCCCCGCAGGGTGTATCGATGACGCAAACAACTCTCTTCGAAAAAACGCTCAACGCTCCGCTGAAAGCGGAAAAGCGAGCTTTTCCGGCCGGCCGAAGCCCCCAAAAAGCTGCAAGGATATGATATACTGAAAGGTACGGTGTTTAAAGCAAAGCATGCGCTTTCCCGTACTGCGGCTTCATCACAACGTTAGGAGGATGAACACGGTGTTGGACCGTCTTCAAGCTTTGGCGGACCGATATGAGAAGCTGAACGAATTGCTGTGCGATCCCGATGTCGTAAGCGACCCTTCGAGGCTTCGTTCCTACGCCAAGGAACAATCGGATCTGGAAGAAGCCTATCGGGCTTATGTGGAATATAAAAAAGTCGTCGAACAGCTTCGCGAGGCGAAAGCCATGCTGGAGGAGAAGCTGGACGACGAAATGCGGGAGATGGTCAAGCTTGAGATCGACGAGCTGACCGCCCGGCAGAAAGAGCTGGAGGAGCGGATTCGCATTTTGATGCTGCCCAAGGATCCGAACGACGGCAAAAACGTCATCGTCGAAATCCGCGGCGCGGCCGGAGGCGAGGAAGCGAACCTGTTCGCGGCCGATCTGTACCGCATGTACGTGAAGTACGCGGACAGCCAAGGCTGGCGCACCGAGCTGCTCGAAGCGACCGTCAGCGATCTCGGCGGCTTCAAGGAAGTGATCTTCAGCGTGGAGGGCAAGGACGTCTACCGCAAGCTGAAATACGAGAGCGGAGCCCATCGCGTGCAGCGCGTGCCGGAGACCGAATCCGGCGGCCGCATCCACACGTCGACCTCCACCGTCGTCGTCATGCCGGAGGCCGAGGAAGTGGAAGTCGAAATTTTGGATAAAGACATTCGCGTCGATACGTTCTGCTCCAGCGGAGCGGGCGGGCAGTCGGTCAACACGACCAAATCCGCCGTGCGCGTGACGCATATCCCGACGGGCATCGTGGCGACGTGCCAGGACGGCAAATCGCAGAACGACAACAAGGCAAAGGCGCTCCAGGTGCTGCGCGCTCGGATCGTGGACATGAAGCGTCAGGAAGAAGAAGCGAAAATCTCCGGCGAGCGGAGGGAGAAGATCGGCACGGGCGACCGCAGCGAGCGGATTCGCACGTACAACTTCCCGCAAAGCCGGGTGACCGACCATCGGATCGGGCTGACTCTGCATCGCCTCGACGCGGTGCTGAACGGCGATATGGAAGAAATCATTCAAGCGTTGACGCTGGCGGAGCAGACCGAACTGCTGCAGAAGGAAAACCGGTCGTAATCGGGCGGTCCCGCGGTTGAGCGAACTTCAACGCAAGGAGGCGGCGCATGGATCAGATAAAGCCCGCAACGATCGGAGACGCGTGGCGCCGGGGCGCGGAGCTTTTGCGCAAGGCGGGCGTTGGCGAGGCGGAGGCGAATGCGGAGCTTTTGCTCCTGCATGCGCTGGGCCTAAGCAAGGCCGAACTGCTGCGCGACTTGCGCGAGCCGTTCCCGGCGGAGCGACTCGAACGGTGGGAGCGCCTGCTGGCGCGCAAGGCGGCGGGCGAGCCGGTGCAGTATATCGTCGGCGGCCAGCATTTTTTCGGGCGTTGGTTCGAGGTGACGCCCGCCGTGCTCATCCCGCGGCCCGAGACGGAGCTGCTCGCGGAAGCGGTGCTGGACGAGGCCTCCCGCTGGGAGGACGCCTCGTCGCTTGCCGTGCTGGACGTCGGCACGGGCAGCGGGGCGCTGGCCGTCACGCTGGCGGCGGAGCGGCCGGGGTGGCGCGTCACGGCGTCCGATCTGTCGCCGGACGCCCTTGCGGTGGCGCGCGGCAACGCCGAGCGCCACGGAGTCGCAGGTCGCATGGCGTTCGTGCTCGGCGACCTGCTGGAGCCGTTTGTCGCGGCGGGCGCGGCGGCGGACGTGCTGGTATCCAACCCGCCGTACATCCCGTCCGCCGACATCGCGGGCTTGCAGCGCGAGGTGCGGGACTTTGAGCCGCGCCTCGCGCTGGACGGCGGCGCCGACGGGCTGGCGCCCTACCGCCGCATGGCGGAGCAACTGCGCCTGCTGCCCGCGCTGCCGCGGCTTGTCGCCTGGGAAGTGGGGGCCGGGCAGGCGTCCGACGTCGCCGGCTTGCTCCGGCAGGCGGCGGCGTGGCGCGAGATCCGCTTCGTGCGGGACTACGCCGGCATCGACCGCCACGTGCTCGCCGTTCGCGGGTAACCCGTTAAGCCCCGCAAGATTTTCGCGGAACTTTCGATTTTCTCCGGTTTGCTAGGTTTATAGATTCTCCATACGGGCATACTGTGGCTAAGACGTTCCGGAACGCATCGAGAGCGCCGACGGGCGCGTCAAGGAGCGAAACACGATGCGTGGTCTTAGCCCTCTTTTATTTCTTTTTCTGTCCTTATCCGTTGGAGTTTCCGTTTGGTCCGGCCATACGGCATCCGCAAGCCGGAGCCCGAATGCCGGACAAGTCATTCCGGACGAAGCGATTCGCATCCGCATTATCGCCAATTCCGATTCGGACGCGGACCAGGCCGTCAAGCGCAAGGTGCGCGACCGCGTCGCCGCGCTGATCGAGTCGTGGGGCGCGATGCCGGAAACGATAGAGGAATCGAGAGCGCTCCTGCGCTCGCATATGCGGGAGATTCAGGCTGCGGCCGAACGCGTGCTGGAGGAAGAAGGAGCCGGTTACGGCGCCGTCGCCGAGCTTGCGAAGGTCCCCTTTCCGGCCAAAACGTTCGCGGGCGTGCCGTACCCGGCGGGCCGGTACGAAGCGCTGCGGATTACGCTCGGCCAAGGCGGGGGCGCGAATTGGTGGTGCGTGTTGTTCCCGCCGCTGTGCCTGACCGCGGCGACGGCGGACGATCCGGCCGATGCGAAAGCGGCGTCGGCCCCGGCCGCAGGCGCTGCCGGCGGCACGGACGGCAAGACGGCCAAGGCGGCGGGCGGACAGGACGAGCCGAAGGCCGGGTTTTTCCTTCTGGTTTTGCTGGAGAAGCTGCTTGCCTTTATTGCGTCGCTGTTCTCTTAACCTGTGCTATAATGGCGGTATTAAGCTGCAAGGATGGTCGAAACCGCTTATGACAAAGCAAACGATATATTGGCCGCCGGAGCGTCAGGACTCCGGCGTACGCGAAGCCGCCGCGGCGATTGCCGCAGGCGGCGTCGTCGCTTTCCCCACCGAGACGGTGTACGGTCTGGGAGGGGACGCGCGCAGCGGGGAGGCCGTGGCGCGGATTTTTGCCGCGAAGGGGCGCCCGTCCGACAATCCGCTGATCGTGCACTTGGCCGATGCGGCGGAAGCGGACGCGCTCGCTTCTTCGATCGGCCCGCTTGAGCGGCGGCTGATGGCCGCCTTCTGGCCGGGCCCGCTTACGCTCGTGCTTCCGGTGCGCCCGGGCGCGGTGTCGGAGCGCGTGACCGCCGGGCTCGACACCGTGGCGGTCCGCGTGCCCGCGCATGCGCTCGCGCAGCGGTTGATCGCCGCCGCGGGCTGCCCGATCGCCGCACCGAGCGCCAACCGTTCGGGCCGTCCGAGCCCGACGCTCGCCCGCCATGTTCTCGAGGACTTGGACGGGCGCATCGACGGCGTGCTGGACGGCGGTCCGACCGGCGTCGGGCTGGAGTCGACCGTCGTCCGCGTCGTGGACGGCGTTATCCATGTGCTGCGGCCGGGCGGCGTCACGGCGGAGCAGCTGCAGGAGGCCGCGGGAGCGGACGTTCCGGTCGTCTCGGGCGGCGGCCCGACCGGGGAGCGGCATTCCTCCCCGGAAGCGGAAGACGCGGAGGCGCCGCGCTCCCCCGGCGTCAAATACACCCATTACGCGCCGAAGGGCGTCATGACGCTGGTGGCCGCGGACGATCCCGGCCGGCTGCGCGCGGCCGTGCAGGCGCAGGCCGATGCCGCGCGCCAATCCGGCGGCCGCGTCGGCATCCTCGCCTGCGACGAGCATGCCGGAGCTTACCGCGCGGACGCCGTGCTGGCGCTCGGTCCCCGCGACGAGCCCCGGCAGGCGGCGCAGGCGCTGTACGCCGCGCTGCGGGAATGCGACGAGCGCGGCCTCGATTACATCGTCGCCGAAAGCTTCCCCGAGCGGGGCATCGGCGCCGCGCTCATGAACCGGATGGCGAAGGCCGCGGGAGGCCGCATCGTTCGGGCTTGATTCGCGTCGCGGCATACCGCGATCCCGTTCGGAAAAGATACGCAGGCCGCCCCCGGACATGTTCGCCGCCTTGTCCGCATATGCTGAACTATCGGCAATCGCGGATAAGGTCGGCAAGGGGGACATGGGATGGAGATGGAAGCCGTATCCGTCGGACAGGTTTTGACGGTGCTTATTATGGCGGTCGCCTTGGGAATGGACGCCTTCTCCCTTGGAGTCGGCATCGGCCTCAAAGGGGTGCGCCTGCTCGATGTGGCGAAGATCAGCACCGCGATCGCCTTTTTCCATGTTGTCATGCCGCTCGGAGGCATGTGGGCGGGACGCTACGTCAGCGAGCTGCTGGGCGGCGTGGCGACGTCGGCGGCGGGCGCGCTGCTGCTTCTGCTCGGCGGGCATATGGTATACAGCTCGCTGCGGGGCGAAACGGCGGAATCGATTAATCACCGCACCTTATGGGGAGTGCTGCTGTTTGCGTTCAGCGTCAGCATCGATTCGTTTTCGGTCGGCGTGTCGCTCGGGATGTTCGCGGCCCACCGGCTGTTCACTGTCCTGACTTTCGGCTTTTTCGGGGGGGTCATGAGCGTGTTCGGGCTTCTGGTCGGGCGGCGGTTCAGCCGCTCTCTCGGCGGCTACGGCGAGGCGTTCGGCGGCGTCATTCTGTTTGCGTTCGGCGTCATTTTTCTGCTATAAACAAATATAAACGCTGGCCGTTCGCCGGATCACCGCGAATGCGCAGGAGGGATGGACATGAGACGAATACTGCTAGTGTGCACGGGCAATACCTGCCGCAGTCCGATGGCCGAGGCGATGCTGAAGGAGCTGGCCGGGCAGCGCGGCATCCCGCTGGAAGTCCGTTCCGCGGGCCTGTCCGCCATCGACGGAACGCCGATTTCGCCCAACGCCGCGCAGACGTTGACCAACCGGAACCTGCCTTTGCCGGGCGGTTCGACTGCGCTCACTGACGAGGCCGTGGAGTGGGCCGACCTGATTTTGACGATGACCGTCGGGCACAAGCGGACGATCATCGGACGTTACCCGCACGTATCGGACAAAGTCTACACGCTGAAGGAGTTCGCCGCGGGCGGGGAACCGGGGGCGGCGGAAGACCTGGCGGAGGCGCAGCGGATTTATGCCGACTGGCAGGTCAAATTGGCGCTTGGCGAAACGCTGCCGGAAGCGGACCGGGAGCGCCTGGCCGAGCTGGAGCGAAAGCTGCCCGACCTGGACATCGCCGATCCGTTCGGCGGACCTCTGGAAGTGTACGAGCGCAGCGCGGACGAAATTTGGGACGCCCTTGGCAAGACGATCCGCAGACTCGAAACGGATTGATTTTTGGCGGCGTCTCCAGTATGATAAATATACAACATGCAAGTTCCGATGTGACTGGCGACGTAGTGGGATTAACCACGGTGGAGCATCGGAATAACGGCCGGTCGCCTGGGCAAAGAGCAGACGTGTGAGAAGCGCGTCTTGCTCTTTTTCGTCTTTTTTAGAGGTTTTAGGTATAATACATTTGGACGAAGAGGAGGATGCAGACATGAAAATCGCCATTGGAGCCGATCATGCCGGATACCGGCTGAAGGACGTCATCGTACCGTTTTTGAAAGCGCAAGGCCATGAAGTCATCGATGTCGGATGCAACTGTGCGGATTCCGTCGACTATCCGGACTATTCCGTCCCGGTATGCGACAAGGTCGTCAGCGGGGAAGTCGACCGCGGCATCCTGATCTGCGGCACCGGCATCGGCATGTCGATCGCCGCCAACAAGATTCCGGGCATCCGCTGCGCGCTTGTGCACGACCTGTTCTCGGCCAAAGCGACCCGGGAGCACAACGACACGAACGTGCTGGCGATGGGCGAACGCATCATCGGGCCCGGGCTGGCGGAGGAGATCGTGCGCGTATGGCTGGAGACGCCTTTTTCGCAGGGTGAACGCCATCAAGGCCGCCTGAACAAGGTCAAGGCGATCGAAGCGCAATATTCCCTTCATCGTTGACGGACGCTTGCGGCATCAAGGCAGGGAGGGACAAGACATGACGGAAGCAGGGCGCAACCCGGCGGATATCCGATCTTTGGCGGACCAAGTGGAGCGGGCGCTGAACGAGCTGGTCGCGGCCGGCAAGCTTCGCCCCGGGCAAAAACTGGTGGCGGGCGTCAGCACAAGCGAGGTGCGCGGACAGCGCATCGGCACCGCGGGCGCCATGGAAGTGGCCGAGCAGATTTACGAAGGGGTTCTTCGGGTCTGCGGCCGGGCGGGTCTTCATCCGCTCTGGCAGTGCTGCGAGCATCTGAACCGGGCTCTGGTGGCCGAGCGCGCGCTGGCCGAATCGCAGGGGTGGACGATCGTTTCGGCGGTGCCCGTCCCGAAAGCGGGCGGCTCGATGGCGGCCTACGCTTACCGCCGGATGTCCGATCCCTGCCTGGTCGAAGCCGCGCAAGCGGACGCGGGCATCGACATCGGCGAAACGCTGATCGGCATGCATCTGCGGCCGGTGGCGGTGCCGGTCCGCCCGTCCGTTCCCTGGATCGGGGAGGCGAGAGTGACGATGGCGTATACCCGGCCGAAGCTGATCGGAGGGGAACGCGCGGTGTACAAATTGCCGCCCGACGATCCTGATTCCCGCACTTGCGATTGATTTGCCTTTTTTCCATAGATAAACCCCGATAAATCCCGTGAATCCGGCTCCTTTGCATTTCGGACGCGAAACTGCATGGAAACGGCCTACATGAATAAGGAGGATGCTTCTATGTCCCAATTGCGCAATCAAGACCCGGAAATCGTCAAAGCGTTGAATCTGGAGCTTAACCGCCAGCGGAACAACCTGGAACTGATCGCTTCCGAAAACATCGTCAGCGAAGCCGTGCTGGAAGCGATGGGTACGGTGCTGACCAACAAGTACGCGGAAGGCTATCCGGGCAAACGCTATTACGGCGGCTGCGAATACGTGGACATTCCGGAAGAAATCGCGCGCAACCGCGCGAAAGAGCTGTTCGGCGCCGAGCATGCCAACGTTCAGCCGCATTCCGGCGCTCAAGCCAACATGGCGGTGTATCTGGCGGCGTTGAAGCCGGGAGACACCGTGCTCGGGATGGACCTCGCGCACGGCGGCCACCTGACGCACGGAAGCCCGGTGAACGCTTCCGGCCTGCTGTATAACTTCGTCGCTTACGGCGTCAACGAGAAGACGTTCACGATCGACTACGACGAAGTGCGCAAAGCGGCGTTCAAGCATCGTCCGCGCCTGATCGTCGCCGGCGCCAGCGCTTATCCGCGCATCATCGACTTCGAAGCGCTCGGCCAAATCGCCCGGGACGTGGGCGCGCTGTTCATGGTCGACATGGCGCATATCGCCGGCCTTGTCGCGGGCGGACAGCATCCGAGCCCGGTGCCGCACGCCCACTTCGTCACCACGACGACGCACAAGACGCTGCGCGGTCCGCGCGGCGGCTTGATCCTGACCACCAAGGCCTGGGCGGCCGCGATCGACAAAGCGGTGTTCCCGGGCTCGCAGGGCGGCCCGCTCATGCACATCATCGCGGCCAAAGCGGTGGCGCTCGGCGAAGCGCTGCAGCCTTCGTTCAAAGAGTATGCGGCCAATGTCGTGGCCAACGCCAAGGCGCTTGCCGACGAGCTGCTGTCTCAAGGGCTGAATCTCGTGTCCGGCGGCACCGACAACCACCTGATGCTGGTGGATACGCGCAACCTGAACATTACCGGCAAGGAAGCCGAGCACGTGCTGGATTCCGTCGGCATTACGGTTAACAAAAACGCGATTCCGTTCGATCCGACCAGCCCGTTCGTGACGAGCGGCATCCGCATCGGCACTCCGGCCGTCACCTCCCGCGGCATGGATGCGGAAGCGATGAAATCGATCGGCCAGGTCATCGCGCTTACGCTGAAGAACAAGGACAACGCGGCCGTGCTGGACAAAGCGCGGGCCATGGTGCGCGAGCTGACGGAGCAATATCCGCTTTATCCGAAACTCGAATACTAAGCGAAAATCCGCTCGCGCCGGGCGGACGGAGGCGGCCCCTGGGGCCGCCTTTGCCGCTGCGTGTCGAATCCTGATTTTTCAGCTTTTTCCAGAAAAAATTTTTGACCGTTTTCCGTTATGCCGTGTATACTAATTGTACGCTTAATTCCCGAGCCGCGCGCCGGGAAGCGGGGGAACCAATCAAGTGGGGCGAATTGGCGCCGGAGAGCGCCATAGGGTACCATCTTGCCCGAGTCCGTCAGCTAACCTCGTTTGCAGTGGATGGGTCAATGCTACTAGTATACATCGCATCCTATTGACCCTTCTTGAGGGTCTTTTCTGTTTTTTTCGGCCCCTCGCAGGCTAAGCGTACCTCTGCCTTGCCGCAAGGGGTTTTTGCGCTTCCCCTTGCCCGCGGCGCATCATATTGGGAGAAGGAGGAATGGGTATGACGTCGTCGGGTTTTCTGTCCAATGCCGAGCGTGCCGCGGCCATTCCCGAGCCGGAAATGCAAATGCTCACGCAAGCGTTCGGCAAATCGGCCGTTCGTATGAACGAGTATTATCTCAAGCTGATTGATTGGAACGATCCGTCCGACCCGCTCCGGGAACTGGTCGTGCCCGCCACGGGGCTGCCGAAGGACGGGGGCTGGGATTGCTCGAACGACGAATTCGAGTATGCCGCTCCGGCCTGCCAGCACGTGTACGCGAACACGGCGCTGCTGCACATGCCGGACGCCGTGCGCAGCCGGGCGCTGCGCGGCGACCCGGACGAAGCGCTCTCCGCCGTAATGGCCGGCATCGATTACATCGCCGGGCATGAAGAGATCGACCAGGTTCTTCTGGTCGGCGGCGACAGCCTGGCGGTCGGAGCGGCGGCGCTGCGCAAGGTGATCGGGCGGCTGCGTCTTCTCGATCACGTGCGCATCATTCGCCTTCATTCGAAAATGCCGGTGTTCAACCCGAAACGGATATACAAGAACACGGAGCTGTTGAAGCTGATCGGCGAATATTCCAAGCCGGACAGGCGCATATACGTGATGGCGCATGTTCACCATCCGCGCGAGATGACGTCCGAGGCGATCCGGGCCTTTGAAGCGCTTCACGAGGCGGGGGCGGTCATCATGAGCCGGACGCCGCTTCTCAAAGGCGTAAACGACGATTCCGCCGTTCTCGGCGCGCTGCTCGACCAACTGTCCTGGGCGGGCGTCGCCTCGCACGAATTTTTCATCAACCGCCCCACCCATTCGAACGAGCGGTATTCCATGCCGCTGGAGCGGGCCTATCATCTGGTGGAAGGCGCCAAAGCCAGAACGTCCGGTCCGGGCAAAAACGCGCGCCTTACGATGAGCCACGTTTCCGGAAAGATCGAAATTCTCGCCGTCGAAAACCGCAAAGCCTATTTGAAGTACCAGCAGTCCCGTCACCACCAGCACGGCATGTTTATGCTGCTGGAATGTCCCCCGTCCGCGGTCTGGTTCGACGATCTTCCCGGCAGCAGCCGCCACTGGCAAGATGGCCCCGGGGCCAAATCGCCGAAGCCGTTCGACGACAGCCCGGGCGACGCGGTCAAGCGGCAAGCCGGTTACGAAATCGTGGACTGACCGCGCACAATCCTCTCCCCGTCTTTCGGCAGCGATGAAACCCCAAACGCATTTGCGCGTATTATCGGGTATAAGGAAAGGGCAAACCCCAAAGGAGGAAACGTGTTCATGTCCATCTTCAAACGGCTGCGCGACCTTACGTTGTCCAATGTTTACGCTTTGATCGAGAAAGCGGAAGACCCGGTGAAAATGACGGACCAGTATTTGCGCGACATGCAGGACGATCTGGAGGACGCCGAAAAGGCGGTCGCCGCCCAAATCGCCTTGGAGAAGAAATTCAAACAGCTGTACGAGGAGCAGGAAGCGCTCGTGCAGAAGCGCGACGAGCAGGCCAATATCGCCGCTCAGGCGAAAAATATCGAGCTTGCCCGGCGCGCGCTGGAGGAAAAGAAAGCGGCCGCCCAGAAAGCCGCGGAGTACAAGGCGAGCTACGAGCAGAACAAAGCCGCGGCGGACCGGTTGCGCGAGAAGCTGGAGGAGATGCGCAAGCAGTTTACCGAATTGAAAAACCGGCGCGAAACGCTGGTTGCCCGCGCGAACGCAGCCAAAGCCCAGGCCGAGATCAACAAGGCGATGGCCGGCTTCGGTTCCGATACGGCTTTGTCCGGCCTGAAGCGGATGGAAGAGAAGGTTCTGCAAATGGAAGCCCATGCCGAAGCGACCGAAGAGCTCGGAGGCGCGAAGGGCAAGTCGCTGGACGAAGAGATTGCGGCGCTCGGCAAAGACAAAGAGATCGAAGACGAGCTGGCGGCGCTGCTGAAAAAGTACGAATGACGGCAAAAGCCCCCCTCGCGGGGGTCCTTCTTTTTTGCCGGCGTTTCGCCTGAACGGATAGGCGGACGGCCGGGAAGACATAGGCACGGATTGGAAACCGGAAGGGGAGACGAATGCGTTGACGTTCAACCAGATCGCGGGGACGCTCATCTGGACGGCGACCGGCGGCGTGCTGCTGTTCGCGCTTATGTGGATCGACGCCCAGCTTACGAAGTATAAAGATATGGAAGAGATCAAGAAGGGGAACAACGCCGTCATTGTCCGCTTTGTCATGAAGCTGGGGGCGCAGGGCTATATTTTGTCCCGGTCGATTTTTACCTCCAATCATCTGTTGGAGGCCCTCTTCGTGTCTCTTGTTTCGTTTGCGATTTTGCTCGTTCTGGAACGGCTGGTCGAATGGGTGCTGGCGGCAATCGGCGATCTGCGCCTGGCCGAGGGCGTCAAGAACGGCGTTGTCGGCCACGGGCTGATCGCCGGAACGCTGCATCTGGTCGGCGCGCTGATTATCGGCGCCTGCCTGTAAAGCCGCGGAAAGGAGGAAGCGGGCCATGAGCTTGTTGAAACGCGTAAAAAACCTGCTTCGCAAGCCGGAGCCGTTAAAGGCGGAGAAGAGCGTGATGACGCTCGGTCCCGGGGATGTATGCGAAGTTTCGCTGGTCACGTACCAGGTCGTCGGCCGGACGAAGCCGCTCAGCCGCAACTCCGTTTGGCTGACGCTCCGGGACGGAGCCTCGATCCGCTACCTGTCCGTGGAGGAGCGGGCGACCCGGCAGTTCGGCCTTTACTCCGTCATTGACGGCCGGCTGGATTCGGTGGACGAGGTGCCGACCGAGATCGAGCTCGACGGCATCCATTATTTTTTGGAGGAACGGTATTCGACGCGCATCTCCGCAACCGGCAATACGCCGTTTGCCGAGACCGGCGGAGAACTGTACGTTTGGCAATATCAGTCCGACAATCGGAAGCTGCTGCGCATCGAGTGGCAGGACGGCAGGTTCATGCTCTACGAGGGGGAAAGCGTGCTCCCGGCAGATGTTGAATGGCTGCGGGGGAATGCGTGATGGTCGAAAGCCGTTTCCGTCCGTGGATTCGTTTGGTGAACCTTATCGTCATTTTCGCCCTTGTCGGCGGGCTGCTGTCCGCGTGCGGCAGCGTCAACGTCGAAGAGACGTATCCCCTTGAATCCGTCAGCCGCAACGGCGATCAGACGTCTTATGTGTACCGGGCGGAAGGGGAGACCGTTCCGGAAGTGGCCAAGGCCCTTGCGGAGAAGAAGAAGCCCGAGCAGATGTCCGAGGAAGATCCGGACCATATGTTCCTCGTCTACTCCGATCAGCTGATCCATGTGCAGAAGGACCCGGAACATGCGGAAGATACGCTGATCGAGGTGGACAGCACCGAGTACGTCCGGCAAAACTACAGTCCGTCGTTTCTGGAAGGCTACCTGCTTGCGAGCGTGATCGGCAGCCTTTTCGATTCGGTTGGCCGATCGGGCGGCTACGGGGACTATCGCGGCTACGGCAGCAAAACGTATTACCCGCCGGCATCCGGCTCGTACCGGGCGCCGACGGCGAGCGATACGAAGGACGCGCCGCCGATCACCGTGCAGAAGAAAGGGTCGATCATCAAGCGGAGTTCGTCCGCGGATACCGGCGGCGTCGGCTCGGGAGGGCTGTTCGGCAAAAAGAGCGGCTCGTCCTCATCCTCCGGCTCCAAAGGATCGATCATCCGCAACGACGACAGCGACAAGAGCGGTTCGAAGAAGTCGTCCGGGTGGCTGAAGCCGCGGAAGTCGGGCGTACCGAAAACCCGGGTCGGCGGCTTCGGCCGGATCAAACGAAGGTGACGCCGCCAACGGACGCACAGGCACGGGGGCGGCGCCGCCAGCGGGCGCACGAAGCGGCGCCGGCGGAGACGCGCACGGACGGACGGACCGCGCCGTTGCACGGACGAACCGCGCGCTCCATACGGCAAACAACCCGCGGCAGGCGCTGACGCGCCCGGTCGCGGGTTGTTTGCCGTTCCGGGGCTCAGTATCCCCGTTCGTAGGCTTTGACGACGTTCGCTTTGCCGTCCAGCAGCCGCAGCGCATCGACCGCCCAGTACGGGTTGCGCAGCATGGCGCGGCCGATGGCGACCAGATCGGCGTCGCCGTTGCCGACGACGCTTTCCGCAAGCCGCGGATCGTCAAGCATGCCGACGGCCATGACCGGCACGCCCGTCGCCTCGCGGATCGCCCTGGCGAACGGCACCTGGTAGCCGGGGAAGTTGCCGGGTTTGCGGGGGCCGGCCGGTCCGCCTTCGCCGCCGCTGGAAACGTCGAACAGGTCGACGCCCGCATCGCGGTAAGCTTGGCACAGCTTGATGCTGTGATCAAGGTCATATCCGCCCTCCGCGTATTCGACGGCGGAGATCCGCATCATCAGCGGCATGTCGGGCGGAAGGACCTTCTTGACGGCGCGGATCACCTCGACGCCGAACTTGGCGTAATCGCGGCCGAACTCGTCGTCGCGCTTGTTGATGAGAGGAGAATGGAACTGGTGAATCAAATACCCGTGCGCGCCGTGCAGTTCGATCGTGTCGACGCCGGCTTCCACCGCGCGCCTTGCGGCGTCGGCGAACTTGGCGACCAGCTGCCAGACTTCTTCGGTGGATAGGGCGCGGGGTTTTTTGGCATTGGCTTCGAACGGCTCGTTCCACGGGCCGACCGGCACCTCGGCGTCCAGCGCCTTCCGTCCCGCATGCGCCACCTGAATCGCCGCTTTGGCGCCGTACTTATGAATTTCGTCGATCACGCGGCGGAAAGCCGGAACGTGTTCGTCCGACCATAAGCCCAGGTCGCGGTTGGAAATCCGGCCGTCCGGTTCGACGTCGGTCATCTCGATGATGATAAGTCCCGTTCCCCCTATGGCGCGCGAAGTATAGTGGACAAAATGCCAGTCGTTCGGCTTCCCGTCCTCCGCGTCCACGGAGTATTGGCACATCGGACTCATGACGATGCGGTTGCGCAGGGTCAGGCCTTTGAGCGTAAAAGGCGAACCCAAATGGCTCATCGATTTCCTCCTCCTCCGAATAGGTCTTTGTTTTTTCGATTATATTGTAACCGAAAGATGCACAGTTTCGCTACAGGGAAAGGAGTGCGCTGTCCCGTTGCCGGAGCCACTGGGGGAAGCGGTGCGCCGTCCCGTTGCCGGAGCCGTGAAGCTTTGTTTACGCCATAAGACGGAGGCGGCGTTCCGTTCGCAGCTGAAAGGACGGCTTTCTTCCGCCATGGAAGGGTAGCCGGTATTCTGCCTGTCAGGCGCTGACCATGACGCGGCTTTGCGGTTGAAACGGACCGTCCATCCGCTATGTTGCCGCTATGGCTTAAAATCGTTTTCCTGACGGACCGAAGATCCGTTAATGCCCGTCAGACACGTCAAAAATAACCCTGGTTGAATGGAATAGCGGAATCTGTGTCCGCATCACCCGGATTTCAGCCGCTTTTTGACAAAATAACGTCCCTACGGTCCGGTCGATCCTCGGTTGAAGCCTTTTGCGGTTCCACACTGCAGGGGTAAGCAAGCCTCCCCCGTCCCGCCCCGCAAAGAGAGTGTGCCTCTATCCCGCTCTGCAAAGGGAATTGACCTCTGTCTCGTCCGGCAACAAAGCGAGCGCCCCGTTCCCGCCGCGGAAGCGGCAGGCGAGCCCTCCGCACCTGGTCCGCGCCGCGCCATGCCGGCCCACCCAGGACTCAACTGGGGCTTGGCAGCCTGGAGCGGCGAGACAGAAGGCCGGCGCGTTCGCTCCTGCGGAGCGGAGAAGGGCCGGCCGGCGCTTCCAGCTTGTCCCGGAGCAGCCACCAGACGAGCAGGGGAGAGCTGCCGAAGCCGAGCAGCAGCAGGTTGACCGCAAGCGGCGACGGGCGGTAGGAGACGACTGCAATAAAAACGATCGTTCCCGCAAAACGGCCCAAATTAAGCCCCAGCTCCCGGAAAATGACCGATTCGACCCGCCGCTCGGCGCTGGCCTTGTCCCGGCCGATCATGTCGAACACGAACGAAACGACGGGGATCGAATAAAGGGGCATAAACATCGAGGTCGCGATGCCGAAAACAAGCAGCGTGAAGTAGTCCACTTTCCAGAAAAGCGGGACGACCGCCAGGCTGATCATCAGCGCGCCGGCAAACATGCCCCACTTCCGGTATACCGGCTTGTACATGCGGCCGATGAACCAGAAGCTGACGAGCCCCACGGCCGAGGTGATCAGCGAAAAATTGCCCAGCCGCAGCTCGCTGCCTGTCGCGATGTAGACGAGCAGCATGACCATAAAGCCGAAGATGCCTTCGCGCAGGCCTTGGGCGATCATGGCGAGGCTGACGGTTCTCCACGGGTTGTTTTTCTCCCGCAGCTTCCGCAGGCCGAGCGACCAGTCGTACCGTCCAAGCTTCGGGCGCCTTTTCAGGAAAAAGGAAAGCAGCACTCCCGCGACAAAAATGCCGAGCGAAATCGCGAAAATAAGCCGGTAACCGACCGTTCCGCCAAGGCGCGCGATAACGATGCCGGACAGCCAGGGCGCGATCATGTTCGATCCGGAACCGAGCAGTCCGGCCCGTCCGTTGAAACGGTCCCGCGAATCGGGAGCGGTCGCTTCGAAATAGAAAATGTTGAAGGCCAGCCAAAACAAGCCGGACGAAATTCCCTGCACGCAGCCGAGTAGCGGAATGTAGCGGACGGCCTGGGGGCCGAGCAGCAGCACCAGCGCGTAAAAAACGGCGGCGACGGCGATGCCCAGCCTGAGCGCGCCCAGCTTGTTCCCTTCCTTTACCCATTTCCCCGCCAGCCAAAAGGTGAGCGCCATCACGATCTGATGGACGACGGCAAACCAGCCGATCATCGTCAAGTCGTTTTTCAGTTTCCACAAGTATACGTTGACGAAAGTGGACGACAGAGCGTTCGCTCCCACAAACAGGCCGTTTACCCCAAGCAGCAGCCATTCCTGGCGCGCGTCGCGTCCGCGGTCGAGACGCTCGGTTCGTTCGGCCATATCCGTTCCCTCCTTTGCCGAGAGTTGCCGGGCGGATGCCGGTTACCGCGCGGGCGGCCGGCAGGCCGGCGCACAGAAGCGGCAACTCTCATAAGATTTCCAGAACGGGCCGAATCATGAACCTGCGGGGCAGATAAAATCTGGTTGCCTTCAAGACCGGCGGGGGCGGCAAAACGGCGGCGCAAAAAAAATAACGGTCCGACAGCGGCCGTTATAAGTTGCCCGGGTCAAATCAGCAAGGTGATGACCAGCAGTTCGTACAGAACGAGCGGGAGAATCGAGCCGGCGGCAAAGGGGCCCAGGAACCGGTAATCGCCCGCCGCGGGATTGACTTGAAGATAAAGATGCCCTGCGTCGGAGCCGATGACGGTTCCTTCGTATGTGTGTCCGTCGATGGTCTGGACGCGGACGGGCCGATGCATGCATTGGGCGCATATTCCGCTAAGCCGCTTCCTCGTTTTTCTGACATGGTCGCACCAAACTTGATCGGCTTTATACACGATCGTACTGCCGCTTTCAGGCGAGCTGACGCGCATGAACAATCCTCCCGGTTGGTTTTGCTGTATGCTATGCGAATGTCCCGGGATGGGTGCGTGCCCCGGTGCCGAGGAGGGAAAAATTTCCCCGCGAAATCCGCAAATTTCGGAACGAGGATAGAGTGCGCGCGGCGAGAGACAATGATATAATGTACGGGCAGAATGAACGGAGGAAGGAGAGGTATATTTGGGTCGTCTCGTTATATGCGATCATCCGTTGATTCAACATAAAGTAACTTTTCTTCGTGACAAAAATACGGACACGAAGCAATTCCGGGAATTGGTCGAGGAATTGTCGACCTTGCTGGCCTACGAGATTACCCGGGATATTCCGCTTGAGACGGTGACGGTGGAAACGCCGGTGGCCATAGCGGAGGGACGCGTTATAGCCGGCAGAATGCTCGGTCTTGTGCCGATTTTGCGCGCGGGACTGGGAATGGTGGACGGAATGCTGAAGCTGCTGCCGTCCGCTAAAGTCGGGCATATCGGGCTGCAACGCGATCCCGAAACGCTGAAGCCGACGGAGTATTACGTGAGCCTTCCTTCCGATGTGACGGAACGCGAACTGATCGTGCTGGATCCGATGCTCGCCACGGGCGGATCGGCGAATGCCGCGATCGACATTTTGAAGAAGCGGAATTGCCGGCCGACGAAGCTGGTGTGCCTCATTGCGGCGCCCGAAGGCGTCGAGGCGGTGCGCGCCGAGCACCCGGACATCGACATTTACGTTGCCGCGCTGGACGAGCGTCTGAACGAACACGGATATATCGTGCCCGGACTCGGCGATGCGGGAGACCGGATGTTTGGAACCAAATAAAGCGAATCATGGGAACGTTGTCGGCATTCGGACAATCGAGGGGGAACTTGCGTTGTGAGCGCAATTAAAGTAATGACTATTTTCGGGGTCCGTCCCGAAGCGATCAAGATGGCCCCGCTCATTCTCGAGCTGCAAAAGCATCCGGAACAAATCGAGCCGATCGTCTGCGTCACGGCGCAGCACCGCCAAATGCTCGACCAGGTGCTGGAAGTGTTCCGGATCAAGCCGGATTACGATCTGGACATCATGCAGGCCAAGCAGACGCTGAACGACATTTCCATCCGCGTGCTGCAAGGGCTGGAACCGGTGCTTCGGGAAGCGAAACCCGATCTCGTGCTCGTCCACGGCGATACGCTGACGACTTTTCTCGCCAGCTACGCGTCGTTCCTGCAGCAGATCAAGGTCGGGCATGTGGAGGCGGGCCTTCGGACCTGGAACAAGCTTTCTCCGTATCCGGAAGAAATGAACCGCCAGCTCACCGGCGTGCTGGCCGATTTGCATTTCGCCCCGACCGGCTGGTCGGCGGGCAACCTCCGCAAGGAGAACAAGCCGGAGGATAACATCTATATAACCGGCAATACGGTTACGGACGTGTTCCAATATACGGTGAAGCCGGATTTTACCCATCCGGTGCTCGAATGGGCCGCCGGCCGCCGGCTTGTGCTGATGACCGCGCACCGCCGCGAGGCGCAGGGTGAGCCGCACCGCCGCATCTTCCGCGCGGTCCGCAGGCTGGCCGACGAGTTCGACGATATCGCCGTCGTCTATCCCGTTCATCCGAGCCCGGCCGTGCGGGAACCGGCGCAGGAATTGCTGGGCGGGCATCCCCGGATCAAGCTGATCGAGCCGCTTGATGTCGTGGAGCTCCACAATTTCTATCCGCATACGCACCTGATCCTTACCGATTCGGGCGGGCTGCAGGAAGAGGCGCCTTCGTTCGGCGTGCCGGTGCTCGTTCTTCGCGATACGACGGAGCGGCCGGAAGGCATCGAGGCGGGAACGCTCGAACTGGTCGGCACGGAGGAAGAGCGGGTGTTCGAGCGGGCGAAGACGCTTCTGACCGACTCCGCCGCCTACGAACGCATGAGCAAAGCCGCCAATCCCTACGGGGACGGACGCGCGTCGCAGCGCATCGTCCAGGCGATCCTGCATCATTTCGGGCGCGGCAAAAGACCCGAACCTTTCGGAGCGGGCCGCTGACCGCGTCTAGGGCGTTTCGGGAATCCCGCGGTCCCGCCGTCATGCGCGCCTGACGCTTCGGGGGCGCACGGCCGAATCCCGGGACGTTCCCCGCCTTCGGGCTCCGGACGGCATCCATCCGCTCCTTCGGCCGGAAAAAAGACGGCGGACGGATGCCTTATCCGAAACCGGGGAATAATGGAAGAAGAAGTCGGGACGAGGGTTAGCCGCTTCGGCGGACAAAGCGACAAAATTCGTGCGAACGAGCGGACAACCCGCTGGCGGCTGCGTACAGCTTACAGTTAAACTGTATGGTTTTAGCCGCCGGCAAATCGCGTCACGGCGCGAATTTCCCGAGCTTCCGTTCACATAAATTTTGATTTCTTTGAATTGACAAACCTTCTGCGACTTCGATAAAATGATTGAGGATCGACAGAGGTACAAATGATGAATAAAAAGGGCAATGAGGACAATCCGTGGCGCGCGCTCGCGCTTTTCGGGGCGCTCGGCTTCGAAGTCGGTCTGAGCACGGTGGCGGGTTACTTGATTGGCAGTTGGATCGGGCCCCATTCTTCCGGCTGGAAGATTGCGGGCGTTTTCATGGGCCTCGCAGCGGGGCTCCTGATTGCGATTTTACTTGTCAAGAAAGCTCTGGAGAACAAAAATGGATGAACTTTTGCAAAAAGCGACGCGGGCCGCGTTTCTTTTTCTGGCGGTTTGCTTTCTTGTATGGGCGGCCGTTCCGGAGTGGCGCGTTTACGCCGCGGGCGCAGTGCTCGGCGTGGTGGCGAGCCTGGTCAATTCGTTCCTGTTGCGCAGAAGGGTGGATCTGATCGGAAACGTTTACAAAAACAATCCCAATCCGCCGCGCAGAATGGGCCTGGGCTTGGCCGGCCGGTTGGCGACGGTTCTGCTCGCCGCGATGGTCGCGTACCGTTTCCCCGATCGCTTTCATCTGCCTTCCGTCCTGTTCTCTTGTTTCTTTATGCCCGTCGTTGTGTTGCTGTTCGCTTACCTGGGCAACAAACGTCAATCCTGACGGAAAGGAGGAAACATCACACCTATGCACTTGTTCCCCGTGGTGGAAGTAGCGGGTCTGCACATCGACATCTCCGCTTTCATTGCGATCTTCGTCTCTGCGGTTATCACGTTCGTGATTGCGAGGCTCGCGGTGCGCAACTTGTCGGTCGACAATCCTTCCAAGCTGCAAAACTTCATGGAATGGGTCGTCGAATTCGTTCAGTCGACCATCGCCAGCACGATGCCGCTTCATCGCGTCAAGCCTTATGTGGGGCTGGGATTGACGCTCATCATGTTTATTTTCGTCTCCAACCTTCTGGGATTGCCGTTCGGCATTGTAACCGAAGCGCATCACGCCATCGACTGGCTGGGCATAACGGAAGCAATACTTGAGGAACACGGAGGACACGTAGAGCTTGCTTGGTGGAAGTCCCCGACGGCGGATATCAGCGTCACGGCGGGACTGGCGCTCGTCGTATTCATCCTGGTCCACTTCCTGGGTCTGAAGCTGAACCGCAAGCATTATATCAAACACTACTTCCAGCCTTACTGGTTCTTTTTCCCGCTCAATCTCATTGAGACCATCGCCAAACCGGTAACGCTGGCGCTCCGGCTTTACGCCAACATCTTTGCGGGCGAAGTGTTGATTGCGACCATTCTGATGTTGGGCGTGGTCGGCATCCCGTTCCTGATCGTTTGGCAGGGCTTCAGTATTTTCGTCGGCGCCATTCAGGCGTTCCTGTTTACCATTTTGACGATGGTGTATATTTCCCAGGCCGCCATTCACGACGAGCATGAGAACGAGCATTAATGCCGCGATCTCCAGCAGATTGACGGTTTCATCTAAAAACAACCTAAATTTTAGGAGGATCTAACACATGGATTTCAACGTTTTGGCAGCAGCAATAGCGGTAGGTCTCGGCGCGATCGGCGCAGGCGTAGGTAACGGTCTTATCGTCAGCAAGACGGTCGAAGGTATCGCTCGCCAGCCTGAAAGTGCAAGCAAGCTTCAAACGACGATGTTTATCGGCGTAGGTATCGTCGAAGTCGTTCCGATCATCGGCGTCGTTATCGGCTTCCTGGCGTTCTTCAGCTAATCGGATAGCAAACGGATTATGGCGGGGAAGGCCAAAGCCCTCCACGCCATCGTTTTTTGTGCGATAAGATCAGCATCCGGAAAGGAGTGCAACCATGGAGTTCCATTGGGAATCCACTGTATTTGCAATCGCGGCGTTTTTGATCTTGTACTGGTTGCTGAATAAGTACGCTTTCGGGCCGCTATTCGGCATTATGGAAAAACGCCGTCAGCTCGTGGCCGAGCAGATGGAAAGCGCGGCGAAAAACCGCGAGGAAGCCGAGCGGTTGCTCGAGGAGCAAAAGCAAGCGCTGCAGCAGGTTCGCCAGGAAGCGGCCGAAATTATCGGCCAAGCCAAAACGACGGGCGCCAAGCAAGCGGAAGAAATCCTTCTGCAGGCCCGCAACGAGGCGAACCGCCTGAAGGAAGAGGCGCTGAAAGACATCGAGACGGAGAAGAACAAAGCCGTATCCGCGCTCAAAGCCCAAGTCAGCGGCCTTTCCGTTTTGATCGCTTCGAAGATTATCGAAAAGCAGGTTGACGAAAAAACGCAGCAGGAGCTTGTTGATCATTACCTGAAAGAAGTAGGGACGAAATCATGAGCGGCAGCACGGTTGCGAGAAGGTATGCCAAGGCGCTGTTCGAGCTTGCTTCCGAGCAGGGGCTGGTATCCGAAACGGAAGAGCAGCTGAAGGCGATTGCCGAGACGTTCCGGGGGAATGCGGATTTCCGCTCCTTCCTGACGTTTCCGAATATCGACGCCGCGAAGAAAATCGAAGCGGTTCAAGCCATTTTCGGCAACTCGGTATCCCCTGTCGTTCTCAACACGGTCAAACTGCTGATCGAGCGCGGGCGCCAAGGGGAATTGCCTGCAGTTTTGGAAGCTTATATCAAGGTGGCGGGCGAAGCGCTCGGCCGGGCGGAAGCCCACGTCGTGTCCGCGAAGCCGCTTACGGATAGCGAAAAGGAACAGCTCGCCGCAACGTTCGGCTCCTTGCTGGGCAAAACGGTTCGGCTTAACGAAACGGTAGATCCGTCCTTGCTCGGCGGACTGACGGTTCGCATCGGCGATACGCTCTACGACGGCAGTCTGCGCGGCAAACTGGAACGGTTGGAGAAGACTCTCCAAACTTCGGCAAATTAGACAGGGGTGAACGAATTGAGTATCCGGCCTGAAGAGATCAGCACGCTGATCAAGCAGCAGATTCAACAATATCAATCCGATATTCAAGTCGTGGACGTCGGTACGGTTATCGAAGTCGGCGACGGTATCGCGCGCGTACACGGTTTGGAAAAATGCATGGCGGGCGAGCTGCTCGAATTCGAGGGCGGAGTCGTCGGCATGGCCCTCAACCTTGAGGAAGACAACGTCGGCGTCGTCATCTTGGGCTCGACCGCCGGCATCCGCGAAGGCGACCAAGTCAAACGGACCGGCCGCATTATGGAAGTGCCGGTCGGCGAAGCGCTGCTCGGCCGCGTCGTCAATGCGCTCGGACAGCCGATTGACGGCGGCGGTCCGATCAACACGACGGCTACGCGCCCGATCGAATCTCCGGCTCCGGGCGTCATGGACCGCAGATCGGTCTTCGAACCGATGCAGACCGGCATCAAGGCGATCGACTCGATGATCCCGATCGGCCGCGGTCAGCGGGAGTTGATCATCGGCGACCGCCAAACGGGTAAAACGACGATTGCGATCGACACGATCGTCAACCAAAAGGGCAACGGCGTCATTTGTATCTATGTCGCCATCGGCCAAAAGCAATCGACGGTGCGCGGCGTCGTCGAATCGCTCCGCAAGCACGGCGCGCTCGACTACACGATTGTCGTCAGCGCAAGCGCATCCGAGCCTGCGCCGCTTCTGTACATCGCTCCGTACGCAGGCTGCGCGATGGGCGAATACTTCATGTACAAAGGCAAACACGTTCTGATTATCTATGACGACCTGTCCAAGCAAGCGGCCGCATACCGCGAGCTGAGCTTGCTGCTCCGCCGTCCTCCGGGCCGCGAAGCCTATCCGGGCGACGTCTTCTATCTCCACTCCCGTTTGCTCGAACGCGCGGCCAAGCTGAACGACGAGCTGGGCGGCGGTTCGCTTACCGCTTTGCCGTTTATCGAAACGCAAGCGGGCGACGTGTCGGCTTACATTCCGACGAACGTCATTTCCATTACCGACGGCCAGATCTTCCTGGAGTCCGACCTGTTCTATTCGGGTCAGCGTCCTGCCGTCAACGTCGGGATCTCGGTATCCCGGGTCGGCAGCGCGGCGCAAATCAAGGCGATGAAGAAGGTTGCGGGCACGCTCAAGACCGACCTGGCCCAATACCGCGATCTTGCCGCGTTCGCCGCGTTCGGCTCCGATGTGGACAAGGTGACGCAAGCCCGTCTGGACCGCGGGATCCGCACGCTCGAAATTCTGAAGCAAGGCGTCAACCAGCCGATGCCCGTCGAACGCCAGGTCGTTTCCCTGTTCCTGGTTACCAAAGGCCACCTCGACGACATTCCGGTGCAGGACGTACGCCGCTTCGAGTCCGAATTCCTGTCCTATCTGGATGCGAACCGTCCGGAAATTTTCGCATCCATTCGCGATACGAACGATTTGACCGACGACAACGTCAAAGCGCTGGTTGACGCGATCGGCGCCTTCAAGAAAAGCTTCTCCGTTTCGTCCTAATGCGCTGGCGCCAGCGCCCATACATGCCGGACCGGCCGCACCGGGCCGGTCCCGGCAACAAGGTGGTGACATGAATGGCTAAAGGAATGCGCGAGATCAAGCGACAGATCAAGAGCACTCAAAATACAAAGCAGATTACGAAAGCGATGGAATTGGTCGCCGCCTCCAACTTGAGACGCGCCCAAAACGCGGCGCTCGCCGGACGTCCGTACGCGGACACGCTGAGGGATGTCGTCTCGAGCATCGCGACCGGCGCAAGCGGCATCTCGCATCCGATGCTGGAGAAGCGGCCGATCAAGAAGACCGCTTACCTGGTCATTACTTCCGACCGCGGGCTGGCCGGCGGGTTGAACAGCAACTTGCTGCGGAAGCTGACGACGCAGATCCAAGAGAACCACAAATCGAAGTCGGAATACGCCATTTTCGTCCTTGGACGCAAAGGCCGCGATTTCCTGGCGAAACGGGATTATCCGATCGTTCAGGAAGTGACGGGAATCCCGGATTCCCCGAAATTCTACGACGTGAAGCCTATCGCGGCCGCGGCGGTTCAAGGGTTCGAGGACGGAACGTACGACGAGCTGTATCTGGTCTACAACAAGTTCGTCAACCCGCTCGTGCAAGTTCCGACGATCAAGCAGCTGCTGCCGCTTGATTCCTCGCAATTCGCGGCCAAATCCGGAGCTTCGGCAAGCTACGAATACGAGCCTTCGCCCGAGGCCGTGCTCAACGTTCTTCTGCCCAAATACGCGGAAACGCTCATCTACAACGCCCTGCTCGAGAACAAGGCGAGCGAATTCGGCGCGCGTATGACCGCGATGGGCAACGCGACGAAGAACGCGACGAAGAGAATCAACGAATTGACGCTGAATTATAACCGTGCCCGTCAGGCGGCGATTACGCAAGAAATTGCGGAAATTGTCGGCGGCGCGAACGCTTTGGCATAACGAATGGGCATAACCATGAAGTTCTAGGAGGGACACGAATGAGCAAGGGGCGCGTAGTCCAGGTATTGGGGCCTGTCGTCGACATCGAGTTCGAGAACGGCCACCTGCCGGACATCCTTAACGCAATCAAAATTCAGCACTCCGGCGAACGCGAAATCAACCTGACGGTTGAAGTTGCAAGACATCTCGGGGACAATCTCGTTCGCACGATCGCCATGTCCTCCACGGACGGGCTCGTCCGGGGGATGGAAGCGATCGATACCGGCAAGCCGATTACGGTTCCGGTAGGGCCGGCAACGCTCGGCCGCGTATTTAACGTTCTCGGCGAGCCGATCGACGGCAACGGCGAAGTGGACCGTTCGATCTCCAATCCGATTCACCGTTCGGCTCCGACGTTCGAAAACCTGTCGACCCAGCAGGAAATGCTGGAAACGGGGATCAAAGTCATCGACCTGATCGCGCCTTACGCAAAGGGCGGTAAAGTCGGCCTGTTCGGCGGCGCCGGCGTCGGCAAAACCGTTACGATGCAGGAGCTGATCCACAACATCGCGCAAGAGCACGGCGGGATCTCGGTTTTCGCCGGCGTCGGCGAACGGACCCGCGAAGGGAACGACCTGTACCACGAAATGAGCGAGTCCGGCGTCATCTCGAAAACCGCGATGGTTTTCGGCCAGATGAACGAGCCCCCGGGCGCGCGCCTGCGCGTTGCGCTGACGGGCCTGACGATGGCGGAATATTTCCGCGACGTGGAAGGCCGCGACGTGCTTCTGTTTATCGACAATATTTTCCGCTTCACCCAGGCCGGTTCGGAAGTATCCGCGCTGCTCGGACGGATGCCGTCCGCGGTCGGTTACCAACCGACGCTGGCGACCGAAATGGGTCAATTGCAAGAACGGATTACGTCGACCAAGAAAGGTTCGGTTACGTCCATTCAGGCGATTTACGTTCCGGCGGACGACTACACCGACCCGGCTCCGGCAACCGCGTTCGCGCACCTGGACTCGACGACGAACCTGGAACGGAGCATTGCGGCGAAGGGGATTTTCCCGGCGGTCGACCCGCTCGCTTCCTCTTCCCGGATTCTGACGCCGGAAATTGTCGGCGAAGAGCACTACAACGTGGCGCAAGGGGTCAAAAAGC
This sequence comes from Cohnella laeviribosi DSM 21336, assembly GCF_000378425.1. Classification (GTDB taxonomy): domain Bacteria; phylum Bacillota; class Bacilli; order Paenibacillales; family Paenibacillaceae; genus Cohnella; species Cohnella laeviribosi. Next base: position 18,534 of record NZ_KB899836.1, on the reverse strand, counting down.
TGCTGCAGCGCTACAAGGAACTGCTTGATATCATCGCGATCCTCGGTATGGACGAACTGTCCGACGAAGACAAGCTGGTCGTGCACCGCGCCCGCCGCGTAGAGCTGTTCCTGTCCCAGCCGCTGCACGTTGCCGAAGCGTTCAACGGCATTCCGGGCGTTTACGTGCCGGTTAAAGAAACGGTCCGCAGCTTCAAAGAAATTCTCGAAGGAAAGCATGACGATCTTCCGGAGCCGGCGTTCCACAATGTCGGTACGATCGAAGAAGCCGTCGAGAAGGCGAAAAGGCTCGCACAAGGGCTCTAATCCGCCGCTAAGGAGGAATACCATTGAGCACCTTACGGCTTGATATTGTGACGCCGGAACGCAAAATTTACGAGCAGGACGTCGACATGGTTATCGTTCAAGGGGTAGAAGGCGAGCTGGGCATTTTGCCGAATCACATTCCGCTCGTATCGCCTCTGAAAATTGCGGTAGCCAGAGTCAAGAAGGGCAACCAGGAAGAATGGATTGCCGTTCACGGCGGCTTCGTCGAAGTTCGTAAAGATAAAGTGGTTATTCTGGCGGAAGCGGCCGAGGTTGGCTCGGATATCGACCAATCCCGGGCGCTGCAGGCGAAAGAACGGGCCGAGCGCCGTTTGGCCAACAAGCAAGAGCAATATGATGTGAAGCGGGCGGAACTGGCGCTGCAGCGGGCGATGACCCGTCTGCAGGCTGCGTCCAAGTCATGATTTGAACGGCCATATCGAAATCGCCGGGAAGCGGAACTCTGCGGGAGGAAACGCTTCTCGGCGATTTTTCCATTTCATTCCGCAGAGGAGGGAGAGCCCGTGGAAGAAGTCGTCATCATCGGAGCAGGGCCGTGCGGGTTGTCGGCGGCGGCGGAGCTGCAGGACGTAGGGTTCGATCCGCTTGTGTTCGAAAAGGAGAACATCGTCCATTCGATTTCGTGCTACCCGATCAACATGCAGTTTTTCAGCACGCCCGAGCTGCTGGAAATTGCGGGGATTCCGTTCAATACGCCGCACGAAAAGCCGACGCGTCTCGAAGCGCTGCACTACTACCGGACGGTTGCCGAACGCCGCAACTTTCGGATCAGACGGTATGAGAAAGTAACGGAGGTCGTCAAGGAAGGCGACGCATTTCGGGTCGTATCGGTGAACAAAGTCGGCGTCCGGTCGGAGACCATGGCGCGCGCGGTCGTTGTAGCGACGGGATATTTCGATCACCCGAACCGGATTGGCATCCCGGGGGAGGATCTGCCCCATGTGAGCCATTTCTTTCGCGAGGCGCATCCGTATGCAGGCACCCGCGTCGTCGTCGTCGGGGGCAGCAACTCGGCAGTCGACGCCGCGCTGGAGCTGGAGCGGGTTGGCGCCGAGGTGACCGTCGTGTACCGCGGACCGTCGGTGTCGGCCAATATCAAGCCTTGGGTGCGGCCGGTCTTCGACAGCAAGGTGGCCAAAGGGAAAATCGAGCTGCTGCTGGAAAGCCGGGTGACGCGCATCGGACCGGCGGAGGTGGAGATCGAGTCGAATGCGGCGGGCGGCTCCGGGGCAGGACGCTTCGTCAGGCCCGCCGATTTCGTGCTGGCGATGACCGGATTCCGGCCGGATCGCGCTTTCCTGCGGTCGATGGGCGTCGACGCGCCGGATGGGACCACGCCTCCCGCGCACAACGAAGAGACGATGGAAACGAACGTGCCCGGTCTGTTCCTGGCCGGCGTGGTGTCGACCGGGCGGGACGCCAACGAGATTTTTATCGAAACCGGCCGGCTGCACGGGCGCAAAATCGCTTTGGCTTTGGCCGAGCGGAGAAAAAACGGCAAATAAACCTATTCGCATGCATGCCGACACGGCCTTTCTCAGGCTGTTCGGCATGTTTTTTTTGCGATACGCCGGCAGGAGGCCGAAGTGTCTCAGGATGACGCGGCGGCTGTTCGTTTATGAATCGCAACCGGCGTCTGTAATCGCAACCGTAATGCTGAGCAACCGTGGCTATAATCGCTAGTTCGGCTATAATCGCAACCGCGGCTGTGCGTCTATATCCCCATCATGACTCTTTAAGCAACTTGCCTTCGCTCGTCTATACGCAGCTATATTGGAAAAACTCCAATCCAATACGCCGTTCGGGCGCCGGAAGCCGGTCTATATTGGATATATCCACTCATTTGGAACGCAGAAGCCGAATCCGCACGGCTCTCGGGCCATTTCAGTGGACAAAATCCAACATACGTTCCGAAAAGAGGCGAAAGGCGCCTGCATCCTGCAAAAAATCCAATAAAGCCGTTCGGGACCAAGAAGGGTACTGACGGACTACAAGGCGGGTTAGCGTTGGTAGTGGCGGGCAAGAGAGAGGTACTGGACGGGCTACTTGACGGGTAGGCGGCGGTGGTGACGGGCAAGAGAGTACTTGACGGCTGAGCACTACCGCACGTAACCCAATCGCCCGGGGCGGTCTTCCAACCGGCTTCAAAGCGCGGATTTCCTGTCTTTTCAAGTCGAAAGGCAACGCGTGTTCGCCCGTTTTGAAGGCGGGTCTGCACGTCTGAACATGGGTTTGCCCGCTCGCCGGAAGGGGCCGCCCAACGAAGACGCTTCAGAAGCCAACCGAACACGGCCCTTAAAAACGGAAAACAAACAGGGAGGTTCACGGGCGGCGGTTGTCGTTTTTTGCGCCGGATTGCGGCCGTATGGCCCCGAAATATGAAAACGCTTTTACCATGGACGCATTTGGAAGCCTTTGTTATAATTGCTAAAGGATACGAATAGGCCGGAAGACGGACGCCAGGTCCGCTCCGCCCGTACGGAGGCGATGATGTGGAGCATTACGCCAATCAGTACGTCATGGTTACCGTTTTCCTGCTTGTGGGCATCGCGTTCCCGGTCGTCGTGCTGTGGGTGGGCAAGCGGCTTCGGCCCAGAAGCCCGACGCCGGAGAAGGAAATCGCTTACGAAAGCGGCAACGATCCGCAGGGCGACGGCCAGATCCGCTTCAACGTCCGCTATTATCTGTATGCCTTGATGTTTGTCGTATTCGATGTGGAGACCGTCTTCCTGTACCCTTGGGCCGTAGCGTATAAGAAGCTCGGTCTTTTTGCGTTGGCGGAAATGATGATCTTCATCGGGATGCTGCTGATCGGCCTGATTTATGCCTGGAGGAAGAAGGTGCTGCAGTGGAATTCGATTTAGCGAGCGTATCCCCGGAGGATATTCGGGAGCTGGAACGGAACGTCTTCATCGGCAGCCTGGAAACGCTTAAAGGCTGGGTGCGCAGCAACTCGCTTTGGCCGCTGACCTTCGGCCTGGCCTGCTGCGCCATCGAGATGATGGCGGCCGGGGCGCCCCACTACGATTTGGACCGGTTCGGCGTGATGTTCCGCACGTCGCCGCGGCAGGCCGACGTCATGATCGTCTCGGGCACGGTGACGAAAAAGATGGGTCCGCTGCTGCGGCGTCTGTACGACCAGATGCCGGAACCGAAGTGGGTCATCGCGATGGGCTCGTGCGCGACGGCGGGCGGCCCTTATGTGAAGTCTTACTCCGTCATCAAGGGCGTGGATCAGATCGTTCCCGTCGACGTCTACATTCCGGGCTGTCCGCCGAATCCGGCGGCGCTCATCTACGGCATTAACAAGCTCCAGGAAAAAATCCGCTACGAAGCCCGGACCGGAAAGCGGGTGACAAGCGGATGAGCGAAGAGGAGCGGAAACGCCCGGGCGAGCCGGAAGATGATGTTTCCGCGGCTAGCGCCGGGGAGCAGCGAACGGGGACGCTAGAAGACGGCGTTTCCGCGGCGAACATCGGAGAAAGGCGATCAGGAGCGCCGGAAGACGGGGGTTCTGCGGTGAGCGCCGGGGAAAAGCGAACGGAAGCGCCGGAAGCAGGCGCGGCTGCAACCGGCGCCGGGACGCCGCGCCCGAAAGCGGCGGAGACGGCGGCTGACGGCGCACGTACGGAACCGGCCGCTCCCGCCCGCCGCAAGGAAACGGAGGAGGAGAAGGCGGCCCGCCGCAAAGCGGCGCTGGAGGCGAGGGAAGCCGCCAAAGCCGCGAAAGCCGCCGCCGCAGCGCAAGACGCGGCCGCTCAAGCCGGCTCGCCCGGAGCGGCGCAAGCCGGTCCGCAAGCGGCCTCGCCTGGGGCCGCATCCGCTGGTCCGGCAGGCGCGGCGGCCGAAACGAATGAGCCGCCGCCGAAGCCGCCGTCGCCGAACCAGCCCCGCCTGGACCGGGCCGTGCAGCTTTTGCGCGAGCTGGTGGCGGACGACGCGGTCGAATCCGCCTCGATCAACGAGGCGAACGACCACCTGCCGACCATCGTCGTCCGGAAGGAGCGGTGGCTGCAGGCGGCTAGGCTGTTCCGCAGCCACGAGGAGCTGAACGCCAACTATCTTCGCAACGTGACGGGCGTCGATTACGAGACGCATATGGAGGTCGTCTACCACCTGCTCAGCCTGGACAGCGGCCACAACTACGCGATCAAGGTGCGCACCGATCGCGACCGGCCGTCCGTTCCGTCGGTGACGCCGGTCTGGGAAACGGCCAATTGGAACGAACGCGAGATTTACGATCTGCTCGGCATCGATTTTCCCGGCCATCCGGACCTTCGCCGCATCATGATGCCCGACGACTGGGAAGGCCATCCGCTTCGCAAAGACTACGTTCCGCTCGATCCGGAGGTGTGATGGGCGTGATTCGTACCGAAGAACTGCTGCTCAACGTCGGTCCCCAGCATCCCAGCACGCACGGCGTGTTTCGGATTATCGTGAAGCTCGACGGGGAGATCATTACGGAAGCGACGCCGGTCATGGGCTATCTGCACCGAGGGACGGAGAAGCTGGCCGAAAGCCTGAATTATACGCAAATCATCCCTTACACCGACCGGATGGACTATGTGTCCGCGATGACCAACAATTACGTGCTCGTGCATGCCGTCGAAAAAATGATGGGCCTGACGGTGCCGGAGCGGGCGGAATTTCTCCGCCTCATCGTCATGGAGCTGCAGCGGATCGCCAGCCACCTCGTCTGGTGGGGAACCTATCTGCTCGACATCGGGGCGCTGAGCCCGTTTTTGTACGCCTTCAACGACCGGGAACGAATCCTCCAATTGTTCAACGAGCTGTGCGGCGCAAGGCTGACGTACAACTACATGCGGGTGGGCGGCGTGAAATGGGATGCGCCGGAAGGCTGGATTGACAAGGTCAAGGATTTTGTCAAATCCATGTACGGCAAGTTGGACGACTACCACGCGCTGGTCAGCGGCAACGAGATTTTTCTGTCCCGGATCAAGGGGGTCGGCGCTTACGATGCGGAGACGGCCATCGCTTACGGCTTGTCGGGGGCGAATTTAAGATCGACCGGCGTCAAATGGGATTTGCGCAAAAATGAGCCGTACAGCCTGTACGATCGGTTCGAATTCGACGTGCCGGTCGGCCGCAACGGGGACTGCTACGACCGTTACGTTGTCCGGATGGAGGAAATTCGGCAAAGCCTGCGCATTCTGGAGCAGGCGCTGGAGCAGTTTCCGCCCGAAGGGGAGACGATGGGCAAGGTGCCGCGGGTCATTCGGCCGCCGGCGGGCGAAATCTACGTCCGGATCGAATCGCCGCGCGGCGAAATCGGCTGCTATATCGTCTCGACCGGCAAGGCGGAGCCGTACCGGCTCAAGTTCCGCCGGCCCTCTTTCGTCAATCTGCAAATTTTGCCCAAACTGCTCGTCGGCGAGAGCATGACGAATCTGGTGACGATACTGGGGGGCATCGACATCGTGCTCGGGGAGGTGGACTGCTGATGCAGCGCTTTTGGGACGATCCGGTCTCCTGGGAAGCGGCGGGAAGGTATGCGCTAGTGGCGCTGGCGCTTTTGGCCGTCGTCATCGTGTTCGTCACGTACGCCATCTATTTCGAACGCAAGGTCATCGGCTGGATGCAATTCAGGCAAGGGCCGAACCGCACCGGCCCGCTGGGCCTGCTGCAAACGGTCGCGGACGTTGCGAAGCTGCTCGTCAAGGAAGACACCATCCCCGCCAAAGCCGACAAAGCGCTGTTCGTGCTCGCGCCCGCGCTCGCCTTCATTCCTTCGTTTACGGTGCTGGCGGTCATTCCCTACGGACTGAACCTTCCATTCGCCGACCTGAACGTCGGCTTCCTGTACTACGTCGCGCTGTCCGGCGTGACGACGATCGCCATCGTCATCGCAGGCTGGGCCTCCAACAACAAATACGCGCTGCTTGGCGGCATGCGCTCGGCCGCCCAAATGATCAGCTACGAGGTGCCGCTCGTCCTCTCGGTCGTCGGCGTGGCCATGCTGACGGAGAGCCTGAATCTGCGGGATATCGTCCTGCGCCAGGAAGGGTACTTCTGGCACTGGAACGTGTTTCCGCAAATCATCGGCTTCGCCGTGTTCGTCGTGGCGGCCGTGTCCGAGCTGAACCGAACGCCCTTCGATCTGCCGGAGGCGGAATCGGAGCTGGTCGCCGGCTATCATGTCGAGTACAGCGGCTTCCGGTTCGCCTTCTTCATGCTGGCGGAGTACGTTTACATCTATGCCATTGCCTGCCTGACCACGATTTTGTTTCTCGGCGGCTGGAATGCGCCTTTTCCGCAGCTTGATTTTATCCCCGGACTGGTCTGGTTTGCGTTCAAGTTTGCGTTGATTGTGTTTTCCCTGTTCTGGATCCGCGCCACGCTGCCGCGGCTCAGGGTCGACCAGCTGATGGGCCTCGCCTGGAAGGCGCTGCTCCCGCTGGCGCTTGCGAACATTTTGCTGACGGCGCTTGGAATCGAATGGTTGGGCTGAGGAGGCTGGCGACATGAAAGGCAAAGGCATCGTCAAAGGGCTCGGCGTGACGCTGAAGACGCTCGGAACCCCCAAAGTGACATACCCCTATCCGGACGTTCCGATCGAAATGCCGGACCGGTTCCGCGGCATCCAGTACTTCGAGCCGGACCTGTGCATCGTGTGCAACCAGTGCGCCCGGATTTGCCCGACGGACTGCATTACGCTGACGGGCAAGCCGAATCCGGACCCGGAGAAAAAAGGCAAGGTCATCGACACGTTCGACATCAATTTCGAAATCTGCATTCTGTGCGATCTCTGTACCGAGGTATGCCCGACGGAAGCGATCGTCATGACGAACAATTTCGAGCTGGCGGCGTATAGCCGCGACGAGCTGTTCAAGGACCGCGACTGGCTTTACGCAAACAACCGCAATATCCGCAAGGACAACAACAACATCGGCGCTCCGCAGAGAGGGGGCGGCAAGTAGGTGTTCCCGTTCAACCTGAACCCGACCGGCGAGTTTTTCGCGTTTTTCGCGCTTGCCGTCTGCGCGATCACCGGCGCGGTGATGGCGCTGAGCTTGGCCAAAGTGGTGCATACGGCGCTTTCGCTGGCCTTCACGTTCGTCTCGCTTGCAGGGCTGTTCATTCTTCTGGGGGCGGAATTCGTCGCCTTCGTGCAGGTGCTGATCTACGTCGGCGCGGTGACGATTTTGATGATTTTCGGAATCATGATGACCAAGCACCGGGACGAGGAGCGGGAGCGTGGAAGGCCGCTGCTTGAGACGCTGGCGGCCGTCTTCTGCCTGTGCCTGTTCGGCATTCTGTTCTTTGCGATACGCAGCGCGGGCTTTCCCGTCCCCGAGACGGCGCTGCCGGCGGACAATACGACGGAGATCGGTACGCTGCTGTTCACGAAATACGCCGTTCCGTTCGAACTGGTCTCGGTGCTGCTGACCGCCGCCTTCATCGGCGCCGTGGCGCTGGCCAAAAGGGAGGAGGAACCGGCATGAGCATGCTCGCGTCCTATCTAACGCTGGCCGCCGTCCTGTTCTGCATCGGACTGTACGGCGTGCTGACCAAGCGCAACGCCGTCGTCGTCCTGCTGTGCATCGAGCTGATGCTGGGCGCGGTCAACCTCAACCTGATCGCCTTTGCCAAATACGGCGTCGTTCCTTCGCTGGCCGGGCAGATTTTCTCCCTGTTCGCCATCACGGTCGCCGCCGCGGAGGCCGCCGTCGGCATCGCGGTGCTGATCGTGCTGTACCGGAGCCGGGCGACGGTGAACGTGGACGAATACGACAGGCTGGGGAGGTGAGGGGATGCGGACGGTTTTCTCGCAATACGCCTGGCTGGCGCCGTTGTTCCCGCTGGCGGCGTTCGTCGTGTTGACGGAGCTAAACCGTAGCCTGAAGCGGACGGGAGCCTTCATCGCGATCGTTGCCTCGCTCGCCTCGCTGGCGCTGTCGCTTCTCATCGCCTTCGAGCGGATCGGAACCGGCGCCGAGGATTACAGCGGCGGGTTCGCCTGGCTGACGATCGGGTCCGTGACGCTGTCCGCAGGCTTCGAAGTGACGAACCTGACCGCGCTGATGCTCGTGATCGTGTCGCTGGTCGCTTTTCTCGTGAATCTTTACTCGCTCGGCTACATGCGGGACGACGAGCGGAAATCGGTGTTTTACGCCTACCTGTCGCTGTTCGCCTGCTCCATGCTCGGGCTTGTTCTGGCCGACAATCTGCTGCTGCTTTACATAGGCTGGGAGCTCGTCGGCGTCTGCTCGTTTCTTCTGATCGGCTTCTGGTTCCATAAGCCGGAAGCGAGAGCGGCGGCGAAAAAAGCGTTCATCGTCACCCGCGTCGGCGACCTCGGCCTGTTGATCGCGATTCTGCTGCTGTTTCGGTACATGCCGGGCCATGCGCTCGATTTCGTCAGCCTGCACAACGTGTTCGATTCCCAGGCCGGCGTCATTTCCACCAGCATCACGACGGCGATCGCGCTGCTCCTGTTTCTCGGGGCGGTCGGCAAATCCGGCCAGTTTCCGCTGCACGTATGGCTCCCGGACGCGATGGAAGGACCGACGCCGGTCAGCGCCCTGATCCATGCGGCTACGATGGTGGCTGCGGGGGTTTTTCTCGTTGCGCGGACGTACGACATTTTCGAAGCGTCGGCGGTCGCCCTGGACACGGTCGCCTATATCGGCGCGTTTACGGCCCTGTTGGCGGCAACCGCCGCGCTAAAGCAAAACGACATCAAACGGGTGCTCGCCTACTCGACGGTCAGCCAGCTCGGCTACATGATGCTCGCGCTCGGCTCCGGCTCCTGGACGGCGGCGGTGTTCCACCTGTTTACGCACGCGTTCTTCAAGGCGCTGCTGTTTCTCGGGGCGGGCAACGTCATCCATGCGCTGCATACGCAGGACCTGCGGCAGATGGGGGGCCTGGGCCGGCGGATGAAAACGACCGCCTGGACGTTCGGGGCGGGCGTTCTGGCGCTGTCGGGCGTCCCTCCGCTCGCGGGCTTCTGGTCCAAAGACGCCGTGCTGGCGGCGGCGTTCGAGCGCCATCCCTTGCTGTTTGCGGCCGGGATCGTCACCGCCTGCTTCACCGCGCTGTATATGGCGCGATTGTTTATCCTCGCGTTCTGGGGCCGGCCGCGGGGCGACGCCGCCTTGGCCGCGCGCGCGAAGGAAGCTCCGGCCGTCATGACGGCGCCGCTGCTCGTACTGGCCGCGTTGTCCGTCGCCGCGGGATTCGTGCAGACGCCCTTCGGCTCCTGGCTCGGCGCCTGGCTGAGCGGCGAGGCGATTCCGGAGCAGGCGGAGAGCGTTCCGGTCATGGCCGCATCGGCGGCGGCCGGCTTGCTGGGGCTTTATTTGGGCTGGCTCCTGTACGGCAAAGGCGCGCCGAAAGGCGGCGGAGCCGGGCAGACGAGGCCCTGGCCCTGGCTCGTGCGCCTGATCGAGCGCGAATATTACCTCAACGAGGCGTACGGGTATTTGTTCGTGAAGCCGCTGCAGGGCTTGGGCCGCGCGCTTCGGCTGTTCGACGGCGCCGTCGTCGGCGGAGCCGGCCGGCTCGCCGCCGGCGCCGTTCAGGCGCTCGGCCGGCTTAACTCCCGGCTGCTGAGCGGCCAGCTGCAAACCTACGGTCTCGCCGCCGTCATCGCCGCCGTCGTCCTGATGCTGGCGATCGCGGGAAGGAGGTTCTAGTGATGCCGGACAACGTGCCGATTTTGTCGTTCATCGTGCTGATCCCGCTCGCCGGCGCGCTGATGCTTCTTCTGCTGCCGAAAGACAGGGGGCGGCTGGCCCGGATTTCGGCGATTGTGTTCACGGGGCTGTCCTTGCTCTTCGCCGTTTGGCTGTACGCGGACTACCAGCCGGCGTTCGGCGGGGCCAAATACGAGGAGCGCGCCGCTTGGCTGTCGATCCCGCTGAACCTGGAAGCGGGCCTGAGGGATCAGGGCGTCGTCTCATACCGGCTGGCCTTCGATTACCATCTGGGCGTCGACGGCATCTCGCTGCCGCTCGTGCTGCTGACGGGCGCCGTGTCGCTTATGGCCGCGCTCGGCTCGGTGCACATCCGCAAGCGCCGCAAAGCGTATTATGCGCTGCTTCTTCTGCTGCAAACGGGCATGTACGGCGTGTTTCTCGCGCGCGATGCGGGACTGTTTTTTATTTTTTTCGAGCTGACGCTGATTCCGATGTTTTTTCTGATCGGCATTTGGGGGGATTACGGCCGGGAAAAAGCGGCGAACCGCTTCCTCGTCTACAACGGGCTGGGCTCGGCGGTTATGCTGCTGGCCTTTCTGCTGCTGGTCGCCACGCTGGGCTTTCGCGCCGACGAGACGGCGGACGGCACGATCCTGACGTACAGCGGCAATTATGACGTCATGCTCGCCAATCTGTCCGATCCGAACGCGGCGGCAAACGCCGGCGGCGCGCTGTCTTTTACCGGCGGCCTGAAGTGGAGCGTCTTTGTGCTGCTGCTTGTCGCGTTCGGCATCAAAGTGCCGATCTTTCCGCTTCATGCGTGGATGCTGCGGGTTCATGCGGAAGCCCCGCCGCCGGTCGTGATGATTCATGCCGGGGTGCTGCTGAAAATGGGCGTATACGGGCTGATCCGCTTTGCGGGCTTTCTCCTGCCGGCGCAGTTGGAAGCCGCGGCGCCCGCGATCGCCGCGCTCGGCGTGATCAACGTCTTGTACGGAGCGATCCTCGCCTGCGTGCAGAAGGAGTTCAAGCTGGTGCTGGCCTATTCCAGCATCAGCCACATGGGCATCGTCCTGCTCGGCCTCGCCTCGCTAAGCGAGATCGGCTTCGCCGGGGCGCTGTTCCAATCGGTTTCGCACGGGCTGATCTCGGCGCTCCTGTTCCTTGTCGTAGGCAGCCTGCAGGAGCGGACGGGCACGACGCGGCTTACGGAGCTTGGCGGGCTTGCGCGCAGCCTGCCGTTCACGTCCGGCATTTTGCTGACGGCGGGGCTGGCGGCTTTGGGATTGCCGGGCTTGTCCGGCTTTGTCGGCGAGCTTCTGGCTTTTCTCGGCCTGTTCGCCACGATGCGCTGGCCGACCGTTCTCGGCGTGCTTGGCGTGCTGCTTGCCGCCGTCTACGTTCTGCGCAGCGTGCTGGCGATCGCGTATGGTCCGCTGCCGGCGCGGTTTGCCGGCTTGAAGGAAGCCCGGTTTACCGAGGCGCTGCCGATGGTGGCGCTCACCGGACTGATCGTCCTGCTCGGCGTGTATCCGTCGCTTTTGACCGATCTGATGGAGCATGGGTTTGCCGGGCTGCTCAGGGAACTTCAGACGAGGGCGGGGGGCTGACCGATGATCGTTTTTCACACGTTGACCTGGAGCGACGCCTGGTACCTTGCCCCTGAGCTTGCGCTTGTCGGCTTTGCCCTGGCGCTGGCCGTATTGGATCTCATGCTGCCCGACCGGGTGAACCGGGACTGGATCGGTTGGGGGACGCTGCTCGGGCTTGCGGTCGCGGCTTTGTTCGTCAGCTGGCACATTTGCGATCTTCGCCGGTCGGAGCTGGCCGGGGAGCCTGCCGTGCGCGACTTGCTGTACGGCAGTTACCTGATCGACGACTTCGGCAATCTGCTGAAGCTTGCGTTTCTCGGCGCGACGGCTCTGATCGTGCTGGCTTCGCTGGGCACCATCCGCAAAGACGAAATTCCGATCAAAGGGGAGTTCTATTATCTTGTGCTCCCGGCTGTAACCGGCGCAATGATGATGGCCTCCTCGGGCGATTTGATCACGCTGTTTGTCGGTTTGGAGCTGCTCGGCGTCTCCTCCTACGCGCTCGTGGGCGCGCGCAAAAGGAGCGGGCTTGCGGGCGAAGCCGCCTTCAAATACGTCGTGACGGGCGGAACCGCCTCGGCTTTTATCCTGTACGGCATGTCGTTCTTGTACGGCGTGACCGGCTCGACGGGATTGGCCGGCATCTCCCGCGGATTGGAACAAGCGGTTGCGGACTACCGGGCGCTGGTTTACGTCGCCTTCTTTCTGATGATCGTCGGGTTCGCGCTCAAGCTCGCTTTGGCGCCGTTCCATGCCTGGGCTCCGGACGTTTACGAGGGCGCCCCGACGCCGGTGACGTCATTTCTGGCCGTCGTGGCGAAAGGGGCGGCGTTTGCCATGCTGTACCGGATTTTCGTCAGAACGGTCTTTCTTGCGGATGCGGAAGCGGCCGCATTGCGCGAAGACGTCTCGCTGGCGCTGGCCGCGCTGGCGGCCGCGGCGATCGCGGTCGGCACGGCCGGGGCGCTGCGCCAGCGGAACGCCAAGCGGCTGCTAGCCTTGTCCGGCGTCGCCAACGCGGGTATTCTGCTTGTGCCGCTGGCGCTGGACACGACGATTTTGCACGCGTCCTTTTTTCCGGAGTTTCTGTATTACCTGCTGGCCTACGCGTTTATGAACGTCGGGGCGTTCGCGGTGCTGACCGTCGTCTCCCGCGCTTCGGGGAAGGAAGAGCTGTCCGCCTTCGCGGGGCTGTACCATCGCGCTCCCTGGACGGCGGGGGCGATGACGGTGCTGCTGTGCTCGCTGGCGGGTCTGCCGGTTACGGGCGGATTTTTCGGCAAGCTGTTCATCCTGTTCGGGACGGTGCAGACCAAAGCGTACTGGCTGGGCGCTTTCATGCTGGCCGCGACCGCCGTATCCTACTACGTCTACTTTAAAATCATCCGCCAGATGTACATGCGCGCGGGCGCAGAGGAGCCTGCCGTGCGCGTGCCGGTGCCGGCGGGCATCGTCATCTGGCTGTGCGCGGCGGCGACGCTTGCGCTCGGCGTGCTGCCGAGGCCGGTGCTGGATTGGATCGACGGCCTATTCTCGATCGGGGCGGATATGCTGACGGGCTGATGCGGCGGGGTAAAGTTTTTTCGGTGCGTGGATTGAACCTGTTTTGGAAGTGCGGACAAGGAATCGGGCGGCTTGCGGCTAGCCCGGTTTTTTTGTTTTGGGGACGCCCGATGATCGCAAATCACGACAAAAGTCCCGATTTTTCGATGCGTGCAGGGAAACGTTGGGCGGTATCGAACATAGTAATTTGGCAGGATTTGCGTTGCGAGGCCGATCGGCCTTGTCGGCGACTATGCGGAAATTTGATATTCCGCGCACAACCGCGCACAACCAGATCTAAAGACAAAGGTGCGGACGGCCATGATCTTTCGAATGTTCCGAATGACAAGAGATAAACGAAAAGAACGGAGCGCAACGCGCACGGTTGCGGGATGGGTTGGCTGCGCGCTGGTGGCGGGCGGAGCGCTGTTTGGCGCGGCAGCGGGGTTCCCGGAGGCCTCGGCAGGCTCGCCCGGAACCGAACAAGCGGGCATTGCCGCAAAAGGGGTCGCCGACGTACCGAATGCGGATGTTCGATCCGAATCTTTTAGAGTGGTTCAATCCGGAGCGGCTCAAGCCGCCGGGTCCGATTTTGCGGAGACGATCGGCGTTCCGAAAGCCTGGCGACTGCTTCAGCGCGACGCCGAAGGCACGATCGCGATTGTCGATACGGGCGTGGACCTGAAGAATCCCGAGCTGGCTCCGTATTTGACCGAGGGCGTCAACCTCGTCAACGAGCGCAAGCCGCCGCAGGACGACAACGGGCACGGGACCGCGGTGGCGGGCATTATTGCCAGGTTTGCGGAAGCAGGCCGAAACGAGTCCGCCAAAGCCTCCTGGAATATGAAAATCATGCCCGTCAAGGCGCTCGACCGGAACGGGTCGGGCGACGAGACGAAGCTGATCCGCGGCATCCGCTATGCGGTCGATCATGGGGCCGACATTGTCGTGCTTTCTTTGGGCTTGCAGCGGGATATTCCCGAAATGAGAGAGGCGGCCGCCTACGCCGAGTCCAAGGGCGTGCTTCTGGTGGCCGCCAGCGGCAACGACGCCGAACAATACGGAGAGAAAGCGGCGGTATCCTATCCGGCGGCTTATCCGACCGTGCTGGCCGTAGCCGGAACCGACGGCAAAAGGCACGAGTCGGCTTCAACCGCGGGGCCGGAGGTCGACCTGTCGGCGGTGTGGCGCGTGGAGGCGCTGCAGCCGGGCGGCGGCGTGACGGTCATGGAGGGCACCTCGATGGCGGCGCCCCAGGTGGCGGGTGTCGCGGCCATGCTGCGCGCGGCCCATCCGGACTGGACGCCGGCCCGGATTCGGGAGACGCTCCGGCGGACGGCGCAGGACATCGGGGCGAAAGGATGGGACCGGGAAACCGGATACGGGCTTGTGCGGGCGGATGCGGCGCTTGCCGCGGACGACGCGGAGGACTGGCGCGAGCCGAACGACGCGAAAGGGACGGCGTCCGTCTTTCCGGTCGGTTCGGAAATTTCGGCGGCCTGGTCCGGCCGTGCGGACAACGATTGGTACGCGGTGGACGTTCCTTACAGCGGAACGCTCGAGATTGCGTTCGAAAGCGAAGCGGCCCGTGCTTCTTCCAGCCTGCGGCTGTATCCGGCCGATTCGGCCAAGGCGGTAGCTCCCGGCGTTTCCGGCGTTTCCGCCATGCAGTGGCCCGTCGCCAAAGGAACGTATTATCTGCTCGCTTCGCCGTCCGATCCGGCGGACAGCCTCCGGCGGTACCGCATGGTGTCGGGATTCCGCATGGCGCCGGATGCGATGGAGCCGAACGGCTCGATGCTGACGGCTTATACGCTTCCGCCCCGCAGCCAGCGGTGGACGGGAACGTTTCACGAGAAGGGCGACGAAGATTGGACCGTAGTGGATTTGCCCAAACCGGGCACTCTAAAGATTAAAGCGAGCACGGACACAACCCGGATCGATCTCGCCGTCACGGTGCAAAAGGCCGGCAAATCGCCCCAAGAGAGGGACGTCAACGGCAACGGCGACGGCGAAGAGCTAACGATACCGAATGCGGAAGGGAAATATTACATAAACATCCGTAACGCCATTTCAGGCAAGCCCGAACCTGTCATCGGGACGTATACGGTCGATCTGGAATATATTATCCCTAACGAAGATCCCAACGAACCGAACGACAGCGCGCTTACCGCA
Organism: Cohnella laeviribosi DSM 21336; assembly: GCF_000378425.1. Classification (GTDB taxonomy): domain Bacteria; phylum Bacillota; class Bacilli; order Paenibacillales; family Paenibacillaceae; genus Cohnella; species Cohnella laeviribosi. The sequence goes on along the minus strand of NZ_KB899836.1, from coordinate 3,237 downwards.
ACGCCGCTCGTCCTGAATGCGAAGGAGGCGCGCAAAGGATTGTTCGGAACCAAGGGAGATGTGGACTGGTACAAATTCGAGGTCCGCGAGCGTTCCGTCGTGCGCCTGCAGCTTGACCAACTTCCCGATGCCGCATCGGTGACGATGAAGCTGACGGACAAAAAGCTTTCGCCGATCGGCACGTGGAGCAATCGCGACGGGACCTCCTCCATTCGCGCCGAAAGGGTTACGGAGCCCGGCACGTATTACGTGGCGCTTGCCGCCGACGGCGCATACCGCGATTCGTTCTATCGGCTGGCTGTGCAGAGCGAACCCGCAAGTTCGATTTACCTGGATACCGCGGGGCATTGGGCGGAGCAACAGATCGCGGCGGTCTCGAAAGCGGGCTGGATGTCCGGTTACGTCGACGGCACGTTCCGGCCGAATCGCCAGTTGACCCGTGCCGAAGCGACGGCGATCGCGGTTCGCGCGTTCAAGCCTGAGGAAAGCCGGAAGGCGGCCTCCAGGTTTGCCGATTTGAACAAAGGCAACTGGGCGTATGGCGCCATCGTGCAGGCGGATTCGGCGGGCTGGCTTGGCTGGGCCGCAGGCCGGAAGTTCGAGCCCGACCGGTACATTACGCGCGCGGAAGCGGTCGTTCTGTTCGCCCGGGCGGCAGGGCTTGCCGAACCCTCGTCCCCGAAACGGCCGTTCGCCGATTTGCCGCCGAACCATTTTGCGGCTGCGGCCGCGGAAGCGCTTGTGCAAAAAGGCTGGCTGTCCGGGTTCCCGGACGGCACGTTCCGGCCCGACCGGCCCGTCAGCCGGGCGGAGTGGGCAGCCTTGATGGCAAGACTTCTGTGACAGGGAGGCTAACCCGTTATGGACGCGACCAACGCATTTTATTCGATTGGCTGGAACGGGTTGTTTTCGATTTTCGTGACGCTCGGCTTGATTGCGGTATCGTGGTTTTTGCTGCGGGAGGTGCGGTGGGAGCAGTGGTTCCGGCATCCGCAAAGCCCTCGCGCGCGCGTGCTGCAGTTAATCGTTGCCGTCATCGTCGGACATCTGCTGGCCCGTTTTGTTTTGGATTACTGGAGCTGGACGGAATCGCTGAAGTGGCTGTTCCGGTCTTGAAGCGAACGACCCTTTGGCCCGCATAACGGCCATCTGGAATGACCACACTGAATAATACGTCGAAATAGGATTCGAACGGGGCAGAACCCTGGCGAATCCGCGGACTTCCTGGCATCATTTGCCGCTTGTGCCGCTTGCATCGGCAATGGTATTATGGAGATTGGGTTTTTTGGACTTCTACCAACATGAACCATTCTGAACGATTCTATAACCCGCGGAGGGACCACCCATGAGTAAAATCATCGTCCGCGGCGGCCGTCCCCTTAAGGGAACGGTTCGCGTGCACGGCGCTAAAAATTCTGTCCTGCCGATCCTGGCCGCTTCCTTGCTTGCGGAACAGGGTTCTTGCGTCATTCATGACGTGCCCGTTTTGGACGATGTTGCCAACATCCTGCAAGTGCTCGGAGCTCTGGGGGTTCACGCGAAGCAAAACAACGGCAGCGTGCAGTTGCGCGCCGAACGGCTGTCCTCTTACGATGCGCCTTACGATCTGGTTCGGAAAATGAGAGCCTCTTTCCTGGTGATGGGCCCGCTGCTTGCCCGCCTCGGACGCGTCCGGATTTCGTTGCCCGGCGGCTGCGCCATCGGCACGCGGCCGATCGACCAGCATCTGAAGGGATTCGAGGCGATGGGCGCCGAGATCGGTTTCGGTCAAGGCTCGATCGAGGCCAAGGTGGACGGCAAGCTGAAAGGCGCGAAAATTTATCTGGATATCCCAAGCGTCGGCGCTACGGAAAACATCATGATGGCCGCGGCCACCGCATCGGGCACGACGGTCATCGAGAATGCCGCCAAGGAGCCGGAAATCGTCGACTTGGCGAATTTCCTGAACGCGATGGGCGCCAAGGTTCGCGGAGCCGGGACCGGCGTCATCCGCATCGAAGGCGTTGAAAAGCTGACTGGAGTCGAATATTCCGTCATTCCCGATCGGGTGGAAGCCGGCACGTACATGATTGCGGCGGCCATCACGGGAGGAGACGTTTATGTGGAGGGCGCGATTCGCGATCACCTCGGTCCGATCGTCGCCAAGCTTGAAGAGATGGGCGCAACCGTCGAAAGCGACGAGAACGGCATTCGCGTCGCGGCGAGGCATCCGCTGCGGGCGGTTGACGTCAAAACGCTGCCTTACCCGGGCTTCCCCACCGACATGCAGGCGCAGATGATGGCGCTGCTGTTGGTGGCCGAAGGCACGAGCATCGTGACCGAAACGGTGTTCGAGAACCGCTTCATGCATGTCGAAGAACTGGTCAAAATGGGCGCCGATATCAAAGTGGAAGGCCGCACCGCGATCGTGAAGGGCGGCGCGAAGCTCGTAGGGGCAAAGGTGTGCGCAACCGACCTGCGCGCCGGCGCGGCGCTGATCTGTGCGGGGCTTGCGGCGGAAGGCGTCACGGAAGTGAGCGGCGTCCATCATATCGATCGCGGTTATATGGACATCGTCGGCAAGCTGGCTTCCCTGGGCGCGGATATTTACCGGGCCCCATCCTCGAAAGAAGTGGCGGAGCAAGCGGCGGAGCAAGTGTCGCGCCGCCCGGCTGCGGTGTACGCCAAGGAAGAGCGCGCGGCGGAAGTGCCGTTGATTCACGTACAGCCGACGTTGGCTTAAACGGCGTCGGATGGCGTCGGCCTGCCGTCTGACCGCTTGCTTCGCGTCCGGCAACGTCCTTATTCATTCGATAACGATCTTTGCGGCTCTTGCCGATGCCTTGACTCTCCGAACGGGAGCCGGTATCGGCAGGAGCCATTTTGGTTTTCCGGTTCGGACGCAAGCGCGTTCGTCCGGGACCGACCGACCCCAGTTCCGTTATAGGGTCAAAAAACGGCTGAAATCCAGGAAATCCGGACACTGATTCCGTTATTCAAGCAAAATTGCATGTAGACTAAAAAGTGGACACGCCGTAGTAGCGGCCCGTACAATATAACCAACCAAAAGGTCGAGGTGTGTCATGGGGGATATCCGTCAACATTTTGACGACGAGTTTAAACGTCAAACCGTTAAGCACATGCAAGAAAGCGGCAAAACCCCGGCTGAAGTATCCAAGGAGCTGGACATCCCGGTAAGAAGTATTCGGGCTTGGAGAAGGCAGTTTGCTCCCACCGGTGAGAAATCCCAATTGTTTG
>NZ_KB899835.1 GCF_000378425.1 Cohnella laeviribosi DSM 21336 | reverse complement strand
CACGGAGCCGTGGGCTGGACTGCATGCAGGAACAGACGCTACTGACGGCAACCATTCAAAATCTGAAAAGACTATGCCGGTTTAAGAAAAAACGACCTCAAACCGGTGCTTTGGCATGCCACAAACCGAAATCCGTGATGACGGAGGCGGTGTCAAACCTGCTCATATCAGTGGTGGCTATGTTTGTTTCCTCATTTTTCATGTCAGTTAGACGGCTAAAACTGACTTAATTCACCGGACTTCTAAACCTTTACAATACAAGAAATACAAGAGAATACAAGAGATTTAATCGATTTGCAGACATATGTACAAAATACGGGTTTTGTGAAAAAGTATATCGGTTTTTAAGTTTGAGGGCTTAACCGAATTTAGATTGTTCTTTTAATAAGGAATCAAGCATGATAAGAATATCCTCATAACAGTAAATCGTCTCAGACAATCTTTACCTCCTCTCAAAGTTCGAAGCACTCACAACAGCTTCATCGTTGTGAGTGCGCTTGATGGCTTATACTTATTGTTTTGTCGCATGATAAATCCTTCCAATGATTATGCCAAATGACAAGCGACCCAATGATCGTGGCCTACGTTCCGGTATTCGGGAACCTTCTGACTGCAAATATCCGTCGCGATCGGACAGCGGGTATGGAACTTGCATCCGGACGGCGGGTTCGCCGGACTCGGGATATCGCCTTTCAGCACAATCCGTTCCCGCTTAACCGTCGGGTCCGGAACCGGAATCGCCGACATCAGCGCTTTCGTATACGGATGAAGCGGATTTTGGAACAATTCCTCCTTCCCCGCCAGTTCGACCATGGACCCCAAATACATGACCCCGACACGATTGCAGAGGTGCTCGACCACGCTTAAATCATGGGAAATGAACAAATACGTCAGGCTTTGCTCTCTTTGCAGATCGCTGAGCAGGTTGATGATTTGCGCCTGAATGGATACATCCAGCGCCGATACCGGTTCGTCCGCGACAATAAAGTCGGGGTTCAGAATCAAGGCGCGGGCGATGCCGATCCGCTGACGCTGTCCGCCGGAAAATTCATGCGGATACCGGTCGTAATGATAGCTCGCCAGCCCGCAGATTTCCAGCGTCTGAAGAACGCGCCTGCGCACTTCCTTGCGGTCGGTGACGCCATGGTCAAGCAGCGCTTCCCCGATCGCTTCGCCGACTTTGATCCTGGGATTCAGCGATCCGAACGGGTCTTGGAACACGATCTGCAGCTTGGGACGCAGCTTTCGCATTTCTTCTTTCCGCAGCTTGTATATGTCTTGGCCGTTAAAAAAGACGTTCCCTTCCGTCTTGTCTCCCAGCCGGAGAATTGTTCGGCCGATGGTGCTTTTTCCGCAGCCCGATTCGCCCACGAGACCGAACGACTCGCCTTTGCGGATGTCGAACGAGACGCCGTCGACCGCCTTCACATACCCGACCGTCCGTTGAAAAACGCCGCCCCTAATCGGAAAGTACTTTTTTAACCGATCAACCCGTATGAGAGCTTCGCTCATGGATTTCCCTCTCTTCCTCGTACAACCAGCATGCCGTTTTGTGTTTGTCGTTGCCGTGCGCGCGAAACGGCGGCGGCTTGATTCGGCAAATCTCCATGCAATATTCGCAGCGGTCATGGAAATGACAGTTATCCTCGAGCTCGATCGGGTTCGGGACCTGCCCCGGTATCGAATATAAGCGCTCCCGCTTCTGGCCGAGAATCGGCTTCGCGTTGAGCAGCCCTTTCGTATAAGGATGCTGCGGATTTTGAAACAGCTCCAACACAGGCGCTTCCTCGATGATTTTGCCCGCGTACATGACGACCACGTAATCGGCCATCTCGGCCACGACGCCCAGGTCGTGCGTAATCAGCATGATCGCCGTACTAAACTTCTTTTTGAGATCCCGCATCAAATCCAAGATTTGCGCCTGGATCGTCACGTCAAGCGCGGTTGTCGGCTCGTCGGCGATCAGCAGCTTCGGATTGCAACTCAAGGCGATGGCGATCATCACCCGTTGGCGCATGCCGCCGCTCAATTCGTGGGGGTAGGCGTCGAAGATGGCTTCCGCGCGGGGAATGCCGACGAGCCGGATGAGCTCGATCGCTCTTTTCTTTGCCTCCTTGCGGTCCATCAGCAGATGGCGCGCCAGCGGCTCGGTGATTTGTTCGCCGATCGTCAGCACGGGGTTTAGCGAGGACATCGGCTCCTGGAAAATGATCGAGATGTCGTTGCCGCGCAAATTCGACATTTCCTTTTTGCTCAGCTTCAATACGTCCTTGCCGTCAAACCATATTTCGCCGGAGATTCGCGCCGGCGGCGATTCGACCAGCCTCATCAGCGACATGGCCGTCACGCTTTTGCCGCAGCCGGACTCGCCGACGACGCACAGCGTTTCGCCTTCCCGGATGGAAAAGCTCACGTTGTCGACAGCCTTTACGATGCCCGCGGGAGTATGAAAATGGGTTTCCAGATTGCGGAACTGCACGATCTCTTTCGCCATATCGCACCTCCCACTTTTATTTCTTCGATTTCGGATCGAGCGCGTCGCGAAGTCCGTCCCCGATCAGATTAATGGCCACGGTCGTAATCAGAATGCACATGCCGGGAGGAATCCAAAGCCACGGTCTTTTGCGGAAATCGATCAGGCTGTTGGCGTCGGCAATCATATTCCCCCACGACGGAGTGGGCGGCACGACGCCGATCCCGAGGTAGCTCATCGCGGATTCGTACAGGATGGCGCTGGCCACGCTTAGGGTTGCCGTTACGATGATAATCGGGACCGTATTCGGCAGCAGATGGCGGAATATTTTCCTTCGATCCCGGAGCCCGAGCGCCTCCGTCGCCTGCATGAATTCCTGTTCCCGCAGCATCAGCACTTGTCCGCGAACCAGCCTGGCGAGCGTCGTCCAGTTGAGCAAGCCGATGATCAGCATCAAAAAATAAATGCGGTAAGACGGATGCACTTTCAGATCCGACAGCACGGTGCCCAAAATGATAAGAATGGGCAGCGTCGGCAGCGACATAAAAATATCCGCCGTCCGCATAATGACCGTGTCCACAAACTTCCGGTAAAACCCGGAGAGCGCCCCCAGAATCGAGCCGATCAGCACGGTTACCAACGTGGCGACAATGCCGACCAATAAGGAGATCCGTCCCGCCAGCATGAGACGCAGCAGCACGTCGCGTCCGAGCTTGTCGGTGCCGAGCCAATAATGGGCGTTCGGTGCCAGGTTTTTGTCCTTTATGGAATAGTCGTACAAATTATAGGGCGAGAACAGCGGGCCGATGAAGCAAATCACCGCCATGACCAGCAGGATGATAAATCCGGCGACCGCAAGCCGGTTGCGGGAAAACTGCCGGAATGCCAGTCTCCACGGCGAATCCGCCGATTTGGCCAGGTTAGCTGCGGCTTTGGTTTTAACAGGCAAACTTTCCGTCGACATGGCCTCTCCCCCTCTACTTCAGACGGATTCGGGGATCCGCCACTCCGTAAAGCACGTCGGACAGCATATTCCCGAGGAGCGTCAGCGCGGCAAGGATGATGGTGAATCCCAGCATAAATGGATAGTCTCTCATCGAGATGGAGCCGAGATAGACCTGACCGATCCCCGGCCAGATGAAAATATGCTCCAGGATGATCGCACCCCCGAACAGGGCGGGCAATTCGAACCCAAGGAGCGTGATGGCCGGAATCATGGCGTTGCGAAGCGCATGCTTGAAGATGACGGTCCGCTCCTTGAGGCCTTTGGCGCGGGCCGTTCGAATGTAATCTTGACGGATCACTTCCAGCATACTTGTCCGGAAATAACGGGTCAGGCTTCCCGTGCTCAGCATCGTCAGCACAAGAATCGGCAGGAAACCGTGATAAGCGACGTCTTTGACGTATGCCCAGCCGGTGGCGTTCAGCCCCCCGGTCGTCATGCCGCCGACGGGAAACCAATTGAGCGTCAGCGCGAATATTTTGATCACGAGAAGTCCGATGAAAAAAGAAGGCAGCGACATGCACACGAACACGAACAGCGTAATCAGCTTATCTAATAGAGAATATTGGAATTTGGCTGAAAACACCCCGGCGATGATCGCGAAAAACCAGCTTAACACGAGCGAACAAAAAGCGATGATAAAAGAGTTCCAGACATACGTATTAATCACTTCCAGCACCGGTTTTTTATGCTGAAGCGAATCGCCGAATTTTCCCTGCAGCATATTTCCCGCCCAGATGAAGTACCGCTGGATATCGGGCTTGTCAAGACCGTACAGCCTTCTTAACTCCTCCGCTTTTTCGACCGTCATATTGGGGTTGTTGCGGGCCGTAATGTAATCCCCCGGAACCAAGGCGGTAATCGCGAACACCACAATGGAGATGCCGATCAACGTAGGAATCATCTGGAGCAGACGTCTGATGATATACTGCCTCATCCCTATTCCTCCCGGCTGTAAAGGGATATGTCCGGCCCGATGCGAGCCGAACATATCCCTCTGCCCTTATTATTGCTGCAGCTCCACCTGATACAGGCTGAACGGGAATTCCTTGTACGGCGAAATGTCAAAGCCTTGCGCGCGGGCGTTGATCGCCATCAAGTTCGCACGTTGATACAGGAGGATATCGGGAACGTCCTTGTTCAGCTCCTGATACATTTGTTTGTAAATTTCTTTTCTTTTCTCGATGTCGAGCTCTTTCTTGCCGGCGGCCATCAGCTCGTCGACCTTCTTGTTGGAGTAGCCGGTGTCGTTTTGCGCTCCGTTGGTGATATACACGGTGTTGTCGGGATCGGGCGTCAAGCCCCACGCCGCAAAGAACATTTCGAAATCGCCTTTGTCTTTCTTATCCATAATCGCGTTGAAATCGAGCGTTTCGGACACGACTTCGATGCCCAAGTCTTTGTAGTTCTTGGTCATAATCGGGAGCAGCGCGTCGACGACCGGATTGTCGGCCGTTGCGGAGAAGTTGATCTTGAACTTCTCTCCGTCCTTCTCGCGGATGCCGCCCGAGCCGACGACCCAGCCGGCTTCATCGAGGAGCTGCTTGGCTTTTTCCGGATCGAATTCGTATTTTTCGATATTTTCTTCCGTATAAGCCCAGGATACGTTCGATTGCGGAATGTTGATCACCCGGGCATACGGCCCGTAAATGCTTTCGACGATTTCGGCGCGGTTCAGCCCGTACGTGAGCGCCTGGCGAACCTTCGCATCCTGGAATTTCTTCAGCTTATGATTCATGGCGATATAGCCGTATCCGTTGTTCGGCAAAAGGCTGAGATCGACAAAGCCGAACGCTTTCAGTTCTTCCACGTTGTCTTCCGTTACCGTAACGCCTTCCTGCGCATCCGTTTCGCCGTTGCGCAGCATTTCCAGCTGGGTTGCTTCGGTCGTCGGCTTGTAGATCACCTGCTTGATTTTCGGCGCGCCTCTGAAATAGTTTTCGTTCGCTTCGAGCACCACTTCCTGACCGGGTTTGTACGAAGCGAGTTTATATTGGCCGCTGCCGAGCGGTTTGTCGTTGAGCGCCTTAACCGTTTGAAGGTTGCCTTGTTTGTAGCCTTTACCGTAATAAGCCTCCGGCAAAATATAAATATTGCCCAGTTCGTCCCGCGTCAGCGCCGATTTCTCGGTTACGGTCACTTCGACGGTATAATCGTCGATGATTTTGACGCCCGAGATTTCGCTCGCCTTGTTTTCGTGATATTCTTTCGCGCCCACAATGTTATAGCTAAGCGGATCGAGTTCTCCGTCGTAACTCGAATCCAGCAGAAGTTTCAGCGTAAAATAATAGTCTTTGACCGTCATCGGCGTGCCGTCCGTGAAGGTGACGCCCGGTTTCAGGTGGAAGGTATATTTGAGGCCGTCTTCGGAAATATCGACCTTCTCGGCCAGACTTTCGGAATACGTACCGTCGGGGTTGACTTCGAGGAAAGAGTCAAAAAGAGCGTAGCATACGTAGAAATCGTAGGCGGTTTGCATGTAGATTGGATTGAAGATCCCTTGAGGGGCCTGCATGCCGATGATCAGCGTATCGGTCCGGTTTTTGGACACGGCGGGGATTTTGGACGTGTCGGTCGCTTTGATCAGTCCGAACGTCTGATCTTCCCCCGTCGCCGTCTCCGAAGGCGAAGAGCTTGCGCTTGCACTTGGGCTTGCGTTTTCCGAGGGCGAGGCGCTCGGGCTTTCCGACGCGGTATTGTCGTTCTTGTTGCCGGTGCATGCGGCAAGCATCATGGATAACGCGAGAACGACCACCATCAACCAATTCCATTTCCTTTTCATCCTCATCTTCCTCTCTCCTTGCATTTCAATATTGAAACGCAATATATTAATTAATAAGTAAAACACAATATTGTGGATGCATAGGAAAATCTAGGATGTATAGTTGAAAAAGAAGACCGCCAAGCGCCCTTAAGTACCAAAAAGCCCAGAGATTTTTTTAATTTTTAGACAATTATAGGAAGACTCTGGTTGAAAAGTAGGAAGGAAGTCGTATGAAGGAAAACTGAGGTGTTATGGGATATTATAAGTAAGAAGTAATTTTATGTAAAGATATTATTTAAAAAACAATTGTTCCATTCATTCTCCCCGATTCATTTGCTTCGCTCGGATCGGGAGCAATTTCGGAGTATACGATAAACATATCAGAAATTCCGTATAAAGGGAAAACATTTCCGCAACCTCGCGCGCATTTTCTTATCGGCGGTTTCTTTTTTTGGCCGCGAGCAGCCGGCTCATGGCATCCGTAGAATCCGCAGCTTCCGAAGAATCCGAAACGCTCGCAGTTTCCCTTTTCGCAGGCTCCGGGGTCGGCGGAGTTGCCCGGATAGAGGGATGGCTCCGCGCCGGATGCGCAGCAGGCTGAGAGGAAGAAGATTCCTCCCGCTTGGCTTTGACGGTTGACGGCAACCCGCTGCGAAGATGCGCAACGATCCGGCTCCAAGGCAGCGAAATCCGCCGAACGGCGATATCGATCAGCCACAGCAGCAGCGCCGTCAGCTCTCTTTTTCCGTCCAACGTCGTCCCCCTCCTGCCTCCCGCTACGCCTAAACTCCATGCCGATAATGATTAACGCAATAAATCATTAATTGCGCAAATCATCATGGAGTCCTTTTCGGAATCCAAGGAATTTCAAGGGTTTCGCCTTTGTTTAATGCCATTAATTTTCTCAGACGATCAGAGTGCCGCCTTGCTGAATCCAGGTGAGTACCGCAGCGATTCGGTTCTCGTTCCAACCGGCCGTCGCCGGATCGTTCAGGACGAAGAAGCCTATAGTTACGAATACAGCCCCTCTCGCTTCCGCCTGTCTCCGAATGAACACTTCAATCAAAGTCGACGTATAGAAGATGTAAAATCCCCTAAATTCTATATAAACGAAAAGAATATACGATAGATTATATATTTTATGCATATAATGACAAAATTATATTTTTACATAATAAATATTATGTAAACTTAAACTCGAAGAACAAAAAAACCTCCGATGCCGCCGTCAAAGCGGGATCGGAGGTTCCTCAAGCCTGCTTTCATTTCAATCCGTAATACTGTTTTAGCGCATCGGCGACCCCGAGCGGGTTGCGGAGCAAATCTTTGGCGCTGAAAAAGACGTCGCCCTTTACTTTCGGCACCGATTCGTTGTACTTCAACTGATTGACAATTTCCTGAGCCGTCTGCCAGCCCGCCTCCGACGTTCCGAGCTTGTACGGGGCATGCCCGATGTACAGGTCGACGTTCGTCCCCTTGACCTCGTTGGCCCACCAGTCGGTCAAAATATCGTATCTGGCGGCGGAAAAGGACAAGCTCCAGTAAATTTGCGGAACGACGTAGTCGATCCATTCCTCGCGAATCCACGTTCGGACGTCGGCGTACATATTGTCGTACGCGGAGACGCCGGCTTTCGTATCCGATCCGGTTTTGTCCGCGCTTTTGTTGCGCCATACGCCGAACGGACTGATGCCGAATCTCACCTGCGGTTTCGCCGCGTGAATCGCCTCTCCGAGCTCGCGCACGAACCGGTTGATGTTGTCGCGCCGCCAGTCCGCCTTGTCGGCGAAGCCGCCGCTGTTATAGGCTGCAAAAGCGTCGTCGTCCGCAAAGGCAACGCCTGACGGATAAAAATAATCGTCCAGATGCACGCCGTCGATCTCGTATCCGTTCACCACTTCCATGATGACATCGATAATATGCCGACGCGCTTCGGGAATGCCGGGGTTGATGTAATCTTTGCCGCCGGCTTTAACGATCCACTCCGGATGCGAGAGCGCGACGTGGCTCGGGTCCAGCGCGGATGTGTTGCCGTCCGTCGTCGCCCGGAACGGATTGAACCAGGCTTCGAATTTCATCCCGCGGAGATGCGTTTGCTCGATCATGTACGCCAGCGGATCGTAGCCGGGATCGGCTCCCTGAACGCCGGTGAGCGCTTTCGACCAGGGAACGAGCCTGGACGGATACAGGGCGTCCGCCGCCGGACGAACCTGAACGAACACGGTATTGACCCCCATGGCCTGGAGCTTGTCAAGCAGAGCGGCAAATTCCGCCTTCTGCATTTCGGCATTTCCGTACGAGGCTGCGGAAGGCCAGTCCAAATTATAGACCGTCGAAATCCAGGCGCCGACGACGCCTCCGGATCGGCCCGATCCCCCGCCGGCCGCTGCCGACAGCAGCGTAATGGTGCGCGAAGCCGAATCCCAGTTGACGGCAAGGCCAAGCTGCTCGCCGACAAAACGCAGCGGCACCATCGTCCGTCCCTGCTTCGTCTGCACGGTGATATCCAGCATAATGTTGCCGCCGTTGACCGTGGCGTATTTTTGGCCTGTGCGCATGACGATTGTCGTCCCCGACATCCGGATGGTCACGGACTTGGCGCTTGGGTTCCAATCGACCGCAGCTCCGATGCTCTCGCTGATGACCCGCAGCGGAACGAGCGTCACATTGGCTTTGGGTACGATGTACGGAGCGACGTCGCTCGTCAGCCGTTTTCCATCCAGAACAATGGCGATCGGCGATGAAGCGGCCTGGACGGAAGCTGCGAGCACCCCCGTGCACCACAATAACAACGCCATGACCCATACCGAACTTCTGTAAACCCGTTTGCGAATGTTCATGAATGCGATCCTCCAATACCGGCACCGAAATGAAGCGTCTTCCCGACGCCTCCGTTCATTAGACGCCGATTCGCCGCGATGGTTCCGCTGCTTGGACGCATGAGACGATTTTTATTTTCGGAAAAACGCGCGGGATCGATAGATGGACATTCCCGTTTTGCCCCCGCGCCAAGCGGACCATCCATGCTATACTATTCTATGGTTATACCGTTTTTTGCCGCATACGCGGACGTAAATATACATAACAATAATTATGTAAACTTAACCGACTTCACTTTTTCAAACGGGTGATCTTATGAATCTTCAAAAAAAGAAAGACCGCGAAGAACTCGAACGGCGAATTCCCGGCATGCCTTGGTATGTGGAGAAGTTCGTCAACTATAAATTGCCCGACCTGTCCCCTTCCTCCCTGCTCGAATATGTGCGGGACTACGAGACGTTTTTCTCCTGGCTCATGGCGGAAGGCCTCACGGAAGCGAAAAGCATGACCGCCATTCCGCTCGAGGATCTGGAAAAGCTGCACATGGACAGCATCGACAACTACCGGATGTTCCTCGCCACGCGCAAGGAGCAGGCCAACAGCCGGACGACGATCTCGCGGAAGCTTTCGTCCCTCCGTTCGCTGTTCCATTATTTGAGCCAGATCGCGGAGGACGAGAACTTCTATCCGCTGCTGAAGCGCAATGTCATGGCCAAAGTGTCGATCAAGCGGACGCACAAGCCGAAGGATACCGCGGCCAAGCTGGAAGGCAAGCTGCTCCAGGACGAAGAAATCGCGGAGTTTATCGCGTATATCAAGCACGATTACGCGGCGGACGTTGCCGGCAACAAGCAGGCGCTGCATGCGCACGAGCTGAACCGGACGCGGGACGCCTGCATCGTCAGCCTCATCCTGAACTCCGGGCTGCGCGTGTCCGAGGTGGTGAATCTGAACGTCGACGATCTCGATCTGAAAAAGAAGCTGGTTCACGTGTACCGCAAAGGGAAAAACGACGACACGTTCAAAACGCCGGTATACTTCCGCCAGGATGCGGTGGCCGATCTGGAAGCGTATTTGCAGCAAAGAGAAATCCGGTACAAAGCCCCGAAACGCGAAAAAGCCCTCTTTCTCGCCCTGGCGAACGGCAAAAAAGAAGGCTCCCGCATGACGAAGCGCGCGATTCAGGAAATGGTCGTCAAATACGCCAAGCGGTTCGGCAAGCCGTATTTGTCCGTGCATAAGCTGCGCCATTCGTTCGCGACGGATTACTATCTGCGCAACGATCTGTACAAAACCCAGGAGCAGCTCGGCCACGCCTCGCCGGAGACGACGCAAATTTACGCGCACTTGACGGACAAAACGATGGAGGAAGCGATCGACCGCAAGCGTCCGGCCGGAACCGAATAATCGGCGTTACGGCGGCCCGATCAGCTCCCGGCACCGTGCCGCCAGCTTGCCGCGGCGGCGGCGCAACGTTTCGAGGCCGGCAGCGGCGGAGTCGATCTGCTCGCGGAGCGTATCTTCCGTATCCACCCCGTCCAGCAGCCGGCCGAGAAAGTGCACGAACACATCCAGCTTGCGCAGCGTCATCAAGGGAACAATCGCTTCCGCTTCCGCTTCGGTTAGCCGGACATGCCGGCCAAACCCGCGGACGAACGAGGCGACGGCCTCCTCCCAATCCCCGCCAACCTCACGGGCTTCCGCCGATTGAGCAGCGGCTGAAGCCCGTCCGGACCTCTTCTCCGTGCCAAGCAATCCGGATAGAACGACGGCCGGTTCCATCGCTCGCGCGTCCCATGTGCAAAACTCGAAGTCGAGCACGGCGGCGATCCGTTCGGGATCGTCCGCGGCTGCAAGCAGATTCGAGTCGTTCACGTCGCCGTGGATGAGCTGATGCGGCAGCTTCCGCAGCTTAGGCGCGTATCGGCGGAATTGCCGGAGTTCTTCGGCAAGCATGGCCAGTTCCGCGCGCTGGCCGCGGAACGCCGGCGGCGGCGAGGCGCAGAACGCCTCGATCCGCTCCTGCGGGCAGGACGGATGCGCCGCGTCCATCTCGTAATAGGGCGCGTAGGCCGGCCGGACGCTCACTTTGACGGCGCTCAGTTCCCGGCACAGCGCGCCCACCGCTTCCCCGACGGCGCCCGCGACGCGCGGCACCGAGCTGTCGGGCCGATTCCCTTCGATGTAGCGAAACAGGCAGCCGAATCGGCCCGAGCCGTCCGGCACGGGCACGAACGTTGCGCCGGACGGCAGGCGCATCGGAACCGGCACCGCAAACGGCAGGTTCCGCCGCGCAAGCTCGAGCAGAACGGCATGCTCGAACCGGATTTTGTCCGCGTCCCGATGCGTTTCGTAGACGCGCAGCACCCATCGATTGCCGCCTGCCGTCACATAGCGGGTCGTATTGTTCCATCCCGAAAGCCCCGTTTCGACGTTCCGGGCGCCGCCCGGGAAGAAGGTCTCCAAAAGAGCGTCGAAAGCATCGAAAGGCAAAGCCGGCTTACGCTCCTTCCTTCGTGACGGACGCGTCGATCGCGGCCATTTCGGCTTCCGACATCAGGCCGAGCCGCCAGAAGGAGACGCCCTTCAGATCGTACCGTTTGGCGAGGCCGATAATCGGCACGATTGTTTTTTCGTTTTCGTTAAAGAGGTTGATGCCCAGCAGCAGCTTGCTTTTCGGCACGCCTGCGTTCAGCGTCAGCCGGATCGCTTCGTCGATTTTGCCGATCGGGTCCGGCGTCCCCTGCCGGATGTAGTCGTAAGCCATCAAGACCAGGTGGTCGGCGAGCCGGCCGAGCGTTTGATAGTCGTAGCCTTTGTAAGAACCGTTGGGCGGCGGCACCGCCAGGGCGATCTTGAGGCCGTCCGGCGCGGCTTTAGCCGCCAGCAGCTTCACGTAATCGTTCAGCGCCTTTTGCGCCGCCAGCGGATCGTCTTTTAGCGCCAGCCCTTCGAAGTCCAGCATGATGCCGCCGAAGCCGCTGTCCTTGGCGAGCGCCGCCAGCTTGTCGATCGACCGGGCGCGCAGCGTTTCGTCCGTCAGCATCTTCGTCAGTTCCCGGTTTCCGTCCACGGCGAACGCCATCAAATACGTTTCGCCGTTGACCCGCTGCACGATCGATTCGGGCGTCACGTCTCCGTCCGGCTTCGGCCACGCGAAATCCCGGCCGTCCGTAACGAGCTCGCCGTTTTCGTCAATCCGCGTCCATCCGAACGCGGCCGAATTCAGCGTCTTGAGCCGGTCGATCTGCGGATAGGAGCGGAGCGCGTAGAACGCCTGCACATACATCGCCCGTTTCGGCGACTTGATCTCGACGGTGCGGTTCGCCGCATCCCACGCGACGGCGGCGCCGAACTGCCGGCTGAAGAAGGCGAGCGGAATCAGCACCCGCCCGCCGCTTTCGACCGGCGCCGCCGACAGCGCCACCGTGCTGCCGTTCACTTGCGTCGTCTTCTGTCCGACGCGCAGCACGACCTTCGCGTCCGCTCCGTCCGCGCCGCTCCCGACAGCCGTCACCGTCTTGGTCTTGGCGTCCCATACGACCGAAATGCCGAGCGCTTCGGCGATGGGACGAAACGGCACGAGCGTCGTTCCCCGCTCGGTTCGCGGCGCCGCGTCAAACGGAAGGTTGTAGCCGTCCAGCACGATGCGGACGGCCGGGCCGGGGAAGCGCCGGCAGCCGACGCCGCAGGCGCGCCGAATCCGCCGGACGCGCCTGCGAGAGACGCTCCCAGCAAGATCGCCAGAGCCCTTTTTCCCCATAAGCTCTTCATTCTATGAATCTCCCATTTTTCCGTCTTCGAATCTACTCTTTTGCAAAGACGCTTGGCAGGGCCATGCGCCGCGACGCCTTCGAGCCGCGGGTCAGACCAAATCGCAGGCTTCGGCGGGCATCCAGTGCTCGTCCTGGCCGTCCCATTTTACGTTGCAGCCGATCGGGTTCGTCAGGGGCACGGAGATCGGCTTGCCCTGAACGAATTCGGCCAGCGCATTGTCCAGATCGTTGACGGTCATCTTGCTGACATCGCGCGGATTGTCCACTCCGCGGCCGGTATAGATCAGCTTGCGGTTCTCGTCGAACACGTAGAAATGCGGAGTCCGCAGCGCCCCGTACGCTCTGGCGACATCCTGGCTTTCGTCCCGGAGGTACACCCAGGGGAACTTTTGCTCCTCCATCATTTTCACCATATGCTCAAACGAATCGTCCGGCTTCGTGCGCTCGCTGTTGGAGTTGATGCCGACGAAACGAATGCCGTGAGCGGCGTATTTTTCCGCGGTCCGGCGGGTCACTTCGTTCGATCCCAGCACGAACGGACAATGATTGCAGGTAAAGAACACGACCAAGCCTTTGGCGTCGGCAAAATCCTGCAGCGAATAGGTTTTGCCGTCTGTTGCGGGCAAGCGGAAATCGACGGCGGATTCCCCCAACTGAAGCGTGAAAGCCATGCTCGTCTCCTCCTTGACAGAAATGCTAGATTTCGACTCTGTCAATCGAATCTGCAATTGAATCATACCAAATAAAGGAATCGGATGACAAATCCGTTTCAGTTTTTCCAGTCGATCCGCTCGGATTTGAGCAGCCCCATCAGAATCACGTCGGCGTAACGCCCGTTTTTGAACTGGCGCTGCCTGAGCCGACCTTCCTCCTTGAAGCCGCAGGCCGCGTAGCAGCGGCGGGCCCGCTCGTTGAAATCGAACACGTCCAGCTCCAGACGGTTCAGGTTCAGCTCGTCGAAGGCAAAATCGATCAGAAGCCGCATCGCTTCCGTTCCGTACCCTTTTCCGAAATGCTCGGGCGAGCCGATGACGATGCCGACTTTGCCGTACCGGTTTTTCCAATCGATAAAGTCCAGGTTGATCTGTCCGATGAACAGCTCCGTTGCGGCGTCGGCGATGACGAATCCGCGGTTGTCCTCCCGGGGTTCCATCTTGGACTGCAGATAGGCCTGGGTGTCTTCAAGTGTATGCGGAAAAAGAAAAATGTCCGACAGATATCTTACGACCTCCGGATTGTTGACCCATCTGCGGATCGGAACGAGATCCTCCTGGCGGTACTCCCGAAGCATGACCTTCCGCCCGATCAAATGCGGCATCGCTTACTCCCCCTCCGTCGCCGAATCGTCGGCGAGATATCCCCGGTCGACCGCCCGCTGCAGCAGTTCCAGGGCGAATGCCCACAGCGTGTCGGACACCTCCCGGATCGGATAAAGCCGCTTCAGCACCTGCGAGCGCTTGATTCCGTATTTCTGCCAACTGTGGCCCCGGGTAAAGTAATTGTGCACCACCGGCTGAAGCCGGTCAAGCGCGGCCGCGTACTTGGCCTCGGGCGTCGCTCCGTCCTCGAATTCCTGCCAGAGCCCGCGGAACGCCGCCGCCTGATCGCCGGGCAGCAGCCCGAAGATGCGGTCGGCTGCCGCCGCCTCCTTCGCCGCCTTGCCGCTTAAGCCTTGGGAGTCGTATGCGAACGTGTCGCCCGCGTCGATCTCCACCAGATCGTGAACGAGCAGCATCTTCAATACCCGAAGCAGGTCCGGCTTCGGCTCTCCCGCATGTTCCAGCAGCACGGCGGCCATGACGGCGATATGCCAGGAATGCTCGGCGTCGTTCTCCCGCCTGCTCCCGTCCAGCAGCAGCGTGCGCCGCAGCACGGTCTTCGCCTTGTCGATCTCGGCGAGAAACGCAAGCTGCCGCGCCAGCCTCGGGTGGTTCCAGTCCTCCATGTTCAAGCGCCGCCTCTCCTTCAAGGTCCGTTAAGCCCCGTCCAGCATTTGCCGCCAATTGTCGGGCAGCCTTACCGCTTCGCGTGGAATGCGCTTCAAAGAGAAAGCATCCGCAAGCTCGCGCGGCCGCACCGGGTCGGGGCGTTCCGCGGCTCCCGTAAGCCAAGCCAGCAGGCCGACAAGCCGCTCCGGCTTTACGCCCTGTTCCCGCAGCGCGGCGAGCGTGACCGCGCCGTGGCGCTTGGACAGCCGGCTGCCGTCGGGGCCGAGCAGCAGCGGACCGTGCGCAAAACGCGGCGGGCCGGCGGAAAGCGCCGAATAAAGCGCAAGCTGCCTCGGCGTCGAATCGAGCAAATCCCAGCCCCGGAATACGTCGGTAATCCCCATCGCGATATCGTCTACCACGACCGCAAGCTGATAGCCGAAGATCCCGTCCGCCCGCTTGACGACAAAGTCGCCTCCCGCGCCGGGCGGAAACGACTGCGGACCGGCCACGCCGTCCGAAAAGCGAAATTCCCGTTCCGGCATGGCGAACCGCAGCGACGGCATCTTGCGGCGCTCCCGCTCCCGCCGCTCTTCGGGACTCAGCCTCCGGCACGTTCCCGGATACGCACCGCCCTCGGACGCAACGCCGTGCGGCGCGCTGGCCGCCGAGAGCAGATCGGCCCGGCTGCAGTAGCACGGATACAGCTTCCCGTCTTCCCGCAGCCGGTCAAGCGCGCGTTCATAAAGCGCGGTTCGCTTGCTTTGCGCATACGGGCCGCACGGGCCGTCCTTGTCCGGTCCTTCGTCCCAATCCAACCCGAGCCAGCGCAGGTCGTCCGGAATGGCCGCCGAATATTCCGGCTTGCAGCGGGGCGTGTCCAAATCTTCCATTCGCAGAATAAACGTGCCGCCCGCCGATCGGATTTGCAGCCAGGCGAGCAGCGCGGTCGCCGCGTTGCCCAGATGCAAATGTCCGGAAGGCGTCGGCGCAAACCGCCCTCTCGGCGGTTGACGTCGTGCGATCAACTGGCCTCGATCTCCTTTCTTCCCACCCATTATAGCACAAACGGGCCGGCCGCTCGTTGGACGGACTATGGCAGACCAAGGCGGGCGAAAGGCAGACGAAAGGCGGGCGCGCGCAAAGCCGGCTCCTTCGAAAAAAACGCGAAAGGCGCCGCGTAGCGAGAAAGGCCTGACGGTTGTTTCAATTTTCGGTGTCGGAAGCAAGGCGCTCGTTCGAGAGACGGGAAACGCAAGAGAATGCGGACGGGAACGGTGAAAGCGCGGCCAGGTCGCGCACGATATCGCGGATGGGTGTTGAAACGCGGATCGGAACAGCCGGACGAACAGCCTTTATGCGGTCGTAATCAGCGTCTGCATCGCATAGTTGAAAAATTTCGCTTGAAGCTCCCTCGACGAGCTGGTTCGCGTTTTTTTCATCATGCAGGCCAGATGGTTTTTCAACGTTTTCGGCGAAATATGTAGAAACGCGGCGATTTCGTCGTTGCGCATGCCTTCGGTGACCAGCACCTTCATCACCTGCGTCTCGCGCGGCGTCAGCTTGTGATTTCGGGCGAACGACAAAAAAATCGGGTTCAGATAAGCGGTTGATTTGTGCATTCCGTCCGTAACGATCGAGCTTGAGTACATCAGAACGATTCCCCATTTCATCATGATAAAATGTTTCGGTTCCCGTCCGGCCTCCCTGATTCCGGCGCATTCCGGAGCGGCGGCTTCGCGGACAGGCTGCTGCAGAACCCAGCCTTTCCATCCGATTAAGGTCTTGTCGATATCTGTCGTAAAGCTTATGCTGTTTTATCATAACGGCAAAGCATTAAATTTGTTACCTAAATGTTGTTTGACAAATATTAGATTCTCTCATACTTCTTGCGGGGGATTTGCATGATGCGGTCGATTCGCATTACAATGATGGCGGTTCTCGTTCCGCTGTCCTCCCTGTTTTTACTTGCCGTCGGTGTGGAATTGGGGCGTATCGGTTGGAAGATGTACTCCTGGTACGGACTGCTCGCCATGATCGTCGCGATGCTTCCGGTCTATATCGGGTTCGCTCTTTTTCTCGGCCGCTTCTTCATAAGAAAGCTGGACCAACTGGACACGGCGGTTCGCTATTACCATTCCTCTGTGGCGCAATTGTCGAATTATGCGGATTCGTCGCGGAATCTGATCGCCGAGATTCGCTATGACGGGCTGATTTTGTCGCTCAATTCAGCCGGAAAGCGAATGTTGGGGGTTGACGACAAGACCGAAGAACAATTGTTTATCCACCGTTTTTTGCCCGGGGAACATGGCGAAGCGCTGCGGCGCGGCATGCAGGAGGCCCGGCAATCGGGACTTTGGACGGACGAGCTTGAGCTTCTCGATGCCGACGGCCGGCGGGTACCGGTATCGATGACGCTGGCGCATCGGGTTTCCGTTCGGGACGGAACCGGTTGCTTCGGTGCGATCGCAAGCGATCTTTCGGATCGGCGCAGCATATCTTCCGAGAGGACGGACGAGCGGCAGGTTGAACGTTCGGCGCGCGCCAAAATCGAATGGCTCGCCAAAGTGGGCCACGAGCTGCGGACGCCGCTGCATGCCGTCATCGGACTTGCGAATCTGATCGATCGTTCGGAGCTGTCCGATACGCACCGGGAATACTTGGACCAGATCGACGCCTCTTCCCGGCACTTGCTCAGGATGCTGAACGATTTGCTCGACTTTTCCAAGCTGGAAGCGGGCAAATTGGCTTTGGAACGCACGCCTTTCAGCCTCGAGGAACTCGTTCGGCGAATGAACGACACGGTCCGCGTGCTGCTTGGCTGCAAGCCGGTGGACCTGCTCGTTTCCGTGGACCCGGACATCCCCGCCACTTTGATTGGCGACCCGGGGCGCCTTGAGCAGGTGCTGCTGAATTTGCTCGGCAATGCCGTCAAGTTTACCGAGCGGGGAGAAATCGAATTTTCCATCGCACTGGAGGAAAATAAGGAAACCGAAACAGGGATCGTCTTTACGGTTCGCGATACGGGAATCGGAATGACGGAACAACAGATGGCCCGGATGTTCGAGCCGTTCGAACAATCCGACAGTTCCATCGGCCGCAAATACGGCGGCACGGGTCTTGGTCTTGCCATTGCCAAATCGATCGTGGAATTGATGGGAAGCCGCCTGGAAGCAACGAGCGCGCCCGGCGTCGGCACGGAATTTCGCTTTCGGCTTCGGCTCAAGACGGACCGGACTTCTTCCGCGCCCCTGCCCCGGCTGCCTTGCCGAGTCCTTGTCGTCGAGGACCATTCCGCGGCAAGGGAACGTCTGCTGGCGGACCTCGCCCCGCTTTGCGCGGCGGCCGATGGCGCGGCTTCGCTTGCAGCGGCCTTGGCCGCGACCCGGAACTCGCGGTACGATGTGCTGATTCTGGACATGGAGTCGGACGAGATGCGAAGGCCCGGCGCTTGGACCGCGTGCCGAACGTTATGCCGCGAGCGCGGTATCCTCGTCGCCGCCTATACGACCCTGTACGGACAGCAAGCGCTGCAGAAGCTGGACGACGCGTCCAAGCCGGACGCCGTTCTGATCAAGCCCGCGGACCGGCGCACCCTCCATCGCACGCTGCGGCAACTAATCGCGCCCGAATCCCGGCCGCATGAAGCGCCGGCCCTCCCGCAGCGCAACGCGGTTAACGAACCGCTCCCCTTGTCCCGCGTGCTGCTGGTGGACGATCACGAAATCAGCCAAACGGTCGCATCCAAAATGATGGAGCGATTGGGCTGCCATGTCGTTGTCGCCAGCAGCGGTCTGGAAGCGCTGCATATTTTGCGCGGGCATCGTTTCGATCTCATCGTCATGGACTTACATATGCCCGAGATGGACGGGCTGACGGCCGTCCGGCTCATTCGCCGCAAGCCGGGTCTGGATTCGGTTCCCATCGTGATGCTGACCGCGGATACGACGAAGGAGCAGCATCAGGATTGCCTGAACGCGGGGGCGCAGGACGTCCTGATCAAGCCGGTCGAGACCCGGCAGCTGCGGGCCGTGCTGTCCCGCTGGCTCGGCCCGGGCAGGCAGGAACAAGACGCGCGCGGCGCGGTTTCCTCTTCTTCCATCCCGCCGCTGGAAGGATTGGATATCCGGACAGCGCTCTCCCGTCTTGACGGCAGAGAGGATGTATATCTGCATCTTCTTCGTAAATTCAGGGACAATTACGTTAACATTACAGACACCTTGGCAGTAGACATCGAAACGGGAAACTTTAAAATGGCGGCTCAACGGCTCCATACGCTGCGCGGCTCTTCCAGCCACCTGTCCGCGACCGAAGTGTACGAAGCGGCCACCCGTTTGGAGACGGCGCTGAAGGAAGCGGACGAACGGGCGGATTTGGCGGCGTATGTCCGCGAGCTTGAGGAGCGCCTGCAAGTGGTATTTTACTCTATTTCAAAGTTTGAGAAAAGTATTAGCTTAGCTAACAATTAAGATTAGGTGGAGATTT
The DNA here is from genome assembly GCF_000378425.1 of Cohnella laeviribosi DSM 21336. Lineage (GTDB taxonomy): Bacteria > Bacillota > Bacilli > Paenibacillales > Paenibacillaceae > Cohnella > Cohnella laeviribosi. The sequence continues at coordinate 38,872 of NZ_KB899835.1, read as the reverse complement.
CCGTTGACGAAGATTTTGGTCGTTGAAGATGACCCGATCATCGGAGAGATGTTAACGTTGTATTTGGCGGAAGAAAAATTCGAAGTGGAACGCGTCGAAAGCGCCGGCGAAGGCTTTGACGCCTTGCGGCGGTTCGAACCGGACGTTCTGATCCTCGACCTGATGCTGCCGGACGCCGAAGGGGCCAGCCTCTGTTCCGCTTTCCGCGAGCGGTCGAAGCTTCCCATCATCGTGACTTCGATGCGCAGCGCCGTTGCCGACCGTATTCAGGCGATTAGCGCGGGCGCGGACGATTACCTGTGCAAGCCCTACAGCATGCAGGAGCTGAAGGTGCGCATCCAGGCGGTGCTAAGGCGCATGTCCTCCTCTTACCAGCAGCCGGGAACGGCGGACAAGCCCAAGCATCGCATTACGCTGGATATCGACCGGAGAACGATCGTGCTCAACGGCAAGCCGATCGAAACCACTTTTTCCGAGTACGAGATGATGAAGCTGTTCACGCAGAACCCCGGACGGGTCTTCAGCAGGGAAGAATTGCTCAATGCCGTCCGCGGGATCGATTCGTTCGTCAATGAGCGCGCGATGGACGTGCACATTACGAATCTGCGCAAAAAACTGGAAGTCAATCCGAAGGAACCGCAGCATATTAAAACGGTATGGGGTGTCGGTTATAAGTTTGAAAACTAGCCAAAAGGCTGCCTCATCAGGTCTCGCGGACCTAAGAGGCAGCCTTTTGGCTAGTTGTTCAGCGCCCGTTCGGCGCTTTGCGGAATCGAAGTCCCGTCACGCTTTACGCTTCGGGCAGCGCGGTCAAAAACGGCTTGTTCGGCAAATAATGCAGCGACCGGATGAAGCGGATCGTTCTCGTCTTGGCGCGCATGACAATCGAGAACGTCTCCGCCCTTTCGCCGGAAATGTAGCGGACGCCCCCGAGAAATTCCCCCGGCGTAACGCCGGTAGCGGCGAAAATCACGTCGTCGTTGCCGACCATATCTTCCATGGTCAAGATCTGATACGGGTTGGAAATGCCCATCCGAATGCAGCGTTCGTATTCCTGGGCGCCGGCGGGCATCAGCCTGCCCTGCAACTCGCCTCCCAGGCATTTGAGCGCGGCGGCGGCAAGAACCCCTTCGGGCGCTCCTCCCGACCCGACGTACAGATCGATGCCCGCTTCCGGAAACGCGGGGGCCATCGCGCCGGCCACATCCCCGTCGGACAGGAATTTGATGCGGAGTCCGGCCTTGCGCAGCGCTTTGACGAGCGATTCGTGGCGGGGCCGGTCCAAGATCATGACCGTCAGCTCGGACATCTTTTTGTTCAGCGCTTCCGCTGCCTTCTCAAGCGTCGTCTCGATTGGGTCAAGCAAGCTCAGCTTGCCGACAAGTTCGGGTCCGACGGCGAGCTTCTCCATATACATGTCCGGAGCGTGCAGCAGATTGCCCTTGTTGGCGATCGCGATAACGGACATGGCGTTGTTCAGGCCCTTCGCGACAATCTCCGTGCCCTCCAGCGGGTCGACCGCCACGTCCACCTCGGGCCCGTTCATGCTGCCGACTTCCTCTCCGATATACAGCATCGGCGCTTCGTCCATTTCGCCTTCGCCGATGACGACGGTCCCGCGAATGGACACCGTGTCGAACATGGCGCGCATGGCGGCCGTTGCCGCCCCGTCGGCCCCGTTCTTGTCGCCCCGTCCCATCCACGGCGCGGACGCGAGCGCGGCCGCTTCCGTCACGCGCACGATTTCCAGTGCCAGCTCCCTTTCCATGCTTACCCCCCGAAATCGTTATTGGTCAACCGCTCGATAATCAGGCCGGCCGTCTCTTCGATCGCCCTTTCGGTCACATCGATGACCGGGCAATTCAGACGGCGCATGATCCGATCGGCAAATTCCAGCTCCCGCTCGATCCGCTCGCGCGACGCATAATGGGCGTGAACGGGCAGTCCGAGCGCGCGCAGCCGCTCCGTGCGGATTTTGAGCAGGCGGTCGGGATTCATCGTCAGGCCGACGATCAGCCTGTCCGCAGGTTGAAACAATTCCTCCGGCGGCTTCACTTCCGGGGTGATCGGATAGTTGGCGGTTTTGATCCCTTTGTGGGCGAGGTAAATGCTGAGCGGCGTCTTGGAGGTGCGGGAGACGCCCACCAACACGACCTGCGCCTGAAGCAAGCCGCGAACGTCTTTTCCGTCGTCGTAACGGACGGCGAATTCGACCGCCTCGATTTTGCGGTAATAGTGGTCGTCCATCTCGTGAAGGAGACCGGGCTGGTATTTGGGAGAATCGTTAAACGTATCGATAAAGGCCTGCATCATCGGTCCCATGACATCGATCGCTTTCACGCCCGAACGGATCGCTTCCTCGCGCATCGTCTCCCGCAGTTCGGGCTGCACAAGCGTATAAACGATAAAACCGCCCGTCCGGGACGCTTCGCGAATGAGTGTCTTGACCTCGTCTTCATGCTTGATGTTGCCGTAACGCTTGATCTTGACGCGCTCGGTGGCGAATTGGCGGACGGTCGCTTTCGCCACGGCCTCCGCCGTTTCCCCTATCGCATCCGAGCAGGCGTAAATGATCTTTTGGCTGTCAAGCGCCAAACGCATCTCCCCCTACCCGCTTACAGTTCCGAGGCCAATTCGACCATCGCCTGCGTAATGTTCGTTTTCGTAATCCGGCCGATTACTTCGAGCCCGCTCCCTCCGTCCTCGCCCGATCGGGCCGGAACGACGACCGGCAGGCAATTGACCTGCCGGTCGATCATTTTTCGGGCGGCGTCCAGCAGCGGATCCTCGGGGGAGACCGTGACAAGCTGCGCGAACTTCGTCATCACCATCCGGATCGGTATCGACGCGGCATTCGCGTTGCCGATCGTAAACTTCAGCAAATCCTTCGGCGAGACCATGCCGGCCAGCCTGTCCTGCTCGTCGATGACCATCAGGCTTCCGACATTGTCCAGAAAGAGGCTGATCACGGCATCGTGAACCGTCGCGTTGTCGCGGATCACCACCGGACGGCTCATCCGTTCCTTGACCTTCAGCTTCAGGAACGAAGCTTGGACCGCGCGTTCGGGCTTGAGCTCTTTGCCCAGAAAGTAGCCGACCTTCGGCTTGGCGTCGACAAGGCCGAGCATGACCAGCACGGACAGGTCGGAACGGATCGTCGGACGGCTTACGCCAAGGAGCTCGGCGATTTGCTCGCCGGTAATCGGAGCGTTGCGGGTAACCAGCTCGATAATTTCCAATTGCCTCGACGTCAGTTCGATTTGCTCCCTCTCCTTTCGCGAGACGGTGGCAAAGCGGACTTCAAGCGGCGGCGGCTCAACCTTTCGGAACCTTCTCCCAGTCTTTCAGGAAGCGTTCGATGCCGATATCGGTAAGCGGATGCTTCCACAGCGACGGCAGCAGCGAGCCGGGGATCGTCGCGATGTGCGCGCCGGCCAGCGCCGCGGCTTCCACATGCCCGATGTTGCGGATGCTGGCCGCGATGATTTCCGTCGGCAGCTTGTAGTGCGCCAGCACTTGCGCCAGATTGCGCACAAGCGCGAGGCCGTCGACGCCGATGTCGTCCAGACGGCCGACGAACGGGCTGATGTAGGTCGCGCCCGCCTTGGCCGCCATCAGGCCCTGCGCTACGCTGAAGACAAGCGTTACGTTGGTCTTGATGCCTTCCTTCGAAAGCTGGTACGTCGCTTCCAGGCCGGCTTCGGTAAGCGGCAGCTTGATGACGACGTTAGGCGCCCAGGTCGCGATCTCGCGCGCTTCCTTCAGCATGCCTTCCGTATCGAGACTGATGACTTCGGCGCTGACCGGACCGGAGACGATCGAGCAGATCTCCTGGATTACTTGTTTGAAATCGCGGCCTTCCTTGGCGATCAGCGACGGGTTCGTGGTCACGCCGTCGACGAGGCCGAGCTTCACGATGCGTTTGATTTCTTCGACATTGCCGGTATCGAGGAAAAACTTCATGGCAAAGTCACTCCTATGTCTTATTTATTGGAATATACCCATTTATGGTATAACACATCCGGATTTATGACACAATATATATTTCGATTAGTATATCATATTTAATCAAATCTTCATTTGCGCGATAAATCCGCGAACCGGAAGCGGGCATTCCTTATGGTGAACCAAAAGCCGGGCATTTACGCCCGGCTTCCTCTTAATTTCAAATATTGTGCGTACGCCGCGTTCCAAGCCGCCGCGTTCGACGGTTCGTACGTTTTGACCGGAAACGACCGGGCAACCAGCCGGCGCCCTTCCCGCAAATCCCGGCATTTGCCTGCGGCGATCAGCTGGACGAGCATGTTGCCGATCGCGCTCGCCTCGACCGGACCGGCCCATACGGGCCGTCCGGAAGCGTCGGCCGCAAACTGGCAGAGCAGTTCGTTCTGAATGCCGCCGCCGACCATGTGCAGGCCGGAGAAGCGTTGCCCGGTCAAGCGCTCCGCCTGCTCCAGCGCCTGCCTGTAGCGCAAGGCCAGGCTTTCCAGGACGCAGCGGACAATCTCCCCCCGCGTCTGCGGAACGGGCTGGCCGGTTTGCCCGCAGTAGTCCCGTATCGTTGCGATCATGTCGGCGGGAGCGTAAAACCGCGTGTCGTCCGGATCGATCAGGCTGCGGAACGGCTCGGCCCGCCTCGCCGCTTCGACCAGCTCCGGGTACGCCGCGGCGCCCTCACGCTCGTCCCACTCCCGCTTGCATTCCTGCAAAATCCACAAGCCCATGATGTTTTTCAGCAGCTGGTATGTGCCGCCGACGCCGCCTTCGTTGGAAAACTCCAGTTCCATCGTCTCCGTGGTCAGCAGCGGCCGCTTCAGCTCCGTCCCGAGCAGCGACCAGGTGCCGCAAACGATGTAAGCGAACGCTTCCTCCTGTGCGGGCACGGCCGCGACCGCCGACTCGGTATCGTGCGTGCCGACGGCAACCGCCTCGAGCGCGGGGACGTCCAGCTCTTCGCAAACGGAAGGCCGCAACCGTCCCGCCCGCGTTCCGGGAGGCACCGGCGGCAGAAAGATCCGCTCCGGAATCCCGAGGCGGCGCATCAGCTCCACGTTCCAGCGCTGCTCTTCCGGATGGTAAAGCTGCGTCGTCGTCGCCATCGTAAATTCGCATATTTTCACGCCCGTCAGCCAGTACAGCAGCAAATCCGGCGTCAGCAGCAGCGTCTCGGCGGCGTCCAGCTTGGGCGAGCCCGCTTTGCGCATGGCATAGAGCTGATAAACGGTGTTGAAGGGCATAAACTGCAGCCCTCCCTGACGGAACAGCTCTTCCTTGCCCACAAGCGCTATGACCTCCCCGATCAAGCCTTCGGTCTGGGGATCGCGGTAATGGTACGGATTGCCGAGAAGCTCGCCGCCGGCGTCCAGCAGCCCGAAATCGACGCCCCACGTGTCGATGCCGAGCGTAGCGGGCCGGTAGCCTTCCCTGAACGCCTGGCGGATGCCTGCCTTGACTTCCTGAAACAACCGCAGCATATCCCAATGCAGATGATCCCCGATACGGACGGCCTCGTTGGCGAAGCGGCGAATTTCCTTCACGCGCAGAACGTCCGCTCCGTCCGGGCCGGCCGCAAGCTGTCCGACCAGGGCCCTTCCGCTGCCCGCCCCGAGGTCGAAGGCCAGAACCGTCGACGAATCCATAGACATCCGTTGCTCCGCTGTCATGTCCATCCTCCCGTCCTGTAACGGCCGCAAGCGGTGTTACTTCATCTTTTGCAGCAGTTCGATGCGGTAAGCCTCGCTCTCCAGAGACGCGATTTCCTCGTATTCCGCCTCCGTTAACGCTTTCGGCTTTCGGATCGAGCTGGCGATGAGATAAATTTTGGCGCTTTCCTCGACAACCTCCGTGCGGTAATACGCCTCCCGCAGGTTGCGGCCGGTCGTCACCAGCCCGTGGTTGCCGAGCAGCAGCGCGCTGAAGTCGTTCACTTTCGCCGCGACGGCGTCCGCCAGCCGATCCGTCGTCGGCAAGACGTACGGAATGTAGCCGGTCGTGCCGACCAGCGCCGCCTGATCGGGGAACATGACCGGAAGGTCGCGTTCCACCAGCGTGAAGGCGATGCAGTAAGGCGGATGCGTATGCACGATGGCGCCGATATTCGGATTTTGCCGGTAGGCGTATAAATGCATTAATACTTCGGAAGACGGGCGCAGACCGTTGTCGGCGATCGCTCCGGTCCCGATGTCGACCTCGACCCACTGCTCCGGCGCGATCTCGTCGAGCGCGAAACCGCTCGGAGACAAGTACATTTTGCCTTCATGGCGCGCGCTGATGTTGCCTCCCGGGCCGACGACGAGCTTGTTGGCGACCGTTTTCCGCGCGTATCGGCAAAGCTCGTTGCGAATGTCCGTGCTGCTCATGGCACCCTCCCGAATCCTTATTTATAGAGCGGTCCGAAATTGGCGCAGGCGCGGAAGTCGGCGCTCTCCAAATTGTCGGTTCCGAACAGTCCCCAGGCGCGCGGACGGAAGATGCGCTCTTCGGCGACATTGTGCATGCTGACCGGAATCCGCAGCATGGAGGCAAGCGTGATCAATTCGGCGCCGATATGGCCGTAGCTGATCGAGCCGTGGTTGGCTCCCCAATGGTTCATCACTTCGTAGACGCTGCGGAAGGCGCCTTTTCCGGTCAGGATCGGGGCAAACCAGGTCGTCGGCCAAGTCGGGTCCGTCCGTTTGTCGAGCGTGTCGTGCACATGCTCCGGCAAATCGACCGAGTACCCTTCCGCGATTTGCAGCACCGGACCGATACCTTTGACGAGGTTGAGGCGCGACATCGTCATCGGCATGCCGCCGCGCGTCAGGAAGTCCGACGAGAAGCCGCCCCCGCGGAAATATTCGAGCGACGCCGGACGCCATGAAGTCGCTTTCAAGCATTTGTCCGCCTCTTCCTGCGTAATCGCCCAGAACGGCTTCATCGCCGGTTTTCCGTCAAGCGACTGCTCGCCCGTCCCGTCGAGCGCGGCCGCGCCGGAGTTAATTAGATGCAGCAGGCCGCCCGCGGCAACCCCTTCAAGCCGGTAACCGGTTACGCGTTCGACCGATTCCGGGCTCCAATACGTCCGCACGTCCGCGAAGATTTGCGCGGTATGGGTAAGCAAATAGCCAAAAAGCATGGAGACGCCGTTTAAGCTGTCGTTCTCCGTTGCGACAATATAAGGAGCGCGGATGCCGTTCCAGTCGAACGACGAGTTCAAAATCGCCTCGAGGAAATCCCCGTTCGGGAAATGATCCGTCCACTGCCGCTGCCCCTGAAAACCCGCGACGATCGCGTTGTGCCCGAGCGCCTCTTCGCCGAAGCCGAGCTCGGCCAGACGCGGATTGCCGATCATCAGATCGCGGGCGATCAGGGTCATTTTGACGACGGTCTCCCAATCCTTGTCCTTTTTCTCGCGGGATAAGCGCAAATGCGGCGGATTGTTGTCCGGACCTTCCTTGCAGTGTTCCTTCACCCATGCAAGCGCTTTCTCAAATTCCGCGGGATCGTAGATGTTTTCGTCCATGCGCCGCACGAATTCCGACATGTCGACATATTCGTTGCGCATGCCTAGATACTCTTGGAAAAACGCTTCGTTTACGACCGAGCCGGCAATCCCCATCGAGACGGAGCCCATCGACAAGTACGATTTTCCGCGCATGATGGCAACGGCCAGACCCGCTCTGGCGAACGCAAGGAGCTTGCTTTTCACGTCCTCCGGGATCGTCGTGTCCCCCGCATCCTGCACTTCTTCCCCGTAAATCCCGAAAGCGGGCAGCCCCTTCTGGGCGTAGCCGGACAGCACGGCCGCAAGGTAGACCGCTCCGGGACGCTCCGTACCGTTGAAGCCCCATACCGCTTTCGGAAGGGTCGGATCCATATCCATCGTTTCCGTGCCGTAGCACCAGCAAGGCGTTACCGTGATCGATACGCCGACGCCCTCGCGGGCGAACTTTTCGGCCGATGCCGCCGCCTCCGCCACACCCCCGATACAGGTGTCGGAAATGACGCATTCCACCGGGCGACCGTCCGGATACCGCAAATGTTCGGTCAGAAGCGCGGCGACCGATTTGGCCATGTTCATCGTCTGCTCTTCCAGCGACTCCCGCACGCCCTTGCGCCTGCCGTCGATCGTCGGGCGGATGCCGATTTTGGGAAACCCGTTTTTCCAGCGATAGCTTTGATCTGCCATAAAAAGACCTCCTGTAACTCTCAATTTGTGTTACCGATAACTCTAAAGTAACAACGAAGACGCTTGCTGTCAATCCTCCTTTTTTGTAAGATGGAAGAAAGTTTTTGCGGCAAAAACCGGAGCGGCAAACGGCGGGCAAGGCCGAATCCTCTAAGTTTTTCAGAGGAGGCATCGCTCGTTCGGACAAACCGTGCCGGTCAAGGACGGATGAAGGAGCAAGCCAGATGGTGACCATATACGATATAGCGAAAAAAGCAAATGTTTCGGCGATGACGGTTTCGAGGGTTATCAATAACACCGGGCGGATCAGCGAAAAAACGCGGGCAAAGGTCAAGCGCGTCATGGACGAGCTGGGCTACGTCCCGAACCAGATGGCGCGCAGCCTCGTTTTGCAGCAAACCCATTTGCTTTTTTTGCTCATTACGGACATAACCAATCCGTTTTACACGACGCTCGCGCGCGGAGCCGAGGACGCCGCCCAAAAACACGGGTTCCGGTTGCTGTTCGGCAACAGCGACGAGAAATTGGCCAAAGAACGGGATTATATCGACACGATCCTGAAGACCCGCGCGGACGGCGTGCTCGTGGCGCCTGCGGGAGACGCTTCCCTGCCCCATCTGGAGGCGCTCCGCAAGCATGGGGTTCCGTTTGTGCTTCTGGACCGGGAAGTGCCGGGCGTGGACAGCGATATCGTGCTCGGGGACAGCAAGGAGGGCGCGCACCGGCTTGTCAAGCATCTGGCCGACATGGGCCATCGCCATATCGCGCTGATCAACGGCTCGCTGACCGCCTCTACGGCAAGATACAGGCTGGAGGGGTACCGGGAAGCGCTAAAGCTGTACGATTTGGAATACGCGGAGGAAAATGTGCTGGAAACCAGCTTCGAGCCGCGCAACGATCTGACGGAAATCGAACATTGGCTCGACCGGCTGCGGCCCGAGGTGACGGCCATCATCGCCGGCAACAACGTGCTCGCCGTCGAGGTGATTCGGACGCTCTCCGCCCGCGGTCGCAGGGTGCCGGACGACATGTCGATCGCCTGCTTCGACGAATGGGCGGCTTACGCCGAGATCGACCCCTTCCTGACGGTCATTTCGCAGCAAGCCTACCAATTCGGCTACCTCGGCATGCAACTGCTGATCGACCGAATCCGGGACGGCGAAGCGGCGGGACCGTGGAAAAAAATCGTCCTGCCTTCCCAATTGATCGTCCGGCGTTCGGTCCGGCGTCTGGGCGCCGAAGGATGACGGTTCCCCGCCTCATTCTTCCAGCTTGCGACGCAAACAGACGAAGTTGGATATAAATCGACAGCTCTCTTCAATATATGGTAATATATAGGTATTGGAATGGAAAAAACTATCAGGGGAGAGCGGAATGAACCAACTGATCGGTCAAATTCTTACGCAAGATGTAGTTAATACCTATGGCGTAACCATCGTGCCCGCCGGCACCCGAATCACCTCCGACATCGTAGAGCTGCTCCTGAACCACAAGATCGATCCGACGTCCGTCAGGACCGAACCGGCCCGGTCCGAGACGGACAGAACGGCCGAATCCTGCGGCGCGATGGTCCGCGAGTCCGTCGCCGTTTCGAAGCCGCTTTTCGAATGGGTCCGGATGACCGGGGAAATTCCGGTGATGGAGTTTCGCAAACAGATTCTCCCGGCCGTCCAGGAAGCGGCCGACCACCCGAATATTTTTCAGCTTTTCGAGGCGGTTAAAGCGAGGCACGATTATACATACGAGCATAATATCGGAGTCGGCGTTCTCGCGACGATGATCGGCCGGTGGCTGAAGATCTCTGAGCCCGAATTGACGGTTCTGTCGCTTGCCGGTATGCTGCACGACATCGGCAACGTCCGCATTCCTCCGGAAATTTTGGACAAGCCCGGCAAGCTGACGAAGGAAGAATACGATCTGGTCAAAAAGCATACGGTCTACGGCTACGAGCTGCTTAAAGACCAGAAAGGCCTGCATCCCCGCATCGCGCTCGCCGCGCTGCAGCACCACGAGCGGGAAGACGGCAAGGGTTACCCGCTGGGGATCACGAAAGAAAAGATCGATTACTTCAGCTCGATCGTGGCCGTCGCCGACATTTTTCACGCGATGTCTTCCAAGCGGCCTTATCATGACCCGGTTCCGTTTTACGAAATCATCGCCCAGATGAAAGCCGGCCAGTTCGGCAAGCTGAATCCGCACATCGTATCGGTCTTTATTCAGAATATTACAAATAAAATCATCGGCCAGCAGGTCGTGTTGACCGACGACAGCGTCGGCGTCGTCGTCTACCGCAATCCGCATGACGAAGAACATCCGCTCGTGCAAGTGGACGGCCGGTTTATCGATTTGACCCGGGAACGGGACATTCAGATTAAGGAAATCATTATTTCTTGAATGCGGTTTCCCCGTCCCTTTCCGCTTAAGCGTCCGCGAACCGCATGCGGAGCACGACGATTTCCGCCCGGCTCGCCAGGCGGATCGGCGGGCCCCACGTGCCGAAGCCGGAGGAGACGACCGCGTGCAGGCTCCCTTTTTGCAAGTAGCCCCAATCCAGCTCGAACAGTCTTCGCGTCACCCAATGGTTGGGCGCGAATTGCCCCCTGTGCGTATGGCCGGAGACGAGCAGATCGACGCCCGCTTCCTCCGCCTCGTCGTATTGATAAGGTTGATGGTCCATGACGATAATCGGGCGCTCGGCGTCGAGCCCGCCGGTCAGGCTGCCGATCGGCAGCCTGCCGCCGGGATAAGCTTCGGCGGTCTTGTCTTTGCGCCCGACGATCTGCAGTCCCCCGGCGGTTTCGACAATTTCGTCGCGCAGCACCGGAATGCCGATCTCCTTCATTCTCCGCACGTATTCCTCGATATGCCCGCCGTAATATTCATGATTGCCAAGAACGGCGTACGTTCCGAGCGGAGCCTTCAGCCGGCTCAGCCGCACGTCCATCCGGTTGCGGACGAACGGCTCGATATCCTCGTCGATGACGTCACCGGCAAGCAGGATCAGGTCCGGCTTGATCTGCTCCATCTTCGCCAGCAGCCGGTCGAGATGGCGGTTGCCGACGATATTGCCCAGATGCAGGTCGGACGCGACGGCGACGGTCGCCTCCTTCATCCCGCCCGCCCGCTTGTTCACCCGGATCGCATAGTGGCGGACAACCGGGTTCCACGCGTTCCACGATCCCCTGGCAAACAGCGCCGCGAGCAACGCAAGAACCGCTATTCCGGCATACAGAACGTAGCGCTTGGAATCGCCGCCTGCAAGAAGCACGGCCAAAGCGCCCAGATCGGCCAGCGGCAGCAGCAGCATCGCGTATTCCATAACCCCAAAATAGAAGGCTCCGATCACTTTCAGCCCGCGTCCGAGCCAGCGCGGGCGAAACGGAAGCCTCCCCAGCAGATAACCCAAAGCGACGGCAAAGAAAACGGTCCAATAGATCGCGCGTCCCCATAGGGGCGCTTCCGCGAAGGCGGGCCACAGCGCAGAGATGAACAAGGCCAGATGCCAGCCGATGTACGCGTTGGCGACGATCGCGATGAGCAATACGAGACTTAGAAACAACAGCCGCGATTTCATAGATTCGGAGAGGCCCCTTTGTCTATTTTTGATAGATTATAGCACAGGCGGCCTGTGGTTCTCATCCTGTGCCAATAGAGGCGTCAACCGGTTCCGGTAAAGCAGCTTCAGCCTGTGCAGGGCCCGCGTGCAGGCGACATACAGAAGCTTGGCGTCCTGCGGCCCGTATTGGTCTTCGTCGGCGTCGGGAATGAGCACCGCGTCGAATTCCAAGCCTTTGGACAAATACGCGGGAACGACGGTCAGCCCCCCTTCGTAGTCCTGCTGTTTGGCCTTGACCAGCGTCGCCGCGATGCCGCGTTCCCCAAGCGCCGCGTGCAACCGCTCGCATGACGCCGCCGTGCGGCACAGCACCGCCACGGTATGCAGTTCCTTGTCCTGCAGCCATTGCCGAATCACGCCCGCAACGGCATCCGCCGGATCCGTCTCGCCCACCGCTTCCGTTTCGACCGGCCTGCCGCTGCGGAATACCGGCTTCGCCGGTTTGACGCCCCCTTCCATTCCGGCCAATATCCGGTTGGCGAATTCGATGATTTCCGTCGTCGAGCGGTAGCTCCGGTCCAGCTCGTAATAGGCGGTGTCGGCGCGGTCGAAGACTTCCGTCAGCTCATCCCAGTTCCGGATGCCGATATAGCCGTGAATGCCCTGCTGCAGGTCGCCCAGAACCGTCATGGAAGGAACGCGCTGTCTTTCCTTCAGCACGGCGAGCTGCAGCGGGCTGTAATCCTGGGCTTCGTCGATCACAATATGGTCGTAGAACGGCGTATTGCCGGCTCCGTACAGACGAAGCTGAATATAGGCCAGCGCCGGAAGGTCTTCCGCGGCGACAGCCGCAGGGCGCTTGCTTCCCTTTGCGGCCTTTCCGGCGGCGGAAACGGCTTCGCCCAGCACCTGCTTCGTGTAAAATGCGCAGGCGTCCGGCTGCGGGAGCTTGCGGACATACGCCTTCCATTTGGCCGTGGCGTTGGCCCTGACCGTCTTGTCGCTCCAGCGGTTGCGGCCGATTTCGATTTCCATCCACCGCCTGAGCCTTGCGGTCAGTCGCTCCCTCCGCTTCATGAGCGGTTCGTCCGCCGGCTCTTCCCGGAACCATGCGCGGATTTGTTCGGCCGGCAGCCAGAGATCGGGCGCGGGACGAAACGGCTCGTCCGGAATCAGATTCGTTTCCAGCGCAAGGAGAGCCGCATCGATTCGCCGGAGCATCTCCAGGCTGCCCTTCCGCCGGCCCGGCGCTTCGTCCAGCTCCCGCGCCGTCGTCTTGCGCTCGAACCAGCGCGCCAGCTCCGTGTCCGAGTCCTGCAGCTCGACTCCTTCTCCAAGCAGTTCCAGCGCCCATTCCGCAAAGGTCGTCTGGCGGATGTCGCCGACGCCGAGCTCCGGCAGCACGCCGGATATGTATTGGAGAAACATCCGGTTCGGCGCCAGAATCATCATCCTGTCGGCTCGGAGGCGGTCCTGGTAGCGGTACAGCAAATAGGCCAGCCGGTGAAGCGCCACGGTCGTCTTTCCGCTCCCGGCCACTCCCTGCACGAACAGAATTTTGTTTTTCTCCGTCCGGATAATGGCGTCCTGCTCCTGCTGAATGGTCGAGACGATGTCGCGCAGCCGGTTGTCTTTGCTTTCGCCCAGCCGATGAAGCAGGAACTCGTCCGTCACCGCTTCTTGCTCCTGCCCTTCCGCATAGCTGTCGACGACCCGCTGCAGCTCGCCTTGACGGATCAGCACGTTCCGTTTGAGCGAGACGGTCCCGTGGACGACGCCTTCCGGCGATTCGTACGCGACGCGGGGATCGCCGCCGGCAAACGAATAAAACAAACTGCCGATCGGAGCCCGCCAATCGATCACAAGCGGGGTCTGATCCGCCAAGTCGCTTACCCCGAATTTGCCGATATAGATCGGGTCGGTCCGCTCCTTTCCTTCCTCGCGAAAATCAAGCCTGCCGAAGTACGGCTCGCGGTCGGCCGCGGCAAGGCGCCGCTTTCGCTCCTGACGGTGCGAATCGAGCACCTGCTCCGTGTAATCGTTGCCGGCATACCGGGGGCCGATCCGTTCCATTTGGGCGCGTATCAACTCCCGCACCCGTTCGAGCCGCTTCGCTTCCTCGTCGAATTTCTCGTCGGGAGACACGTTTTGTCCCTCCTTCGGTTTAATGATTTTCCAAAATCATGCAATTTCACGGACTTATAATTCTAGCTTACCTGCCTCTGTAAATCAACCGGCGCCAAAACAAACAATCGGCCGCTTGATCCGCTTTTGGCGGAAAGGGGCCGATTGCTTTTTGCGTCCGCCGTTTCATTCCAGCGATTCTTGCGCCGCCGCCACGAGCCGTTCGAACAGTTCGTCGTTGCGGTCGATCTCCTCTTCCACGGCGATAATTTCGTTTTCGTCTCCTGATTCGTTCAAAAACAGCAGCGAGTAGCTCCACTCGGACCCTTCGTCGCTCTGCAGCGTCATTTCGTAAGGCTGCTTATGCCCCTTAACAGCGAACTGGACTTGTCCGACATACCCTTGCTGTTCGTCGTATTTCAACGTGGCGCCGAGAATTTCAACTTGCATGGATTGCGGTCACCCCTCTATTTTTGGAGATTTTTTCAAAGATTCGAAGATGAGAATTTTTTTATTTTATTTTCATTTACTCTTCATTTTCCTTGTCCGCCGAGCTTTCATTCTCTTAGAGGGAAATGGTGGTTAAAAAATCTGTGCTATAGTGGGGGCACATCCAGATATACAGGAGGTACCTAGAAAATGTTTAAAAATTCCTTTTACAAAACATTCGTTGCATCTTTCCTCGCCTTTGCCGTTTTGTTGACGGGCGCGTTCGAAGCGGTCCCGGCCAAAGCGAATGCGGCGACGGCTTCCGAGTCCAAGGCTAGCCAAATCATCGCCAAGGGCAAACAATACCTCGGCGTAAAATATAAGTTCGGCGCCAAAGTCGGCAATACGAGCTCGTTCGACTGCTCTTCGTTTACGAAATATCTGTACGGCTTGTACGGCGTCTACCTTCCCCGCACGTCGAAGGAACAAGCGAAAAGCGGCAAGTACGTGTCCCGCAGCAACCTGAAGCCGGGCGATCTCGTCTTTTTCTATTCCCCGATTCACCACGTCGCCATTTATATCGGCAACGGCAAAATTCTGCACACCTACGGCGCTCCGGGCGTGACGATTTCGAACCTGAATTCGGGCTGGTGGGACAAGCACTACACGACGGCAAGACGCGTGCTGTAACGAAGCGGCTTACGACCTTCAGGAAAGCGCGGCTAAGGTCAGCTCCGCAAGCTCCCGCTTGAGCCGTTCCGCCGGAATATCGTCGCCGATGAAAACGGCCACGTCGTGAACGGTTTTCTGCGGGGCGATCCGCATGAAATCCAGCGCGCGGTACGCATATTGGAACAGGAAGCGGCTGGCGGTGTCGCGGAACGTCACGATGCCCTTCGCGCGGTAGACGCCTTCCGGCAAGGCGCGCATCCATTGTTCAAAGGCCCGGCTGTCCAGCGGCCCGTCCAAATAGCAGGTCAGCGTGCCGATATGGCTGTGGCCGTGGTCGTGATGATCCCGGCGATCAGGCTCCTTCCCGATCCGATCGCACTCGTGACGGCGGCTTCCGACCAGCGAAAGATCGAACTCGCAGCGGACCGCCGGCACGACCTGCGCGGACGCGTTCCATTCGCTCAGCCATTCGATCAGTTCGTTTCGCTCGTCCTCGCCGACCAAATCCGTTTTGTTCAACACGATCAGCGAGGATGCGCGGATTTGCTCGATCATCAGCTTCAGCGTTTTACCCGAGCCGATTCTGACCCTGTCGAGCAGATGGCGGGCGTCGACGACCGTAATATTGTCGCGCAATTCGACTTTGGCATACATCGAAACGTCGGATACGGCATCGATGATTTCCAGGGGCTTGGCAACGCCTGTCGATTCGATCCATACCACGTCCGGGGAATGCCGCTCCACAAGCTGAAGCAGTTCCATTCCCACATCGGCGCGGATCGAGCAGCAGATGCAGCCCCCGAGCATTTCGGCCATCGGGACGGAGGCGTCAAGGACAAGCGCATCCAGGTTCACCTCGCCCGCCTCGTTCATCAGAACGGCCGGCTTCAGCCCTTTCGACTTGGCGTCCTCGACAAGACGCTTAAGCAGCGTCGTTTTTCCGCTCCCCAAAAAACCGGATAACAAATAGACCTCGACCGTCTTGTCCACGTTTCTCTCTCCTTCGTCAGCAAAGAGCCTCCGCGCCAGACGCGGAGGCTTCTACGTCTTATCTTCGAAGCGCCGCATAGACGGAGCGGATCGGCTCCACGCACGCCGGCGATTCGTAGGCGGTATCGTTCACGTATCCGCCGACGGGATACATGTCCATCTCCCGTTCGGGAAGCTCCCGAATGAGCGGAAAGACGCGCCTGTACTCCACGTTCCCTTCGCTCAGCCATTCGTCGATGCCGGCTTCGTCGAGCATGGCGGGCATCCGGTCGGCAAAGCCCTCGACAAGCCCGTTCGGCGTCGTCGTTACCATCGTGCATGCGCGGATCTCCTTGCCGTCCACGCGCGGCCATATTTCGTAAAAGCCGGGAACGGCGAAGGTTCGGCGATCCCGAAACACGAACCGGACCGGCTGATAAACTTTGCGGTTGGAAATCCAGCCGTAGAACCCGCTGCACGGGATGACGCAGCGCTGCTTGTTGACGATCCGCCTGAAGATCGATCGGTCGCCGACAGACCGCCCGTCGGCATTGACCGCGTCCTTCGACCAGTACGGGATAAAGCCCCAGCGCGCATCGACCAGAATGCGCTCCCGGCTCTCCTCCACGACGACCGATACGGTCTGGGTGGGGGAAATATTGTACCTCGGACGATATTCGCTCTCGAACCGGTGAATCCGGAAACGATCGCTTAGCTCCGGCCATTCGGCCGTAAGGGAAAAACGCTGACACATGGGACAGAGCACCCGCCTTTTCGCTGATCTCGTCCCAGTATCTGCTTGTTTTGCATTTTTATTCGCCGGTTTACGCGTCCTGCGGGTGACCGGGCTCGACCAGCGCGATCGCCGCGGCGTTGGCCTCGACCTGTGCGGCGTCTTTGCAGCCGGGGATGACGCACGTTACGGCCGGGTGCTTCAGGCACCAGGCAAGCGCCCATGCCGCCATATCGACGCCTTCCGGCACTTCGGTCGCGCGAATGTGCTCCACTTCGCGCAGCAGCCGGTCCTGCTCCTCCTCATTGCGGCGGGAGCGCACATCGTTGTCGCCAAACCGCGCGCCCGGGCGGTATTTGCCGCTCAGGAAGCCGCTGGCCAGCGGAACCCTGGCGAGAACGCCCAAATCCTGCTCGATGCAGGAAGGAAACACTTCCTCTTCCGGTCCCCGGTCCAGCCGGTTGTAAACGACCTGGATCGCCTTCGCCCCCACTTCCGTCGCCTTGGATGTCTGGTGAATGTTCTTGTTGGAGCCGATGGAAATGCCCAAATAGCGGATCTTCCCGGCTTCAACCTGGCGGTTGAGCGTGTCCCACAGCGCGTCCTGGTCGAAAGAGGCGTCGGGGCCGGAATGGAATTGATACAAATCGATATAGTCCGTTTTCAAAGCCCTTAGCGAATGTTCCAACTGCCGGACGACATCCTCGGGATCGTATACGTCGGTCCGCTTGAACGGTCCGTGAAAATGATGGCCGAACTTGGTGGCGACGATCCAATCCCCGCGGTTGCCGGCAATCGCGCCCCCGACGAGCGATTCGGACAAATGGTCGCCGTAGCATTCCGCCGTATCGATCAGATTGATGCCGAGCTCCTTCGCCCGGCCGATGATGGCGTCGGCTTCCTTTTGATCGTAGGCTTTGCCCCATTCCCCGCCGAACTGCCAGGTGCCGATGCCGACGACCGATACGCGCAAACCGGTACTGCCAAGCCTGCGATACTTCATGGCTCGAACGCTCCTTTTCGGTTATTCCACACGAACGGCCGTGCCGCTGACCGCCACCATCAGCATGCCTTCGCGAACGACTTCGTAATCGACGTCGACGCTGACAACCGCATTCGCGCCGAGCCGCTGGGCGTCGGCCACCATTTCGGAAATCGCGATGTCCCGGGCTTCCTTCAGCTTGTTCTCGTAAGTGCCGGAACGACCTCCGATCACGTCGGTAATCGAGGCCAGAAAATCCCGGACGATGTTGGCGCCCATAATCGCTTCACCCGTGACCAATCCGTAATAATTCGTGATGCGGTATCCTTCCACATTTGGCGTTGTCGTTACCAGCACTTCATTTCCTCCTCGCGATAAGATGGCATTCGCTTTATTTTACCATACTTCTCCTAATGGCAACATCGCCGCCGTCAAGCGCTTCTTGGCCCCCTAAACGAGAAAAGCCGCCGGACTTGCGGCAGCTGATCAATTGAAATATCCGTCGGTCGTCGGAACGTCTTCTTCCAACGCGAACTCAAAATCGTCGATGTCGTAAAGCAGCACCGGAATGCTGTTCTGGATCACTTTATCCTGGAACTCGATCTGATCCGTCAAAATCGGGCACTGCAGTCGCAAAGACGCAAGAACGAGCTCCGTCTCGATCGGGTCGAGCAACTCGCCGTACTGCATGTTTTCGACCGCGTTGACGACGACGAGCGTCACGTGTTCGTTGATCGGCAGAGGAGGGCTTTCCCTCCACGGCGCAACCAGCGCACGTTCCAGCTTTTTACGGTTAAACGTTTCTTCGAAAAAACGGATCATTTCCCCGATTTTTTCTTTGACGTGCCGGTCGTCCGCCGGTTCCGGCATGATCGGTTCCGGGCTGTCTTTCATATCGTATAGCTCCATGACCGTTGAATATGGAATCCTGTATTCGACAGGACGTTTCGGCAGAAGCAGTTGGCCGTATGTGGCGAGCATGACCGCCTCGATGACAAAACGCCGAACCATCAGTTGTTTCCCTCCCGCAGCGCAGCAGATCCAAGCGTACCTTGTCTCCCATTATAGCATAAAAAAACGGACGTGATGTCAACGATAAGCTATTATATAGGAAGAATATACGTTTGACCACATCCAAAGTTGCCCAAAATCACAGCATCCCCAACTTTTTTCCATCTTATCAGACAGGAGTCCTTTAATCATGGCATACGGCATCGGAGACTCGGCTTTGCTTGCGCTCGACGGGCGCATCCGTAGCGTCCGCATCGACGCCTGCCTCGTCTGGCAGCGCGGCAGCCTGGTTTATTCGTACTTTCGCAACCCCCAAGAGGAACGCGAGCTTCACAAAGTAAACTCCGTCACCAAAAGCGTGCTCTCGGTGCTTGTCGGCATCGCGCTCGGCCGGCGCGACCTGGTGACGCTGGACGCGTCGGTCGCCGAATACTTCCCGGAAGCTCCGCCGGACAAAAGGCCGGTCACGCTTAAGCATCTGTTGGGCATGACGCCCGGTTTCGAATGGCAGGAAGCCGGGGCGTGGGGCAGCTTGCCGCCGCCCTCGGAGCAAAATCCGAATTGGATCCGCTTCATTCTGGAGCGGAAGATGGTCGAACCGCCGGGAAGACGGATGGTGTACAATTCGGGATGCTCGCATTTGCTCAGCGCCATCCTCCAGAAGGCGACCGGCATGACCGCTTCCGAGTATGCGGGGCGTTATCTGTTCGCTCCTCTCGGCATCGATTGCTGGCGCTGGCCGTCCGACGCGGAAGGCATCTCGATCGGCGGATTCGGCTTGCTTCTGCGTCCTGCGGATTTGCTCAAGCTGGGCAGATTGATGCTGGAAGACGGCCGCTGGGAAGGAAATCAGGTTGTGCCGGCCGCCTGGATTCGGGAGTCGACCCTCCCCCGCCTGCCGGCTTCCGGACGGGACGGATGGTACGGCTACCATTGGTGGATTTACGGAAAAAGCTCCGAAGGCCCGGCTTCCCCCCGCGTCTATTACGCCCAAGGTTTCGCGGGACAATTTCTGATCGTCGTCCCCGAGGCCCAACTCGCGGTCGTCTTTACCGGCGATCTCGGCAAAAAAACATTAACGCCCTTACATATTTTCGCCGACACCTTATTTAACGACATAAAACAAAGCGGCGCCATCGGCGAAGAATGAACCCCATTGCTTTGTCGTCTTGCGATCGCTCCGGTTCCTATTCTTCGGCCTTAAGCTCGCCGTTCCTGAGAAAAAGCCTGGACAACGGCCGCCTCTCCAGCATCGCGCGCGCGAGGCGCGCCTGCGCCTCCTTCAGCTCGGCCGGCTGCCACCGGTTCATCTCCTGCACAAGCTCCCACTCCGCATCGTGGCGTCCCGACTTTACCTTCTCCTCCGTCAGCAGCCGAAACAGCCCGGCGCGTTCCAGCGCTTCCACCCGTTCGGCTTCGCCGGGCATCGTTGTCCACAGCGCCAAACCGCGGCGAAACGCATCGCCGCCGTTCGGCTGCAAATACGATAGCAGCTCTCCCGTCTCCTTGTGTTTCAGCACGTAAGGCATCCTGCCGCACCTCCTGAACTCGAATAATTTTGTTAATTCGAGTATATTTTCCTAATTCCTTCTATACGGCAAGTCCTGCATGCGCTTTCGCATTTTCGGGGAGCCCGGATTTTTAGCCTTCCTTAACGATGGAAGGACTGTTATAATAGCTACATTTGGAGATTTTTAACGCCACAAGGAGATGGATCGCATGTCAACCGGCGCGGCTGCCGTTCGGCCCGCAAGCCGCCTGGCCGCTTTGACCAGCGTCGTCATCGCCATGCTCGTGTCGTCGATGGACTCGACCATCACGAACACGACGATGCCGAAAATCGCCGAAGAGCTGGGCGGCATGGGCTTTTATGCATGGACTTTTACTTCATACATGATCTTCTGCACCGTTTTGACCCCGATCGCGGGCCGCATATCGGATCTGTTCGGAAGGCGTCTTGTCTTTTCTGTCGGATTGATCGTATTCATGACCGGCTCGCTGCTGTGCGGGCTTGCCGACAGCATGCCGATGCTGGTGCTGTACCGGGCCGTTCAGGGGATCGGGGCCGGATTGATTACCCCCTTCCCGATGATCATTGCCGGCGATCTGTATCCCGTCGAAAAGCGCGGCAAAATCCAGGCGCTGTTCACCGGCATGTGGGGACTTTCCGCCGTGCTTGCGCCGCTGGTCGGCAGCCTGTTCGTCGAAACGGTCGGCTGGAGATGGATTTTCTGGATCAACATTCCCCTTTGCCTGGTTTCCTGCGCGCTTCTGTTTGCGTACAAGGAAGTTTACGAGCCGAAAAAAGCCGCCGTCGATGTCAGCGGAGCCGTTCTGTTCACGATCGGGGTCAGCCTTTTGCTTTCGGTTACGGTCGTCGAGCGGATGCCCTATCTGGTCGCTGCTTGCGGCCTCCTGTTTATCGTCTGGTTCGTGCTGTTCGAGCGCAAGCATCCTTCCCCGATCGTGCCGCTCGCGCTGTTTGCGATCCGCCCGATCCGCTGGATGGCCGTCAACATCCTGATCGCCTGTACCGCGCTGTTCGGAACGTCGAGCTTCGTGCCGCTGTTTTTGCAGCATGAAGGGTACTCGATTTTCGTCAGCGGCCTGTCGCTGCTCGGCATGTCGGCGGGCTGGATGCTGTCGGCGGTGCCGGCCGGCAAATGGGTGTTGAAGTACGGCTATACCCGGCAGATTATCATCGGAAACGCCATTCTCGTCGCGTCCGGCCTTTTGCTGATGTTCCTGCGCGAAGGCACGGGATTCGCCTACGTGACGTTCGCAATGTTCGTGCAAGGCGTCGCCTACGGCCTGCTGTTTACCGTGACGACGATCGGCGCCCAGCAATTTGTCGGCCCGCACGACAAGGGCGTTTCGACTTCGTTGCAGATGTTCGTGCGCAACATCGGCACGTCCGTCGGCGTCACCATTATGGGAGGGCTGCTGAACCGGGCGGGAGACGACGTGATGGGCGGAATCGCGAACCTGTTCCTGTTCGGAGCCGCCATGAGCGTCGTGGCGCTGCTCAGCGCTTTCGGCATGCGGGACCCGAAGGAAATCCCGAAGGGCTGACGGAATCGGCAACGGGTGCCGGCGACCGTAGTCCCCTCGTCCGGTCCGGCGGCCGGATGCCCGATTGAATTGCCTTTTTGGCACTTAAATCGAGGAGTCGCACGAGAACGGGCTTTGCAGTTGCTGTTATAGCAATTTGCGAAAACAAAAATGAACCTCCAGTTCCACTTTTACAATGGTTTTGGAGGTTCATTTGTTCTTATATGGGCACGATCCTGGACCTGGACCGGATTATCGGCGGAAAAACCCCCGATTTTCCAAAAAGGCTTTCATATGCATTCTTACCGGCTGCACCAACCGGTCGGCCATCAGCCGCGACCAGGGCGTATCCTGTTTCCCGCCGGTGCGCTCCCGCAAATAAGCCGACATCGTCTCGTCGTACCGCGCGACTTCCGCGGCATGCTTCCGCCCGTCGTAACGGTTCCGGTGCAGCACGGCTTCCACCGGCAGGCGCGGGCGGAGCATCGGCTCCTGAGCGGGCACGCCGACGCACATGCCGAACACCGGGTACACCCGGTCCGGCAGCTCAAGAAGCTGCGACACTTCCTCGATCCGGTTGCGGATGCCGCCGATGTATACGATGCCGAGGCCGAGCGATTCGGCGGCGACCGCCGCGTTCTGCGCCGCAAGCGCCGTGTCCACCGTGGCCACGATCAGGTTCTCGGCCGTATCCTCGTAGGTCGGCTGACCGGGAGCGTGCAAGTCGGCGCAATATTTCAGACGGTGCAAATCGGCGCACCAGACCAAGAACACGGGACATTCCTCGACATAAGCTTGATTGCCCGACAATTCCGCAAGCCGCTTCTTTAGCCCGGCTTCCGTGACGGCTATGACGCTGTATGCCTGCACATTGCTCGAGTTGGAAGCCATCTGCCCGGCCGCGATGATCGTTTTGAGCTGATCTTCGCTCACGGGCTTGTCTGCGAATTTGCGGATGGACCTGTGGTTCATCAGCAGCGCCAGCGTTTCGTTCATCTTGCCCCCCCTTTATCCGGCAATCACGATCGCCTTCATCTTCCCCATCAAGGCTCGTAAATCATTTTCCGGGTCATGCCGCCGTCGACGAACAGATTGATGCCGGTCACAAAGGTGTTCGCCGGATCCGTCAAATAAAAGCAGGCGCGCACGATGTCCTCCGGTTTCCCCACGCGGCCGGCCGGATGCTGGAGATGGTCTACGTCTCTCAGCGCGCCGTAATCCCCGGTTTCGATCCAGCCGGGGCTGATGGCGTTGACGCGAATCCCGTCCGGACCGAGCGACACCGCGAGCGCATGCGTCAGCGAGGCGATCCCGCCCTTCGATGCGGCATAGGCTTCCGAATTCGGTTCGGACATCGCGTGCCGGGTGGAGCAGATGTTGACGATCGCGCCGCCCTTGCCCCGCTTTTTCATCCGCTTGGCGGCCTCGCGGGAGCACAGAAACGTTCCCCGCAGGTTGACGTTCAGCACCCGTTCCCATTCTTCGAGCTCAAGCTCCAACGGAGATTTCCAGATGCCGATTCCCGCGTTGTTGATCAAAATGTCGATTTGGCCGAACGTCTTCTCGGCTTCGGCCATAAGCTCCGCCGCCGATTCCGGACGGGTAAGGTCGGCCGCGACAAACCGCGCGCTTCCTCCCGCCTCGGCGATGCTGCGCGCCAGCGCTTCGCCGCCGCTTTCCGCCAGATCGCTCAGCACGACGTTGGCTCCTTGCTCCGCGTAAGCCCGGGACAGCGAGCGGCCGATGCCGCCCGCCGCCCCGGTTATGACAACCGTCGAATTCCGAAACATTCGATCACTCCGCTTTCCTTTTTTCCAACCGGCGCCTCAGCCTTTCCTTCCATCCTTCCGACAAGGCCTGGATGGCCAGCATTTGGCGGATGCCATCTTCATCGTCCTTGTCGATAAACAGGATCCGGTTCGCCTCGGCGACGGTCGCCGTGTCTTTGGGCCTTTCGATCAGAACGAGTTCGCCTTTGGATACGGCGCCCGGCTCCAGCACGCGAAAATAAAATCCCGTCGCGCCGGACTGGAGCACGAGCGAGGGAAGCTCGTCCAGTCCCCACTTCATGGCCAGCTTCCAGCAGGGCTGGCGGGGCTGGCTGACCTGCAGCTTCACCTCGCCAAGCCTGAAAACGTCGCCGATGCACACTTCGTTTTCGATCCGCCGGTCCACCGTGAAATTTTCCCCAAACGCCCCGTAGTCCAGCTTCTTGCCGAGCACCCGCTCCCAATGCCCGTAGTGGGCGCAGCTGTAAACGCATACGGCCTTGTCGGGACCGCCGTGATTGACAAGATCGGCCTGCTCGTCGCCCGCAAGCCCGGCCGGCCCGAGTGCGATCGGGCCGGTGACCGGCTTCTTGTTGATGCCCGACCTCGTTTCTTTGTTTTTGTAAATTCCCGGCTCCGCCAAAGATACGTTGACGGACAGCAGCGGGATGGTCAGAGCGTCCGCCGCCATTTGCCAAAGTCACTCCATCCGTTTTTCGTTTGCATAAGCCTTTTGCCCGTGCGCCACGCTATGAACGCAGCCCATCCAAACCGAACGGGAGGTATTCGCCGTGAGCTCGTCCAAACGCAGAAGGGAAAGCGCCTGGAAAAGCCGCAAGCAAGCCCGCAACCCGCACGGGCCGATCTCTTCTCTGCACGAGTTGGCTCAGGAAGACGGCCCGCCTGAAGAAAAACCGTAATCGTCCTGCACCCGCTCCGCCGGCCGGACCGGCTCCCTCACCGGGGCTGAGCCAGCGGCAACACCATCTCATGCCAGCGTATGCCGCCATGTTCGTCGTAAACGGCGCCGGTTTCCCGGAAGCCGGCTTGCCGGTACCAGCCGATCAGCGGCCGCTGGCACATCAGCATGACGCCGCGGCGCCCGCCGGATGCGGCCGCATCCGGCGGGCGCCCGCAAAAGCGCGGCTCCGATTCCGCGTCCTCGCCGTTCGGCGGCCACCGCGACCGTGAGAATGCACAGCCGTTCTCCGTCCGGAGTGCCGCCGTGCGTTTTTTTGAGGCCGACGTCCGAACAATCGCGAGCGTTCGTCAGCACGCCGTTGGCGATGCCTGTAAGCTGCGGCCCGTCCCATGCGGAAAGAAAGTAGGAAGGAAACCGTTCCCACCGATAGCGGAACGCTTCCGGCGAGGCCGCCGCTGCCGGGGGATAGCACGACGCCTCCAACCGGATCGCCAGCTCCAGCTCCTCTTCCGTACGGAGCGGACGGATTTCGACCGTCAAGACAGCTTCGCCTTCTCGGCTGCCGTCAGCCGC
Organism: Cohnella laeviribosi DSM 21336; assembly: GCF_000378425.1. Lineage (GTDB taxonomy): Bacteria > Bacillota > Bacilli > Paenibacillales > Paenibacillaceae > Cohnella > Cohnella laeviribosi. Next base: position 13,914 of record NZ_KB899835.1, on the reverse strand, counting down.
CGCCCTCTCGCTTCAAGCACCTGTTTTCCGCCGCTGAGCCCCCAGATTTCGTCGGCGAACTTCTCCGCAAGCTCAAGCCGGTGCAGCGCCGCGATGACGGTCGTTCCCTTTTCTTTGCAAAGCTTTCGGAGCAGCGCCATTATCTCCTCCGACGAATGCGGGTCGAGTCCCGACACCGGTTCGTCCGCAAGCAGCAGCTTCGCCCCGTGCGCAATCCCTCTTGCGATGGCGACGCGCTGCCGTTCCCCCCCGCTCAGCTTCTCGGCCTGCTGATGGGCGCGGTCGATCAGGCCGACGGCTTCCAGCGTATCCATGGCGCCCATATAGTCGTCGTTGCGGACCATGCCCGTAAACCGCCGGATGGCCGACACTTGCCCGACGGCTCCGATCAGCACGTTTTTGAGCGCCGTTTTTTTCTCGTAGAGAACCGGTTTTTGCTCCAGATAGGCGATCTGGCGGCGCAGCCTGAACTTGCCCAGGGCGCCGAGCCGGCCGACGTTTTGCCCTTCGAACCAGTATTCGCCGCCGGTCCACGGATCGCGCAAGCCGAGGCAGCGGAGCAGAGTCGACTTGCCGCTGCCGCTCGGTCCGACCACCGCCAGAAACGTTCCCGCCTCCAGCCGGCCGTGAATATTTTCCAATATCGTTTTTCCTTGCGGAAGCTTGCGGGACAATCCCTTTATCGTAATCATCGCTTGCCGAAACTCCTTCTGCCGCGAAAAACGCATTCGCTTTTTTCTATAAATCTAGTTTATTTCATTACGGAACTCCTTTCCATACGAACAAATGTTTGCTATAATGGAAATAAGAACATTTGTTCCCCACAATTCGGGTAAAGGTGGAATGATGGATGGTAACCTGCGAGCACTTCCGGTACTTGGAGCCTTCAAGGGGAAACCGCCCGTCACGCGATCTGACCTTCAAATTTTACTCCGACGGGAAACTGACGATTATCGATAACGATACCGGACGCACGATGAACCCCCGCGACTTGAGCGGGGGCAGCTACGATTTTTATGTCCGCCAGCGGCTTGCGTTCATCAGGCGCGATCTGCAGGCCAAACTGGTCAAGTACGCTTGAACGGAATTACGGCACGTTCTTGTCGATGTTGTTCAAGCTGGGAGGACGCCGCGACATCTTGTTCGATTTGACCGTTTCGGCTTCCTCCCTCAGGCTGGAATCGTTTTGCCGGTCGTCCGTTTTGGTGCTTTTGTTTTTCGGCATGGCCCCGCACACCTCCTCCCGTGTCCTTCCAAGGATATCGACCGCGTTGCGCGTCGCGATTCCTAGTATGCTTCAACCCATTCATTTACAAACGGGAAAATCAAAGCGATAATGATTACATCCCCTTTCCCGGCGAGCCGTCACTTTCCGTTCGGCGGAAGGATATGCTGAATCAGACATGCAATGGGTCGAAGGAGTCGAAGGACATGAAGCAAAATATTCTGTTCGATCTGGACGATACGTTGATCTACTGCAACCGGTATTTTCACGAGGTGTTGAACCGTTTTGGGGAGATCATGCTCGAATGGTTCGGTCCTTTCGGGGCGACGCGGGAGGGCATTATGGAGAAGCATACCGAAATCGATATTGCCGGCGTGAACGTGCTCGGCTTTCAAAGCGAACACTTTCCGCAGTCGTTCGTCGATACGTACCGGTATTACAGCCGTTTGTACGGAAGGAAGATCTCAAGCGAAGAAGAACGGTGGTTATGGGAGCTCGGAATCGGCGTTTACGATCACGAGGTCGAGCCTTATCCGCACATGGAGGAAACGCTGCGGCAGCTGATTGCCGAGGGGCATCGCCTGCATTTGTATACGGGGGGAGAACCCGCTATTCAGCGTCGGAAAATCGAACGAATGAACCTCGAACGCTTTTTCGAAGACCGGATTTACGTCCGTCAACATAAAAATACGGAAGCTCTGCGAAGCATTCTGAAACACGGAAGATTCGATCCGGAGCATACCTGGATGATCGGCAATTCCCTTCGGACCGACGTCATGCCGGCGCTCGAATGCGGCATTCATTCCATCTATCTGAAGCAGGAAGAAGAGTGGGCCTACAACGTCATCCCGATCGAGACGGCCCCCAAAGGCGCGTTCATCACGCTGACCGCCTTAAACGAAGTGCCGCCGGCCATCCATCATTATTTGATGCAGATGAAGGAACCGGGCTGATGCGGCTATTGCCCTTTCAATTTCTCGAACAACTTGCGCACGCCGTCCGACCATTGCGGATCTTCGGCATAGGTGCGATTGAACCACTCGAACGGATCGTAGCCTTCGGGCCTGCTTTGGCCGAGCTTCGCGATCAGCTTGGCCGCGATGGCGGAGGAATCGGCAATATTGGTGTTGTATTCTTGCCAGCTATGGAATACGTTAAACGGATTGTTGGCGATTTTCTCGGCCTGCTCGTGGGATTTGGGGACAAAGCCCTGCTCCTGGCCGGTTATGGCAAAAAGCAGCAGCGGATGCACGTCGTAGGTGCGGGCGCTCTCCACGATCGCGCCGAAATAAGGCTCGTCCGCGAGCAGGGAATCGCGGCTGCGCAAGTACGCTTTGACCGCCTCGACGTCGAATGCTTCATAGCGAAGCCATTCCGGCATTCCCGCATCCTGCGCTTGCCCGGATGCGGCAGCCGCCGGCTTAGGCGTTGCGGTTTCGGTCTTCACGGATGAAGGGCTTTCCGTGCCCAGTCCGGAAATGACGCCAATCGCGATGCCCCCGGCCAGCACAAGAAGCGACAACGCCCCGACGGCAGATCGGCGCAAGGGAAAAGAAGGCCGTTCCGCCGTTGCCGACGGCGCGTCGGCCGATGGAGACGGCAAGACCGCTATAGCGCTCCGTTCCGCGGAGCCGGCCGTTCTGCCGCCGGCATCGCCCGCGCCCTGCGGCGCGTTGCCCTCGCTTGAGCCCGAGCGGATGGCTTCGGACGGCTGGCCGCGGTTAAGCCAATCGCCGAGCCGATCCGCGCTCCCCCATCCGGGCAGCCGTTCGCCTGCCCAATCGAGCAGCGACGCCCACGCCTCTTCCGTCAGCAGCTTCAGATCGGCGCAGGCGTCCAACACGTCCTCCAAGCGAACTTCCCGTCTTTCCTTAATCAAGCAGCGCCGGATCAATTCATCGGTTAACCGGTCGCGCACCGCTTCGGGCAACTCGGGCAAGCGGCGATACAGCGCATCGCGGATGGCGGCCGCCACGATTTCGGCCTTGCGGCTGCCCGGAAGAGGCGCATACTTCGTTTGCACATAACGGCGTATGACGTTCACATCCGTCGGCGACAACAACGCGGCGCGTTCCATCTATTGATCCTCCTCGCCCGTTCTTCTCTCCGCATTTAAGTGTAGCACACAGGAAAGGATCGGAGAAAGCGGCTTCATCGCCAAGCCGAAGTTCAATCCGAAACGGCTTCCGCGATCGCCCGCTGTACCGGTTCGCTGCGTATAAACGCTTCGATCTGCTCCTTTTCGCCCGCCGTGAATTGGTACTCGCAGTCGGTCCCTTCGTCCTGCGGAACGATCTGCACCGGATCGCCCGCATGCGTGCAAATCACCAGCGCCGTCAAATCGATCAGGTCGGCCGGAACGAAGGAATCCTCCGACAGTTCGAAACGCAGGTCGATGTCCACCCACATGTCGTCCCGGCGCTCGATCGTCGGCGAAAACGAAACAAAACGCAGTTCATGCACCTTGTCATCCCCGTAACGGATCAATTCAGGCACACCCCCTAGATTCCTATTTTTCTGCTCTCTATCCCGCCCCGAAATCGCAATAAAGGGGCTGTATCCGGAGCATCGTCTGCCCTCCGGAACAACCCCTTCACTCCCGGCGTTTCACGTATCGCTCTTCGGCCGTCTTACGGAAGCAGCGTCGAGCCCATCAGGTATTTGTCGACTTCGCGGGCAGCCTCGCGTCCTTCGTTGATCGCCCATACGACGAGGCTTTGTCCGCGGCGCATGTCGCCGGCGGCGAACACTTTGTCGACGTTGGTTCTGTATTTGCCGTAAGCCGCCTTCACATTCGAGCGGCGATCGGTTTCCAGGTTCAGCTCGTCGATAATCGTACGCTCCGGACCTTCGAATCCTACCGCCACGAGGACGAGATCGGCGCGCCAGACTTTCTCGGTTCCCGGAATTTCTTCGTAAATTTTGCGCCCTTGCTCGTCTACGTAACGGCGGATTTGAACCGTATGAAGTTCCTTGACGTTGCCGTTCTCGTCGCCCACAAATTTCTTCGTCAGCACCGAGAAAGCCCGCGGGTCTTCGCCGAACAGCGCCTTTGCCTCTTCGTGCGCGTAGTCCAGCGTATAGACATTCGGGAATTGCGGCCAAGGATTGTTTACCGGATCGCGGGTAAGCGGCGCCTTCGGATGCGTGCCGAATTGGGTTACGCTCGCGCATTGGTGGCGCAGCGCGGTGGCCACGCAGTCCGTTCCGGTGTCGCCGCCGCCGATGACGATGACATGTTTATCTTTGGCGGAAATATAAGTGCCTTCAGCCAGCCCGGTATCGAGATAGCTCTTGATCGTCGAATTCAGGTATTCCATTGCCGGGTAGATGCCCTTCAGCGTCGCGCCTTCGATATCGCCGAGGCCGCGCGCTTTGGTTGCGCCGCCGCACAGCACAACCGCGTCGTATTCTTCCACCAGCTTCTTCGCGGGAATATCCTTGCCGATCTCCGTGTTGGTCACGAAGTTGACGCCTTCCGCCGCCAGCAGATCGACGCGGCGCTGAACGATGTGCTTTTCCAGCTTCATCGTCGGAATGCCGTAGGTCAGAAGGCCGCCGATCCGGTCCGCCCGTTCGTAGACGGTAACGGTGTGGCCCGCTTTGTTAAGCTGCGCGGCGGCAGCCAGGCCTGCAGGACCTGAGCCGACGATGGCTACCTTTTTCCCGGTGCGCGTTTTGGGCGGCTGCGGTACGACCCAGCCTTCCTCGAAGGCGCGGTCGATGATCGCCTGCTCGATCGTCTTGATCGTAACCGGTTCGCCGATCAGGCCGACCGTACAGGAGCCTTCGCAGGGAGCCGGGCAGACGCGTCCCGTAAACTCGGGGAAGTTGTTCGTTTTCGACAAGCGCTCATAGGCTTCCTTCCACAGCCCCCGGTAAACGAGATTGTTCCATTCCGGAATCAAGTTGTTGATGGGGCATCCCGAAGCGCTGCCGGCCAGTTCCATTCCGGTATGGCAGTACGGGGTTCCGCAGTCCATACAGCGGGCACCCTGGGTACGAAGCTGCTCTTCGGAGAGCATCTGATGGAATTCGTTCCAGTCCTTGATGCGCTCCAACGGATCGCGATCGCCCGGAAGCTCACGTTTATATTCCATAAATCCCGTAGGCGTCGACATCTTCTTTTCCTCCATCTATCGATATGTCGCATATGCAAGTTGCCTTAATGATAGAAAATCGTATCAAACATTCCGGCAGGCCAGAATGGACTATCCTCTCAATAGTTTGCACTATTCTTCCTTAGCGCCTTCCCGCGAATCGGCGCGCTCGTATTCGCAAAACGCGAACGCAAACGCGTGCTTTTCGTCGGGAGCAACCGGCGTGCGGGAAATAAGACGCCACTTGCGCCGGTCGAATTCGGGGAAAAACGCGTCCCCTTCGACCTCGGCCTCCACCTCGGTCAGAAGCAGACGGTCGGCGTAAGGCAGCATCTGCCTGTAAACGTCCGCTCCCCCGATCACCATCAAAGGCTGATCCCGGTAACGTTCCAGCGCTTCCGCGATCGACCGGACCAGCACGCACCCCGGAGGCGCCTCCGTCATCGACCTGGACAGAATGACATTCGTTCGTCCGGCAAGCGGCCGCTTCAGCGACCGAAACGTCTTGCTGCCCATCAGTACGGGCTTGCCCATCGTCTGCGCTTTAAAAAAAGCCATGTCTGCGGGCAGGCGCCACGGCAAATTGTTGTCGGCGCCGATGACGCCGTTGCGGGCCACGGCGGCAATCATCGTGATCGGCATCCGCGCGCCTCCTTGCATTTGCAATAGTTCTATCATACCATAAACCGCCTAAACGGCGACAGGCGCCTTGATGGCGGGATGATGCTGGTAACCGACAAACTCGAAATCTTCGAACGTATAATCGAAAATGCTGTCGGGCTTGCGTTTGATCACCAGCTTCGGCAGCGGGAACGGCTCGCGGCTGAGCTGCAGCTTCACCTGCTCCAGATGGTTGCTGTAAATATGAACGTCGCCGCCCGACCAGATTAATTCGCCCGCTTCGAGATCGCACTGCTGCGCAACCATGTGCGTAAGCAGCGCGTACGACGCGATGTTGAAAGGCAGCCCGAGGAAGGTATCGACGGAACGCATCGTAAACATGCACGAAAGCTTGCCGCCCGCGACGTAAAATTGAAACGCGAAATGGCAAGGCGGCAGCTTCATCCGGTCGATCTCCGCCGCGTTCCAGGCGCTTACGATATGGCGGCGGGAATCCGGATTGCGCTTAATCGCTTCGATCACGGCCGCAATCTGGTCGATGCGCCGTCCGTCCGGCGCCTCCCAGGCGCGCCATTGCGAGCCGTATACCGGCCCGAGATCGCCGTTCTCGTCCGCCCATTCGTCCCAGATCGACACGCCGTTTTCCTTCAAATAGCGAATATTCGTATCTCCGCTCAAAAACCAGAGCAGCTCGTGAACGATCGACTTCAGATGAAGACGCTTGGTCGTCACCAGCGGAAACCCTTCGGACAGATCGAAACGGAGCTGCCGGCCGAATACGCTGATCGTCCCCGTTCCCGTCCGGTCTTCCTTCTTCACCCCGTGATCGAGAATATCCTGCAGCAAATCCAAATAATTGCGCAAACCGAACACACCTTTTATCGTCTTTTATCGTTCATTGTATCATTTATTGCGGTCTTCTGTCGACGAATAACGAAGCTGCCGCCGTTTTTTCCGGGCCTCGTAGCGCTCCGGCGCGCTCTCGAACAGCTTGCGCTCCTCTTCCGTTTCGGGGATGACTTCCGGCACCGGAACCGGACGCCCTTCTTCGTCCACCGCGACGAACGTGCTGAAGGCGGTCACGGTTACGCGCCGCTCGCCGGTCTCCAGATTTTCGGCCCTGACGACACAGTACAGCTCCATCGAGGTGCGGTGCGTCCAGGTGACGAACGCCTCCAGTTCGATTGCTTCGCCCATCCGGACGGGAGACATAAAGTCGAGGCTGTCCGTCGAAGCCGTAACGACCCTGCGGCCGCAATGCCGCATCGCGGCGATGACGCAAATCTCGTCGATGTCCTGCATCAGCGAACCGCCGAACATCGTGCCGTGGTAATTCGTATCTCCTGGAAACACAAGCCTCGTCTTGATGGAACGGGACATGCTCATTTTTTTGGCTGGAAGCGCCATTCAAATCCCTCCTTCGAAATGCCGGTTATAGAAAAACCGCCCTACCGTAGCGGAATTCGGGCGGTTTTGAAGCATGGGCGATTATTTGCGGGGAGCGATCGTGTGGATCGGATGTCCGAGCGCGAGCTCCGCCGTATCCATCGTAATTTCTCCGAGCGTCGGATGCGCGTGAATCGTCAGCGCGATATCCTCGACCGTAGCGCCCATCTCGATGGCGAGGCCGAGCTCGGCAATGATGTTCGACGCTTCGACGCCGGCGATTTGGGCACCGAGGACAAGCCCCGTATCGGCATCGGAGATGATCTTCATGAAGCCGTCCGCGCCGTCGAGCGTCACCGCGCGTCCGTTGCCCCCGAACGGGAACTTGCTCGACTTGACGTTCAGGCCTTTCTCCTTCGCTTCCTTCTCCGTGTAGCCGACGCTTGCGCATTCCGGATCGGAGAACGCGACGGCGGGAATGCACTTGTAGTCGACTTTGGACGGCAGTCCCGCGATCGCTTCGGCCGCGACCTTCGCTTCGTAGGAAGCTTTATGCGCCAGCGCAGGGCCGGGCACGATGTCGCCGATCGCGTAGATGTGCGGGATATTCGTGCGGCATTGCTCGTCGACTTCGATCAGGCCGCGCTCGTTGACCTTGACGTTGATCAGGTCGAGTCCGAGCTCGCCGTCGGTGTTCGGACGGCGTCCGACCGTCACGAGCAGATATTCCGCCGTAACCGTCTTCGTCTCCCCGCCCACTTCGTACGTGACGGTAATGTCCTTGTCGGTTTGCTCGGCGCTCTTGGCCAGCGCGCCGTTGACGATTTCGACGTTGTTTTTCTTCAGCTTCTTGACGACCAGTTGGCTCATGTCCTTGTCGAAGCCGGGCAGGATCGTATCCGCGCCTTCGAGGATCGTCACCTTCGTGCCGAACTTCGCGTACATTTGGCCGAGCTCGACGCCAATGTAGCCGCCGCCGATGACGACCAGGCTCTTCGGCACTTCCTGCAGCGACAGGGCTTCCGTCGAGGACAGAATCCGTCCGCCGAACGGGAACGCCTTGAGCTCGATCGGGCGGGAGCCGGTGGCGATGATGCAGTTTTTGAACCGGTAGCGCGGAGCTTCCTGATCGTTGAACAGGCGGGCTTCGTTTTCGCTGATGAACATGACTTCGCCGTTGAACATTTGAACCTTGTTCGCTTTAAGCAGCATTTCGACGCCGCTGGTCATCTTGTTTACGACGGAGTTTTTGTATTCTTGAACCTTGGCGAAGTCGACCGTCACGTTGCCGGCGGACAGGCCGTATTTGTCGGCGTGCAGCATTTCCTCATAATGATGCGCGGCGTTGATCAGCGCCTTGGAGGGGATACAGCCGACGTTCAAACATACGCCGCCCCATTTCGCCTTGTCGGCGATCATGACCTGCTGACCCAACTGCGCGGCGCGAATCGCGGCCACATAGCCGCCGGGTCCTGCGCCGATGACAAGCAGATCGATATCGATTGAAGCGTCTCCTACTACCATGGTTTATACCTCCATTACGAGCAGCTCGGGATCGGCCAGCAGCTGCTTGATGTAGTTCATGAAATTTTGCGCGGTTGCGCCGTCGATGATCCGGTGGTCGAAGCTGAGCGACAGAGCCATGACGGAAGCGGCGACGATTTCGCCGTTCTTGATGACCGGTTTTTCGGAAATACGGCCGGTGCCGAGGATGGCCACTTCCGGGAAGTTGATGACCGGAGTGAAGAACATGCCGCCGGCGGAACCGATATTCGTAATCGTAATGGTGCTGCCTTTAAGCTCGTTCGGAGCGAGTTTGCCTTCGCGGCCGCGCGCGGCGAGGTCGCGGATTTCGTTCGCGATCGTCCAGATGTTTTTGCGGTCGGCGTCGAACACGACCGGAACGAGCAGGCCGTTGTCGGTGTCGGTTGCGATGCCGACATTGTAATATTTCTTGTACACGATTTCGTTGGCCGCTTCGTCGATCGTCGCATTGAGCGCCGGGAATTCGCGGCAAGCGGCAACGAGCGCCTTGACGATAAACGGCAGGTACGTCAGCTTGACGCCTTTCTTCTCGGCGATCGCCTTGGAACGGTTGCGCAGCGCGACAAGCGCCGTGACGTCGACTTCGTCCATGATCGTCACGTGCGGCGCGGTATAAACGGACTTGACCATGGCGTTTGCGATCGCCTTGCGGATGCCTTTGAACGGAACGCGCTCTTCGACGCCCGGACCGGCTTGGACGGCTTTCGCTGCCGGTGCTTGAGCCGCCGCAGGAGTTGCAGACTCGGCCGCTTGAGCTGCCGCCGGAGCCGCTCCGCCGAAGTTCAGGACGTCTTCGCGGGTGATGCGGCCGTTCTTGCCGGTGCCGGTTACTTCGGCGATGTTGATGCCCTTCTCGCGCGCCAGCTTGCGGACGCTCGGCGTGGCCAGCACGAGCTTGTTCGCCTCGGCTGCCGGAGCTTGAGCCGCCGCGGGTGCCGGAGCGGCTTCGGCAGCGGGCGCTTGCGCGGGCTGGCCTTGCGTGTCGGCGCCGCCCGTCGCCGCGTTGCCGTCCGGAGCCGATACCGCGTCGGCCGGCAGATCGCCTTCCGCCTCGATGATGGCGACGACTTCGCCGACGTGCATAACTTGTCCGTCTTTGGCCAGCACTTCAAGCACTTTGCCGTTTACCGGACACGGCACTTCCACGATCGCCTTGTCGTTTTGCACTTCCATAATGATGTCTTCATCGGTTACCGTCTGGCCGGGGGAAATCAGCATTTTGACGATTTCGCCTTCATGCAGCCCCTCGCCCAGCTCGGGAAATTTGTATTCGAATCTTGCCACGAAGCAAAACCTCCTGTCCGATTAGAACTCCAGCACTTGATTGACCGTTTTGACGATGCGGGCCGGGGTCGGCAGCCACACGTCTTCGATCTGAACGAACGGATACACCGTATCCGGACCCGCGCAGCGAAGAACGGGCGCTTCCAAGTGCAGAATGGCGTTCTCGTTGATTTGGGCGATGATTTCGGCCGCGGCTCCGGCCGACTTTTGCGCTTCCTGGACGACGATCGCGCGGTTCGTCTTTTTGATCGATTCGACGATGGTGTCGATGTCGAGCGGCGACAGCGTTCTCAGGTCGATAACCTCCGCCTGGACGCCGTTTTTCTCCAGTTCGGCGGCCGCTTTAAGCGCCGTATGCACCATCAGGCCGTAAGCGATAATCGTCACGTCCTTGCCTTCGCGGACGACTTTCGCTTTGCCGATCGGCACCGTATATTCGCCTTCCGGCACTTCTTCCCGGAACGCGCGGTACAAGTTCAAATGCTCCATGAAAAAGACCGGGTCGTTGTCGCGGATGGCGGAAATCAGCAAGCCTTTGGCGTCGTACGGGTTGGACGGAACCACGACTTTGATCCCCGGCGTTTGAATCGCCAGGCCTTCGAGGGAGTCCGTGTGCAGTTCCGCCGCCTTGACTCCGCCGCCGAACGGCGTGCGGAATACGATCGGGGCGTTGTAGCGTCCGCCGGAACGGTAGCGCATCCGCGCCGCTTGGACGAACATTTGATCCAGCGCCTCGAAAATGAAGCCGACGAATTGAATTTCCGCAATCGGCCGGAAGCCTTGAATGCCCAGACCGACAGCGAGACCGCCGATGGCGGATTCCGCAAGCGGCGTGTCGAATACGCGGTGTTCGCCGAATTCCGCCTGCAAGCCTTCCGTAGCGCGGAACACGCCGCCGACATGGCCGACGTCCTCGCCGAAGATGACAACGTTCGGGTCGCGCTTCAGCTCGACCCGCATCGCGTCTTTAATCGCCTCAATCATAGTCATTTGAGCCATGTTGCAAACTCTCCCATCTTCGTCACGATTTATTGGAAATCCGCTTTTTGACGTTCAAGATCCGGCGGCGTTTGCTCGAACATGGAGTCGATCAAGCCGGCCACGGTCATTTTCTCTGTCTGTTCGGCTTTCTTGATGTGCTCGGCGACCGCCGCTTTCGCTTCTTCCTTCACGCGAGCGGTGTCTTCCTCGGACCAGAGGCCTTTGGCTTCGAGGTATTTGCCGAAACGGACGATCGGATCCTTAAGCGCCCATTCCGCTTCTTCTTCCTTCGTCCGGTATTTCGTCGCGTCGTCGGACATGGAGTGCGGACGGAAACGGTACGTCAAGCCTTCGATCAGCGTCGCGCCGCCTCCGTTGCGGGCGATTTCGGCCGCTTCCTTGACGGCGGAGATGACGGCCAAAACGTCCATGCCGTCCACTTGGACGCCGCGAATGCCCGCAGCCAGCGCCTTATGCGCGATCGATTGCGCGGCCGTTTGCTTGCTGTAAGGCGTCGTAATGGCGTAACGGTTGTTTTGCACAAAGTAGATCGCCGGGAGCTTGTAAACGCCGGCAAAGTTCAGGCCTTCGTAGAAGTCGCCTTCGGAGGAGCCGCCGTCGCCCGTGTACGCGATCACGACTCTTTTCTCGTTTTTCAGCTTGAAGCCCATCGCGATGCCGGTGGCATGCAAAATTTGCGCGCCGATAATGATTTGCGGCATGAGCACGTTCACGCCTTCCGGAATTTGGCCGCCGTGCTGATGGCCGCGGGAATACAGGAACGCCTGGTACAGCGGAAGCCCGTGCCAAACGAGCTGCGGCATGTCGCGGTAGCCGGGACAGATAAAGTCCGTCTTCTCGAGCGCATATTCGCTGCCGACCATCGTCGCTTCCTGGCCGGATACCGGGGCGTAGAAGCCGAGACGGCCTTGGCGTCCGAGATTGACCGCACGATCGTCCCAAGTCCGCGTAAACACCATGCGGTACATGATTTCCTTCAACTGATCGTCCGTCAGATCGGGGAGGCGTTCCGGATTGACGATTTCGCCTTCCGGAGACAATACTTGGAGTGGAACGACATCTTCCGACCGCACTTCGTGCGCATGAGCTTGAATCGGCTTAGCCGGAGCATCCAAAGAACCTTTACTCATCTCGATCACCTCGTCTTGAATTGTGGAAGAGGGCTTTCTGTTATAGAATTATTATATCTCTGTTAGAGTGATTTGGTCAAAGAAAAAAAGCCATGTTCCCCGATTCTACTTGTTTTTTATGTATTCCATGTTTGTAGTACAGACTGTTTTCATTAGTATAACAGGATGATACAAACATGCGGCAACCGTTGGTTTTACAGCTTTTGCGGCTGCCTTGGAAACGGGGTGAACCGGCTTTGCCCGCGGCCGATTTTCATGAATCGACGAAGGACGCCCTCCCTATGGTGTTCCCATCCGCCGAACCGGCCATACCCGAAGAACGCGGCTGAAAGCCGCTGCAGAAAGGATGACTGTCGCCATGAACGACGCGCATTTGTTCAAACGAACCATCGTCCGGCACGAGGTGCCGAGCCGAATTTTGCCTGAAGGCAAACGCGAAACGCGGATCTATCTGCCCCCCGGTTATCAGGAGACGCTCAGCTACCCCGTCGTCTATTGCCAGGACGGCCAGGACTTTTTCCAGTTTGGAAGGATCGCCACCATCGCGCAAAAAATGATTCTCGACGAAGGCTGGGAGCCGTTTGTCGTCGTCGGCGTGGACGTGGACAAAAAGGTCCGCACTTCCGAATATATGGCGGGCGGCGAGCGCAACGAGCGGTACATCCGTTTTTTTGCCGAGGAGCTGATCCCTTACGTGGAAAACAACATCGCCGTCCGCCGCGCTCCCGACCAGCGGGTGGTGGCCGGCGATTCGCTCGGCGGAGCCGTCAGCCTGTCGCTTGCGCTTTGGTATCCGCAGCTATTCAACCGTGTGCTGTCGTTGTCCGGCGCTTTCTATGCGGGCTCCGTGCTGGAATTGGAAGATCAGGCATCGCTGGAAGGATTAAGCGTCTGGATGACGGTCGGGCTGCAGGAAACCGCGTTCGCAACGGACATGGGCACCTTTAATTTTGTCGAGCTGAACCGGGAAGCGCGGCGGCTGCTCGAAGCCAAAGGCGCGTACGTCGATTACCGCGAAAAGGACGGCGAGCACAAGTGGGGCTTCTGGCAGTCGGAGCTGCCGGAGGCGCTGGGGGCGTTTATCGGTCCGAATGCGCATATGTAAGGCGATCCGGAACAAGCCCGGGATTCGAAAAAGGAGCGTCCCCATAAGGGCGACATCCCAAAAGCCGGCTCCGGACCCGCATAAAAGCGAATGAACCTCCGACCCCCTGTTATGCGGGCCGGGGGTTCATTCTATTTCATCAAAAGCATTTGTTTTATATCCGGCCCGCCGGAACGGGAGACGGCGCTGCAGTTGCTTTAACAGCAATTGCAAAGTCGCTTTGGATCACTGTCAAGAAAGTGGACACAACTTTTATCCTGCCTGGAGTTGCTCATAGTACCTTTTTTCGTACAAATACGGAGTCAGATAACCGATCGACGAATGGATACGGATGCGGTTATACTCCAATTCAATGTACTCGTAAATCGCATCATACGCCTGTTTACGAGTGTTAAATTTCGTTTGGTAAATGAGCTCTTTCTTGAGAACGCTGTGGAAAGATTCGATGCAGGCATTGTCGTAACAGTTGCCCTTGCGACTCATGCTGCCAATCATTTGGTTCGACTCCAGTCGCGC
>NZ_KB899834.1 GCF_000378425.1 Cohnella laeviribosi DSM 21336 | reverse complement strand
GCGACCAGTTTCCGTAGAAACTCAAGCCAAAACGAGCCGTCCTCGCTCATGCCGAGATCAAAACCGAGCACTTCCCGGTCACCGGTCTCCCGGATACCGATGGCCACGACAAGCGCCATGCTGCGTACCCGGCCGCCCTCGCGCACTTTCGGGAACGTAGCATCCAACCAGACATAAGGAAATTGTCCCTCGAGCGGACGCTCTTTGAATGCCATCACGACTTCGTCGAGTTCCCGGCATATCCGGGATACTTCGCTTTTGCTAATGCCTTTCATGCCCAGGGATTCCACGAGTTCATCGACTTTTCGTGTACTGACGCCGTGTATGTACGCCTCCTGTACAACGGAAAGCAATGCCTTTTCCGCACGCTTCCGGGGTTCAAGCAGGGAGGGAAAATAGCTGCCTTTGCGAAGCTTCGGAATGCTCAGATCGAGCGTGCCGACCCGGGTATGCCACTCCCGTTGCCGGTAACCGTTCCGCTGGTTGGTTCTTTCCGTGTTTCGTTCATAACGCTCGGCACCGATCTTGGCCGCTACTTCCGCCTCCATCAAGGAATGAACAAGACCATTCAAGGCTTCCTTTAAAAAATCCACATCACCGTCAGAACCGGACTTGCGCAAAAGCTCCAAAAGTGACATTCTATCTATAGAAGCCACGGTTTGATCCTCCTTCTAAAGGTGAGTCGCGTCACTTTAGTAGAAATCATACCGTGGCTTCCCTTGTCAAGAAGCTCGGAGCCATTTTACACCACTACTATGGACTATAACGCCGGTAGCAGGCGTCCAAGCGGTCGAGAAACGCAAGATGACTTCTTCGTCGGTCAGCGATTCCTCAACCAGATCGTACACGCCCCATTTCGTCCCCCAGTGGGTAATCGCCCAGCGATACCAGTCCGCCGTTCCGTATTGCGCGATGAACTGAACGCGCATTTCTTGCGTCATAGCGCGGCCAATCAACGGCTGGTCTTGCTGTGCGTCATATTCTTCTTGGGAAACGATGCGCACCGGCGAAGAAAATTCGCTCAAAGTATTCGGGTAAAGAGCGTTGATGTCCCATTTCCCTTCCATTTGGGTAAGTTTGGCGGAAACGGTAAACCGCCTGATTTCTTCCTTCGGTCCCGTTATGACGACACGAGAAAAAACGTGGTTTGGCATTTTAACATTCCTCCTGTTTTTAAATATAAAATCCGGCCTGATGAGCTTTATACAGGCCGGATTTCAAAAACTCTTTTGTTTTATGCCCACATAATGCAAAAAGCCGATCCCTCGCGCAAATCATCGTCGCAAAGAATCGGCTTTAAATATTATTAAATGTTTCAAAGCGCACACGCATGCGCCAAGCTTTTTTACACGGCCCTCTCGGTACCATGGCCCTCAACTCCTGCCAAATGGGAGTGTCGGGATACAGTTTCGCTCCGTGTTGCCCAGCTTCACACCTGTCTCCATCAGGGTAAAGTCCACGGATGGGGTAATCAACTGCTGTCCTTTCGGATTCAGCATCCTTCTTGTATCGGTTCCGTGGAGATCGAAACCACAAGCGAGGGAATCCCTTGTCTCCTGCATCGGGAGTGTAGGGCGGAAAAAATTACAATGTTATTATACTCCCTCCCAACAAGAAATGCAAGCATATGTTCGGGTAAATTGTTGTTGTGCTGTGATAATGTCACGGTGTAACTGTTCTGAGATAATGTCACCATGGGACAGGAGATTGTGACATTGACCAGAGCAGAATGGAAAAAGGCACTTGTGGTGGAGAAAATCCTCGACGGACACATGACCAACTTGGAAGGAGCAGCGGTACTCGGACTTAGCGTAGGGCAAGTGATTCGGCTGAAAAAGAAATATATGGCAGAGGGAGGAGCCCAGGCGCTGGCACACCGGAATCGTGGAAGAAAGCCGAGTCACGCCTTGTCGGAGGAAGTCAAACAACAGGTCGTCACGTTGTACAACACGAAATACTACGGCAGCAACAACTGCCACTTTGCGGAGCTTTTGGAGGAACACGAGTCGCTGAAGCTGAGCCATTCCAGCGTCAGACGCATTTTGCTTTCCAAGGGCATCAAACAAGTAAAACAGCGGCGGCGCGGCAAAACCCATCAGCCTCGTCAGCGCAAACCCCAAGCCGGGATGCTCTGGCAGATTGACGCCACCCCCTACGCCTGGCTGGAGGATCGTGCGCCCTCCTTCACGCTGCATGCTGCCATTGACGACGCGACAGGCACCGTTGTCGGCGCCATGTTTCGTCCAACCGAATGCCGTGAGGGCTACTCGCTTGTCATGATGCAAGGCATCCGGAAATACGGCGTGCCGCTTGGGCTTTACAGCGACAAGCACACCATCTTCCGCTCGCCCAATGAGAAGCTTACACTTGAGCAAGAACTCGCCGGCGAGACAAAGCCGCTTTCCCACTTCGGCAAGGCGATGGCGGAGCTCAATATCGAGCATATCAAGGCCCTCTCGCCCCAAGCGAAAGGCCGCATCGAACGCCTTTGGCCGACATTACAGGACCGCTTGGTGATCGAACTGCGGACGCTCGGCGTAAAGACCATCGAGGAGGCCAACGCGGCGCTGCCCAAGCTGCTGGAGAAGCATAATCGCCAATTCGCAGTGAAACCCAAAGAAGCGGAGTCAGCGTACATACCGCTTGATCCATCCGTCAACCTGGATCATGTATTCACCATACGCGAATACCGGAATCTCGGGCCTGGAAACACGATCTCCTACAATGGCACGGTCTACACGCTCGCCCGGCCTGCTTCATTCCGATTCGACGCGAAGACGACGGTCGAGGTGCGAGAGACGCTCTCTGGCATCAGGGCACGGCGCTGGCGCTTCGAGCAACGGAGAAGCCCGAGCGTCAGGCGAAAACTGAAACAAAAAGGGCGGTGCCTGCGTCACCACGCAAACCCGCCGCCAGCCATCCTTGGAGGAAGGCTTGGAATCCGAAACAGTTACAGAATAACACAAAATCAACGCCAGTCCAAGTCACCTGACGGTGACTTCGGAACACTACAAAAGTGACATTTCCACAGAAGAGTTAATGTGACATTTTCACAGAGTATTGACATCCTTTTTTCGCATAAAATGCCGGCATTCCGTTCAACAACGAGCCGAACGGATCCGATCCGCCCGGTACGCTCCGTTGTCGAAGGATGCCGGCGCCATGCCATGAACGCTCTTTCCATGATTCGCATCGATCAGTCCAGGCCCTGAACAAGCCGTTGCAGCGTTTGCTCCTCCTTTATTTTCAGTCCTTTTATGTCTTCAATGATATCAAGGACACCTTCAAATTTATTGGCAATGCTGCTTTTCAGCATCACGTTTCTGGCGGTTTCCAGGAGCTGGGCGTAGCTTTCATACTGCCGGATGTATTCATGAAGGTCCAGGTCATGTCTATGCTCCATGATATATTTGAGACGGTTGATCATCATCAATTTATGGTCCATGAAGGCATGAAGCGGAATATGGTTGGGCCTGACTTCCCCGTTGCACACTTTCTCCAAATACATGATGAATTGATCATAGGCGTTCAGTCCAAAGGTCAACCTGACCCTTCGATTTTTCAACATGATGTTGCGGTCCGGGGGTTGCGACAGCAGAAAACACTTTATCCCCTCCGCGATTGGCTTCAATTCGAATGCCGCGTCATAATCGTCAATATTTCGATGCACACGATAGAGACGCAGCATCTGCTCTTCCAGAAAGTCCGGCTTGTTGCGATAGAACGCCTCTTCAAGCTGGTCCTTGGGCACCTCCCATGACGCATATTGCCTTTTGTTATTGTATCCGGAGACCTGAACCGTCCCTTTTTCATTGTCGTAACCATGCACCATCATCATGTGATTGAAATCGGATCGTTGGTATGCCATGGTGTCCTTTATGTACTTTTCATTGATGTGGCATACAACGTACCATTCATTGTCTATCGCATGCTTAATGAACTTGAGAAAATTCACGTTGTAATCCGTGATCATTTCTCTGGAGATGACCTGCTGCTCGAGCAAGGGACAGGTCAGTGTCCAGTTGTAGCCCGCATCATTCGGCATGTAGAATTGGAGCGGAACAAGCGTGCTTCGCTCGTCGCAGACCAGCTGGATATAGTTGCTGTATATCCATTGCCTGGCCGCGGCGACCCGGGACAGGATCCCCAGTTGGTAGGCGTAGTGCAGATAGCCCCTGATAACCGGCTCACCCAACTCCAACTTTTTCCCCATATCCAACCACCTTCTCTTCGTGACTGTAAATATGCTTGATCACTTCCTCGATGGGAATATTCATGATGTTGACATCCAATACGGGAAAACGGTCCAGGATTTCGAAGATCACCTTCTTCAAATCAAATTCGCCGGTATCGATCTCGATCGATACGGACATGGCGCCTGAAGAAATGACCTTGTAGGAATCCAGCAACTTCTCTTCAACAGGTTGGGTAAATTTGATCTCGACGACTTTCCTGTTCGAGAAATAGGAGCTTAGCCGCTCCATCGAATCGTCGAAGACAATCGTTCCCTTGTTGATAATGGTCACACGATCGCACAGATTTTCGATGTCGGCCAGGTCATGGGTTGTGACAATGAATGTCGTTTGCTTGTCGCGGCTCATTTGCTTGATGAACTCGCGTATCGTTTCTTTCGAGACAATGTCCAGACCGATTGTCGGTTCGTCGAGAAATACCAGAGGAGGTTCATGAAGGACGGCACAGACAAGCTCGCACTTCATTCTCTCCCCCAAAGAAAGCGTGCGCACCGGTTGGTAGATGATGCGCTCGATCTGCAGCATCGATTTGAAACGATTCAACCTCGCCTTGAAGTCTTCCTCGGGAATCCGGTACATCTCCTTTATCAGCAAAAAAGTGTCGATGGGGGGCAGATCCCACCACAGTTGAGACTTTTGACCGAAGAGAACACCGAGATGCCGGACATATCGTTCTCTGTCCAGCCACGGGGTAAACCCCATCACGTCAACTGTGCCTTCCGTCGGAAAAAGAATGCCTGACAGCATTTTGATCGTCGTCGATTTCCCCGCGCCGTTCGGCCCGATGATTCCCCGTATTTCTCCCTTGCGAATCTCCATGTCGATCCCCTTGACGCTGTGTATCCGCTCAAAATCCCTTATCAGCAACGAGCGGAAAGACGACAGGAACCCTTCCTTCTTTCTCAGCTTTTTGAATGTTTTCCGCAGCCCTTGAACTTTGATGATGATCTCGTCCATTCCGCTCAACCCCCGGCACTGGTATACATTTTGAGACACAAATACCACACCTTGATGCTGAGATAGAAAACACCGACACATCCGGCCAATGCGAACCATATGCCGTAATCCAACCGGTCGAGCAAAATTTGGGTTGGATAATACGTCCATACCGCAAACGGCAAAAACACAATCATCACGACCCTTAGCGCAAGCGGGTAAATGTTGACGGGGTAGTTGGCAAAGTCGGTAATCCGATCGAACAATTCGCTGATCCGGCTGATCTGGATCAACATGATGACGATCGAGCAGTAAAATATCGTAATGGCCATAAACAGGACCACTCCGCAAATCAAGGCGACAATCAATAATGGAACCGTCCATAAGTTGATGGAAACGTCAAGGCGGTGGAAGGCCAATACCGTAACCAATACACCCGCGATGCAGGATCCAATCCCGTGAAGCTGAAACCCGCTGCACAGCAATAAACCCACGGTTGGATAAGGCTTCAGCAGCAAACGGTCGAAGTCGCCTTTCCAGACCATGTCCATCACGGTATTTCTGACCTGGCCGAACAGCAA
Organism: Cohnella laeviribosi DSM 21336; assembly: GCF_000378425.1. Taxonomy (GTDB): domain Bacteria; phylum Bacillota; class Bacilli; order Paenibacillales; family Paenibacillaceae; genus Cohnella; species Cohnella laeviribosi. The sequence continues at coordinate 52,669 of NZ_KB899834.1, read as the reverse complement.
ATCCCTGAGCCCGAACCAGAGCAGAAGCAAGCCCTGGAAAAGCAGAATTTGATTCAATGTCCATTCAGGATACCCGCGCGTATGCGTAAAATACAAAAATTGCACGAACGGGCCGATACCGGAAACGAAAATCGAAACGAAAATCCCCGTTATGAAATCGGCCCGATAGATCATGGCGCTGGAAATGCCCATTTTCATATGGTAAACATAGAGTCTCAGCAATCCGGCAACGGTTTGCACGCCGATTATCCCCCTGCCACGACAACGTTTTTCAGCATTAATTTCCATGCGATTTTCGCTATGATGTACAATGCCGCAATCCACGCGATATCAATGAAAATCACACGATAGAACGCTTCTGCCGTCGAAATGTCCCCGTGATTGATAAAGAAACGAACGGGTTCGTAGAACAAATATTTGAACGGCAAATAATCGCAAACGGTCTGAAGCCAGCCGGGGAAAAAATCCAACGGAATCATGGCCCCGCCGAGCAGTGTCGTCACAGCTCCCATCAGCCTTTTGAAACCCGCATTGTTCTGGGTGATGAATGCGGTCACACCGATGATAAAGTTCAGGACGTAATTCAGTACGAACGCCAGGGCCACCACTGCGAAAAATTTGAGGAGAGACGCGATTGTGAGAAAATTCGGCGAATAAATGAGTGAGTAAATGACCATACCGGGAATAAATTCAAACAGAATGCCGACAATGCGCAAAGCAATGGCATTTGCCATTTCGTATTGAAACAACGAAACGGGTCGCAGCAGCCGCAACCCCAATTCTCCGGTCAAAATGTAGTTTGATATGCGTCTGTCGGTAAAATTGAATATGAAAATCCACACAAAAGTTGTCGCCCCGTAATACCATATCATTTGGGACAGACTGTATCCTTTGATGTGCGAAACCTCGCTGTAGGCATAGATGCTGGTAAAAAGGTGAATGTTCAGAATCAAAATGAACGGATAAATCACCAATGAAATCAAATAATCGCGCGGATAGGCCAAATTCACCTTCAGTGCGATATGAATGGATTTCAGAAAGATCCGCAACCGTCATCCGACCTCTTCCGATACTAAATTAGCAGGCGTTTTTACTGGAAACGACGGGGATGTTGTCAGAACGAAGCATGCGAAACACTTGAGCGTTATGTTCAAGATCTTCTTCTGATCGTATGTTGCTCACGATGATGCTCTTGGTTCCGAGCTTCAGGTATTGTTCCAAATAGCTCGCCACTTCTTCGTAGCTTCCGACGAGCAGCGGGCAATCCCCGGTATAGGTCAACGGATAGAAGATTTTTTCCTCCAGTACCGAGAAAGAAACTTCATGTTTGATTTGATTTTTCTTGATCGAACGCGCAATAAAGTCAGCCCTGTCTTTGGCGGCCGTTTCTTGAGCCTCGTCGGACGATTTTCGGCATATCAGTTTGAACTTGATCCCGGTTTCCAGATGTTCGCCAATTTTCGGAGCAAAATTTTTACTGTAATCATCAAATGAAACCGGTATTCTCAAAATGGCATCCCCGAACGCGTTCGCCAACGCGATGCTTTCCTCCGAACCCGATCCGCTTGCCACGAAAATTTTCGGGAACATGGCGGCTTCAACGGAGCTGAACGCACACAATCCATCATATGAATAGTATCTTCCGGAATATGTGAAGGGTTCGTCGCATTGCAGCAAACTTCTCAGAACCGTTACGAACTCCTTCATTTTCTCGTACAATTCGTGCTTGTCTGACGGGTCTCCCGCCTCTGCCAAATCCGCTTGAGATTGGCCCGTGACCAGATTGAGATAAACTCGCCGGCCATAGATTTGCGCAATGCTTCTGATCAACTTCGCTGTTGCCAGAGGGGACGTGTAATAGGGTTGTATGGCCATCAGCGGAACATGGTTTTCCGTATTTTGCAAAATCATTGTCGAGATGATCCACGGATCAAGGGTACGATGATGAAAGTAAATTAAAGAACCTGTATAGCCATAGTTCTCCATCTTTTTGACAAGCTCCAGATGATGGTTGAAGTCCTGGCTGCTTATGCTGTATAAGGTGGGAAATTCGTGAAAGATTTCGAATCGGTATTTCATTTTTTTGGGGTCACCTCCCGTGGTCGAGGTAATTTTCGACAACAAGCGTTGCAATATTTTCAACAGTTGAGAACAATCGCAAATCCATGTCGCTGTTTTTGAAGTTGATTCCCAACGCTTCTTCAAGCCTGACGATCGCAGAAATGGAGTTCAATGAATCCAATCCGATCTCCTTATCCAACGGATAATCCGGAGGAATATTCATCACTTCCTTGATGGTCTGAATCAATTCCTGATGCTGATCCAAATTTGTTATGTTGCCCATATCCGTTCCTCATCCTCCAAATTGAGCTTCAACGCTTTTTTGATGTGAAGCGGCCATGTCTTTATGTCGCTTCCATAGGCGGAGAGCAATGCGTACGCCCAACGGTCGATCCCGAACGCGACGCAACCCGAATGCACGACCGTCTGGTCCGAGCCCCTGATCTCAAACTGCCTGGTCAACGTGTCTTTGACGTTGTTGAAGGAGGCAATCGCAAATGACTCCCCGGTTTGATCATTTTGGAATATCAGCTCATACTTCATGTTGGCAATAATCTGATGCTGTCCTTTCACCTTGTCCTCTTGATAGTAGAAAGGATCATTCGCCGTTTGTACCAGACCGGGCAAACCGAGATCGTTGAAGATCGCCCAGACGTCCTCCAGGATTTGATTCCGAAGATTTTCAACGAAATGCGGATCGCCTGCAAATACGATTTCCCTCATGCAAAATTCATTGAGACGATGGCTGCCAAGCCGCCAAGGCGCTTCATGCCTGAAACAGTTGCCCCTGGCGGTCAAAACGACCGGCCCGTCAATGGCCGTTCCGCACCATTCCATGTAGCAGTGGAAGCAAACCGCCGGCGACAGTGCGTAACCGCTGAGTCTCGACAGGTCTCCGTAACCCGCCTTACGTACTTCTTTGACCTGTTCAAGGACCGGCATTTGATGCGGAAATTCCGACACCATATAGATGTGTTGAGGGAAATATGAAATATATCGACATTTGTCAAGCGCATCGAATGAAATCATGGACCGGTATTCCCTCAATCTGGCCTTGTTTTTTCGGGCCAGATGGACGAACAGCGCATCCAATACGCCATACAAGATCACAACTTCATCTTTTCTGACGGCTGGCGAAAAATCGGATGCCGCCGGTTCATGAAAGGATATCGCATGCTCGTTCCTCTCCTTGACAATCCGATGCCGGATGTTCAATGATTGCTTTTCTTCCCGGGAAATCCTGGCGATGACTTCCGTCACTTCGGATCTGAAGGATTCATCCGCCAGGAAAGCCACAATCTCCCCTTCCGCACTGTCATAAAGACATCGGACAATGCCCTCGCTGCTGTAAATCAGTTTCGAGACAACCACCTGTGCCTGGTGGTCGTCGAGGAAGTCCCGAACGGAGTAACGAATTTCCATGGATACCCTCCTTGCTCATTGTGACTGTTGAACAATCAATGGCTTCCCGGAAGGCAGCGCGGGAATTTCTTCGACAATGTCGATCCGGGAGGGAACTTTATAGAATGCAAGCTTTTGCTTGCAAAATTCAATCAGATCCGTTTGTGTGATCTTCGCCTCGGCAGCCGGTTTCACGTATGCAATCAGGTCTTCGCCGGTCACCTGTCGATGGATGATGACTGCCGCCGCGTCCAGCACCCCGGGATGAGAGAGCAGGACATTCTGAATTTCGATCGGAAAGACCTTGTAGCCAAAACGTTTGATGAACCCGGTTTCCCTGCCGAGAAGGAAGAGATTTCCTTCCGCGTCCATCTTTCCAATGTCTCCCGTCATGAACCAGCCGGATTCGTCAAATCCTTCTCCCGGCGGCAGACCATAATAACCTTTCATCACGTTGTGCCCCCGCACCCGGATGCTTCCCGGATTGCCGGGTTCGACAACGTTTCCGTCTTCATCGACAATCCGGATTTCCACCCCCCTGATCGCCCGGCCTACGGAACCGGCGACCCGCGGCATATCCAAGGTCTGGGTGGCGATAACAGGGGAACATTCCGACAATCCATATCCGACAAGGATGGGAACGCCATAGATGGCTTTGAATTTCTCCTGCGTGGAAGGAGACAGCGGCGCGGAAGCGGAAACCGCTGCACGAAGGCGCGGCAGAACCGGCTTTGACGCAACCAGCATGGAATAATAACTCGGCAAACCAATGATTACCGTCGGATTGACGCGCTCGATGCACGCAATCTTCCGTCTCATGTCAAGCCTTGATGCCGCGTGGACAGTGGCCCCCGTGTATACGGAACATATAACCGCGCGATTCTGGCCGAAAGCATGCGCCAACGGAACCGTTACATATTGGATGTCCTTGTGGGTAAGCGCCAGAGCCTGAACGGATTCAATGGCATTCATCAAAATATTGGAGTGAGTCAACATGACCCCTTTCGGCTTGCCGCTGGAGCCCGATGTGAACAAAATCTCGGCAACATCGTCCGGCGCGGCCGCGTGCACGGGAATCGATTCTTTCGCCTGTTCCCATTCCCCCGCGCGTATCATCTTGACCCGGTTCCCCGGCCAGGCATGCGGTGTATCCGTAATGACGAACTCAGCCTCGACGATGCGGCTTAACATTTCCTTCTCCGCGTCCGTCAGTTGGGGTTGAACGGGGATGGCAATCGCACCGATTCGCCAAACCCCGAACAAAGCGGATACATAAGTCCGTTCATCTATACAATCAATGATGATTTTGCTCTTGGGCACGGCTCCCTTGCGGATGAGGTGACAGGCGATATCGATCGCCTGATTCTCACACTGCTTGTATGAACAAGCTTCCTCTTCAAATGTCAGAAAACAATGATCCGGCCGGTATGCTGCCTGGTATGCGAGAAGACAGGCAAGGTTATACATCCCGGCTCACCCCTCGTCAAAAAATTCAACGATGTTTTGGATCATAAGATCCCTTGCTTCCACCGTCAGCGCATGGCCGCAATCCGGAACGATCTTGATCGTTTCGCCAGGGTGACCGTCCATTTCCAGGAGCGAGCTCGGCGTCAGATAATCCTCGCGTCCTTGAATGATGAGCGTCGGAACGCCAAAGCTCGCCGGGCTCCGCATGACTTCATCCTGGTTTATATGGTCAAGGAGAGCGCGCAGGTTATGCGATACGCCTTCCAGCTGAAGTTGCTTGATGGTGTTCACGAAATGGTTAATGAACGCTTGATTGGCATGAATGAATGCCGGGCTGTAAATGAACGGAACGATCAGATTGGCGAACAGTTCTCCGATATCCCGATTCTCGCGGCGAGCCAACTCCAGGACGGAATACCAGGTTTCATAAATGCGCTTGTTCCGTGTCATCATGCTTTTCGTGCTTGTTGCCGTCAGAATGGCCTTGCGAATTCGGTCAGAATGAGTCTTGGCCAATTCGGAAATGACCCGGCACCCGTAGGAATGTCCGATCAGGAAATACTTCTCGTGTCCAAAATGTTGGAGGAGCTTCAGCAAATCGGATGCATGTTTCCGGATCGAAATCTGCTCGTCCCGATAGGACTTCCCTTGATTGGCCATATCATAGACAATCACCTGATAATATCGTGAAAGGGACGGAATGAACCCTTGCCAGCTTTCCGTGGATTGGAAGAGACCGTTCACGAAAACAACAGGTTCGTCTTCTCCCACGGTCACAAAATGGATCCCGGATTCCAATCGTCCATCCATGGCCGCGGCACCACCTATCTGAATGAATTGAAGAATGCGCCTTCCAATACGTCATAGATTGCGATGATGATCTGTTCGACCGATTCGGATCCTTCCACAGCTCTGGTCTGGTGCTGAACGTTCTCGGGAATGATGGCATAACTGTTGGGATGGATGATGTATTCCCGATCATTCATGTACAATCTGGTCGTGCCTTTGATGCGATACACGATTTCCGTAAATTGGTGAACCTCCATCGGCAGATCGGTATTTTCTTTCAATCGGGAATAAAAGACGGCGAAATCGCGCGCTTCGAAAATCTTCTTGATTTCATGCTTGCCTTCGTGGTTGGCGACAAATAATCCCTTTACTTCAGATAAGCTTTTCACTTCCGGCTCCACACTGGATCGCTCCTTATTCCATGTTCAACAACCGGAGAATATTTCGACTTGCGATCAGTTCTTTCTTGTCATCGGAAATTTTCAAGAGTTCGATCTTCTCCCACTCCGCCTTTGGATGATGCGCGGGGGCTTCGGAACCGAAGATGAGCTTGCCTGCGCCGGCCTTTTCAACCGCGGCTTTAATCGTGAGATAGGCGCCGACGGAAGTTTCAAGATAAACATTGTCATATTTGGCCGCAAGACTGATCGCCATCGGATCAGAAGTTCCGTAGCCCATGTGCCCGATGATAAAAGCTATACGGCGGTATCTCTTGACCAACGTCTCCAAGGATTCAATCGAAGCCGATTTGTTCAATAATATATGTGTGTACACGGGCAGCTCTCTCTCATGAGCCAATTCAAAGATGTTTTCAAGTTCCGGGTCTTCAAACCTGACCTTGTCCACCAGGGGATTCAGCTTCAATCCAACCGCGCCGCGCTCCAAGGCGGCTTCGACATCCGAACGGTCATGCATGGCTGGATTCACCTGAAAGAAAGGCAGAAATTGCTCATTACCGCGACAAAAATCCAGCAGAAACTCATTGGGTGCTTCCTGCAATTGAAGCGACTCCGTTCCTCTGAGAAAGTTCGCCATGGCCCAGGGATTGATCATTCCGCCCGGAACGAGAACGACTTTGGCAAGATTCGCTTCAACCATGTAACGCTTTATGATGGAAACGCCCAGTTCGTTGGGGATCAAATGGGCATGCGCATCAATAATCTTCATGTCATACCCCCTAGATGGTGATCAGCTTCCCTTGCACTTTCAGAAATCTTCCGTCCACGCAATTCGTCTCGGTGTAGGCGTCCCAGTCTTGTCTTGGCACGCAACGAAGGTCAATGAATCTCCCGCTCTTGACTTTGGGAATCCCCAGCCTGTCCGACAGTTTTCCGAACTCCCTGACTTCAGCCTGGACGGTCAAGCCGAAACGGTCCTGGATCTGCCTGACAAGCCGCTGCTCGAGCATGCTTTGAGATTGCTTTGTTCCCCATCTTTGTTCAGCGACGATTTTCAGCCGGTTGCCCGGAAGCAGATGAATCTGATACTCATTGCCAATATCCGGATGGCTGAACAAAACATCCTCTATCTCGATCGGAAATATCCGTCCTTCCCCATGCTCTACGGAGTCAACCTTTCGTCCCATGATCGTATAGCTGGCCGTCGCATTGCCGCACGGGCATTTGCCAGGATGACGGAAGCCAATGTCCTCCGTTCGGTATCGGATCAAAGGCATGGCCTCCGGACGCAGCGAGGTCAAGACGATCTCGCCGCATTGGCCGTCCTCAACCGCTCCGCTTCCGTTCTCATCGATGATTTCAACATGCAGATAAGGCGTGGCGGGCTCATGGTACCGGCCTTGGCTGCATAATTGCAATCCGCTGTCGATTTCGGTCAATCCGTAATGACCGTATACTTCCGCATCATTCCAGCACTCGCTCATCCGCTGGAGCTTGTGGTAAGATACGATTTCCCCCGTGTAGAACAATTTTGACAGACCGCATGTCCGATTGTCCGTTCCCAACACGTAGAAGCAATCGGCGAGGCGCAGGATTTCAAACGGCCTGCTGAACATGGCATCCGGATCCATTCTCCGCATGAGTCTGACCTGCCGCTCCATTGTGCAAACCGTGGATCTCGCACCGAACGGAATGACCGTGATGCCGATCGTGGGAAGGGCCATCTGGAATCGGATTCCGGTCGGATTCAGCTCATAAACCAATGCGACGACCGCGGTCTTCACTCTGTCTTTGGTCAGACCCATCCACTCATCCAGATACTTCCCGAACAAAACGGCTTTTTCGAAGGACAGGTCGGGAAAGCCGGGGACGGGATTGCCCGTCGTCCCGGACGATTCGTAATAGGCCTGCACATTTTTCCGGCTCTTCCACAGCAAATGGAACGGATTGCATGAGGTGATCTGCTCCCTGGTTGTGAATGGCACTTGATCCCATTGCTCCGGCAAGCGAATGCTGTCTGTATCGAAATGCCGCCATTGGTCCAGATAAAAAGGCGACTCTTCTTTTGCTTTCGTGACGATCTCGGATATAAGTCTCCATTTTTCATCCCGGATCTTGTCGTTCAGTAGCTGACCAACCATTCCTCCGGCCTCCTGTCATCGAGCGATATCGTTTTCATAGACCGAATGGCAGAATATTTGCTCTGATCGAGAAACTCTTCGTGGGTCATCCCCGTCCTGTTCAGCTCAAGCGCAATATCTTTTGATATCCGCTCATGAAATTGCGCGAGCAATCGCTCCTTCAACTCCGGGTCGTGAACGTCCTGGACATCGGCCGACACTTTGATCATGACGCCTTCACCGTTCTCTTTGGGCTCGTAGACGAGCTTGTACATTCCGGTTGTTTTCTCATCCGCCATGAGGATTTCTTCAAAATCGATCGGCATCCAGAACCTTTCGCCCAACTTTACGGCGTCCTTCAACCTCCCCTTGACCCGCAGGATCGGAGATGAAGATTGGCATTGACAGGTCTCTGTGGAGAGAAATCCGAAATCGCCGGTACGGTACCTGAGTTTCGGAGAAGCTTCCCGAGTCAACGTCGTGATGACAATTTCTCCCCCTTGATGATCATCCTCAACAAGATCGCCGGTTCTCAGATCGATCACCTCGATGTAAAAATCCGTGTCGTAAACATGCATGTTTCCGAACTCGCACGTATGCGTCGTCGCGCCGAACTCCGACAAGCCGTAGGTATTGTATACCTGCGCTTTGAATTTCTCGGATATCTTTCTCATTCCGTTGCGCATCGTGGATACTCCGCACAATTGAACCGCCCGAACCGAACCGAACCATTCTTCCAGGGACTCCTTGGCAGCCTCCACCATCGTGCTGTATACGAGCGGCATCGAGCATACCAACACGGTCACGCCAATCCCTTTGATGATTTCCAGGTGCTTCTGATGGCTGCTCAATACGCTGCCCGAATCAAGACCGATTGTCATGGCTCCCGACTCTTGCGCCGCACGATGGAAACAGTAGGCGGAGCTTGTCAAGGCGTAGGGAAGCGCAACCGCCACGATATCATCCCGTGAAAGTCCGAGATGCTTTGAATATCTTCGGTTCAGATCACGCTCCAGATCTTTCTGCGTGAAGCAGGAAACGCTTCTCGTGCTGCCGACCGTATTCCCCGACGTTCCCGAGGATTCGAAATAAGCGACCACTTCGCTTCTCGGCACGGCCAGAAACCCGTCAGGATAGTTTCGGACGACATCTTCCTTTGACGAGAAAGGAATTTTCGTAAAAAATTCCCGGACAAAACCTTCATTAAGCTCATGATTTCTCAGACGCTTGGTGAGCAATCTTTTGTAGAACGGACAATTCTGATGTACGTACCGGATCGTTTCGACCAGCTGTTCAACAATTTGGGGGTTGGATTTCTCGTATGCGTGCAGCAGCTTATTGGGTATTGTTGGTATCATGCATCATCACCCTTTACTTTGATAATGGAACCGATTTGCTTCCAAATACTCTGCGAGTGAAACAGAATGGCGGCCTTGTCACAGATTCCATAACCGACACGGGTTGGCGAGAGGCTTGCCCATTCGCCAAGTTGATCGATCCTTCCCGGATTCTGGGCGTGAACGGCAACTCCGATGCCTTCTGGCAACAGACCGATTCCGTAATGCGGCGAAATTGAAGAGGGATTGAACCAAAACGCTCCGGCGCTGATGCCTGACAGAACGATCCGTTTCATGACCAGAACCTTCTGCAAAAGCGGCTTTACCCTGCTGCGAGCCAACAGATTCGCGTACCAGGCGAAACTGCCACCGCCGAAATAAACGTAATCCGCATCATGCAACGCATCGGCCACGCGGGCGTCCACATCCGCCAAATCCCTCAACATCAGCAGTCGCACCTTGGCTCCCAATCCGGTCCAATACTCTTCGAGTTTCCTGCCGTATTGCTCTTGTTCGGGTGTGTATGGAGGAAGCAAGACAACTTTGGGGATTCGCTTGTCAAGCCATTGCAATGCGATTTGCTCGATATGAAGCGTCTCCCCTTCAGCGATGCGGCCGCCCCCGATCGTGACGATCAATGCCCTTGTCATGCCATCCTCCGAAGGATCGAATCCGCCATGTCCTCTTCCCGATCCGCAATGTCGAGCAGCCTGTCCCGTATTGACTCGCGCGAAAAACGCGGGGATGAGTAAATGCACTCTTTGACCATCATTTTCTGGACCACCAGCCACAAATTCCCGATTTCCGCGAATTGCTTTGCCCATGTTTCAAACTGCCGATCCTCGCATTCGTGTGCAAAGTGGTCAAGCAAGGCCGAAAAGTTGACCCTCGCCCAACCGACGTAGCTCAGCAACTTGAACAAGGGAACGATCCTCGCGGTTTCATATCTTTGCGATTCGAATGAAAGATCCAGTTCCGATCCGATGTCACGGGCAAATCTCCGAATCGAGTCGATGGCGTTTTCTCTTCCCGGAGGCTGCTCCAGGATCCGTCGGGCGGCTCGGCTAACGACCGCATGCCGGTCAAGTCCTTCGTTCAGGAGATCGACGGCCTGGAAAGTGTAGCCGTGATCCGTTCCCCGCATGATATGACCGTACGGCAATTCTTGTATGTCGCCGGTCAGATACGGATCCAGACAACGCGCGATCTCCTTCTCATCGTCAAGATCGATGATGAGGCAATAATGCGGAAAATGGTGTTTTTGATACGCTTCATTCCACGGGCACCAGTAGGAGTCGATATAGATGGCAACAGGGCGGTTGTCGGCCAAGTTGTCCTTGATCAAAGGCATCAAACTGCCGTATTTCATTTCCCCCGTATGCTCAATGGACAAGCCGTGATAACGGGTATAGGCCCCGTAATTCCCTTTGTTCGTACGGATTCTGTCGCCAAAGGGAAGAAGCTTTCCTTCCATCGGGTCATACCGAAAATTCCATACTTCCGAGAACATCAGAACATGGGCGCGTTTCCAATAGTTCGCGACACACGCAATGATATCTTCGATGCATGTGTAGGACGGATAATGAACGGGATGAATGCCCGAGATCATTGGTTCATATCCCCCGCTTTACGCGCCGTTATTGCAGCAGGCCTGCTTATTTTCGATCAACTGAAGAAAGTCCTGGATCGTCTCGAGCAATTGTTGGTTCATGAGATCTTCCTCCGTGAAGTAGATACCGAACGTTTGCTCTACAGAGGCCACCAGCCGCAAATATTCAAACGAATCCAGGCCGATTTCCGTCATCCTGGCGGTTCTGCCCAAAGCTTTGGCGTTCGGTTTTATGTCCTGCAACAGGTTCAGAAAGCGTTCCTCTGTGGACGACAAAGGATTTACCTCCCGTTTTGCGCCGTCAAGCGAGTGCAACCTTTCCGGTCATATAATGTTGGAAAATGTTCAGCTTCTGCATGTTCGATGTTCCTTCCAAATACTCGAAGCCGCGCGCGTCACGGTAGCATTTGTTCAAAAACGGATTTTCCAAAAAGGCGGACGGCCCGAGCATTTGGACAGCGAATGTTGTGACATCTTCCACCAAAGAGACAGCCATAACTTTTGACAATGAAGCGTAATAGCCATTCTGCGGATCTTGATCCGCAATTTCGGCTGCTTTTCTGATCACTTGCCTCGTGCTGTTCAGACGATATTCCAGCCTGGAGATGGTTTCCTTGTCCTTTTCGTTGAACGTTTTTCTCTCATCCGACACAAGGTCCATGACTGCCTTTACGACTCCCAACGCGCAGGCCGCCACTCCCGTTCTGCGCTGATTGAACATTTTCACCGCGGCCAGAATTCCCCGCTGGCCTTTCGACAAATGCTGTCCCAACAGTTGGCTTTCGGGAATCGGCATCCCGTCAAAAACCAGATGGCTTACCTGCAAAGCGCGAAGTCCAAACGTTTCGAGCGGCTGCGCGCGAAAACGGACCGGGTCGTTTTTCTCAACCAGTACCGCTTCGATGCCCAGCGCTCCTTCGGCAACTCTCGCAAACACAACGCCGCAGCTGGCCCGCAGCACATTGCCGATAAAATACTTTTCCCCGGACAATGAATAGAAGCGCTTGTCCTCATCGGCAGCCTTCAATCGTGTCCGGATCATGGTCGCATCCGAACCCCGCTCCGGTTCGGTCAAAGCGAAGAACGTCCACATCGGTCGGTCATTGAACCGAGAGAAAAACGACTCCTTTTGCTCCTCGCTGCCCAGTTCGTTCAGAACGACTCCGGACAGCGACGGCCCCGGCGCTGTCAGAAATACGCCCGCATCACCGTAAGCCAATTGCTCAATCGCGATCACCCGCTCCAGATTGGATAAACCGCATAGCTTTCGACCGGTCTTTGTTTTGATTGCCCGGCCGGAGCAATACCTTTCAGGGATCGACATGTGCTGGACGACCAGCAGAGGCTCCGATTCAGCGCATTGCTCGACATATCCCGGATCCCGTTCGATTTTCAGCCCGATTTTTCTGTAATAAGGCGCATAAGCGCGAAAATGCCGTTCCAGCTCCTGCAAATGTTCATCCATCTTGATCGTGCTCCATTCGATACAAAATCTTGATGAAATCTGATATGTAGCCGTCATCGTGGATCCCGCCGCTCAGAAATCCATGGCCGCCCATGAGTCTGGTGATTGTCTTCATTCCAAGATCCAGTTCTTCGTGCATGTACTTCCGGTCAACCGAAGTCAATGTCGGCATGTCCAGTTGTGTGCGCAGCGATGTGAAGATGACCAGAAACTCGGATACCGCTTGCTTGATCATCTGGTGTTGGTGCGTCTTCTGGCCGAATGAAACGCGGTTGGAAAGATGGCTCATCAGACGTTCCAACATTCTGAACGCGATGCCCAACCGACATCCCAGGACCCATCTGTCGATGAATAGCCGCAGCTCATCGCAAGGATTGGAGGTTTCGGGCAATTCCAAAATCTTGAAAACCCGGATTCCGTTTCGTTCCAGTATCGGGTCATGAACGTTTTCCGCGATGCAGTCGCTCCAGGCATAACGGTTCCCGTCCGCATAGACTCTGAGATTCGTCAGGTTAACCATGGACTCGGCAGCCAGCAGATACCCGCGGTTGGAGATGACCGTCGGTTCGGCAGCCATATCCGCCATGATTTCAAATCCGCCTGCAATACCGTTGAGTTTGACAGCCTCAATGCATGCTTCGGCCGTGATCATTCACCATCTCACTTCGCTTTCCTGACATCAGTACGGCTTTATGCAATTTGAAATCCGTGTCCAAATGAAAGAAGATGATGTTGTCATCCCCGCATTTCCCCGTGAAATAGGTGATGAACGGAGAAGCGGACAGATACTCCTCATTGGTCACGAGGATTCTGCAGTCATAACCGTTCCGGTTCTCCCAACGGTTGTACCATCGAGCATTCGCAATAACGGAAAGACGATCTCTTGCCAATCCGTGTCGACGGATGATATCTTCCAGGCGATCATTCAGCGTTGTCCCCAAATCCCTTTCCGCAAGCGATTCCGTCGAATTCTCCAGAAAACGCTTTTGGCCATCGCCGGAAGACAGTTCCAACACCAGGGCCACGCCGCAGTTTTCGGGTTTTATGCTTGCAAAATCCGGCGAATCATAGGGAATGGTATTCTGGTCCATGACCAGAAGCACTGCTCTCCGATACTGCCGGGACCGGAGATATTGCCTGATCACCTTCAGGGCCACGTAAGCGATGGCGTCCTCGCGTTCTGACAAGGCAAATGCCGTTCCCCGCAAGCCATATTTGTGCATCAGGTGGGAGGTCGTGATTCGGAGAGGATGGAGATTCGGCAAATATTGCGCCAGCACCACCAGGTCCGTGCCTTCCAATGATCCTCTGGCTTGCAGCCGGTCCATCAAATGAACCGCCATTGTCGCGTAATCCAGATTGCTTCCTGCGACAAGCCTCTCCTCCGCAACCGTGCAATGATAGGGTCGAAGCAAGCTGTTAAGCAGCGAGAGCAAAATCGGATTTTGTTTGTATGGTTTTGTGTCCCGGAAAATTTCACAGGCCGAATCCACAATGGCAAGCCCGGCACCCACCGTCATGGATTCGCAACACCCAGACTGGTTCTGATATATTCCGCAAGTTTTCCGACAGTCTCGAAATTTTCGGGAACCATATCCTCGGGGCGCGCTTCAAAACAGTCGATCTTGAGTTCCAACGAGACGAGCAGTTCAATAATCGTTACGGAATCCATGTTCAGGTCTTCGAAAAGCCTGGAATCTTGGGTGATTTCTTTCGCGGCATTTCCTTTGGATATTTCCCGGATGGAATCAATGATGGCTTGTACCATTTTGTCCATGAGCCAATCAACCTCTTTCCGATAATGGTTATTGGACGATTCAATCTGACCGCTTACAATGGAATCAGGCGCATCCGATCCAGAATGCCGGAATAGGTATCCCGTTCACGAATCAGATGAACTTCCCCGTTGAGCACCATGACCTCCGCCGGGTAGCCATGACTGAGGAAAAAGACCGGGGATGCGGAGGGACCGTACGCACCGGAGTTTTCGATTCCAATCAGGTCGCCCGGCTCTGCTTTCGGAATCGTTACCGCCTTGGCCAGCAAATCGCTCGGCGTGCACAAAGGCCCCGTGATATTGCAGGTCAATTTCTCATTCCCGGCAGTGTTTGACAGGTTTCGAATCGGAAAATTCCTTTTCACGAACGATCCGATTCCGACGGCAGCCATGTGGCAGTTGGTCCCGCCGTCCGTAATGACGAAATGTTCTCCGCAAGACTCCTTGGTATATAGCACTCTCGCAACGAACAACCCCGACTCCGCCACAAGGTACCTGCCGAGTTCCATGATGATGCGGGTTTCCGGATGTCTTTCATGAAATGCCTGGATGTGCGGTGCAATCCGTTCCCCCAGCGCCACGGGATCAATGCTTGTTTCCCCGTCGTAGTATGGGACACCGAGCCCGCCGCCAATGTCAACCATTTCCAATTCAATCTTGAGCAGCCGCGCCAAGTTTTCCGCCATGGTCAGAATGTTCAGGGTGTTGTGCGCGACTTCCTCTTCATCCAGAATTCTGGTCCCCATATAAGTGTGAAACCCGATGATCGAAATGTTTTTCAATGAAGCCAAAAAAGCGCTCGCTTGCTCAAGCTGATCCTGGTCGATGCCGAATTGACGGGGTCTCCCCCCCATCATCAGCCTGGCGCCCTTCACCTCGAATGAAGGATTGATCCGGATCGCGACCCGCATGCCTGATTTCCGTTCGGCACAAATCTTGTCCAACAACTCCAGTTCCTGCAATGATTCCGCCACAACGGCATAGATCCGATGCTCCAGGCAAGCTTGCAATTCTTCCATTCTCTTGCCCGGACCGAGGAAAATGATATTGCGGGGATCCGTTCCCGCCTTTAGTGCGCACATCAGCTCGGCCAGGGACGATACTTCCGCTCGCGCACCCAACGATTTCAGCAATGCGCAAATCGAAATATTGGGATTGGCCTTCAGGGAATAAAAAATCTCCAGACACTCGGGAAGACATTTTCTCAGTCTTTGATAGTGACGTTTGATATTTTCGCCATCATAAACGTAGAATGGCGTACCATACCTTGCGGCAATCTCACTCATGCCGATTCCTTGGATTTCATGCTGAACCCTGACCATGAGCGATGCACTCCATCCGACTCAATCTCTCCCGGATCTTGCCATCCAGCGCATCCAGGGAGGCCGACTTCTCTGAAATGATGATGCAATACAACCTGCCGACAAAAGGTTCCCCGGGCTTGTTCCAAGCCGCGTTCACGGTGGCAAAGTTATTGACCAGCAGTCCCGTCCCCTTCTCCTTCGTGAAGATGAACTCATCCAGCTCGCGCAGGATGGCCTCAAAGCCGATCGGATGTTTCAGCCGCAACGTGTAATGTTTGGCCAATGCCGACTTGGACTCATCAATCCATTCCTGTTGGATGGTTGCTTGATAGGTGGACATATTGAATCTGGCGTTGATTTCCAGATTGGGCCAGAGTGTCCCGTCCGAGTCCAAAATGGCGTCGATACCGACCACACCGTAATAGCCGTCGCGATAGAGTTGTCGTCCAATCTTCTCCGCCGCGCTCCGAAGCACATCGATCTGATCCGCCGACAACCTCGACGGTATGAGATGCCCCGCATGGACACCCTGATCAGTAAGGGACTCTTTCACAAAATGAAACCGTACTTCACCCGTCCTCGTAATCAGGAACTGATAATTCAAGTCATATGCTTTATCCACCATCTGTTCCAACACGAACTGAATCCGGTTGCCCTTTCGTTTGACATCTCTTTCGATCAGACGGTAGCAGTGGAGAAAACGGTCCGGGCTGTCGATTTTGACGATGCCTTTTCCCGACACGCCCATCGCATCCTTCAGCATCAGCGGCTTATTCTCAAGGAGACACCCGCTCAACTTCTCGTATGCGAGGCGCAATTCTTCAAGTGTCGAGCAGTTGCAGCCGGGAATCTGCCGGATGCCGGCCGCTTCATTGACAGAGCGGCTGTATATCTTGCTGTTCACCTTTTGAAAGACATCTGCGCCAGGTTGAGCCAGCGGGATTCCAGTACATCGGGACAGCTCTTCCTCCAGGCGGGAGACGCCGAAACAAAGCAGGTACAGATTGTCATATTGCTGCCTGATTTCCCGCAATCGGCGCAACGTGGCCGGACATGCCAATACATTTTCCGTGATGTTCAGATGAGGCTCATTTCGCTCCACGTACACAATGTTCGGGATTTTGAATCCGTTTTGCCGGAGATATCGGCGGTATGTTTCATCCACCGGCGCTTTCAATACCACGAAATCGTCCTGTCCGACGAGAAGGATTCCGAACTCTTCCATTCTGTTTACGATGATGGATGACGACCCCAACGGAATGCTCGGCAATCCCGCTGTCCCGGGATCCTTCCAGAAGGTTTCAACCTCGAAATTGTTCAACAGAATAAACGTCGCCGAGCCATCCCCCACCAGCGCCGTCTTCAACTCATCCGCAAAGGAAGGACCTTTCAACATGAGCGTCATTTCACTCCCCACCGATAGCCGGATCATCAATGTCGGATCACGGCTGCTGAGAAGATGGCCCCCATGCCGACCGCGGCAAACATGATATAGTCACCCGGGCGAATCCTGTTGTTTTTCAGGGCCGATGTATAATTAATGAATGGATCCGAAGTGAAACAGTGTCCGATTTCGGAAACATTGTCGAGATAAATTTTCTCCACGGGAATGCCGGATGCTTGGCTGAACATGTTCCAGGACAGGAGATTGACATTATGGACAAGAATCAATGACAGCTGCTCCGGCGTTATGCCGGCAGACTCCAATGCTTCATGGACGGTGCTGACCAATGCTGGAATGTAATCCTGACCGAATCTTTTCATGAGGTCTGAATCCTCGAATACATCGCTTCCATACTGGCCCAAAATTTTGCTCCTGAAAGCGATTACCCGGTTTCTTGCACCTTTGTTCCCCACCAGAATGCTTGCCGACGCTTCCCCGAAAATGGCGTTGTTCGGAATGATTTGCACGGCGGGATGAAAGGCAAGCTCACCGGACAGAATGACGGCTTCCGCATCCTCGTCCTCGTCCGCAAGCAGTCTCCCCGCAAGTTCGATCGCCGCAATTCCCGTCGCGCAATTCTGGTTGGTAATGGAAAAAGAAATGGCGTGTCCCAATCCGTACTTTTGCTTGAGCACGGTCAGGATGTCATGATGATGCGGCATGACGAATGGGGTTGTTCGGCAATGGATGACATATTTTATCCTGTCCGGACGGATCGAATCGTCGTCCATCAACCGCATCAACGATTGTTCAAGCAACCGGGGAAGATCCATGTCTTCCGCCACCGCGATCGTGCTTAATCCAAACATTCGATTGTAGATGCGCACCTGATGTGAATCCAGGCCCAATCGATCCCGCAGGTCGGCAATATGGACTCTTTTCGATGGAACATATGCATGAATGCGCTTTAAGTAAATCATTCCTGAATCCGTACCGTCCCGCTTCATCGTTCGAGCTGAAGCAGTTGTTCGAGCTCCCGCTTGAGGTCGTCGCTGATTCCCGTCAGAGGGAGACGGACACGATCGCTGGAGATGACCCCCGTTTCAACCAAAAGCCACTTGATGGGTCCCGGGCTCGGCTCCTTGAACAACGCCCCGATGAGCGGTGTCAACGTCAAAAACAACGATCTCGATTGACGGAAGTCGCCTTCATCCAACAGCCGGAACAACTCGACAAACCGCTCTGTCAGCAAACTCGCCGACGCAACAATGCCTCCCGTTGCACCGCAGCACAATGAGGCGTACAGCAGCAGATCGTCTCCGCACATGACCGGCTTCGAACCGCGTCGGACAAGTTCGGTCACCAGGCGAATATCGCCGCTGCTGTCTTTCAGGCCGATCACGTTTTCCAGTTCCATGATTGCGCAGATCGTGTCCGCATCCATTTTCACCCCGGTCCGCTTCGGATTATCGTAGACGATAACCGGAACCCCGAGTGAAGCCGTTGCCCGGAAGTGTTCAATCAACCCTTCCCTGGACGGCAAGACGTAATATGGCGCAACCACCAAAACACCGTCCGCCCCCGCTCTTCGCGCGGTTTCAACCTTTTTTACCGCCGTGGCCGTGTCGTTGGAACTCGCCCCGACCACGACCGGAATTTCTCTGCTTCCGACAATTTTTCTGACGGATTTCATCAATTCCTGAAGTTCGTCATCCTTTACGGAATGCGCTTCTCCCGTCGTCCCGTTGATGACCAGTCCATTCACCCCGGCGTCCACGACTCGCTGCAGATACCGTTCGAATGAAGCCAGATCCAGCTGTCCGTTTCTGTCAAAAGGAGTGACAACGGGGACAAAAATCCCTTTCAGTCGCGACAGATCCATGAGATTTGTCACTCTCCATTGAAGAATTTACTATATTTATACCATGTTTCCTTGTTATTATGTCTAACTATAAAAAAATTTTATAATATTATAAATATTTTGAAAAATTTAGCAACAATAATCCGCCGCTATCGACATTTTTCCCCGCGGGCTTTGCATCGGAATTCGGCTTAAGCGGAAGTTGCGGAACCGGTTGAGGCCGGGGCGTTCTGAAAAGTAAAAATAATGGGGGAAAAACTAAAAGTATGGGAGTTGAAAGAAACGAATGCGGGTTATAGACTTGAAACTGACAAATAAATTGGAATTATGACACAAATAAGTCTGTTGTTTAGCAAAAACGAAGAAATGGGGTGATGGAAGGTTGAATTTGAATTACCTGAAAACTTTCCAGGTTGTCTGTTTATATAAAAGCTTGTCAAAGGCCGCAAAGGAACTGGGCTATACCCAAGCCAACGTCTCCATTCAGCTCAAAAAAGTGGAGGAAGAATTCGGCGTCAAGTTGTTCGAGAAAATCGGGTACAGCTTCGAGTTGACAAAACAGGGTGAAGAGCTGCTCCATTTTGCCAATCAAATACTCAACGATTACCATTGCTTCAAGACGAAATTAACCATGAAGACGAATAATCGTTTTGTTATTGGAGCCACTGAATCCATAGCCGCCTACTATTTGCCCCCGTACATCCAGAAACTGGTCCAGCGCCATCCGAATCTCAATGTGGAAATTCAGACCGTAAATGAAGACACATTGAAGCATTTTGTCCTGGAAGGCAGCATTGACGTTGCCATCCTGCTTGACCAATGGACACCCGAGGCTTCTGATATCAACATCCCAATCAAAGAAGAGTCTCTCGTATTGATCGCTCCCCCGGATCATCCATTGTCCAGAATTGATGCATTGGAAATTCGCCATTTGCACGGCCATCGCATTATTATGACCGAGGAAAGCTGTGTCTATCGCAAACTTCTGGAGCAGGTGCTGTACCATAACGACATTCAGTTCGACCTCATTTTCAGCAACGTCGAAGCCATAAAAAAATGCGTCATGAACGGACTTGGCATCTCCATATTGCCATCCATGACGATTTCCGAGGAAAGGGAAAGAGGAATTTTGATGGCAATACCGATTCATCATCCCATTTTGCGGATGCAGGTCAGGCTGGCCATCAATCACAACCATGCTTTCATATCGCACGTGAATGATCTGAAGCAAATCTTGACTGAAGAAGTGTAGCGATTCATTGATTCTTCGCGGGAAGTGGTGACATGGCACAGATTTATGCCACCTTCATCCATGAGCGAATACCCGAATCCGTATTCCATCACCTGCTTTCCTGTATAGCGCCTGACAAGCGAGAGCGAATTTGTCGATACCGCCATCATGAGACAGCCCGGCAATCGCTGGCGGCTGAAATTTTGGTCCGCACACTCGCCTGCCGAATGTTGTCGCTTCACAATAACCAGCTCAGCTTCAAAAAAAATTCATGGGGCAAACCTTATTTGGCCGGCTCCCATGATTTTCATTTCAATGTTTCACATTCAAACGCCTGGGTCATATGCGCGGTCGATTCATTGCCCGTCGGTCTGGACATTGAGCTTGTTACCCCGGTCAACCTGACGATCGCGGACCGTTTTTTTGCCGCGCCGGAAGTGAGACAACTGCACAACTTGCCCGCCGAGATGCGGCTTGATCGTTTCTATGAACTTTGGACGCTGAAAGAAAGCTATATCAAATCCATTGGCAAAGGCTTGTCCATTCCCTTGAGCGCCTTTGCCTTTCACATCTCGCCCGACGGACAAATCAGACTCGTCACGTCGCTGGAACACGAACCCGTTTATTTCAGGCAATACGATCTGGATCCGCGGTACAAGCTGAGCGTCTGTCTCCGGCAAGCCGTCTTTCCGGATGAAATTGTCCGAATCCCTTTTCGGGAACTCGTTCGCGAATTCCAATCCTATTCAACATAGATGGGCTGATATCAAGCCGCTAGGCGCGAATGTCATCCGCTCAGCACGCCGACGAACGCGCCGAACACCTCGTTGCCGAGCGGAATGCCGCGCTCGGTGAGCCGCCAGCCGGTGCCGTCGGGACGGCGCTCGATCAGGCCGGCGTCGCGGAGCGGACCGATGACGCCGCCGAACACGTCATCGATCGAGCGGCCGCCGAACTGGGCCGCGAAGTCGGCGTCGCGGACGCCGTCCCGCATGCGGAGCCCGACCATCATGAAGTCTTCCATCGCTTCGCTCTCGTCCACCCGCTCTTCGGACAGCCGGGGCAGCCGGTCGCTTGCCGCCTCGATATACGGCGTCACGCTCTTGATGTTGACGTGGCGGACGCCGCGCGCATACCCGTGGGCGCCGGCGCCGATGCCGTAGTACGGTTCGTTGCGCCAATAGGTCATGTTGTGCCGGCTTTCAAAGCCCGGCAGCGCGAAATTGCTGACCTCGTACTGCCGTCGTCCCGCCGCCTCGAGCCGCTCCATGATGTGCAGATACATCTGCAGCTCTTCTTCCTCGGCGGGGAGGGGCAGCTCGTTACGCTCTTAGAGCACATGGAACAGCGTGTTTTCCTCGATCTTCAGCCCGTACAGCGAGTAATGCGGCAGATCGAGCTCGACCGCGCTGTCAAGGCCGGATTTAAATTGACCCACCCGCCCATGTCGTCACTGATCCGATGAAAGCGGCAGCTTCCCTTTCATCCGGTAGCTGTTGCCTCGGATGTTCAGAATATGCGCGTGGTGCAGCAGCCGATCCAGGACGGCCGTGGCCAGCACGCGATCTCCAAGCAACTCTCCCCATTCGCCGAAACTCTTGTTACTGGTCATCACCACGCTCCCACGTTTGTAACGCGCACTGACAACGTGGAAGAAGAGGTTGGCGGCGACGGGATCGAGCGGCAGTTTAAGATCATCGTTTGCATAGAAAAGTTTCATCATCATTTCTCCAATGGAAAACATATCACGAAAATTCCAATTAGTTTGCCCTACTAAAGTATCCAATTGTTCTGATAAACGTCTATAAAATAGTTGAACATTGGATTTCAGTGATATTTTGGCCCAATAGGCGAGTAAGTCTTGTATATGAATCAGTGGAACAAAATATCTATTGTATGTTAAATTACCTTGTTTATATCCATTAAAAATTGGATTTTCACGAGTTAGATAGTATGTTAAATGATGATAAGCTTCTTCAGACAAAAATCCATCTTTATCAAACTGATTTTTTATTTCATTTATATCCAATTGAATACCTTTGTTTGTAATGCTTTCGAATAAATCAAGTAAACGTAAAGCGTCTGTCACATTTTGAGGCCGACGCTGAGGATCTTTTTCGCGGAATTGAGCGATAATTGGACCAAGCGTTGAATTTGGAGTTTCATAACGTGGATCACTAGCTGTTAACATGAATGACATGAGAGATCCAACAGCATATATATCCGATAATTCACTGGCATTATTTAAGTTTTGTAATTGTTCAGGTGCTACAAAAGCATCTTGACCTAGATTTGTTTGGCTTTTTCTAGTAAGTATAGATTCTCTTCGAAAGTCACGACCTAAACTAAAGTCTGCCACCTTAACCTGAAAGCCGTCACGGTTCTTAAAAAGCAGAACATTAACACGTTTTGAAGGATAGCTCTGCTTCACATTGTAGCCGGACGGACGGGAAAGCGTTATCCATATTGAGACCGATTGGCCGGATAGGTGTATAAAATGCTAACCTTTTTTATCCATCCGGAACCTTCTCCGCAACCATGGAGCGCCTGAATCCCAAAGGCGTCATGTTCGTATGTTTTTTGAAGAGGGAATGAAAATACGGCCGGCTGCCGACGCCCACATAATCGCTAATATCGGCGACCGGAACGTCGGTGTGCAGCAGCAGCATCTTCGCCTTTTCCATTCGCAAAGCGGTCAGGTACTCCGTAAGCGTCTGTCCGGTCTGCGCCTTGAAAATACGGTGGAGGTAGCCCGGATGGACGTTGGCCGCCGCCGCGATATCCTTCACCTGAATGGGGCGGTCGTAGTTCTGGTATAGAAAATCGACCGTTTTCCGGACATGCGGATTCGCACCAAACGGGGACTTGTTCTCCGCCTCCGCGCGCAGCCGGGCAATGCGGATGAGCAGTTGGGCAAACAGCAGCATGGCCAAATTTTCTTCGGCTTCGCGGCGGTCCAGCTCCAGAACCAGACTTTTGAGCGTATAGTACACATCCTCCGGGTCGCGCAAAACGACATAAGGATCGGGACAAACCAGCAGCGAAGAAAGCGTTCCGTCCCCCTTACTTTCATTCCTTCGCCGGTCTGCCGGAAACGCTCTTGCTCATTTGAGGAACCGTTTTATAGATTGTATACTTATTGATAACATGATAGATAGAGGGTGACCCGATGGAAAGCTTGAAAGAGGCATACGAAGCGCTGGGACTTCCTGAAAACGCAACCAAGGAAGAGCTGGAAAAACGCTATTACTTGCTCACGCGCAAAGCCCGCGCCGAGAGAATGCGGGAGCATTCGGAGCCTTCTTCCGGCGAGACGATCGATCTGGAATTGATCAACCGGGCTTATCGATTCATCCACGAATACGAGGAGCAGCAGGCAAGCAAGCAATTCATCGAACAAAACTATGGAAAATATAAAAAGATGGCCGAGACCAAGCGGAAGTGGGATCATTTTATCCATTACTACAAGTTTCATATCCTCGGGGCCATCGCCGTATTGCTGCTGATCGGCTACGGCATCAAAAGCTACATCGACCACCGCGAGGAACAGCAGCGTCTGGCCAGCCTTCCCCCCGCCAGCTTGTCCGTCATGTTTTTCGGAGAATATTTTTACGGCGACGGCTTCGGAAGCGATACCGAACCGCTCGGCCAGGACATCGCCAAGCTGTTTCCCGATTGGAAACGCGTAGTCGCCGGCCTTACGTATGTGCCTTCGCAAATGCGCAGCGAGCAGGATATGGCGCTTATCCAGAAGAGCATGCTGGTCGTCATGACCGACAAATCGGACTTGTATATTTTGGATAAAGACAATTTCACCAAGCTGGCCAAGCAGGGAGCGTTCCTGCCGCTCGACGAGGTCGGCGGACCGGCGATTCGGCCGCTGCTGAAAACCGGCGCCGCGCTTAAGGAGAAGGAGGAGGAACAGGATAAGGAGCATGTCTACGGCATCGACCTTACCGACAGTCCGCTCTCCGAGCTTCTCGGCGTAACCGGCAAGCAGTTTATCGCCGCGATCCGCAACACGGCGGAGCATCAGGCGAACGCGGAGACGTTTATCGCGCATTTTGCAAAATCATGACAAAAGCAGCCCGGGGCTAACCCCCCAGGCTGCTTTTGTTCTTCTGGGCGGCCGTATCCCAGCTTCACTGCAACATTTGATCGGTGATTAACGTCAATACGATTTAGAAAGGATGTGAAAATAATGAAAAAATTCCTATTTCTTATTATTGTAAGTGTGCTGGTTATTTCAGGCTGTTCAGCAAAAAACAACTCCAATGCAATTGCCGCAAATTCTTCAATTGAAGAAACGGCATCAAACGGCGACCTTCCTTTGTATAATATCGAACAAATGCTTAAGGGCAAAACGGATCTGGTTGTTCTTGTAAATGTAGACTCCGTCAGTGAAGTCAAAGATAAAGAACTCGGCAACCCCGAAGGTTCCCATCAAGAAGCAGCATTGCATATTGAAGAAACCTTTTTCGGCAAAGCCGCATCGGATAATATTAAACTTTATCAGTCAAGAGATAAAGTAAAAGCAAACCAGAAGTATCTATTGTTCCTTTCATATAGACCAGAAATAGATCAATATGTCGTTTCCGACGGCGCTTCACAAAGTAGAGTGGACAATACCAATTCTCTTGCAGAAGCTGCAAATAAAGTATTGACCGTTAAAATAAAAGGAATACAAGGTCTGTATTCCAATGAAGAACTGAAACAGCTTCTGAACGAAAAATCCAGCAAGCTTTAATAAGAAAAAACAAGTAGAGCATTCACTCCAACAGGTCGCTCTGGTCTTTGCGAGAGGAGAAGTCGTCTAAAGAATTTAGCATTCCGGCATGCTCTGGCGGCTTCGGATTTCTTGGTATATGGGTAACTCATTCGACTGCAATAAGTCATGGACACCCCAAAATGACACCCATGCTGAGCGTACTATTTCAAAAGCAGCCCGGGACTAACCGCCTGGGCTGCTTTTGTTTTCCTGTACGCGCCGTTACTCCGTCGCGGCGGCGGGGCTGCCGCTTGCTTCCGCGCCGGCATCCGCAGCCGGGCTCGAAGCGTCCGCCGACGCTTCCGGAGAAGCGCCGTCGTCCGCCGGCGCGCCGTCGGACACGCCGGTTCCGTCCGCGGAGCCGGAACCGTCGACCGCACCGTCCACGGAGCTTTCCGGCGTGCTTTCCGCACCGCCCGCGCCGTCCAGACCGCTGCCGTCCGCGTCCGTCCCTCCGTTCAGGCCTGCATCCGTTTGGACGCCGTCCTGCTCGATCGTTCCCGTATCGTTTCCGTTACCGTTGCCCGACGAACAGCCCGAAAAGATCAAAAAGGCCGCCAACGCCAGCAAAACAGACCATTTCCCGAGTTTCACCCTATCATCCCTCCGTTTAAAATCGTTCCGTTCGGCGAAAATCTAAGCTGCAGGTATGAAGGTTGCCGCTATCCCCTCCCTCCCGCTGCATTCACCGTAACCGACGAACCTTAGCGGTTCCTTAAATATGAACGATCCTTCATTTTTTTTACATGATTCTCATGGCCGGACGCCTCCGGGCGCGGAAAGGAGAGAACGCCGAAAAAGGCCGCCTCAGGAATCCTTGTTCCTTCAGGCGGCCTTTTTGTGCGTTTGCGGATTATCGCGGCTCATAGGCTGCTGTACTGTCCATATGGTTTTTCGCACATAGAGTAAAAGGGTGATGAGCAATCACAACCATCCAAACGGAGGTGATATCATGAGTTATCCCGTTGGAGGATACGGCCACAAACACGGCTTCGGGGGAGCGGCGTTCGTCCTGGTCCTCTTTGTTCTGCTCGTTATCATCCTTCGTGCCGGCTTCGGCATATACTAAAGACCGGTCTCGGTCCGTTTTTTCTTCCGCATCGCGCTCTTTAAGGCGTGATGCTTTTATTTTTTTAATCCGGCCAACGGGCGCCATCCGGACATGCTATAATGAACGACAAACGACGGAAGGAGCTGACGTATTTTGAAAAATTTGCGCATGCTCGTCATCGGCCTCGTTGCCGGCGCTCTGCTCGCTTCAGCCGGTTCCGCAATCGGCGCGCCCGCATTCGCCAAAGTTACCGCTCTGCTTAGGCCCGACTATGTCGTGAAAGTGGACGGCAAGACGGTCCCGATGGCCAACGTCCCCTTGACCTACAACGGTTCCACCTATATTCCGCTGCGCGAAGCCGGCCGGCTGCTCGGCTACGGCGTCGACTTCAAGGACGGCACGATTTCATTGGACAAAAAAGAAGCTTCCGCAGGCATCGACGCCTCGGAAGAACTGAACGCGCAGGATTGGGTTTCTCTGGAGGACGCGCAATCGCTCGGCGTCACGGCCGAGGTCGGCGAGCCCGACAGCGGTACCGCGTTCAACGGGCTGACGCTGTACGGCAACGGCAACAAGGTCGAATTGCCGCAGTTCAGACTCGACACGTCTTCCGGAGTCGCCTTTCATTCGCTGTCCAACGGAAAGACGATCAAGATCAAATATGCTGAGGGAAAAGCGTACCTGTCGATCAGAAGCCTTCGCGAATTGGAACTGATCCCCTAGCCTGGGGCGCGATTCAAAACGGACCGTTACCCGATTTCGATGCGCATGCCCGCTTCCTCGCAGGCAAGCCGCAGCGTCTCGTCCGGCATCCGGTCGGTCACGAGGCGGTGCACTTCGTCCAGCGGCGCATAGGAGAACAATACCCGGGCGCCGAACTTGGAAGCGTCCATCACGACGTTCACTTCCGCCGCCTGCCGGATCGCCGCCTTTTTGACTTCGGCTTCGTAAACGTTGGAATTGCTGAACCCGTGCCTTGCATCGAGCCCGGTGGCGCCGAGAAACACGCGGTCGAACGCCATGCCGGAGAGCATGTCCACGGTAACCGGTCCGGCCAGCGCGCCCGTTGCCTCCATGAGCAAACCGCCGGTGACGATCGTCTGGATTTGCTTGCCCATGAGCTCGGAAGCGATATTGACCGCGTTGGTCACGACGGTGATCGGAAAGCCGGAGGGCAAATACCGCGCGACCTGAAACGTGGTCGTTCCCGCGTCGAGAAAGACGGACTCCCCGGGCCGAATCAACGCCGCCGCATATTTGCCGATGCGAACCTTCGCTTCCGACATCGACTGGTAGCGTTCGGCCAGCGCGATATCCCGTCCGACCAGAATGGCCCCCCCCCGAACGTCCGCTTGACGTTGCCCGCGGCTTCCAGCTTCTCCAGGTCGCGGCGAATCGTCATTTCCGTGACGCCGAACGCTTCCTTCAGCTCGGAAATTTTCACTTCGCGCTCCGCGTTAAGCCACTCCAGAATTTGTTGCTGCCTCTCATTCAACTTATCGCCCATGGTCTTCGCGTCCTCCCGACGATTTCCGGTGCCGATGGCTTGATTTCATCCGATTCGATGACCGCTTATTCTATTATCGCCTGCCCGATACCGCGAATCAACCCTGCCGCGCCGCGTCGCGTTCCGACGCCCACAACCGGCAATCGGGCCGGTACGCCCAGCCCGGCAGCGGAAGAAGCGGGTCCCGATGCGCCCAGCCGGACGCCATCCGCTCCGTCAGCGCCCGCCACTGCGGAATGCCGCTGATCGCGTCGGCCGCCTCCACGTTGCAGGCTCCGGCCGCGACGGCATACCGCATCGTCTCCTCAAGCGGCAGTCCCCTGAGCATGCCCGCCAGAAAGCCGGCAATCGTGCAGTCGCCCGCGCCGGTCGTGCCGACCGCCTTCACCCGGAAACAGGGCGCGAGCAGCTCCCGTCCGCTCCAGGCGGAAATAACGCGCCGGTCCGGCGCGCAGGCGCCCATCGCCTGAAGCCGCGCCCGGTCGGCAGAGGTCTTCACGTACAACCCGTGCTCGCCAAGCTTGAGCGCGACGACGGCCGTCCCCATGCCGAGCAATTCGTCCGCGAGCGACGAGAGCAAGGGACCGTCCGCCCGCGCCAGCAGGTCCGCCCCCCCGCACTCTTCGGACAAGCGGCGAAACAGCCGCGGCCGGAGCATGAACAGAATTTCGTCGAAGCTGGGAAGAAAAACGTCGACAAAGGGCAGCGTTCTCCGAAGAATGGAGGGCCAGTCCGCTTGCCCGGACAGCGCGTCCGGATCGGGCCTCGCCATATCCAGCGTAACCGTCAGCCCTGCGCCTTTGGCTTTGTCCAGGAGCCGCTTCAGCTCCTCGCCCCCGCCCTCATACATGCGCTTCATCAGCGGAGGATAGCCGAAATGAAACAGTCTCGCTCCCGCCAGGTCTTCCGTGCGGACATCGTCCGCCGAAAAGGTGTCGTTCGTGCCGGGACAATGCAAAATCGTGCGGTCCGTGTCCGGCGGATTGATCACGACGCTGTAGGAGGTGAATTCCTCCCGGGAGACGATCATTCCCTCGGACAGCTTCTCGCCGCTCTCCTTGAGCAGGCGCAAGATCGTTCGGCCGAACATGTCCCCGCCCACCTTGCCCATCAGCTTGGTCCGAATGCCGAGCCGGTGAAGCGCAATGCCGGTGTTGGCGACGGCTCCCCCGGTCGAAGCGAGCGCCGGGCCGATCTCCACCAGCTTGCCGGGAACGACAATCGAGCCGATGCCGCCGCTTTTCGCCTCGATCCGAGGGATGATATCCAGACAAATATGGCCCGCCACGACCGCTTCCGCCGACTGTTTGCTCAAGCTCATCTCCCCCAATCGATTTTCACGGTTTCCCCCGTCCGGCTTGATTCCAGCGCGGCGGTGAACACCCGATGGCTTCCGGCCGCTTCTTCCGGCGTGGCGCAGCGGAAGGGCTGCCGCATGTCGGGACCGTTCGCCACCTCGTCGCAAAAAGCCGCCCACATCTGCAAAATCGAATCGGAAAACCCGAATTCGAAAATCGGGCCCGTGATGGTCTCATAGGCCGATTTGTAAGGCGCGTCCTGAATCTGCCAAGCCTGGGCCGCCCCCGGCCGATACGGCAGGCAGGCGACCTGCTTCGGGGTTTTGGTCGAGAATTCCGCCGAAAATTCCGTCCCCGCGATCCGGATAAACCATGTGTTGGCGTGGCCGGGCGCAATCCGCTTCATGGACAGGACCATCGGGAACGATTCCCCCTCCGACTCCGCCTCGCAGGCGAGGATCGCGTTGTCCCACGTCTCGCAAGGAACCTTGCCGCCCCGGCCGTCGGGCCGCTCCGTCACGATCTTCGACAGCAGCGCGCGGACGCTGGCCGGCTTCCAGCCGAATCTTAAAGGCAAATGCAGCACGTGCAGGCCGAGATCGCCCATGCAGCCGTACTCCCCGTTTGTCGCCGTCCGCCGCTTCCAGTTGATCGGCTTGCCGGGATCGAGGTCGCTCGAATGCCAGAATCCCGCTTCCACCTCGATGATTTTGCCGAACCGCTTTTCCCCGACCCACCGGACGATCTGCTGGGCGCCCGGGAAGAAAGGAAACTCCGAAGAAGCGCGAACGACGATGCCCGGCGTCTCCTGAAGCGCTTTCAATATCGCTTCGTTCGCCCGCCCGTCGATGCCGAACGGCTTCTCGCCCAGCAGATGCTTGCCCGCCCGGATAATATCGACGTAGATCGGCTCGTGAAGATGATGGGGAACCGCGCAGTACACGGCGTCGACATTCGGGTCGGCCAGCAGGTCCTTGTAGTCGGAATAAGCGTTTTCAACCGTCGGCACCCGACGGACAAACCATTCCGCCGCCGCCGGATTGGCATCGCAAACCGCGGTGATGCGCGGCTCGAAATCGACGTTCTCCAGATGGCACCAGCGCGCGGCCGCGCTCGCGAATTCCTTGCCCATCAGGCCGCAGCCGATGACGCCGAAGCGAATGGTCTTTTTCGCCATTATAAAGCATCTCCCTTCAGCACGGCCAGCGCCTGTTCCGCCGTCGCCCCGTCATGAACGATCGCCATGAGCGCGCGCGTCATCGCCGCCGGGCGGGGATGCTGAACGATATTGCGGCCGTAGACGATTCCCGACGCTCCCTGCTTCATCAGCTCGACCGTCCGATGGACGATCTCCTCGTCCGACGCGCGGCCGCCGCCCCTGACGAGCACCGGAATGCCGGACGCGACCTCGATCACCCGATGATATTCGGTTACGTCGTCGCACGGGTCCGCCTTGATGACGTCCGCGCCGAGCTCCACGGCCTGGCGGACGAGCGGCATGATCTTGCGGATGTCCCCGTCGACCATATAGCCGCCCTTCGCTTCGTTCGGGAGCATGACGAGCGGCTCGACCATGAGCGGCATCCCGTATTTCTCCGCTTCCGTCTTCAGCGCGGAAATGTTGCGCACGCACTGATGATGCAGCTCCGGCTGCCCCGGCAACAGCAGCAGGTTGACGCAAACCGCCACCGCGTCGAGCCTTACCGCTTGCTCGATCGTGCGGCCGATCGTCTCGCTGAACAGATAGCGGGGCAATTCCGCACCGTATACGTTGGCGGCGTCGGCGCGAAGCACAAGCCCCGGCTTCGTCTTGCCCGGGATCGATTGCAGCCATCGGGCCTGACCGACGCTAAGCTGAATGCAGTCCGGACCTGCATCCACGATCGCGGCCACGGCTTTCTCCATATTCTCGATGCCCTGCAAAAAGGTGTATTCGTTAAAAAAGCCGTGGTCGATCGCCACATCGAAACATTTTCCTTGCGCGCTAAACATCCGGTTCAAGCGGTACGGTCTGGACAAAACGGGCCAACTCCTTTTCACGAGAATGTTATTTTCGAACATAATATTAAAATAAAACGAACATTATGTCGAGATGAAATTTGTTTTTTTCACAAATAATCCTCCATCCCCGCTGCCGCCAATAAAAAAAGCCGGGTCCGACAACCCGGCAAGACGTTGCATAACGATGCTCATAAAATCGGTTTCGAGAAATGCCCCCGCTGCGCCCGGAAACCGCCGCTCACCCCAAGTAGCGATGCGTCTCGGCTCCCTTTACGCCGGCAGCGACTCGGAAGACGGCTCCGGAGAGCGGATGCGCGCGCAGCTCGTCTTCGCTTAGGCCGATCCGGGCGGTTGTGATGAACAGCTCGTTGCGCTCGCTGCCGCCAAAGACGCACGAAGTCACAAGGGGGACGGGCAACCGGACGGACGCGAGCTTCCGGCCGGTTGCCGGATCCCAGCGGGCCACCTGGAACCCTCCCCAATGCGCGATCCACAGCTTTCCTTCCTCGTCGATCGTCATGCCGTCCGGCGCTCCTTCGCTTTCCGGGATTTCGATTGCCGTTCGCCGATTCCGGATGCTGCCGGTTTCCATCTCGAAGTCGAAGGCGGAAACCGTCCGCGTCGGCGTATCGATGTAATACATGACGGTGCCGTCCCTGCTCCAGCATAAGCCGTTGGAGATGCTGACGCCTTCCAGCATGACATCCAGACGCCCTTCCGCATTCAGACGGTACAGGAAAGAGGCCCCCGCGCGGTCCGAGAGCGAGGTCGTCCCCGCCCAAAACCGGCCCTTCGGATCGCACTTGCCGTCGTTAAACCGAAGATCCGGGTCCGGATTCTCCGGCAGCCCGATCGGCTTTAGGCTCCCCGAATCCGGGTCGTACGCGTAAATCCCGTCCTGCGCGGCCACCGCCAGCCCTCCGGACTGTCTCGGAACGACGGCGCCCACATATTGAGGGAACGCATAGCGGTTAAGGCTTCCGTCGGCAGGGCTGAATTTGTACACCCTTTTTTCCAAAATGTCGGTGAAATAAAGAACGCTCTCCTTTTCGTCCCAGGAAGGCCCTTCCCCGAGAACGGCCCTGATATCGATCAACACTTCCGGCTGATTCATCCTTACGCCTCCGTTTCTTCCCGGAAAGAGCCGCGTCATGCAGGTTGATCGGCTCCCTCCGGTTCAGCACACCTTTGAGTTGTACAACCGGGCGGACATGCCGCCGTCGATCAGGATTTCCGCCCCTGTAATCATTTCCGCCCCGTCGGATGCAAGGAAAACCGCCAGCCGTCCGATATCCTGCGGCGTGCTGATCCGGTTTCCCGCATGAACGAAGCGGACTTCCCGCTCCACCTCGGCGGCATTGCCGTCCTTGTTCAGCTACGCCCGATAGTGAGGCGTATCCGTAAATCCCGGACAGATCGCATTGACGCGAATGCCCGCTTTGCCCAGGCTGAGCGCCATGCTGCGCGTCATGCCATTGACGCCCGCCTTGGCCGCGGCGTAGATTTCGGTATCCGGCAGCGTGGCGAGCGCATGGTTCGATGAAATATTGAAGATCGCGCCCTTCTTCTGTTTTACCATATGTGCCGCGACATGTTTACTGCACAGAAACACGCCTCGAAGGCCGATGTTGATGACGTTGTCCCAATCCTCGGCCGTCGCTTCGAGCAGCGGTCGCATTATCGCAGCGTCCCCAAGGGCTAACCCGGTCGCGCACAGCGAATCCGAATTCCTCGCCACGGAAATGATATAAGCCGGGGGGGCCGGTCCAAAAACAATCGAATCGGCAGGAACACCGCTTCCATCTTTGTCCTTGACGATTCTATTTAGGGGAAGGTTTCATGCCAAACAACGCGGCCGTCGGGATTCGAACCGTACGCCTTGTACGGACCACTGGAACGCCCTCTACGGCGCCGCGAAAATCAACCTCGAAAAGTCGTACAGTTCCACCTTTACATCCTTCGACCTTTGACCCTACAATAGGCATATATTGGAATGAAGCGAGGGGGATAAACGATTCAACGGGCCACCAGTTACGGCTAAAATTTTCAAAGTTGTACATACAACAGACACACACAACAAGGAGTGCAGACTGAATGAAACGCCCATCGATCCGGTTTAACCGCATCCAGAACAAAATCGCTATCGGTTTTTTAATCGTCATCGTCTGCTTGGTCTTCGAAATCCTTAGCGTAACCAAACAGCTGTCGGCCTTTCAAAAGGAGACCGAGTTTATTGTCAATCACGATATGGAAGTACATAGCTTGGCCCAATCCATTGAGAAAGATCTTATCGATATGGAAACGGGACAGCGCGGCTTTGTCATCACTGGGGATACCAAATATTTAGACCCTTACTATAACGGGAAAAAGCGCTGGGCGGAACATTACGATTCCCTGTTTAAGCTTGTTGCCGATAACCCGAGCCAGCAGGACAAGCTGAAAGCCATTCAGAAGAACGTCGAAAACTGGATTCATGTCGCCGGCGAGAACGTGATCGCCATGAAGAGCGCGAATGACAACAAGGGAATTCAGCAATTCTTCCAAGAGGATCCGGGGAAAAAGGATATGGACGCTCTGCGCGAGCAGCTAGCCGATTTCCGCGCAACGGAAAAAAAGCTGACCGCGGAACGTGTCGCGGCGTTGGAAAAGAAGAACGACCAGCTTCAAAAACAGTTGTACGGATCGCTTGTGCTCGTGATTGCCGTCGCGGCGATTTCTTGTTATTTTACAGGCGCCTTAACGGCACGCAACGTGCGCAAGGTAGGCAGCGCCATCGCAGAAATCGCCTCTTCCGGCGGCGATTTAACAAAGCGAATCTCCGTGAAAACGAAAGATGAAACGAAGGATTTGGCCGATCAGACGAATTTGCTGCTGGCTAGCCTCCAAAGCATGATTGCCGACATTCAAGCAAGCACCGAGGAACTCAGGGGTTCCGCAAATTTGCTGAAGAACGGCGCAGAGGAGAGTTCCAAGGCGTCCGACCAAATCGCCCAGTCGGTTCAACGCGTAGCCCAAGGGGCGGAACATCAAGTATCCCAAACGCAAGAGATCTCCGCCATTATTCAGGAAACCGTATCGGGACTGGAGCAAGTGGCCTCCACTGCGACCGGCGTATCCGATCTTGCGCATCGTACGCAATCCATCGCCACGCAGAGCGCCAACGAAATGCGGCAGAACGCGGATAAAATCGGCCGCATCGAAACGATCTTCTCCGAGATCCAAACGTCCGCAGCGGAGCTTGGGCGCTTGTCCGAACAAATCCGGAACGTGGTAAGCCATATCCAAGAGATTTCAAACCAAACGAATCTTCTTTCCCTGAATGCCGCAATCGAAGCGGCGCGCGCCGGCGAACAGGGCCGCGGATTTGCCGTCGTTGCAGATGAAATCCGCAAGCTTGCTGACCAATCTGCGCGTTCCACTACTGAGATTAATGAAACGATTGAAACGATGCTGGACGGCATTAACGGGCTTGTCCTAAAAGTAGATAACGGCAGCACGGACGTAAAGAACGGCATCGATGCCATGATGAGTGCAGGCGAATCGTTCCGCACGATCATGGAAGAAGTAAATACCCTCAGCGCCCAAATCGTGGAGGTTGCTGCGACTGTAGAGCAAATGTCTGCCGGCAGTAAAGCCGTGGAAACGTCTGTCCGCGAAATTGCGAGGATTACGGAAGAAACCGCTTCGTTCTCCGAAGA
Organism: Cohnella laeviribosi DSM 21336; assembly: GCF_000378425.1. GTDB lineage: Bacteria > Bacillota > Bacilli > Paenibacillales > Paenibacillaceae > Cohnella > Cohnella laeviribosi. The sequence continues at coordinate 18,142 of NZ_KB899834.1, read as the reverse complement.
AGTTGCAGCCATGACGGAAGAGCAAACGGCGACGAGCCAGGAGATGCTGCAAACCGCATTAAGGCTGAGGGAAATGTCGGATTCACTGCAAACGTTAGTCGGCAAATTCAAAGTATAAGCTCCGCCCGCCTGAAGGAGAGCCGAAGGGGAACCTGCCGAAAGCCGCGTCGTGATGCCGCTTCTGTGCATTCGCGGAATCTTTAGGGATCTGTGCGAATGCACAGACCGTACGATTATCCGTTCATAAGCTAAGGATGTGATGAACAATCACAGAAAATCAAACAGGTGGTGATTTCATGAGTTATCCTGTTGGCGGATATGGCGGATATGGCGGATATGGCGGTGGTCTCCGTGCCGCTGCATTCGTTCTCGTGCTCTTCATTCTGTTGGTCATCATCCTTAGGGCGGGAATCGGAATTTTCTAAGGTATCGCAACCTTTGCTTTCTCCCCATCAAGCTCGATTGAGCCTGATGGGCTTTTTTTTTTATGGGGGTTTCATGGCCGTCCCGCAACCGTCTCTCGTTCGTCGTGTACCCGTTGGTTCGTGTGCCCGACGCTCCGGCGCACTGCAGCGCCGCTGACCCGCTCCCGCGGGCCGGTTACCAAAAGCCGAACCTCCCCCCTCCAGAAAAAAAGCCGGTCTCCGCACGGTAAGCGTCATGCAAAAACGGCTTTATATTTCGCTTCTATTTTGCTCGTTTCCTCGCGCGCTTCGTACTGCTATCGCCATCATGCCAAACGAACCCGGCTCGCCTGCGCATGACCGATCCGACCGGGAAGAGCACGGTCATGACAGCGGGTCCGGCGCTCGTCCCGCGGCCGTATCCGCTCGCTCCGCCGGACGGCCTGCCGGGGTCATCACCCGGTCCAAAATCAGCCGTTCGAAATGAACGAAGCCGTTGTCTCTTTCGCGCGGTCTGGCCAGCGTGACCGGCAAGTCCATCGCGATACGTCCTTCCTCGATCAGGACGACCCGATCCGCCAGCGCCACCGCTTCGCTGACGTCGTGGGTAACCATCACAGCCGTGAATCCCCGCTGCAGCCACAGCTGTTCGATCAGCCGCTGCATTTCAATGCGCGTCAGCGCATCGAGCGCGCCGAGCGGCTCGTCGAACAGCAGCAGGCGGGGATTGCCGACAATCGCGCGGGCCAGCGCGACGCGCTGACGCTGACCGCCGGACAGGACGGACGGCCAATCGCCCGCCCGGTCCTGCAGACCGACCAGCTCCAGCGCGGCATAGGCTTTCCTCTTCGCGCTCTTCGCATCCGAGCCGACGACGCCGATGCGGACGTTGTCGAGCACGCTGTTCCACGGCAGCAGGCGAGCTTCCTGGAACATGAACCGCGTGTCCGGACTGATGCCGTCAACCGGCTTGCCGTCCCGTTCGAGCGTGCCCGAGCTGGCGTTGTCCAGACCGGCGATCAGCCGGAGCAGCGTGCTTTTGCCGCAGCCGCTGCGGCCGACGACGGCGACAAACTCCCCCCGCCGGATCGACAAGCGGATATTCTGCAGCACCGGCTTGCCGCCGAAGCTTTTGGCAACGCCGTCAAGCTCGACGGACATGCCACTCTCCTGCTTTTGCGAAAGCCTCGCCTCTTCGTCCGCAAGCGGCGTTTCGCCGGCGGCTTCGTTCAAATTCAGGAAGTCTTTGACGGCGAGGCCTCCTTGCCGAAATGCGGATGCCACTTGAGCCATCTCCTTTCCAGCCATTTTGCGATCAGGTCGGACAACTTGCCGAGCAGCGCATAAAGCAGAATGCTGAGCACGACGACGTCAAGCTGGAAAAATTCCCTCGCGTTCATCGCCATAAAGCCGATCCCCGCATCCGCCGCGATCGTTTCGGCCACGATCAGGGTAAGCCACATGATGCCGAGCGAAAAACGGACGCCGACCAGAACGGAAGGCAGCGCCCCGGGCAACACGACTTTGCGGTAAAGCCTCCACCCGCGCAGCCCGTACACTTTGCCCATCTCGATGAGGCCGGGATCAACGGACCGTATCCCGTGCAGCGTATTGAGATAAATCGGAAACAACACGCCGAGCGCGACCAGAAAAATCTTCGCCTTCTCTTCGATTCCGAACCAGGCAATCACCAACGGAATCATCGCCAGATGGGGGATGTTCCGAATCATCTGGATCGTGGAGTCGGTCAGCTTCTCGAAGAGCGGAATGACGCCGTTCAGAAGGCCCAGCAAAAAACCGATCGAACCGCCGACCGCAAATCCGATGAGCGCCCGCCAGGTGCTGACGAGGATGGCATGCGTCAATTCTCCGTCGCGCAGCAGATCGAAACCGGCGGCAAGCACCTGATACGGCGTCGGAAGCGTCCGTTCTGGAATCCAGCCGATGCCGCCGAGCAGTTGCCAAACGGCCAGGACGGCCAGCGGGATATACCAAGGCAGCGCCCGGCTCGCGCGCCGGAACAACCCTCGTGTTACGCGATGCATATTGATTTTCCTCCTACACAGGGGGCGGATACCCGCCGGTCGGTAAGCGGATATCCGCCGGTCAATGAGCGGATGCCCGCAACGAGGCCGATCGGCGGCCGCTATTCTTTTACGAGCACCAATCTAGCGCCCAGGGCATCGGCCGGATCAATCTGGACGGCGCCCGAAATGGGGGACCGGGTGATTCGAATCCCCTGGCCGGCCAAGTAGGAAGCCGCGCCGTCCAGATCGGGAACCGTAAGGACGACTCCCCGCACCCCATATTTTCGCAGCGACACAAAGTCATTTAACGGGCTGTCCGGGGAATTCGGGGCAATGACTTCAAGCTGCCCTTGCGCGAGGGGGAAGAATATCCGGTCTCCCTGGCGGCTGGGGCAAACGGACTGCTCCCCGACGCGGGAGAGCCCGTAGCCGTCGCGGAAATAGGCTTCGCCCTCTTCGAGCGAAGGGAAGACCACCTCGAGGCGTTCGATACGCCCATAACCGAGCGGATGCGATTGTGGCGGATGGTCGCCGAACAGCTTGAGACGCTTTTCTTCATCGGTGCTGTCATGCTGAATCAAGAAAGGGTTCACCCTTTCGCCGCCGGACACACGGCTGCTCCGCCAGCCCCGGCGCTTCGCTCCCGAAGTCACCAGTTCCCCTTCCTGCGGTTCCTCGGCCTGAAGCGATGTGATCCCTTCGGCATTGCGGGATCTGAACCGGGCCACGTCCGCATCCAGATCGCTGCTGCCGAAAGCGAACGTAAAGAGTCCGGGGCCGTTTTGGTCCAAATGACGGACCAGCTCCGGCCATGCCGCCGTCCGGTCGTGCACGGCGATCAGTTCCAAATACCCGTCCTCCAGCACGACCAGCCGGTTGGCGGTTCCCCGGTCCGGATGCGTTCCACCTGCCGTGACATGGAAGCCCAGCTTCCGGTACTGTTCCGCCGCCGCATCCAGATCCGGAACGGCGATGAGCACGTGGTCAATATAGCGAATCGTCATAAAAGATTGCCTCCTTATCGAATCCATATCAAATCAGGCTTTCGTCAGCGAACGGTCGGACACGGCCTTCTCGCCGAAGTCCGCTGTTTTCCGTCCGCTATTCTCCATCCGCGGCTTCCCGCAGGGCCGCTTCGGCCAGCGACGCGAGGACGTTGTCATCCATGGGGGGATTGCTCAACCCGGCCCGGACGTCGCGGTAGTAGCGCTCCAGAGGCAGGCTGCGAAAAAGCCCGGAGATTCCGGCTATTCGCATCGCCCGATCCACGATCCGAATGGCGTTGTTCGTGGCCACCAGCTTGGCCGCTCCGAGCAACGGCACCAGCTTGTGCCTGCGCTCCGGTTTCTCCTCCTCCCAGCGTTGAGCCAGCGTATAGACAAGAGACCGGGCGGCGAGGAGGTCCACCTCGATCTTGCCCAGGTGCGCCCGGATATGGGGGACATCCGCGATCGGTCCCGGAAGGGTGCTGACCCTGCGGGTGAGCGTATGGTTCAGGATAAAGTCCCTAGCAGCCCGGGCGATGCCCAAGTAGACCGCAGGAATCAGCAGTCCCCAGCCGGCACCGCCCCCGGAGTAAACCTGGCACGTCCGGCCGGAGCCGAACGTCTCCACAAGCGCATCCGGAGGCAGCTGCACGTCTTCAAACACGACGTCGTGGCTGCCGGTTGCGCGCATCCCCAGCACGTCCCACGTCTCCTGGATGCGGACGCCGGGACGATCCATCGGCACCAGGAACCACCCACCGCCTTCTTCCCCTTCGATACCGGCCGAAACGACGGCGTAATCCAAGACCGGCGCCAGGGTGGTGAAGGACTTCTTGCCGGTGAGCACCCAGCCGGAAGACGTGCGGGCGGCCGTTGTGAAAGGCCGGCCGCCTCGGGAGGGGCTCCCGGTCTCGCTTTCGCTGGCCGCGGAGTTGATCAAGGCCCCCCGCTCAACCGCTTCCCGGCAGACCCGTTCAAAGACCGCGGCCGGCCAAGCGCCGGTCTCCGCAAGCTTGCCGATGAGGCTGAGATGCCATCCGATGGCCAAAGCGGTTGAACCGTCTCCCGAAGCAAGCCTCTCTTGGGCCAGCAAGGTTTCGGTCAGAGAGGCCCCCTCGCCGCCCCATTCCGCAGGAACGGTAAGGGCGTGGTAACCGGCGCTGCGTATGGCGCCGTAATGATCGTATGGGAAAGTATGGTTTCGGTCGTGCTCCTCCGCCTCCCGGGCAAACGCCCCGGCCAACCGCGCCGCAAGACCGAGGAACCGTTCTTGACGGGCAGTGCGGACAAAGAGGTCCTGATCTGTACTCATATCACCTTTCCTCCCAGATAAGCGCTTTCTACCAGCGGGTTGTCCAGCAATTCCGAAGCCGTCCCCCGCAGGGCTACCGTTCCGTGCCGGAGCACGTATCCGCGATGCGCGATTTGGAGCGCCGCCCGGGCGTTCTGTTCAACCATGAAAACGGTGGTGCCTTGCCGATTGATCGTCTGGATCAGCTCCAGCACCCGGTCCACCCACAGCGGGGAGAGGCCCATGGTAGGCTCATCCATGCAAAGAATGCGCGGGCGCCCCAACAGCGCCCTGGCCATGGCAACCATCTGCTGTTCCCCTCCGGAAAGGGTTCCGGCGACCTGATCCAGCCGTTCCCCGACCCGCGGAAAGAGATCCAGCATCTTTTCCAGATCCTCCGCCACCTGCCGGCGGTCCCGGCGAAGATACGCCCCCATGAGCAGGTTCTCCCGCACGGTCATGTAGGGGAACAGACGGCGGGCTTCCGGTACCGACCTCAGTCCCCATGCGACGCGCCTGGGCGTGCCCCAATGCGTGGCCTCCTCCCCGGCCAGGAACACGCGCCCTGTTCGTGGGCGAACCAGCCCGAAAATGGCTTTCATCGCCGTCGACTTCCCGGAGGCGTTGCCTCCAAGCAGGCAGGTGATCTCCCCTGCACTCACCGACAGACTGAGGTCAAAATGGACCTGAATCGCCCCGTAAAACGTATTGACATCCTGCAATTCCAGGATCGTTTCCATTCCGGCCGCCCCCTATGCCTGCTTCTGCAAGGTAACCGCGGAGTCCGGGACCGAATGGCCGGCTCCCCTCCTGCCGACGTACGCCTCTACCAGCCTCGGATCCGAACGCACGATTTCCGGCCGTCCGGACACCAGCACCTCGCCGGCATCCAACGCCACCACCCGGTCCGCAACCGCCATCACCAAGTCCAGCTTGTGTTCGATCAGCAGCATGCTCTGGCCCCGGCGCTGAAGGGTTTGAATAATTTCGGTCATTTCTTCGGTTTCCGTTGGATTCATGCCCGCGGTGGGCTCGTCGAGAAGCAGCACCTTGGGGCGGAGAGCCAACGCTCTCGCCAGTTCCGTCCGCCTTCGATTCGCGTAGGAAAGGGAATAGGCGGGTTGGTGAAGCCTCGGGATCAGCCGCTCCCCGAACAGCGACAGGATGTCCCGAGCCTCCTCCGTCAGCTCCGCTTCCCTCCGCCGGAAACGCCGGGGCTGGATGATGGACCAGGCGATCTCCCGAAGCGCCGCGAGCACGGATCCGGCCAGGCGAGATCCCGGGTCCGTCAGGCCGTGCAGCCGGGTATGGGCTCCCAGAAGCACGTTTTCCAGAACCGTAAGGTTGCCGAAGACGCGGCCGTTCTGAAACGTCCGGGCCAGCCCGTGGGCGGCCGCCAGATGGGCCGGGAGGCCGTCGATGCGATGTCCGTCCAGCAGGATTTCCCCCTCGTCGGGGCTATCTTCGCATGAAATCAGGTTAAACAGCGTGGTCTTTCCGGCTCCGTTCGGGCCGATAATGGCGACCGTTTCGCCTTCCTCGAGTTCGAGGTTGACTCCCCGCAGGGCGTGAAGACCGCCGAAACGCTTGTGCACGTTGCGCACGGACAGCAAGATCACGGTGACACCTCCAGACTCGGTCACGTCGCAGAGTTAAAAAGACCGTAAGGGCGAAACCGGAGCATTCCGATCAGCAAAAGACCGTAGAGAATGAAGCGAAACTCGCCTAAGAAGCGAATCGATTCCGGCAAGGCGATCAGAATGACGGCCCCCGCCACGGCGCCGACCGCGTTGTCCCGCCCTCCCAGGATGATCATGGTGAGCACCTGGATCGAGAGCGCGAAGGTAAACGTATCGGGCGCGATGTACGAATAGGAGTGGGCCAGCAGCACGCCGGCGGCAGCCGCAAAAAAGGCGCTCACCCCGAAAGCGATGGACTTGTACCGGGCGAGTCCGATGCCGAAGGCTCTCGCCGCCACTTCGTCTTCCCGCATGGCCCTAAGAGCCCGGCCCAGATGGGAACGGGACAGCCGGTGCACGACCCACACGCCGATCAGGAGAACGGCGAAGGCCAACAAATACATGCCGGCCGGAGACACGATCGGATAGCCGAAAAACCCCGGGGGCTGAATGTTGCTGATCCCCAAAGGCCCCTGGGTGACCCCTTCCCAGTTCAGGGCAATCAGGGAAATCGCCTCGCCCAGGCCCATGGTGGTGATGGCGAGGTACTGGCCTCGGAGCCGGAGGGCCGGGTAGCACAACAAGACGCCGATGGCCGCAGCCAGGAACGGGGAAACGAGCAGCGACAGGGAAAACGGCAAGCCGAGTCGGCTTGTCAGGATCGCGGACGCGTAGGCGCCCAAAGTCACAAACCCCGCATGGCCCAACGAAATTTGCCCGGTGGTGCCGGAGATCAGATTCAGGCTCACGGCCATCAGTCCGAAAACCCAGGCGATGGCCAGCACCTGCAGCGGATACGGATTCGACAAAAACAAAGGAAGCGCCATGGCCGAAACCGTGACCGCGGGCAGCAGCCACCGGGGGAACCGGAGCGGCCGGCCGTGGGGAATGAACGTGCCGGCGGTAGGCTCGGGGTTCAAGGCCCGCCGCGCGGAGATCAGCCCGTTGGGCCGGAATATCAACACGCCGATGAGCAGAACGATGGCCATCAGGTTTCGGAAGCTGGAGCCGAGCCACTCCACACTGAACGCCTCGGTGATTCCCAGCACGTAGGCGCCGAGGATCGCCCCCGGAACATTCCCCAAACCGCCGAGCAGGGCGGCGGTGGTTCCCTTAAGCGTAGCCGAAGCGCCCATGGTCGGGTAAATGTTGTTGAAGTACAGTCCCACAAGCAGGCCGCTGAGGCCCGCGAAGGCGCCGGCCATGGCAAAGGAAAGGCTGCTTACCCGGTTGACGTCGACCCCCATCTGGAGCGCCGCCTCGCGGTCCTGCGCCGTGGCCCGCACGGCCCATCCCGCCCGGGAACGGTACAAAAACAAATGCAGCAGCAGCGCCGTTCCGACCCCGGCCGCCAAGATGAACAGATCCAGAAACGAGACCGTGCCGCCGCCCAGCTTGAACTGCCATTGCGGCAGCGGGCTGCGAAGAGCTTGCGTCTGGGGCCCCCAGATGATCTGGGCTGCGTTGTCCATGATGAGCCCCGCCGCAATGGTGGTGAGCAGGAGAATCGTGCTTCCGGCCCGGGCGAAGGGCCGTACCGCCGCCCTTTCGACCAAAAGGCCGATCGCGGCGCTGCCGGCGAGCACCAGAAGAATCGCGGGAACAAGCGGCCAGTGCAGCCAGGCGATCGCCATCCACCCGATGTAGGCGCCAACCATGTACACAGAACCGTGGGCGAAATTGACCACGCCGGCCACCCCATAAATTTGCGTGATGCCGATCGCGGTCAGCGCATAAAGGTTGCCGATCACCAAACCGTTGAGCAGTTGGTCCCACATGGCGGCTTCATGTCCCCTTTTTTCGAAGTAATGAGAGCATCAAGGATTCCAAAGTTCGAACCGGCCGTTTTGGACCACTAGCGGAAGGAAGCGCGGATTTTGAAGCCGCCGGTCGGGCCCGAAGGAAGCTTTCCCGTAAAGCACCGTATCCAGGTCCTTGATGGACCCGAGCCCGTCCCGGATCGCCTTGCGGTCCGTGCCGTACTGCTCCATGACCTGCGCCAGAATCCGGACGCCGTCGTACGCCACCGCCGAAAACGAATCCGGATCTTCGTTGTGTTCCTTCTGATAGGCCTGAACGAAGCGCTGAACCTCCGGCCGCGGATCGCCGGGATAAAACCGGGTGGCGGTATAAACCCCTTCCACCGCCTCGCCGCCCAGCTTGATGAACTGCGGCGAATAGACGGAGCCGATGGCGACGACCGTCGTATCGAGGCCTACCGCATCGCGCTGCTGGGCGATGAGCGCTCCGTCGTTATAATAGGAAATCAAAATCAGGGCGTCCGGATTCGCGTCCCGCGCCTTGGTCAGAATCGGGCGAAAATCTTTTTCGTTGGAGAGATAGCCCTCCTGCACCACCACCTCCGCGCCCAGTTCCTTGGCTTTGCCGACAAACAGCTCGGTGGTGGTCTTGCCCCAGTCCGTGTTCAGGTACAGAACCGCCAGCCGCTTTTTGTTCAGCTTCTGCACGGCCAGAGCGGCCAGATAAGGGGCGTCGTCCTTCTGGTTGGAGGTGTTGCTCCAGATATAGTCGCCGGTGTTCGTGAAATCGGGGTGCGAGTTGGTGATGCCGAGCTGAACCAGCCCCGCCCGCTGATAGATGGGGGATGCCGCCATCGACGCCGGGGAGCTGAAGTCGCCGATCACCGCCGCGATTTTGGAATCGGCCACGAATTTCTGGGCTACGGCCGGCGTTTGCTTGGGATCGCTTTGGGTATCCTCGAACACATACTCGAGCTTCCGGCCTTTCACCCCGCCATTGGCGTTAATCTCTTTGAGAGCGAGGTCGATGCCCTTCCGCCATTGCTTGCCATATTCCGCATTATCGCCTGTCAGCGGTCCGCTGACGCCGATCACAACGGGCGACTTCGCTTCCTGCGCAGCGGAATCGGACGGAGTTGTGCTTGTGCCGCTGATGCCGCAAGACGTTAGTAACAATGTGAAAACGACAGAGGCAAGGGACACCGATCGGATGCGGGAAAAGAAACGTACGCGCGCAGACATGGGTTGCCTTCCTTTCTGCAGGGATTTCGAATCGACTCCGGTCAAGCGCTGGGCGCATTCGGGCCAAAGGACGCACCAAATGAACAAACCACTGGTAACGTAGCCCTCTCGCTTCCGTCTCCAGTGGTCTGGTCAACAAAAGTCCCAAAAATTTACTTTTCATCTATGCCTTGCACGATAAATTCGACTTACATGATAAATCCGATACGTTTAGTTGTCAATGACGAATATAATCCTTTGGATTTCCTTGACGTCTCCAAGAAAGACGGGTATACTCGCTGAAAAAGAGCCATAACGCCGACCGGAACGCTGGAGGCCCCGAAGAAGATTCAGAAGGGCTTCCGGCGTTCGGTTTTTTTTGGCGGCAGAGTTCAGCCGGACCAGACGAACTGGAGGCCCTCCCCTAGGGGAAAGGCCTCCGTATTTTTTCAGAAACTTCAAACAAACGAAGGAGGAAATGGCTGCATGAGCGGACTTCGAGAATATCTCGCCGAAAAAAACCAAGCCCTGCAAGCCCGCCGCGAGCGGATCAGAACCAATGGAGCGGAACCGGTTGCTTTGAGCGCTTCCGTCAAGGCCGAAGGACGAAGCGGGGTCAGGCGAATCCGGATTCGCGATTTTCAAATCCTGAGCGACAGCGACACCGACTTCGCCGGGTACAACCTCGGCCCTTCCTCGCCGGAACTTCAGCTAGGCGTCCTGGGCAGTTGCCTGACGCACATCTTCCTCATCCAGGCGGCCGAGCGCGGCGTATGGCTGGACAGCCTGGAAGTCGAAGTGACCGGCCAGCTCGATCCGCGGGCGAACCAGCCCGGTTTCGAGCACGTTCCGGTCTATCCGCACAACATCCGTTACCACGTACGGATCGTTTCGCCCGCCTCGGAAACGGAGCTGAAAGAGTTGCACGCGGCCGTCGAACGGTCCTGCCCTATCTTGAATCTGCTGGCGCAACCGCAGCAAATCGCCGGAACGGTCGAGCACGTCTCTCCCGAACAGGCCGCCGAAACGGCGTCTTAAGCGAACAGCCCTGAGATGGAAAATGGCGGACGCTTCCGGCCCGGAACATGCTTAACGAAGGCGAAGACGGCGTACCGCGAATCCGCACCCCATCTGCGCCGGCTGCTCGTTACGATGGACAAACAAGAGAGGGGGAGGGAAAGAAACATGCGATTCTCTCTGTTTTACAACTGCGACATCACGCCGGGCACATCGGTACGGGAACTCTACCGGGAGATTGAGGCCCAGGCGGTGCTGGCGGACCAGCTCGGGTTCGACGCCATTTATCTCGCCGAGCATCATTTCGAGGTTTACGGCCGTCAACCCGCGCCGTTGATCAGCTTGTCCCGGATTAGCGGCCTGACCCGGCGGATCGGTCTCGGTACGGCCGTCGTCGAGGCTCCCTACTATCAGCCGCTGCGCCTTGCCGAAGACGCGGCCTTGCTGGACGTCCTGTCCGGAGGCCGGGTGAGGCTCGGCATCGGTTCCGGCGCCCGCAATAAAGCCGCCGAATTTGCGAAGTTCGGCATTTCGATCGAGGAGAAAACGGGGCGGACGCTGGAGACCATTGAAATTCTGCGGCAAGCGTATGATCTGGGGACCGTTGATTTTGACGGCGATTACTACCGGTTCACGGATGTCGAGATTTGCCCCCGACCGTTCCGCAACGCCAACGATCTCATCTGGCTGGCCGCCAGCGACTCGACCGTCGAGCTCGCAGGCAAGCACGGCTATCGGTTGCTCGTCCCTCGGGTGGGTGCGGCCGAGCGCCATCGCGAGTGGATCGACCGCTACCGGGCCGCCTTGCAGGACCGGCCCGGCTGGGTCGCCCTACTGCGCTTTGTCTACGTCGCGGAGACCGCCCGGGAGGCGGAGGAGCAAACCCGCCGGACCTTTGCCCGTTATGCGCAGTACGACTGCGGGATCGCTTGGGACGGCCGCACCGGCACGCGCGAGTACAGGGACCTCATGAAGCAGATGAACATGGTGATCGGCTCGCCGGACGAGGTGGCCGAGCAACTGCAGCAGTGGCATGACGCGTTCGGCTTCGACGAAATCATCTGCCAGGTCTATGCGGCGGGAAGCGAGCACGCGGCGTCGTTGCGGGCCATTGAGCTGCTCGCCCGCGAGGTGATGCCGCGCTTGCAGTCGGCGGCAGCGGAACGGAGATGAAACAAGCAACGCCGCCGCGAGCGGCTTCGACCCTCGCGGCGGCCGTCGCAAAACCGCAGCGGGCACCTGCCGGACGCCTATCGGACAAGCTAGGGCTTGCGCGGCCGGCCGGTTCCCAACCGTTTAAGGAGGCTTGCATATGACCAAAAAGAATCCGCGTAAGGTCTCTTTGTTGATTCATCGCCTAATCCTGGCGGCGGGGATGATCGCTGTCGTGGGGTTGCTCGCTTCTTGCGGCGGAGGCGGTTCGTCGGCGCCGGCAACAACATCGCCGTCGAAAGCAGCGTCGCCGTCGGCTGCAGCGTCGCCGTCGGTTGCCGGCAAAATCCCGCCGAAGATTCGGATCGGCTTCCAGCCCCCCTACATCCCCGTCTTCGTCTTGAAAGACCAGAAGCTGGCGGAGAAGGCTTTCGGGGACCGATCCCCCGAAATCGAGTACAAACGGTTTTTGTCTCTCACCCCCATTACGGAAGCGATCTCTAGCGGCGCGCTCGATCTGGCCATCGGCGGCAATCCGGTAACCGCCATCGCTGCGGATCAGCCGATCCGCATTTTGGCCTTGACCGAGCGAAGCCCGAAAACCCACGCCGTTTTGGTGCGCCCCGATTCTTCCATCAAAAGCGTGGCCGATTTGAAGGGGAAGAAAATCGCCACGCCCATGGGCAAGTCGTACTTCTTTCCGCAAAAGGTACTCCAGAGCGCCGGCATCAAGGATTCCGAGGTCGATTGGGTCAAGCTCGAAAACGATGTGGGACGCTCGGCGTTCCTGAGCGGCTCCATCGATGCCTGGGTGACGTGGGACCCCTTTTACGCCGGCGCCGAAGTCAGTAAAGAGGCCGTGCCGCTCGTGGACGGCGAAGGGTATTTTCAGAACTACGTGGTGCTGTTCGGCAATGCCGACTTTGTCGACGCCTATCCCGACGCCGTGGCCCGATTTATCCAGGCGTACCGGCAAGCGCTCACTTGGGTCCAAGATCATCCCTCCGACGCGGTGCAGCTCTTTGCGAACGAAAACAAGGTCAGCACGGAAATCGCCGAGCTGACCATGAAGCGGCGCGCTTATCTGCTTTCCCCGCCCGACGTCGAAGACTTTGTCGCCGACAGCCGCGAGCAAGGAAAGTTTTTTGCCGAAATCGGAGTGACGAAGAAGGAACCGGATTGGGAAACCGCGATCGTACCGCAGATTGCGAAGTCGGTGCTCGATCCCTGACCCCGGCATTCCGCCTTCCGTCATGACCTCGAAGAGGGCCGCTCCTTCGCCGGACGGCCCTCTTCCCTGTTAGATGACGCCCGCCCCGCCCGAGCTTCAGCACCGGCGAACGGTGCGGTCGGCGGGATAGGAACGCTACGGCTCGCATGCGCCCAAGGTTGTCTATGGCCGCTTGGCGCCATAGGCCGTGCCGTTGTCGAACTGTTCCTGCCATTCGGGCGCCGCCGTTCCCGGCACTTTGCCCCCCAGTAGCCGGTCGTTGGTGCGTTTCATCCAATCTTCCACTTTGGCCCGAAGCTCCTCAAGCACTTCGCGGTAGTTCTCGTCGTCCGCCAGGTTGTGGCGCTCGAGCGGATCGTTTTCCAGATCGTACAGTTCTTCCGGCACGTTCGGCTTATAGTATTCCTCCCGCACGTCCTGGCCGGACAAGCTGCGGTGAATATCGAGCGGCAAATAGACCGACGGTCCGTCTTCGAAGTTGCGGATATACTTGTAACGTTCCGTTCTGACCCCGCGCATCGGGTGGTACCAGTCATGCCAGGTCAGCTCCGCGAAGAAGTGGTCGCGTACCGGCGCCTCCGCCTTGTTCGCGATTTTGCCCCAGAAGCTTTCGCCGTCAAGCCCTTCCGGGATCGGCACGCCCGCATATTCCAGCAGCGTGGGCATCAAGTCCACGTTGCAGAGCAAATCGTCCACGACGAGGCCGCTTTCGAGATAACCCGGGTGTCGCATGATCAGGGCCGTCTCCAGTCCTGCGTCCATAAGCGTCCCTTTTGCCCTCGGAAACGCGATGCCGTGGTCGGTCGTGTAAATCACCAGCGTATTCTCGGCCAATCCGGCCGCTTCCAACGCTTCAAGAATACGTCCGACCGCTTTGTCCAACGTTTTGACCGAACCGTGCAACAACGCCAAATCTTTCCGCACGTTCGGCGTATTCGGCAAATAAGGGGGAGGCGTGATCCGATCTTCCGGATCGGCGGCGGGCTCATATTCGTAAAAGTCCCGATGCGTCTCGAAAAAGCCGACGGAAGCGAAGAACGGGCGGTTGCCGTTGCCGCCGGCCCTTTCTTTCAGAAAGTCGGCGACCCGCTCGGCCACGTCGGGCGCACGGTCGCCCGGCACGGGCACGACTTTTTCATAGCCGAGTTTGTACGTGGAAGACGTGATCCGGCTTTCCGGTTCGCCAATCGTCTCATGGCTGAAGCCGATCAGCGCCGTTTCATATCCCGCTTTGCCCAGGCACATCGGCAGCGTCGTGATGGTCTCGCGCATGGAGAAGCCCAAATGGCTGAGTCCGATCATGCCGTGATTTTGCGGATAGAGGCCGGTGAGGATGCTTCCCCGGCTTGGACTGCACTGCGGCGCGGGACAGAAATACCGGTCGAAACGGATCCCCTGCTCCGCCAGTTTGTCGATGGCCGGCGTTTGAACCGGTTTTCCGTAGCAGCCGAGGTAGCGGCCCGTATCATGCGAAATCATGAACAGAATATTTTTGAATGGCACCAGTCATGTCTCCTTTGGCGGATAACGTATTATTCTTTCACCGCGCCGGAAGTAAGCCCGGAAATAATGCGGCGCTGGAAAAGAAGGACAAGAACGATGATCGGAACCGTAACCGTGACCGCAGCCGCCGATATTTCACCCCATGGAAACGTGAATTCGCCCTGGAACATGGCGATGCCGACCGGCACGGTCATCATCGATTCCTTCGTATTTATCGTCAGCGAGAACAAAAACTCATGCCAAGCATCCACAAATACGATGATGGCGGTCGTGAACAATCCGGGCGAAACGAGCGGAACAAGCACTTTGTAAAACACAACCAGCGCCGAGGCGCCGTCCATTTTGGCGGCTTCCTCCAACTCGTACGGAATGTTGCGAAAAAATGTCGTCATATACCAGATCGCGAGCGGCAACGCATAAGTCGTGTATGGAATCACCAAACCGGCATACGTATTGCGAAGGCCGGCGGACTGCATGAACAGAAACAGCGGCGAGATCGTCGCGATTTGAGGAAACATCGAGATCGCCAGCAGGACGCCGAGAAAGAGCGTTTTGCCGGGAAAATGCAGTCTGGCAATGGCGTAAGAGGCGAATGACGCAATGCCGAGCGTAACGGTCATCGTCAGAAGGCCGACCGCAAAGCTGTTCAGCAGATAGCGGCCGAACGGATGGTTGGCGAATACCGATACGTAGTTGTCGAGCGTGTATTCAGGCACGACGACGTCGAACGCATAACGGCCGTACAGATAAGCCGGCGCTTTCACGGAAGCCAGAAAGATCCAGACGAACGGAAACATGACGGCCGCCACGAAGATCGCGGTTGCCGCATAAAACGAATACCCTGCTTGCCTGTTCATTTCGATCCTCCTAACGAATGCGCCGGCTTAGCGTTTCGCCGCCCAGCAGTTTGACATACGCCATGCTGATCAGAAGCACGCATACAAATACGATGACCGAAAGGGCGGAACCCGCTCCGAAATTCAGTTCCGCGAACATGGTCTTGTAAGCGTAGATGGTGATCGATTCCGTCGAGTTGGCGGGTCCTCCGCCCGTCAATACATAGATAAGATCGAAGACGCGGAAGGCGTCCAACGTCCGGAACAACAAAGCGACAAGAAGGGTCGGCTTCAGCAACGGCAAAGTGATGTGAAAAAATTGCTTAAAGCGGCTTGCGCCGTCCACCTGGGCGGCTTCGTACAGAGCGGACGGAATGGTCTGCAGCCCGGCCAGCAGCAACAGCGCGACAAAAGGAGCCGTTTTCCACACATCTGCCAGAATCACCGAAGCCAAGGCTCCCGTCCGGGTAGAAAGCAGAGCGCTCATATCCGATACCAGGCCGATTTCCATCAAAAGCTTGGCCACGATCCCGTTCTGGCCGTCATACAAAAAATGCCAGATCATAGCCGATACGGCAGTCGGCGTCGCCCATGGGATCAAGACGGCCGCACGCACGAGGCCGCGTCCGCGAAACGTGCGGTTGATGAGCAGCGCGATCAGCAATCCGGCGAGCATTTCCAACGCGACCGAAATCGCGGTAAACAGCGCGGTGTTTTTCAACGCATCCCACAGCCGCGGTTCCGACAGCAATTTTTGATAATGGCCGAATCCTACATAATTCGGTACGCTGAACGATTGCAGCACCGAATTCGTCAATCCGATCGCATCGTCCGGCCGGGACAAAGCGCCGCCATCCTTCAGCGACTGAACCGATTGCTTGATGTCGGACAACTGCTGCCGCATTCGTACCGCTTTATTTCGGTCCAAGCGGATTTGTTGCAGTTCGGCCGGCACCGGCTGGAAATTGTCCAACAGCTCGTTGACGTCATCCAGACGCTTCTTGAACGCCGCGTCTTCCTTCAATTCTTCGTTGACGCGAGACAGCCGGTCCGCCAGTGCCGACAGCTCGGATTGCCGATCCCCTTGCGCGGCTGCGGCTTCTTTCTTCAAAAGCGACAGCAGCAAGGCCGTCGACTCCGCATATTTTTCTACATTGACGCTATAGGACATGTTCAGTTGATTTCGTTCCGGATCGTTAAGCCGCAAATCGTACAGGCTGATCCAGAAGGTACGGATCAGCGGCCAAATGGCGACGGCGGCAATCATCAGCACGGCCGGCAGAATCATGGCGTAAGCCGTCCATGTCCTCGCGAGTGTTCGGTTTCCGAATCGCATCAAGCCCCTCCCTGCTTCCGCCTTCCCCCGACAAAATGAAGAGCCGTGCCAAGCGGCTCCTCATTCGTCAGGGACGTGCATTCCGTTATTGCCCGATGACCTCGTTAATCTGTTTCTCCAGGTTGGCAAGCGTTTGTTCAGGCGTCTGCTCGCCGGCGATCGCCTTGGAAACCTCGATTTGAATCAGGCCCGAAATTTTCGCGTAGTCCGGGGTCATGGCACGCGGGATCGCGCTTTTCAGTCCGTTTACAAAATCGCGGTTGGCGAAAAGCGGGCTCGCCTTCTGCACCTCAGGATCGTCAAACAGCTTGAGGTTCGTCGGAGTCTGCGTGCTGTTGACGGCTATGATTTTTTCGCCTTCCTCGCTGATCAGGAACTTAAGAAATTCCCAGGCTTCCTTCGGATGCTTGGAATACTTGCTGATCGCCCCGAACCAGCCGCCAAGCGCGGCCGCCGAACGGACATCGCCCGAAGGCAACGGAGCGATGCCGACCTTCCCGACCACTTTCGATTTGGCCGGATCGTTCGCTTGCGCGTACATGGCCGGCCAGTGGCGGGCGAATACCGCGCTGCCTTCGATAAAGGCGTTCAGCGTTTCTTTCTCGGTAAAGGTGTTGATATTCGATGGAACCGCGGAGGACGTATAAATGTCGATCAGCTTCTTAAGGCCTTTCAACGCTTCCGGGCTGTTTACCGCCGCCTTGCCGTTCTCGTCCAGAATGGATCCGCCATAAGCGCCTACCAATTCCGTAAAAGCGACCGTCAGTCCTTCGTATTGCTTGCCTTGCGATACGAAGCCGTATTGCGTGCCGCCCTGGCCTTTGAGCTTCTCGGCCTGTTCCAACAGCTCATCCCAAGTCTTCGGCACTTCCTTCACAATATCCGTCCGGTAATAGAGCAGCCCCGAATTGTTGTAACGGGGAAGCGCCCACTGCTGGCCGTTGTAATTGCCTGCGCGAACGCCGCCTTCGAGATACTGGCTGAGATCGATGCCGTCGTTCTCGATATACCGATCGAGAGGAAGCAGAAATCCGGCCTGCGCAAATTCCGCCGGCCACACGACGTCCAGGTTGATCACGTCGAGTTCCGGCGATTGGCCGCCCAGAATGGTCACCAATTGATCGTGCATCTGCGTGGAATCGTTGGGAAATTCCCGCAATTCGACATCGATCTCCGGATGCTTCTCCTCGAAAGCGGCGATCAGCTTTTTGGTGCCTTCCGTCTGATCCGCGCCTTGGCTGAATACGATCTTCACCTTGGAACCGGACGAACCGCCGCCGGTCTCCTGTCCCTGCGCGTTCGCCGATGCGCTTCCGGCCGGATTCGCCGCGTCGTTCGAAGTGCCGCATCCCGCCAGCAGCCCTCCCGCCAGCGTGACGGCCAAACCGAGTTTCCACCCATTTTTGAACATTGCGATCTCCTCCCACTATTATTTAATGTTTTCTCGCGTTTTCTCACTCGTTCTTAGATTTTCAACCATCGACCATCCTGAAAGATGGATAAGTCATGTAGCTATGACATAATTTTCTGGAGGAGCCGGAGGCGGGAATAGAGGTTGGGACGCTGTTCCCAATCTATGGATGAGTCGTATGACCGCACTCTGGATATCCACTCTATTCCCCCGACGGCTTACCCTCCCATGTCACGCTGGGTCTTAGCCCTTACATTCCTTCGTTCTGCCTCTCGAGGTGTGGACGCC